>MKTG01000001.1:0-18389 GCA_001897615.1 Burkholderiales bacterium 68-10
CTTGTAGCGCGCATCTGGCGGGCGCTGGCGGGTCATTCGCTGCCCAATCCGCCAGATGTTCAGCCGCGCTTGAACGGCAGCGGCACCTCGGCCGGGATCGGGCAGACATAGGGCTGGCCCTTGCGGCGCTCCAGCAGTTCGGCCCGGGCCTGGGCGATCAGCTGGGGCTGCTCGATCAGCTCGATGGCGGTGGCGGCCAGCACGCGCGCGGCGCGCACCATGCCGGCATGCGCCAGGCCGGTCTTGCCCTGCGACACCAGTTGCCATGAGTGCATGGGCGTGCCAAACGCGAAGCAGGCCATCCAGATCTGCGCCGTGGGGGTGATCCAGCTGACGTCGGCGACGTCGGTGGAGCCGGGCAGCACCGCTTGCGCGTTCGGGTCGAACGGCGCCACGCCTTCGAACACGGCGGGCACCTGGCCGCGTAGCACCTGCGACAGCGGGCGGCTGACGGCGTCGATGTCGCTGGCGCTGAGCGTGCCCTGGAACAGGCCGGCGCGGCTGTGCTCCTCGGCCTCCACCGTCAGCGGGCCTTCGGCCAGCAGCCTGGCGTGCAGCACCTGGTTGAGCGTGGTGTTGGGCAGCAGGTTGGAGCAGGCCTTGTCGAACACGATTTCGACCCGGCAGTCGGTCATCAGCGCGGCGCCGCGCGCCACGTTCTGCACGCGCTGGTACAGCTCGGCGGCCTCGGCGTTGTCGATGGCGCGGATCAGGTACAGCACCTCGGCGCGCGCCTGCACCACGTTGGGCGACAGGCCGCCGGTGTCGGTGACGGCGTAGTGCACGCGCGCCGACGGCGGCATGTGTTCGCGCAGGTAGTTGACGCCGACGTTCATCAGCTCGACCGCATCGAGCGCGCTGCGGCCCAGGTGCGGCGAGTGCGCCGCGTGTGAGGCCTTGCCGTGGAAGACGAACTTGGCCTGGATGTTGGCCAGCGTGCTTTCGCCGAACACGCCGCTGTGGCTGGCCGGGTGCCAGGTGAGCGCCACGTCGACGTCGTCGAACACGCCGGCGCGCGCCATGAAGGTCTTGCCCGAGCCGCCTTCCTCGGCCGGGCAGCCGTAGTAGCGCACGCGCGCCTTCTGGCCGCTGGCGCGCAGGTGCGCCTGCAGGGCGACGGCGGCAAAGTGGGCCGAGGTGCCCAGCAGGTGGTGGCCGCAGCCGTGGCCGGCGGCGCCCGGGCTGTCCACCGAGGGCGTGCACACCAGGGCGCCGCTTTGCTGGTTCAGCCCGGACAGCGCGTCGTATTCGCCCAGGAAGGCGATCACCGGGCCGGCCTCGCCCCATTCGGCCAGGAAGGCCGTGGGGATGTCGGCCACGTTGCGCGTGATGCGAAAGCCGGCGGCGGCCAGCGCGTCGATGTGCAGCTGGGCCGAGGCGGTCTCGGCGTAGCGCAGCTCGGCCAGCGACCAGATCTGGTCGGCCAGCGCCGTCATGCGCGGCGCTTCGCGCGCGAAGAACTCCTGCAGCAGTTCCATGGCACCAGCCCCTTATTCGGGCTTGACGCCGGCCTTGTCCAGCAGTGCCTTGTTGGCCTTGGTCTGGGCGGCGATCTGGGCGCCGAACTGGCCCTGGTCCATCTGCGTGGGGGCGGCGCCCATCTTCTTGAGCTGCGCCTGTACCTCGGGCAGGCTGGCGGCCTTGACGGCGGCTTCGCGCACCCGCTGGACGATGGCGTCCGGCGTGCCCTTGGGCAGCACCATGCCGAACCAGCTGATGCCCAGCTGGTTCAGCTCGTTGTAGCCCAGCTCCTTGAAGGTGGGCACATTGGGCAGGTCGGGCGAGCGCGCGTCGGCGGCGATCACCATGGGCAGCAGCTTGCCGCTCTTGATGTGCGGCATGGAGGAGGGCAGCTGGTCGGGCATCACCTGCACCATGCCGGCCAGCGCGTCGTTCAGCGCCGGGCCGGCGCCGCGGTAGGGCACGATCAGGATGTCGGTCTTCAGCGTGTCGTTGAACGACGCCAGCATCAGGTGGCCCAGGGTGCCCAGGCCGGGCACGGCGCCGCTGATCTTGCCCGACTCGGCCTTCACCTTGGCGATGAAGGCGTTGAAGTCCTTCACGCCCAGGTTGGGGTGCACCGAATACACGGCCGGTATGGTGACCAGGTTGGCCACCGGGATCAGCTTGTCGGGCAGGCCCTGGCCCTTGGTGAACACCAGCGGGTTGATGGTCATGGTGCTGACGGTGGCCATGCCCAGGGTGTAGCCATCGGGGGCGGCCGTGGCCACGGCCTCGGTGCCCAGCAGGCCGCCGGCGCCGGCCTTGTTGTCCACCACGACGGACTGGCCCAGTGTGGTGCGCAGGCCTTCGGCCAGCACGCGGGCGACCACGTCGGTGGAGCCGCCGGCGGCAAAGGGCACGATCAGCTTGACGGGCTTGTTGGGGTAGCTGCCCTGCGCCTGGGCCGGGGTGAGCGCCAGCGCGGCGGCGGCGCCGCAGGCGGCGATGGCCAGGGCCTTGAGGTGCAGGCGGCGGGGGGATGCGGATGCGGTGCTCATGCGTAGTCTCCTGTTTTGGGGCGATGCCGCACTGTAGGAAAAAGCGGGCCGGCGGGGGCACCGATTTTTGTTCTGGGTATAAGCAAATCGAATAACGTGCAGGACAATCCGGGCTTCTCACGAGGCTTCAGGAGAGTCGCCATGCGCGCGTCCACGGTCCCGCCCGAGGGGCGGATGCTATTGTCCCGTCTGGTGCGCCACGCGCGCCTGCGCCAGCTGCAGCTGCTGCTGGCGCTGCGCGACTGCGGCTCGGTGGTGCGGGCGGCGCAGCAGCTGGATATCAGCCAGTCGGCGGCCACGCAGGCGCTGGCCGAGCTGGAGCGGGTGCTCGATGCGCGCCTGTTCGAGCGCCACGCGCGCGGCCTGCGGCCCACGCCGGCCGGTCAGGCGCTGACCGATGCGGCGCGCGGCATCATGAGCGAGCTGGAGGACGTGGCCGAAGCCCTGGCGGCGCTGCGCCTGGGCGCCAGCGCGGCGCTGCGGCTGGGTGCCATTCCGTCGGCCGCGCACTCGATGCTGGCGCCGCTGCTGGCGCGGTTCTACCTTGGTCATCCGCGGGTGCATGTGGACGTGCAGGAAGGCGAGGGCGCGCGCCTGCTGGCGCTGCTGCTGGGCGGGGCGCTGGACGCGGTGTTCTGCCGCCAGCCGGCGCCGCTGTCGGAGCAGCTGGCTTTCCGGCCGCTGCTGGCCGATGCGGCGGTGTTCATCGTCGCGCCGGGCCATGCGCTGGCGCGCGCGCGCCGGGTGCGCCTGGGCCAGCTGGCCGGGGCGCGCTGGGTGCTGCCGACGTCCAGCATCGCGGTGCGCGACGTGTTCGAGCGCGTGGTGCTGGCCGGGCTGCCGCAGGCGCACTGGTTTCCGGTGTCGACGCTGTCGCTGCCGGTGCTCAAGAGCCTGCTGGCGCAGCCTGGGGCCGTGACCCTGGCGCCACGCAGCATCCTGCCGGCCCTGGGTCCGGGTGGGTCGGCGCACGGCGTGGGCGTGCTGGACATGGCGCTCGATCCGGCGGCGCTGGCGCTGGCGCCGCTGGGCGTGGCTTATGCGCGCCAGGCGATGCCGGCGCTGCTGGGCGAGATGCTGGCGCCTTGCGGCGATGCCGGGCCGGCGGGCGCGCCGGATGGTTTGGTCGCTTGTGGGTGACGCCGGCAGTCGGTGCGTGGTGCCGGGCGCCTTACTGGCGGATGAAGTCGATCACCACGCCCTCGGGCGCGCGCTGGCGGTATTCGACGCGCACCGCCTCGCCGTAGCGCGCCTGCATCTGGCCCAGCAGGGGGATGGGGTCGTGGTCGTTGACGAAGCGCATGACCTCGCCCGGGTGCAGGCTGTCCAGCGCGCCGAAGATGGCGGCGTGGCGAAAACGCTTGGCCACGCCACGGGCGTCGAAACCATAGATGGCCTCGGGCGTGCGGTGGTCGTGGCCGGGCGGGTTCTGCGGGGGTGGGGTCAGGGCCATGGTGGAGGGGCTCCGTGGTGGAAAAAAAGGGCGGTGGCGCGGCGGGGGCCGTCAGCGTTGCAGCTGGTCGCGCTTGTGCTCGACCTGGGCCCAGTCGTCGGCATCGGGCAGGGAGGGCTTCTTGCGCGAGATGGTCTTCCAGCCGCGCGCCAGCTCGGCGTTGAGCGGGATGAAGTCGAGCTGCGCCTTGGGCACGTCCTCGTCGGCGAAGATGGCGTCGACCGGGCACTCGGGCACGCAGACGGCGCAGTCGATGCAGTCGTCCGGCTCGATCACCAGGAAGTTGGGGCCTTCGCGGAAGGCGTCGGTCGGGCAGACGTCGACGCAGTCGGTGTACTTGCAGGCGATGCAGGCTTCGGTGACGACAAAGGTCATGATGCGCAGCCGGTCGTGGATACATCAAAGATGCACAAAGAATACCTTTTTAATCGATGCCCTGCCAGCAACGCGGTCAAGCCCGCCGCGGGCAGCGCTGGCGCGCGCCGGGTGGCGGCGTGATCTGGCTGCCCGCCGCCATGCCCGATGCCGTGCTGCTGGCCTGCGCGCCGGCGCTGGCGCTGGCCATCGACCGCCTGCTGGGCGAGCCGCCGGCGCGCTGGCACCCGGTGGTGTGGATGGGGCGCTGGCTGGGCTGGGCCGGGGCGCGCCTGGCACCGGCCGCGGGGGCGCCGTCGCCGCGCCCCGATGGACAGGTGTTCTGGCTGTCGGCGCTTGCCTGGTGCGCGGCGGCAGCTATCGTTTTTGGGGTGGGCGCGGCGTTCCAGCACTGGGTGCTGACGCAGCCGGCCTGGCTGGCGGCGCTGGCGCTGGGGCTGTTCCTGAAGCCCCTGCTGGCCTGGGCCATGCTGCACGACGAGGTGCTGGCGGTGGAGCGGGCGCTGGCCGAATCGGCGGATGCCGGCCGCGCGCAACTGGCGCGGCTGGTGAGCCGCGACGTGTCGGCGCTGGCGCCGCACGAGGTGCGCGAGGCCGCCATCGAGAGCCTGGCCGAGAACCTGAACGATTCGCTGGTGGCACCTCTGTTCTGGTTCGTGCTGCTGGGCCTGCCGGGCGCGGCGCTGTTTCGCTTTGCCAACACCGCCGACGCCATGTGGGGCTACGCCGGCGAGCGCGGCGGGCGCGACTGGCGCTGGGCCGGCCGGTGGGCGGCACGCGCCGACGACGGGCTGGCCTGGCTGCCGGCGCGCATCACGGCGGGGCTGATCGGCGTGCTGGGGCGGCTGCGCGGCTGGCGGCGCCTGCCGGCCGAGGCGCGCCGCACGCCGTCGCCCAACGGCGGCTGGCCGATGGCGGCGATGGCGCTGGCGCTGGGCGTGCGCCTGGGCAAACCGGGCGTGTACGCGCTGCACGCCGCCGGCCGGGTGGCGCAGCCGTCTGATACCCTGCGCGCCTGCGCCGTCGGCTCGCACTGCGCGCTGGCGGCCACGCTGCTGGCTTGCGCGGCGCTGGTGGGGGCGGCGGTTGCTTGAGGCTGAACAGCCGCAACAGCCGAACGCAGAGGACGCAAAGATTGCGCAGAGGACGCAAAACATTCAGAAGAAGTTTTTTGGTTTCTTCTGTGTCCTCTGCGTAGGGATATTGATCGGCCTAAAGCGCCTACCCAGACTGCGCAAGCAGCTCTTGATATCGTAGCAATCAAGCATCCATGTCCTGCACCATTGAAGTGCCTACCACGGAGGGCGCGACCGGCCTGGACAGTCCGCTGCACGGCGGGCCGGACGCCGCGGGCGTGCCCCTGCACGACCTGTCGACCAACGCCAACGGCTGCGGGCCCTGGCCGCGGGCGCTGCAGGCGCTGGCCGCGGCCGACGCGCGGCACTACCCCGATCCGGCCTACACCGCGCTGGCGCGGCTGCTGGCCGACTGGCACGCGGTGGCGCCGGCGCGCATCGTGCTGGCGGCCAGCGCCAGCGAATTCATCCAGCGCCTCAGCGTCGCGGTGGCGCTGCAGGCCGGCGCCCCAGCGCGGGTGTGGCAGCCGCCACACGCCTACGGCGACTACGCGCGCGCCGCGCGGGCGGCGGGCTTGCGGCCGGCGGCCGATGCGGGCGCGGCGGCGCTGCTGTGGGCCTGCGAGCCGTCCAGCCCGCTGGGCCAGGCCGAGCCGGGGCTGGCGGCGCGCGTGGCAGCGCTGCGGCCGGGCCAGACGCTGGTGCTGGATCAGGCCTACGAGCCGCTGCGCCTGTCGGGCCAGCCCAGCCTGGACGCGGCGGCGCTGGCGCGCGTCTGGCGCCTGATCACGCCCAACAAGGCGCTGGGCCTGACGGGGGTGCGCGCGGCCTACGCCATCGCGCCCGTGGGGGCGGATGCCGCGCTGCTGGCGCGCCTGCGCGCGCTGGCGCCGTCCTGGCCGCTGGGCGCGCACGGCGTGGCGCTGCTGCAATGCTGGGCCAGCGCGCCCGCGCACGACTGGCTGGCCGACTGCCGCGCCACGCTGCGGCGCTGGAAAGCGCGCCAGATCGACGCGCTGGCCCGCCTGGGCTGGCAGATCGAGCCCAGCGACGCTAACTTTTTTGTAGCTGCTTGCGCTGGCTGCGCAAGCGCTGGAGGCCGGTTTGACATGAATTCATGGCTGGGCGGGCTGCGCCGCCACGGCATCAAGCTGCGCGACTGCGCCAGCTTTGGCCTGCCCGGCCGGGTGCGCCTGGCGGTGGCGGCGCCGGCGGCGCAGGACGCGCTGGTCGCGGCGCTGGGGGCATCGGCATGAGCGCGCGCTGCGTCATGGTGCTGGGCACCAGCAGCGGCGCCGGCAAGAGCTGGATCGCCACCGCCCTGTGCCGCCACTACGCCAACCAGGGGCTCAAGGTCGCGCCCTTCAAGGCGCAGAACATGAGCAACAACGCGCGGGTGGTGGCCAGCGGCGTTCAGCGTTCAGCGTTCAGCGTTCAGCGGGAGCCTTCCGGCGCCCCACGCCCAACGCTGAACGCCCAACGCTCAACCTCCTTCCTGGGGGAAATCGGCAGCGCCCAGTACTTCCAGGCCCTGGCCGCGCGCGCCGTGCCCGACGTGCGCATGAACCCGCTGCTGCTCAAGCCCGAAGCGGACACGCGCAGCCAGGTGGTGCTGCTGGGGCAGGTGGACCGCGAACTGAGCGCGCTGCCTTGGCGCGAGCGCGGCCAGCGCGTGTGGCCGCCCATCGCCGCCGCACTGGACGCGCTGCGCGCCGAAAACGACGTGGTGGTGATCGAAGGCGCCGGCTCGCCCGCCGAGCTGAATCTGATGGCCAGCGACGTGGTCAACCTGCGCGTGGCGCGCCACGCCGATGCGCGCTGCCTGCTGGTGGCCGACATCGACCGCGGCGGCGCGCTGGCCCACCTGTACGGCACCTGGGCGCTGCTGCCGCCCGAGGACCGGGCGCGTCTGCGCGGTTTCGTGCTCAACAAGTTCCGTGGCGATCCAGCGCTGCTGGCGCCCGGGCCGGATCAATTGCAGCAGCTCACCGGCGTGCCCACCCTGGCCGTGGTGCCGATGCACTTCGGCCACGGCCTGCCCGAGGAAGACGGCGTGTTCGACGACCGCGCGCGCGGCAGCGGCGCGGTGCACACGCGCGTGGCTGTCGTCGCCTATCCGCGCATCAGCAACCTGGACGAGTTCCAGCCGCTCAAGAACATGGCCGGCGTGCGCCTGACCTGGGCGCGCAGCCCGGCCGAGCTGGATGACGTGGACTGGATCATCCTGCCCGGCAGCAAGGCCACCGCCGCCGACCTGGCCTGGCTGCGCGCGCAGGGGCTGGACGCCGCCATCGCGCGGCACGCCGCGCGCGGCGGGCGCGTGCTGGGCATCTGCGGCGGCCTGCAGATGCTGGGCGAGGCGCTGATCGACCTGCACGGGGTCGAACCGCAGGTTTTCGCCGCCGGGCCGCCCCAAGGCGAAAACGCGGCCTCCTTGGGGGGCAGCGCAACACGCGCAGCGGTGGAGCGTGGGGGCTATTTCAGCAACGGGCCGGGATTGGGCCTGCTCCCCTTGGTGACCCGCTTCGAGCCACACAAGACCGTGCGGCATGCGCACGCCCGCTTCGGCGACGTCGCCGGCCCCTGGTCGGCCCTGGCGGGCGTGGCCGTCAGTGGCTATGAAATCCACAGCGGCCAGACCGCCCAGCACCCGGCCATGGCGGCCAAGGGCGATGTGGCGCGCGAGGTGCTGGCGGGCCTGGCCTGGCAGAACGTGGCCGGCAACGTGCTGGGCGTGTATCTGCATGGCCTGTTCGAAGACCCCGCCGCGCTGCACGCCCTGTTCGGCGCCGCCGCGCCCACGCTGGACACCGTGTTCGAGCGCCTGGCGGCCACGCTGCAATCCTCGTTCACCCCTGGCGCGCTGGACGCGCTGATCCGTTGACTTCCATGACGCCCATGACCTTGTCCCTGCCTTCGGTTGTTGAACTGAACGATCCTCAACTTGCCGCCGCGCTGCGACACAAGATCGAGCGCAAGACCGTGCCGCACGGCGCGCTGGGCCGTCTGGCCGCGCTGGCCGAGCGGCTCGGGCTGATCCTGGGCACGACCGAGCCGCGCCTGCTCGCGCCGCAGCTCGTCGTCTGCGCCGCCGACCACGGCATCGCCGCGCGCGGCGTGTCGGCCTACCCGAGCGATGTCACGTGGCAGATGGTGGGCAACTTCCTGGCCGGCGGCGCGGCGGTGAGCGTGCTGGCGCGCCAGCACGGCATTGCGCAGACGGTGGTGGATTGCGGCGTGCGCAAGGACTTTGCACCCGCGCCGGGCTTGGTGATTCGCAAGATCGCGTCCGGCACGCAGGACAGCGCTATCGGTCCCGCCATGAGTGCTGCGCAGTGCGAGCAGGCGGTGCAAAACGGCATCGAACTGGTGCGCGGCCTGCCCGGCAACGCGCTGCTGCTGGGCGAGATGGGCATCGGCAACACCAGCGCCGCGTCGCTGCTGGCGGCGCGCCTGGGCGGCATCGACGTGGCCGAGGTGACGGGCGCCGGCACCGGGCTGGACGCCGCCGGCATCGCGCGCAAGACCGCCGTGCTGCGCCAGGCGCTGGCCGCCAACGCGGGCGCGACCGAGCCGCTGGAGGTGCTGGCCGCGCTGGGGGGCTTCGAGATCGCCACCCTGGTGGGCTGCGTGCTGCAGGCGGCGAGCGAGCGGCGTGTGGTGGTGGTCGATGGCTTCATCGCCAGCGCCGCCGTGCTGGTGGCCTGCCGCATCGCGCCGCCGGTGATGCAGCGCTGCGTGTTCGCGCACCGGTCAGATGAGCGCGGTCACGCGCGGCTGCTGGCGCTGCTGGGAGCCGAACCCCTGATGGATCTGGCCTTGCGCGTGGGCGAGGGCAGCGGCGCCGTGCTGGCCTGGCCGATCCTCGAATCCGCCTGCCGCATCCTGGGCGAGATGGCCAGCTTCGAATCCGCCGGGGTGTCGGACAAGGCGTGAGGCGCGGGCGCTACGATGCGCCCCACGGGCGATACAAGGAGACCTGTGTGAAAACCCTGAAGCGAATTCTGCTGACCCTGCTGCTGATCCTCGTCGTGGGCGCCGGCATCGGCTGGTTCAGCCTGGACAAGGAGGCGCGCGGCCTGCTGGCCACGCTGCCGACCAACCGCGACATCCTGTTCTGGAGCGAGAAGCAGCGCGACGCGGCCTTTCGGGCCATGGACCGCATCGCGCTGCTGGCCAAGTGGCGCACCGCCGCGCCCAGCGCGCAGGCGCGGCCGCTGCCGCCCGGCCCGCCGCTCAAGCTGCCGCTGGACATCGATGCCTACATGCAGGAGCAGCACGGCGCGGCGGTGCTGATCGTGCACAAGGGCCAGCTGCGGCTGGAGCGCTACGGCCTGGGCTTCGACGGCAGCGGGCGCTGGACCAGCTTTTCGGTCGCCAAGTCCTTCACCTCGACGCTGGTGGGCGCGGCGCTGAAGGACGGCGCCATCAAGAGCATGGACGACAAGGTCAGCGACTACATCACCGACATGAAGGGCTCGGCCTACGACGACGTCAGCGTGCGCCAGCTGCTCACCATGACCTCGGGCGTGCGATGGAACGAGGACTACGGCGACCCCAACTCCGACGTCGCGCGCGTCAACAACCACAAGCCCGAGCCGGGCGTCGACGCGCTGGTGAGCTACCTGCGCCAGCTGCCACGCGCCGCGCCCGCCGGGGAGCGCTGGAACTACAGCACCGGCGAAACCAACCTGGTGGGCATCCTGATCACCCGCGCCGTCGGCAAGCCGCTGACCGAGTACATGCAGGAAAAGATCTGGTCGCGCATCGGCAGCGAGCAGCAGGCCACCTGGCTGCTGTCCAAGACCGGGCAGGAGATCAGCGGCTGCTGCATCCAGGCGTCGCCGCGTGACTACGCGCGCTTCGGCCTGTTCATCCTGGAAGGCGCCAAGGTCAACGGCCAGGCGCTGCTGCCCGACCACTACCTGCACGACGCCACGCACAAGCAGGCCGACATCGGCCAGCCCGGGCGCGGCTACGGCTACCAGTGGTGGACCTATGACGACGGCAGCTTTGCCGCGCGCGGCATCTTCGGCCAGGGCATCTTCATCGACCCGGCGCGCGAGCTGGTGATCGTCACCAACTCCGACTGGGCCAAGGCCGGGAGCGCCAACAACCCGCAGTACGCCGCGCGCGAAACCTTCTACCAGAGCGTGCGCCAGGCCATCGACGCCGAGGCGGGCAGCCGCTGACCAGCCGCCCACGCATGGCCGCGCTGCGCCACTTCCTGCTTGCGCTGCAGTTCTTCACCCGCATCCCGGTCACCGGGCGGCTGGCCGGGTGGGTGGGCTACAGCCCGCGGATGCTGAACGCCAGCGCCGGGCACTTTCCGGGCGTGGGCTGGGTGGTGGGGGCCTGGGGCGCGGCCGTGCTGTGGGCCGCCCTGGTGCTGCTGCCGGCCGGGCCGCTGGGCGCGCTGGTGGCGGCTGGGCTGTCGACGGCGGCCACCGCCTGGCTGACCGGCGCCTTCCATGAGGACGGCCTGGCCGACACCTTCGACGGCCTGGGCGGCAGCGCCAGCCGCGAGCGCGCGCTGGAGATCATGAAGGACTCGCGCATCGGCAGCTACGGCACGCTGGCGCTGGGGCTGGTGCTGGGGCTCAAGGTGGCGCTGCTGGCACTGATCGCCCAGCGCGGCGCAGCGCCCGCGGCGGCGGCGCTGCTGGGCGCGCACGTGCTGTCGCGCGCGGCGCCGCTGGATGTGATGTACGCGCTGCCCTATGTGAGCGACTCCTCGGGCGCCAAATCCAAGCCGCTGGCCGAAAGCGCCGGGCCGGCCACCGTGCTCACTGGCCTGGCCTGGAGCCTGCCGGCGCTGCTGCTGCTGGGCTGGGTGCACGGCCCGCTGTCGCTGGGGCTGGCCGTGCTGGGCTGGATGCTGGCGCTGGGCGCCATGCGGCGCACCCTGCGCCGGCGCCTGCAGGGTTTCACCGGCGACACGCTGGGGGCCACGCAGCAGCTGTGCGAGCTGGCGCTGTATCTGGGCCTGGCGCTGAGGCTGCCATGAAGCTGTGGCTGGTGCGCCATGCCGAGGTGGTGGCGGCCGAAGGCCTGTGCTATGGCGCCAGCGACCTGCCAGCCGACGCCGCCGCCACGCGCGATGCCGCGCAGGTGCTGGCCGGGCAGCTGCCGCAGGGCCTGTCGATGCATGTTTCGCCGCTACAAAGATGTGAGCTGCTGGCGCTGTCCCTGAAAGCGCTGCGGCCCGATTTGATGCTGGAAACCGATGCGCGGCTGCGCGAATTCGACTTCGGCCGCTGGGAGCGGCGGCGCTGGGCCGACATCGGGCGCGCCGAGTTCGACGCCTGGCTGGCCGATTTTGCGCAGGGGCGGCCGGGCGGTGGCGAGAACGTCGCCGAGCTGATGGCGCGCGTGGCCGAGGCCTGGGGCGACTGGCGCGCCCGCGGCCGCGACGCGGTGTGGGTCACCCACGCCGGCGTGATCCGCGCCGCGCGCCTGCTGGCCGATGGGCGGCGGCCGCTGCGCTCGGCGGCGGACTGGCCGGCCGAAGGGCTGGCGTTTGGCGCCGCGATGGTGCTGCGGGCCGAGCCGTTGCCGTAGGCCAGGCCGGCGCGCCTACACCGGCCAGCGCCCGAGCCGGTACGCCGAATCCCAGAACATCCATTCCAGCCTGGCGCTCGTGGTGTAGGCGGCGTGCATGGCGTCCAGCGTGCCCGCATCGACGCCCGCGGCCACGCGGTCGATGGTGGCCAGCACGCCGCGCACCACGGTGTGGAAGTCCTCGCCCGCATAGGTGTCGATCCAGGCGCCGTAGGGGTTGGGCCGGGCCGCGCGCGCGTGGATGTCGCGGCCCACCTCGGCATAGATCCAGAAGCAGGGCAGCAGGCTGGCCAGCACCACGGGGTAGGGCTCGGCCCAGGCGGTGGCCAGCAGGAACTGGGTGTAGTGGTGGCAGGCGGGCGACAGTGGCGTGGCGGCGAACTGCGCGCTGCTCACGCCGAACTGCTGCATGAAGCCGCCGTGCATCTGGCGCTCGACCACCACCGCCTCGCGGGCCGCCGCGGTGAACTGCATCAGCCCGTCGGCGTGGTCGGCCTTGGCGCCGGCGATGGCCAGTGCGCGCCCGTAGGCCACCAGGTAGTGCGCGTCCTGGATGATGTAGTGGTGAAAGCGCCCGGTCGACAGCGTGCCGGCGGCCAGCTCCTGGTTGAAGGGCAGGGCCAGGGTGTCCTGGTAGAGCGCCAGGTTGCGCTGCCAGGCCGCTTGCGAGAAGGTGCGGGGTGTTGAATTCATGGAGTGATCGATCGGGCAGAGGGGGCGCCGCCGCATGCGGCGGCCGGCGAAAACGGCATTTATCTTATGCAGCCACCGCCACCGTCTTGCCGCCGGCACCCGAGGGCGCTAACATGACTGTATGAATCAACAGTCTTTGTGGTTCATCGACGACGCGATCACGCTGGTGCACGACGCCGAAGGCGGCATCGTCTATCACCCGGCGCGCCTGCCGCCGGCGACGGCCGACCAGTGGCTGGCCACGCTGCGGGCGCTGGTGTCCTGGCGCAGCCTGCGCCGACCGATGTACGAGCGCGTGGTGGACGTGCCGCGCCTGGTGGCCAGCGTGGCGCTGCGCGATCCCGGGCGGCCAGCCTGCATCGACGCCGCGCTGGCGCTGGTACAGGCCGTCGCGCCGGCGCCCTACACGCACGTGGGCCTGAACCTGTACCGCGACGGGCGCGACAGCGTGGCGCCGCACGGCGACCGCCAGGCCGAGCTGGTGCCGGGCTGGCCGATCGCCATCGTCTCGCTGGGCGCGCCGCGCGACATGCTGGTGCGCGCCCATGCCGGCGGCAGCGCGCGGTGTGTCCCGCTGGAGCCGGGCAGCGTGCTGGTGATGAGCCACGCCAGCCAGCGCACGCACGAGCACGGCATTCCCAAGAGCGCGCGCGCCGCCGGGCCGCGCATCAGCCTGGCGTTCCGGGCGAGGCGGTCGACGCCGTAGCCATGGCGCGGATGTGCGCCTCGATGGCGGCGGCGGTGGCCAGCGGGCGCTCCATCGGGATCAGGTGCGTGCCCTCGATCATGGTCACGCGGCCCTGCGCCACTTCGGCGGTGGCGTCCAGCCCGCCGACCTGGCGCATTTCCACCGATTCGATGCCGCCCACGAAGGCCACCGGGCACTGTAGCGGGTGCTTGCGCAGCAGCGGCCCCAGGTTGTGCGGCAGGGTCTCGTAGATGCGCGACTCGACTTCGGGGTCGAAGGCCAGTTGCCAGGTGCCTTCGGCGTCGATGGTGCCGTGGTCCACGTAGTCGCGCAGCACCTGGAGGTCCCAGGCGGCAAACACCTTCTTGCCGCGAAAGTGCTGGTACACGGCCTGCCGGTCGTCCCACTCATTGCGGCGCCGGCGCGCCACCGCGCTGGGCGACAGGCGCCGCATCAGCGGCGTGCGCTTGACCATGCGCACGGCGCCGGCGCGCCAGCCGCTCAGCACCGGCGAGTCCAGCATCACCACGCCGCGCGCCAACTCGGGATGGCGGGCGGCGCACATCAGGCTCAGGATGCCACCCAGCGAATGGCCGACCAGCCAGACGGCCTCGCCGCCGGATTCCTTGCGCCGCTGCGTGGCGAACTGCGCCAGCTGGCGCACCAGGTGGGGCCAGTTGTCGGTGACGGGGTATTTGGGGTCGTGGCCGTATTTCTCGATCGCGTGCACCTGAAAGCCCCGCGCGCGCAGGCTGTCGAGCATCACGCGGTAGGTGCTGGCGGGAAAGCTGTTGCCGTGGGAGAAGATCAACGTCGTCATGGCGCGTGATTGTGCCCGCCAGGGGCTGGCCAAGGCGGCGCGCCGGTTGCACAATCTGCGGCCGGTCCGTTCATCCCGTTCATGCCATGGCTACCCAGACGCCACCCCAGTTGCCGCCCGAGCTGATCGAGGCGTTGCGGCAGCGCGACCTGCCCGGATTGCTGAAGGCGCTGCTGAGCGCGCGCCCCACCGCGGCCGAGACGCCTGGCAAGGCGGCGCCGTCGACGCCGCGCGCGCCCACCGCTGGCCGGCAGCGAGAATCCGATCCGAGCTTTCCGCGCGTGGAGGCCGAAGGCCTGTCGCCCGGCGAAGTGCCACGCACCAGATCGGCGTTTGCTGGCTGGCTGATGGCGTTGCTGCTGGGCTATCTGGTGTATCGCCTCTGGGGGGGCTGAGGTAGCAACGCCCATGGCCCAGATCGAAAGAAGCATCCTCACCAAGGCCTCGCCCGAGACCGTGTTTCGCATCTACCGCGATGTCGAACACTGGAACCGCTGGGACCCCGACACCCGGTCATCCCACCTGTCCGGTGGCCTGACGCTGGGGGCCAACGGCCATCTGACGCCGGCCAGGGGCCGCACCGTCCCCATGCAGGTCACTGCCGTGGTGGACAACCGCAGCTTCACGGTGACCAGCCGCACCGCGTTGTTCCGCATGGACTTCGAGCACGAACTGGAGCCCTTCGGCGACGGCACGCGCATTGCGCACTGGGTTCGTTTCGCCGGCATGCTCAAGCCGTTGCTGGTTCTGATCGTCGGTCAGCAGCTCAAGCGCGGCTTGCCGGTGACACTGCACCAGCTCAAGCAGCTGGCGGAAAGCGTCCAGGCGCAGGAACACGCTGGCCGGCCACCGTCTGGCGCGGGCTGAACTGGCGCGTCATGACGAGCGGCCGATGCCGAGCCTCTTTAGTTGGTACAGAGCCTCCAGTGCCTCGCGCGGACTGAGGCTGTCGGGGTCGAGCGCGGCCAGGGCCGCATCGAGCGGCGAGGGTACCGGTTCGGCAGCAGCGGGCGGCGGCGCGAACAGATCGACCTGCGCCTGCGCCGCGCTGGCGCCTTGTTCCAGCTGCGCCAGCGCGTGGCGCGCATGGTTGACCACGGCCGCCGGCACGCCCGCCAGGCGCGCCACCTGCACGCCGTAGCTGCGGCTGGCGGGGCCGGGTTGCAGCTCGTGCAGGAACACGATGTCGTGGCCGCTTTCGGCCGCGCTCACGTGCATGTTGACGGCGCCGTGGTGCGTGGCCGGAAACTCGGTCAACTCGAAGTAGTGCGTGGCAAACAGCGTGAACGCGCCAACCTTGTCGTGCAGGTGCGCGGCGATGCCGCTGGCCAGCGCCAGGCCGTCGAAGGTGCTGGTGCCGCGGCCGATTTCGTCCATCAGCACCAGCGACTCGCGCGTCGCGGTGTGCAGGATCTGCGCCGCCTCGGTCATCTCCAGCATGAAGGTGGACTGCGCGTTGGCCAAATCATCCGCGGCGCCGATGCGGGTGTGGATGGCGTCGATGGGGCCGAGGCGACAGGCCTGCGCCGGCACGTAGCTGCCGATGGAAGCCAGCAGCACGATCAGCGCCACCTGGCGCATGTAGGTGCTCTTGCCGCCCATGTTGGGGCCGGTGATGATCTGCATGCGTGCCTTGGGGCCGAGCAGCGTGTCGTTGGCGATGAAGGGCGCGCCGCTGGTCTCGGCCAGGCGCGCTTCGACCACCGGGTGGCGGCCGGCGCGGATCTCGATGCAGGGGTGGGCGACGAACTCGGGCGCGCACCAGCCCAGCGTCAGCGAGCGCTCGGCCAGCGCCGCCAGCGCGTCCAGCGCGGCAATCGCGCGGCCAAAGCGCGTGAGCTGCGGCACGTGCGGCTGCAACTGGTTCAGCAGATGCTCGTACAGCCACTTCTCGCGCGCCAGCGCCCGCTCCTGGGCCGACAGGGCCTTGTCCTCGAAGGCCTTGAGTTCGGGCGTGATGAAGCGCTCGGCGTTCTTCAGCGTCTGGCGGCGCCGGTAGTCATCGGGCACCTTGGCCGCCTGGCCCTGCGTGACCTCGATGTAGAAGCCGTGCACCTTGTTGAACTGCACGCGCAGGTTATTGATGCCGGTGCGCGCGCGTTCGCGCGCTTCCAGTTCGAGCAGGAAGGCGTCGCAGTTGTCCTGGATGGCGCGCAGCTCGTCCAGTTCGGCGTCCAGGCCGGGGGCGATCACGCCGCCGTCGCGGATCAGCGCGGCGGGCTCTTCCAGCAACGCCGCGCACAGCAGATCGAGCGCTTCGGCGGGCGGCGCCAGGTCCGCCGCGATTTGAGTCAAATAAGCCTCTGGCGCTTGCTGGACAAGCGCCAGCAGCTCTTGTTTTTGTAGCGCATGGCGCAGCGCCACCAGCTCGCGCGGGCGCGCCTGCATGAGCGCGATGCGCGCCGTGATGCGCTCAATGTCGCTGGTGCCCTTGAGCTCGGCGCGCAGCTTCTGCCACAGGCCGCCCTCGCGCAGCGCGCCGATGGCGGCCAGGCGCGCGCTGGCCTGCGCGCGATCGCGCGCGGGCGCGAGCAGCCAGCTTTTCAGCCGGCGGCTGCCCATGCCGGTCATGCAGGTGTCCAGCAGCGACAGCAGCGTGGGCGCGTCCTCGCCGCGCAGGGTCTGCACCAGCTCCAGGTTGCGGCGCGTGCTGGCGGGCAGCTCGATCAGCTCGCCCGCGCGCTCCACCACCAGGGCGCGCACGTGCGTCAGCGCCCGGCCCTGCGTGTGTTCGGCGTAGGCCAGCAGCGCGGCGGCGGCGGCGTGGGCGTGCGGCAGCTCCTCGGCGTTCCAGGCGGCCAGGCTGGCGGCCTGCAGCTGCTCCAGCAGCTTGCGCCGGCCCAGCGGCGCGTCGAACTGGAAGGCGGGGCGGCGGGTGAGGGCGGCGCGTGTGCCCTGGGCCAGCGCCTTTTCCAGCGCCGGCGGCGCATCCTGCGACAGCAGCAGCTCACTTGGTGCAATGCGGTCGATCCAGCCCGTCAGCTCATCCGCGCCGCATTCGGCCAGGTGCACCTGCCCCTGCGTCACCGCCAGCCAGGCCAGACCCGTGCGCCCGCGCGCGCCGGGTTGCACGGCCAGCAGCAGCGACTCGCTCTTGTCGGCCAGCAGCTCGGTATCGGTCAGCGTGCCGGGCGTGACCACGCGCACCACCTTGCGCTCGACCGGCCCCTTGGCCGTGGCCACGTCGCCCACCTGCTCGCAAATCGCCACCGATTCGCCCAGCTTGATCAGCCGCGCCAGGTACCCGTCCACCGAATGAAAGGGCACGCCCGCCATCGGAATCGGCGCGCCGGCCGACTGCCCGCGCGTGGTGAGCGTGATGTCCAGCAGGCCGGCGGCGCGCTCGGCGTCGGCGTAGAACATCTCGTAGAAATCCCCCATGCGATAGAACAGCAGGGTGTCGGGGAAGTCGGCCTTCAGGCGCAGGTATTGCGCCATCATGGGGGTGTGAGCGGAGAAGTCGGCAGCAGACATAAGGCGGGGGCGCGGCAGGCGCGTGGGCCCCGATTGTGCGCAATGTCGGCGCCGTGGCCCCTGACGTAGACTCGAACGCTTTGCTTTCTCCGGCCAGCGGGCCCCTCGACCGCCGCACGCCGCGCCCATGTCCGCCGTCCCGCCGCCCGCTCACCTGCCCGAACACGACGGCCAACCCACCCCGTTGTTGCTGCTGACCATCGCGCTGGTCGGGGTGTTTGCCTTCCTGCAGGTGTATTCGGTGCAGTCGATCGTTCCCGAGCTGCAACGCGATCTGCATGCCAGCGTGATCGAGATCGGCCGCGCGGTGGGCGCCACGGTGCTGGCGGTGGCGCTGGTGTCGCCGCTGATGGGCATGGTGTCGGATGCGCTGGGACGCAAGGCGCTGGTGGTGGTCTCGGTGCTGGCGCTGGCGCTGCCGACGGCGGCCATGATCGGCGTGCAGACCGTGCAGCAGTTCACCGCGTGGCGCTTCGTGCAGGGGCTGGCGGTGCCGGGCGTGACGGTGGTGGCCATCGCCTACATCGGCGAGGAGTTTCGCGGCGCCGCCATGGTGCGGATGATGAGCTGGTACATCACCGGCAGTGTGCTGGGGGGCTTCCTGGGGCGCTTCTTGCTGGGGCATCTGACCGATTTCATGTCCTGGCGCGCCGGCTTTGGCGTGCTGGCCCTGCTCAACGTCGCCGGCGCCGTGCTGGTGTGGCGCGTGCTGCCGCCCTCGCGCCACTTCGTGCCCGACCGGCAGGTG
>MKTG01000001.1:18402-26138 GCA_001897615.1 Burkholderiales bacterium 68-10
GGCGGCGGGCGCGCTGGGTTTTACCGCGCTGGCGGCGCTGGTGGGCATGTTCACCTTCGTCAACTTTCACCTGGCGGCCGCGCCCTACCACTTCACGCCGGCCGCGCTGGCCAACGTGTTCACGGTCTACCTGGTGGGCGTGGTGGTGACGCCGCTGGCCGGGCGCTGGATTCCGCGTCTGAGCGCACGGCGCACCATCCTGCTGTCGGTGGCGCTGTCGGCGCTGGGGGTGCTGCTGACGCTGCTGGCGCCGGTGCTCGCCATCGTGGCCGGGCTGACGCTGGCGTCGTGCGGCACCTTCATCACGCAGTCGGCCGCGCTCAGCTTCATTGCCCACCGCATCCAGCACGGGCGTTCACTGGCCAGCGGGCTGTACTACACCGGCTACTACAGCGGTGGCTTTTGCGGCGCGTGGCTGGGCGGCATCGCCTATGCGCACGCGGGCTGGCCGGGCACGGTGGCGCTGCTGCTGGCGACGCAGGCGCTGGGCTGGGCGATTGCGTGGCGCTTCATTGCGGCGCCGGCACCGGCCGCCGCCCGGGCTTGAGGGTGGGCCGTCTTGGGGCGGCCAGGTACATCAGGCCCGGCTGGGCGGGCCGCCATCGAGTTCGGCCAGCACGTGGTCGGTCGCGGCACGCAGGTCGCCCGCCTGGCGGCGGGCCAGGGCCAGGCGCCGCAGCAGCCAGGCGTTCGAGTGGGGTTCGAAGGGGTCGGGCAGGTCCTCGGGCACGGCGGACAGGCGCGGCGACTCGTCTTCGGCCTCGTCGGGCGCGGTCGCCACCGGCTGCCAGGGCCGGCTCAAGTCCAGGGTGGCTTCGATCGCGCGCGCCGTGTCGTTCAGTGCCGGTTGCACCGCCTCCAGTTGCAGCTGCGGGCGGCGCAGCAGCAGGATCGACTGGATGGCGCTGAGCTGCCCCAGCAGCTGGTAGCCGTGGCCCTGCAACTGTTCCAGTGCGGCAAGGGGCGGGCGCACGGCCCGTGGTTCGACCAGGGCGCGGTTGCTGGCCTGCACCAGTGCAGACAGCGCGTCATAGGTTTCGCGCCGCGCCAGGCGCCAGGTCAGCTCAGGCTGGCCGGTGACCTCGGCCAGGGTCGCCAGGGCCAGCGACTGCTGGGCGTGGCGGGCCATGGCGCGGCACACGCGGCGCACGGTGCCGGCGATCTGATGGCGCTCCCAGGACGGCAGGACGTAGGAGAAGGCCCACGCGATGCCGGCACCCAGCAGCGTGTCGCCGACGCGCTCGATGAAGTCGAACGCCGGGTGGCCGCCGCTGTGCAGCAGGTGGGCCAGCACCAGGCCCAGCACCGACCCCGCGACGGCCGTGGTGGTGTAGTGCCGCACCACGAAGGCGTGTGCCACGCCTTGTGCGGCGACGACGGCGAGCAGCAGCACGGCGGCGGGAGGATGCAGGGCCAGCAGCCCGACCGCCAGGCCGCTGCCCAGCAGTGTGCCCAGCACGCGCGCATTGCGCCGCTCCAGCGTCTGCGCCAGGCTGCCGCGCAGCACCACGACGATGGTCAGCAGGATCCAGTAGTCGCGCGAGCCCCAGGGCAGCCACTGCGCCAGCGTGAAACCGGCCCCCATGGCCAGCGCGGCGCGCAGCGCATGGCGCAGTGCCGGCTGGCGCCAGTGCCAGACGCCCAGCAGCGGCTGGCTGGACCAGTACGCCGGACTGACGAACAGCTGCCAGCCGCTGCGCACCGCCGACAGCCGGGGCGCGGCGTCGCCGCGTGCCAGCGCGGCCAGCTGGCGCACGGCGGCGTCCTCGTCGCCCACGCGCACGCTGACGCTGCGCACCAGCGCCGCCTGCGTGATCGCCGCCGGTGCTGGCGTGCTGGCGGCCGCCTGGGCGGTGGCCTGCTCGCGCAGCGCCTGAAGGGCGGCGCGGTGGTCGCGCACGGGCGCCGGTGAACGGCCCAGCAGCAGGGCGTCGGCCAGCGCCTGCAGGTCCTCGGCCATGGCGTGCAGGATGTCGGCCAGCGGCCGCAGGGCCGCCGGCTGCACCGATTGCAGGGGTGCGATGTCGAGCTCGCCGGCGATCAGCCGGTCGCGCAACTCCAGCACCACCATCAGCATGCCGGCCAGGCGCTGGCGATGCGGCGTGCCGGGCGACTCCAGGATCAGGTCGCGCGCGACCTGCAGCTGGTCGGCCAGGGCCGCCTGGCGCTGCAACACCCCGCCCGGGGCGCGCAGATCGGCCGGGTGATCGGGCGACGGGACGACGCGCTCGGCGTGGGTGCGCTGCAGCGCGGCCACGCTCAGCAGCAGGGCGGCCATGGACTGGGTGCGGTAACGGCCGTTCAGCAGGGCGTTGCTGGCCGTGCCGTACAGCACGTACAGCAGGGCACCACCGGCGCACCAGGCGGTGCGCAGCAGCGCCTCGTGCACGCTGGCGGCGGGCTGCGGCGCCATGGCCAGCAGCATGGCGAACATGACCGCGGCGGCCACCGGCATGCCCCGTCCACCCCAGGCGGTGGAGAGAAACGCCAGGAAGGTGCCGCACACCAGCAGCAGCCCCAGTTCGACCGGGTGCCCGCGCAGCAGTTGCACCGCCAGGAACAGCGGCACGCCCAGCAGCGGCGCGGCGATCAGATGGGCCAGCTTGCCCCGCTTCGGCCGCGGTGTGTCGGGGATCAGGGCGATGATGGCGCCGACGCTGATGTTGATGGCGGCGGTCGTGCCAAAGGCGGCGTAGCCCAGCAGCGCGGTCAGGCTCATGCCGATGGCCACGGACAGACCGCTCAGGACGTCGGCGCCCAGCAGGGTGCGCCACGCGTGCCGGAGTCGCTGTTGCAGGTCTCGGGTCACGGGGCGATGCGGTGGCGGCTGCCGGCTGGGGCCGGCGCCGCGGTCAGGGCGTCGCCGGCGCCTCGATCAGGCGCGCGATCAGCGCCTGCTCGGCCGGGCCATCCACGGGTATCCATACCCGCAGCGGGTTGCCGGCGGCCACCTGGATTGGCGCGCCGTCGGCGTTCTTCATCACTTCCAGCCGAACCGTGCGGTTGCCCCGCGGGTGGATGATCTCGATCCAGTCGCCGACGGCAAAGCGGTTCTTGGTCTCCACCTCGGCCCAGCCGTCCTGCACGGCCTTCACTTCGCCGACGAACTGGCTGCGCTGGGCCACCGAATGGCCGGTCTCGTAGTTCTGGTAGTCCTGCGCCGGGCGGCGCTCCAGGAAGCCGCTGGTGTAGCCGCGGTTGGCCAGGCCTTCCAGCTCGGTGATCAACCGCGGGTTGAAGGGCCGCCCGGCCACCGCGTCGTCGATGGCGCGGCGGTACACCTGCGCGGTGCGTGCGACGTAGTACAGGCTCTTGGTGCGGCCCTCGATCTTGAGTGAATCGACGCCGATCCGGGCCAGCTTCTCGACCAGCTCGACCGCGCGCAGGTCCTTGCTGTTCATGATGTAGGTGCCGTGCTCGTCCTCCATGACGGGCATCAGCTGGCCGGGGCGGCCTTCTTCCTCGATCAGCCAGACCTTGTCGGCGGCCGGGTGGCGCGTGATCTGCCGGCCGCTGGCGCCGTCCTGCTCGGCGCGCTGCTGCTCGTCGGCGAAGCTGAAGCCCTGCAGCCCGCCGCCGCTGGCCAGCGCCTCGCCTGTGTTGGGGTCTTCGTCGGCGGCGTGGGTCTTGTAGTTCCAGCGGCAGGCGTTGGTGCAGGTGCCCTGGTTGGGGTCGCGCCGGTTGAAGTATCCCGACAGCAGGCAGCGGCCGCTGTAGGCGATGCACAGCGCGCCGTGCACGAACACCTCCAGCTCCATGTCCGGGCATTTGTTGCGGATCTGCTCGACCTCGGCCAGGCTGAGCTCGCGCGACAGGATGATGCGCGTCACCCCCACCGACTGCCAGAACTTCACCGCCGCCCAGTTGGTGGTGTTGGCCTGCACCGACAGGTGGATGGGCACCTGCGGCCACTTTTCGCGCACCAGCATCACCAGGCCGGCGTCGGCCATGATCAGGGCGTCAGGCCCCAGCGCCACCACCGGCTCCAGGTCGCGCAGGTAGGTGCGCAGCTTGTCGTTGTGGGCGATCAGGTTGCTGGTGACGAAGAACTTCCTGCCCCGCGCGTGGGCCTCGGCAATGCCCTGGGCCAGTTGCTCCAGACGGAATTCGTTGTTGCGCGCGCGCAAGGAATAGCGCGGCTGGCCGGCATACACCGCGTCGGCGCCGAAGTCGTAGGCGGCGCGCATCTTGTCCAGGCTGCCGGCGGGCAGCAGCAGTTCGGGGGCTTTCATGGGGCGTATTGTCGGCGCAGGGGGTCGAGGCCGCTCGGCAAAGGGCATCGGCTTGACCGCAGTCAAGGTGGAGCAACCCCAATTGGGCTAAGGTCAAAGCATCGAGAGATTTGCAACCTGTCCAAAGGAGAAACCCATGATCCGTGAAGTCCAAGGCGACATCCTGCTGAGCCAAGCCCAGGTGATTGCGCACGGCATCGCCACGCACGACCCGTTCGATTCCGGCCTGGCGCTGGCCTTGCGCGAGCGCTTTCCGTCGATGGTCAAGGACTACCGCCACGCCATGCACGCCAAGGCGCCGGATACCGGCGACATCTGGGCCTGGCGCGGCGTCAACGAGGACGGCTCCACGCGCGGCATCGTCAACCTGTTGACCCAGGGCATGCAAAGCCAGGACAAGGCCGCGCGCCCGGTCAAGGCCAAGCTGGAAGACGTCAACCGCGCGCTGCGCGCGCTGGCCAAGCATGTGCAGGACGAAGGCATCAAGAGCGTGGCGCTGCCGCGCCTGGCCACCGGCGTGGGCGCGCTGGACTGGACCGACGTCAAGCCGCTGATCCAGCAGCACCTGGGTGGCCTGGGCATCCCGGTGCTGGTGTACGAGGTCTATCGCAAGGGCGAGAAGGCCGACGAGAAACTGGCCTGACGCCGGCGCCGCGGCGCCGCGCGATGCAAGAAGCCCGCCCCGGTCCGTGCCGGCGCGGGCTTTTTCTGCGTACCATCGGCGCCCCGATTGGAACCCGAACACCGCTCGTCCATGAACAAGACCCTGACCGCGCTGCTGGCGCTCGCCGCGCTGGGCGCGGCCCACGCGCAATCCGGCCTGAAGGCCGGCCTGTGGGAAAACCGCACCACCCTGATGACGGTGGACGGTAAGGACATGGCGGCGGTGCTGCGCGCCGCCGCCGAACAGCAGCAAAAGGAGATCGCCAGCCTGCCGCCCGAGCAGCGCAAGCAGGCCGAGGCCGTGCTGGGCCGCCAGGGCGGCGATCCGCTGGTGCGGCGCGTCTGCATCAGCGCCGAGATGGCGCGCAACGAGCAATTGCTGGTGCCGCGCCCGGCGCGCGCCGACTGCGAGCCGCCGACGGTCAAGCGCGAGGGCGCGCGCAGCAGCTTCAGCTTCAGCTGCAAGCTCGATGGCGGCACGCTGACCGGCAAGGGCGAGTCGGTGACCGAAGGCGAGCGGATCAGCACCTGGCTGGAAACCAAGGGGAAGAACGGCGCCGGCAAGAGCCAGTCGATGCGCGCCGAGTCCCGCATGAAGTACCTGGGCAGCGACTGCGGCGACGTCAGGCCGCTGTCCGCGCCGACGGCGGCGGCGTCGGCCGGCAGCAAGGCGGCACGCCAGCCGGGGCCCGCCAAATCGAGCGCGGCAAAGCCCTGATCGCTATTGATTGAGGAGCTGCCGGCGCGCGCCAGACAATCGCGATCGGCCTTTTTTCATCATCAGCAGGGTTGTTGCGCCAGGTGCTGGTCGCGGGGCTCGGGCGCTGCCACAATGAATGCGAGCGCGTCTCGCGCGCAGCGCTGTTCTTTTCCGCATCACCCAGGAGCACATGCCATGGCCACCCGCCCCACCCACGCCTTCGCCAGCACCCGCAAGAGCTTCCAGACCGCTTCCGGCAAGACCGGCGAGCTGTATTCGCTGCCGGCGCTGGCCCGGCGCTACCCCAGCGTCAAGCGCCTGCCGGTGTCGCTGCGGCTGGTGCTGGAATCGGTGCTGCGCCACTGCGACGGCGTCAAGGTCACGCGCGAGCACGTCGAGCAGCTGGCCAACTGGCGCCCCAAGGCGGCGCGCACCGACGAGATCCCGTTCACCGTCGCCCGCGTGATCCTGCAGGACTTCACCGGCGTGCCCCTGCTGGCCGACCTGGCGGCCATGCGCTCGACGGCGCAGCGACTGGGTCAGGACCCGAAGAAGGTTGAGCCGCTGGTGCCGGTGGACCTGGTGGTCGACCACTCGGTGATGATCGACTTCTACGGCAAGCAGAACGCGCTCGACCTGAACATGAAGCTCGAATTCCAGCGCAACCGCGAGCGCTACGAGTTCATGAAATGGGGCATGCAGGCCTTCGACACCTTCGGCGTCGTGCCGCCGGGCTTCGGCATCGTGCACCAGGTCAACCTGGAATACCTGGCGCGCGGCGTGCACCGACGCCAGGACGGCGTGTACTACCCCGACACGCTGGTCGGCACCGACAGCCACACCACCATGATCAACGGCATCGGCGTGGTTGGCTGGGGCGTGGGCGGCATCGAGGCCGAGGCCGCCATGCTGGGCCAGCCGGTGTACTTCCTCACGCCCGACGTGGTGGGCTTCGAGCTCAAGGGCCGCCTGCGCGAGGGCTGCACCGCCACCGACCTGGTGCTGACGGTGACCGAGCGCCTGCGCCAGCACAAGGTGGTGGGCAAGTTCGTCGAATTCTTCGGCGAGGGCACGGCCAGCCTGAGCGTGCCCGACCGCGCCACCATCGGCAACATGGCGCCCGAATACGGCGCCACCATGGGCTTCTTCCCGGTCGACGAGCGCACCCTCGAATACTTCCAGGGCACCGGCCGCACCAAGGCCGAGATCGAGGCCTTCGAGGCCTGGTTCCGCGCGCAGAAGCTGTTTGGCGTGCCGCGCGCGGGCGACATCGACTACTCGCAGGTCATCACGCTCGACCTGGGCGAGGTCAGCCCCAGCGTGGCCGGCCCCAAGCGGCCGCAGGATCGCATCGAGCTGGGCCAGCTGTCGGCGCGCTTTGCCGAGCTGTTCTCGCAGCCCATGAGCGACAACGGCTTCAACCGCCCGGCCGCCGAGCTGCACCGCCGGCTCGAGGTGACGCGCGACAACGACCCCGACGCCGACGAGCGCGCCCCCGAGCTCGAACCGCTGCCCATGGGCGCCGCGCGCTCGGTGGTCGAGATGGTGGCCAACAAGCCGACGCTGGAGTCGGCGCTGTCCGAGGCCGACGTGGTCGAACCGGTGTCGGCCAAGCGCTACACCCTGGGCAACGGCGACGTGCTGATCGCCGCCATCACCAGCTGCACCAACACCAGCAACCCCAGCGTGATGCTGGCCGCCGGCCTGCTGGCCAAGAAGGCGGTGCAGGCCGGCCTGACGGTGCAGCCGCACATCAAGACCTCGCTGGCGCCGGGCTCGCGCATCGTCACCGAATACCTCAGCCAGACCGGGCTGCTGCCCTACCTGGAGCAGCTGGGCTTTCCGGTGTCGGCCTATGGCTGCACCACCTGCATCGGCAACGCCGGCGACCTGGCGCCCGAGCTGAACGAGGCCATCACCCGCAACAACCTGGTGTGCGCGGCGGTGCTGTCGGGCAACCGCAACTTCGAGGCGCGCATCCACCCCAACCTGAAGGCCAACTTCCTGATGAGCCCGCCGCTGGTGGTGGCCTACGCCATCGCCGGCAACGTGATGGTTGACCTGATGACGCAGCCGGTGGGCCAGGGCAAGGGCGGCAAGGACGTGTACCTGGGCGACATCTGGCCCCGCGGCGACGAGAT
>MKTG01000002.1:0-2627 GCA_001897615.1 Burkholderiales bacterium 68-10
ACTCGGTGCTGTCGATCATGCAGATGCCGGAGGCCGGCCGGCAGATCATCTATGGGCTGGTGATCATCGTCATGCTGCTGGTCTATGGCCGGACGGCCAAGGTGACGAGTTAGGACGCCGCACCGCCTTGATTGTGACGCCCACCTGAGGCACCGGTCCCCCGAACGGGGGAGCGCGTCGGCGATGCAGCAAGGCAGGAACAGCGTCGCCGAGGTCTTTGGCGTCTTTCTGCTGCTGGGCCTCACCAGCTTCGGCGGCCCGGTGGCGCACCTCGGCTATTTCCGTACCGAACTGGTCGAGCGCCGCCGCTGGCTCGACGATGCGGCCTATGCCGACCTGGTGGCGCTCTGCCAGTTTCTCCCCGGCCCGGCCTCGAGACAGGTCGGCATCGCCATCGGCAAGCTGCGCGCCGGCTACTGGGGCGGCATCGCCGCCTGGCTCGCCTTCACCCTGCCCTCGGTCATCCTGTTGCTGGCTTTCGCCTATGGTGCCGCGCAGCTGGCCGGCCCACTGGCCGACGGGGTCCTGCACGGCCTGAAACTGGCGGCGCTCGCCGTGGTGACGCAGGCGGTCTGGGCCATGTCGAAATCGCTGGCGCCGGACATGAAGCGACGCCTCATCGCGCTTGCCGCGGCCGCCATCGCGCTGCTGCTGCCATCCGGCGCGACCCAATTGGCGCTGATCCTCGCCGCTTCCGCCGCAGGCTACCTGCTTGCGCCGCCCGCCGCTGCCCCGCGCCTCTCCTTCGATCGCGCCGGGACGGTGCTGCTGGCTCTGTTCTTCGGCCTGCTGCTCGCCCTGCCGCTCCTCGCCGCGACCGGCAACAGCTGGCTCGTCGTCGCCGAAAAGTTCTATCGCACCGGCTCACTGGTCTTCGGCGGCGGCCACGTGGTGCTGCCGCTGCTCGAGGCCGAACTGGTGACGCCGGGGCTGATCGACCGCAACCTGTTCCTGGCCGGCTACGGCGCCGCCCAGGCGGTCCCCGGCCCGCTCTTCGCTTTCGCCGCCTATGTCGGGGCGCTGCTGCATGCGCCACCCAACGGCATCGCCGGCGCGCTGCTCGGGCTCGGCGCGATCTACCTGCCGTCGTTCCTGCTGGTGTTCGGCGCCCTGCCCTATTGGCAGTCGCTGCGTGCCAACCCGCGTCTGCGCGCCGGCCTCGACCTCGCCAACGCCGTGGTGGTGGGCCTGCTGCTGGCGACACTCTGCGACCCGGTATTCACCAGTGCCGTGTTCGGTCCGCTCGATCTCGCCTGGGGCGTTGCCGCCCTGGGCCTATTGCTGATCAGGACGCCGCCATGGCTGGTGGTGCTGCTCAGCGCCGCCGCCGGCGCCGGGCTGAGCCTGCTCTAGCCATGGAACTTGCGGCCCTAAGGCCGTCGCGCGATCAGGTCGATCTCGACCAGCGCCCCGACCGCCAGCGCCGTCACCCCCACAGTGGTGCGCGCGGGCAGCTTTCCGGCTTCGAAGAAGCTCGGCCACAGCGCGTTGAGCGCCGCATAGTCGCGCTGGAACTCGGTGAGATAGATGCGCGCCATCGTCACGTGCTCGAGCCCCAGGCCGACGCCGCCGAGGATCAGCTTCAGGTTGTCGATCACCCGGCGCGTCTGCGCTTCGATGCCCTCGGGCAACGGCGCTTCAGGCGCTGCCGGGTCGGTCGGCATCTGTCCAGTGATGAACACGAAACCATCGGCCTCGACGGCATGGCTGAAGGGCGCCACCGGCTGCGGTCCGCTGGAAATCATGTGATGGATCGGCAGCGACATGCTTGGTTCCTGCAATATGCTGCCTTCTCGCCCCCACGGCTCCAGGTCAGCCTGCACGGCATAGAGCGTTTCTCATCAAAGTTGCAGACTTTTCCGCGACAAACGGCTGCTCCGCCACGTTCACGCGGAGTTCATGCATCCCTCTTCAAATAGTCGCAAACGGCGCGCTCATGGCGACTGGCGGTGCCAATCCGTTCGTGACACGCTGCCACACGGGGCTTGGGGCCTCGCGTGAGACCACGGGCCGGGAGCCTCCAGTAGCCAATGTTCGAATTCCTCCATTCCATCTCGACCTGGCTCGAGCTCTTCCTGCAGGGCATCTCCGATAACTTCTGGCTTTCGCTGCTGTTCATCTTCCTGGTCTGCATCGGCGAAGCAGTGTTCATCGTCGGCCTGCTGGTGCCCTCGCTTCCCATCCTGCTGCTGACCGGTGGCCTCATTGCCCAGGGCAGCCTGCCGTTCTGGCCGATCTTCTTTGCCGCTGTGCTCGGCGCCATTATCGGCGACGCCATTTCCTACACCGTCGGCTATTTGCTGAAGGACAAGATCCGAACGGTCTGGCCGTTCAAGAACCACCTCAAGCTGATCGAACAGGGCGAGGTGTTCTTCGCCCGCCACGGCGGCAAGGCAATTTTCATCGGCCGCTTCATCACCGGCGTGAAAGCCGTGATTCCCGGCGTGGCCGGCATGATGAGCATGCCCTACCGGCACTTCTCGGTGATCAACGTCATCTCCGCCTTCGTCTGGGCCGCCGTGCACATCCTGCCCGGCGTGCTGCTGACCGGCTGGCTGAAATCCATCGGGCTGAGCCTCGAACTGGTGATCATCGTCGGCGCCATCGTCCTGACCGTCGCCTTCCTC
>MKTG01000002.1:2735-3830 GCA_001897615.1 Burkholderiales bacterium 68-10
CTCGACCAATTTCTGGGTCAGCCTGTGGTTCATCTTCCTGATCGCCGCCACCGAGGCGGTGTTCATCCTCGGCCTCTTCATCCCCTCGACCCCGGTATTGCTGCTGGCCGGCGGGCTGATCGCGCAAGGCAAGCTGCCGTTCTGGGAGATTTACTTCGCCGCGGTGCTGGGCGCCGTGGTCGGCGATGCCATCTCCTACACGCTGGGCTTCTGGCTCAAGGATCGCATCAAGACGCTCTGGCCGTTCCGCAACCACCTGGCGCTGATCGCCCGCGGCGAAAGCTTCTTCGCCCGGCACGGCGGCAAGTCGGTATTCATCGGTCGCTTCATTCCCGGGGTGAAGGCAGTCGTTCCCGGCATCGCCGGCATGTTCGGCATGAACTACCGGCATTTCTCGGTCATCAACGTCACCTCTGCCTTCGTCTGGGCCGCAGCGCACATCCTGCCGGGCATGCTGCTGTCGGCATGGCTCAAATCGATGGGGCTCAGCCTCGAACTGGTGATCATCGTCGGCGCCCTGGTACTGGTCGCGCTGTTCCTGCTGCTGCACTATTGGCGCGTGCTGCTGCTCGCCGTCGCGCCTTATCTCGGCAGCCTCGGCCGCGGCATCGCGGCGCGCTGGCGCAAGCGCGAGCCCGGGCACTGACACGGCTGCTCAAAGACTCTTGCGCCGCGCTGCCATGAGGCCGAATATCACCCCATGCTGCGCATCCTGGTTCGGCTCGCATCGATCCTGAGGCCCCTCGTCATGGGGCTGGCGCTGCTGTCCGCGATACCCCTCGCCTTTGCCGACGAAGCCGCGGACCGCGCCGCCATCGACCAGTTGTTCGCCCAGTTGCGCGTGGCGCCCAATGCCCAGGCGGCCAAGGCGCTCGACGCTCAGATCTGGACCTACTGGACCACGCCGTCCGACCCGATCCTTGCCGGCCGCATGCGCGAAGTGCTGACGGCTCGCGGCATGGGCGACGCCACCGGCGCGCTGCGCCTGCTCGACAAGCTGGTTGCCGACTATCCCGATTATGCCGAAGCCTGGAACCAGCGGGCCACCATCTACTACACGCTGGGAGACTTCGATGCTTCCATCGCCGATTGCGG
>MKTG01000002.1:3952-4493 GCA_001897615.1 Burkholderiales bacterium 68-10
TTCCCCGAGCTTGGTGAGCCGATGACGCAGATCTGACCCGCGCCCGCCGCCCCTTCCGCCTGCCCGCTGCCACCACATATGACATGAACGACCGGCGCCTCGCCCGGTGCCGAACCGACTGAAAGGTCAGCAATGTCTGATGAACTTCCCGTCGAGCACGAAGAAACCAATGGCCGCGGCCGCTATGTGGTCTATCTCCCCGACGGCTCGGAAGCCGAAATGACCTACCAGCGCCGCGACGCCAACACCATCGTCGCCGACCATACCGGCGTGCCGCCGCAGCACCGTAACCTGGGCCTCGCGCTGCGGCTGGTCGAAGCCGCCATCGCCGATGCCCGCCGGACCGGCAGCAGGATCGTGCCGGCCTGCTCCTACGTCGTCGCACAGTTCCGCCGCCATCCCGAATGGGCCGACCTCAAGGCCTGAGCCACGCCGCTCACCGGCGGCATTTTAGTCAAATGCTAACCATCCCGGTGCGTCGCCGGCAGCCGTGACGCAACCCGGGGCGGCCTGCCGCGGTTTCTCAGTCTCCTGAAGGAAC
>MKTG01000002.1:4588-6121 GCA_001897615.1 Burkholderiales bacterium 68-10
AAGGAGGCAGACCCGGCGCTCGCCGTCGAACGCCATCCCGATCCGGCGGTGGTCCGCCTGCAGGTGCTGCTCGATAGGGCCGGCGCCTCTCCCGGCGTCATCGACGGCTTCGATGGCGACAACGTGCGCAAGGCGGTGTTCGCGTTCGAACTGATGCGCGGCCTGCCGCCAGATGGCGCGCTCGACCCCGATGTGCTTGCGGCGCTCGACAGTGGCGGACCGGTGATCGGCGATTATGCCGTCATCGCCGACGACCTCAACGCCATCGGCGAGCCGATACCGAAGGATTATGCCGAGCAGGCCAAGCGTAAGTTCCTCGGTTACGCCTCGATCGAGGAATCGCTGGCCGAGCGGTTCCACATGGATATCGACCTGCTCAAGGCCCTCAATCCCGGCGCTCGTTACGCCGTTGGCGAGCCGGTCTACGTCGCCGCCTACGGCCCTGATCTCAAGGGCGAGGGGGCACGCATCGAGGCCGACAAGTCGCTGCGCCAGGCTCGCGCTTATGACGCCGACAATCGCTTGATCGCCGCCTACCCGGCCACCATCGGCTCGGAGGATAATCCGTCGCCGTCAGGCACCCATATCGTCGAGGGCGTCGCCCCGATGCCCGAATATACCTACAACCCCAAGATCAACTTCCAGCAGGGCGACAACACCAAGGTGCTGACCATTCCGCCCGGCCCCAATGGCCCGGTGGGCTCGATGTGGATCGACCTGAGCGAGCCGACCTTCGGCATCCACGGCACGCCGGAACCCTCGCTGATCGACAAGACCGCCTCGCATGGCTGCGTGCGGCTGACCAACTGGGATGCCAACGAGCTGGCCAAGATGGTGAAGCCGGGCGTGCCGGTCGACTTCGTCGGCTGACCGGCGCGACGACGAGGCAACCGATCGCGCCCGTCAGGCATTGGTCAACCGAAGGAGAAGACCCATGCTGAAGCAGAACAGCGACGTGAAGCGCTTCTTCGAAGCCTACGCCAGGCGCAGCAACGATGCGTTGCAGAACCCGCCGGTCGAGGATGTCGACGGCACCGTGGCGAGCTTCGCTCCCTACCTGGTCGAGTCCAGCCCGCAGGGGGTGATGGGCGGCGCCAACGACGCCGAGTTCAGGAAGCTGATCAGCCAGGGCTTCGCGAAATACCGCGAAGTCGGCGGCACGGCCATGCGCGTCACCGGCATCAAGGTCACCGAGCTCGACGAGGTCAACGCCATGGCCATCGTCGACTGGGAGTTCGACTACAAGCGCAAAACTGACGGCAAGACCGGTACGGTCGGCTTCACCAACCGCTATTTCCTCAACCTGGCCGGCGCGGCGCCGAAGATCTTTGCCTACATCACGCCCGACGAGCAGCAGGCGATGAAGGACCACGGGCTGATCTGAGCCATTGGTCCTTCCTGGCTCGTCCCGCAGGGCGGGTCAGGCGAGAAAATCCCTTACCGCCAGCAGCTCTTCGCGGCGGATCTCATGCCCACCTTCGTGCCAGAACAGCGACACATCGGCGCCCTGCTCCTTGAAGTAGGTCGCGAGCA
>MKTG01000003.1:0-17577 GCA_001897615.1 Burkholderiales bacterium 68-10
TCGACATCATTCCGGCGGCCGACCTGGCGCCGCAAAGCGACGCGCGCCTGGTCATCACGCGCGCCGACGGCTCGAAGAAGGAAGTCCGGCTGACGCTGCGCATCGACACGCCGATCGAGGTCGAGTACTTCCGCGCCGGCGGCATCCTGCCCTACGTGCTGCGGCAGTTGCTGGGATGACGGGCGCCGGTGCCGACCGCCAGCGGGCTGGGCGCGGCGTCCGGCGGCCGGCCCCTGGCCCGCGTCGGGTGCCCTGATTGACCGCGCCTTTTCTTACCGGCTTCACGCTCAGCCTGTCGCTCATCGTCGCCATCGGCGCACAGAACGCCTTCGTGCTGCGCCAGGGGCTGCGGCGCGAGCACCTGGGCGTGGTGGTGGCGGTGTGCGCGCTGCTCGACGTGCTGCTGATGGCGGCCGGGGTGTTCGGCCTCGGGGCGCTGGTCGGTGCCTCGCCGCGGGTGCTGGACGCCATCACCCTGGCCGGGGCGGCGGTGCTGGTGTTCTACGGTGTGCAGGCGCTGCGCCGCGCGCTGGCGCCGGGGCATCTGCTGGCCGGCCCGGGCGCCGCCGGCATGCCGCGCGCGCGGGCCTTGCGCGAGGTGCTGGCAATCAGCCTGCTGAACCCCCACGTGTACCTGGACACCGTGGTGCTGGTGGGGGCGGTGGGCGCCGGCCAGCCGGTGGCGCTGCGGCCGCTGTTCCTGGCCGGTGCGGGGCTGGCCAGCGCGCTCTGGTTTGCCGCGCTGGGCTATGGCGCGCGGTTGCTGACGCCGCTGTTCGCGCGTCCGGCGGCCTGGCGCGTGCTCGACAGCGGCGTGGCGGTGCTGATGTTCACCATCGCCTGGGGTTTGCTGCGCGGTCTTCGGATGTAGTATCAATTTGATAGCTGCTGGCGCTTGTCGTGCAAGCGCTGGGGCCTGATCTGGCTTGATGGCTCGGATGCTTCCCACGACCTGATCACCGCGGCCGTCGATCGGCCTTCGCGCGCGGCACAATCGGCCCCCATGAGTTCAACCCAACAAGCCCTGATCGCCGGTGGCGGCATTGGCGGCCTGGCGGCGGCGCTGGCGGTGGCGCGCGCCGGCTGGCAGGTGCGCCTGTTCGAGCGTGCCGAAGCGTTCAGCGAGGTCGGCGCCGGCATCCAGCTGGGCCCCAACGTGACGCGCATCCTGCATGGCTGGGGCCTGGAAGATGAATTGCGCGCCGTGGCCGCGTTTCCCGACCGCCTGCAGGTGCGCTGCGCGCTCAGCGGCGCCGAGCTGGGCGTGCTGCCGCTGGGCGAGCGCGCCATCGAACGCTACGGCGCCCCCTACGCCACCATCCACCGCGCCGACATGCACGGGCTGCTGCTGCACGCCGTGCTGCGGCACGGTGGCGTGCAGTTGAAGCTGGGCGAACGGCTGGCCGAGCTGGCCGACGACGGCAAGGCCGTGCGCCTGAGCACCGCCAGCGGCAAGCTGGTGGAGGGCGACGCGCTGATCGGCGCCGACGGCGTGCGCAGCCGCGTGCGCGAGCTGCTGCTGCGCGATGGCGCGCCGCGCCCCACCGGCCACCTGGCCTACCGCACCATGCTGGAGCAGGCGGTGCTGCCGCACGGCTTGCGCAGCGACCAGGTCACGGCCTGGCTGGGCCCGCGCCTGCACGTGGTGCAGTACCCGGTGCGCGGCGGCCAGTGGATGAACGTGGTGGCGATCGTGCACGGCCGGCCGGCGGCCGAACTGGACGACTGGGACCAGCAGGCCAACGCGGCCGAGCTGGCGCGCGCCATGGGCAGCACCTGCGCGCCGCTGCGCGAGCTGATCCGCGCCGCCAACATCGCCACCCTGAACCCGCAGCCGTGGCGTCTGTGGGCGCTGGCCGACCGCCTGCCCGTGGGGGCGGCGCGCGAGATGGCGCAGGGCCTGGTGGCGCTGCTGGGAGACGCGGCCCACCCCATGCGGCCCTACCTGGCGCAGGGCGCGGGCATGGCGATCGAGGACGCGGCCGAGCTGGGGCGCGCGCTGGCGATCGACGCGGTCGATGTGCCCACGCGGCTGGCGCGCTACGCGCTGGCGCGCTGGCAGCGCGTGGCGCGGGTGCAGGCGCAGTCGCGCCGCAATGGCGGCATCTTCCACGCCACCGGGCTGGTGCGGCTGGGGCGCAATGCCTCGATGCGGCTGCTGGGCGAGCGGCTGCTGGACCAGCCCTGGCTGTACGGGCCGACGGCCTGACGCCCCCCGGCGCGGCACGGCGTCACAGGAAGGTGGCGCGCACGTCGATGCTGGAGCGCACGCCGACGTCGTTCAGGGCGCTGCTGTCCAGCCAGCGTTGCGCGCTGGCGCGGCCCAGTACCTTCAGGTGTTGCAGAAATTCCAGCTCGGCGTTGAACTTGCTGGACGCGCCCAGCCCGCCCAGCGCCGCTTCGTCGCCGATCATGTGGATGCGCATGTTGCGGTAGCGCGAGGCAAACGGCTCCTTCAGCGCGTCCTGCTCCAGCAGGCGCTGCACGAAGGAGATGGCGCGCATCTCGTGCATCAGCGAGGAGTTGAAGGCGATCTCGCTGGCGCGGTCGTCGATCTCGTGCGGCGTGTCCGGCACGCCGGGGCGCTGCAGCGGGTTGATCTGCACCAGCACCACGTCCGAGGCGGTGCAGCCATAGATCAGCGGCCAGATCGAGGGGTTGCCCATGTAGCCGCCGTCCCAGTACGGGTCGCCGTCGATCTCGACCGCCTGGAACAGGTGCGGCAGGCAGGCCGAGGCCAGCAGCGCGTCCAGCGTCAGCTCGTGCTGTTCGAACACGCGGGGCCGTCCGGTGCGCACGTTGGTGGCGGTGACGAACACACGCAGGTCGCGGCAGGCGCGCAAGGCGCTCATGTCGATCTGGGTCGCCAGGATGTCGCGCAGGGGCTGGTGGTTGAAGGGGTTGAACTGGTAGGGCGAGAACACGCGCCCCAGCAGGCTGAGCCAGTAATAGCCGGGCGAGGCGTCCAGGTTCCAGCGCCCCAGCAGGCGGTCCAGCGGCGTGCGCCGCATCGGGCTGAGCAGCGCCTGCTGGGCGGTGCTGTGCCAGAACTTGTCGAGCGCGCGCCGGGCGCCTTGGCGGCCCCCCTGGGCATGGCCGGCGGCCAGCGCGGCGGCGTTCATCGCGCCGGCGCTGGTGCCGCTGACGGCCGCGATCTCCAGGCGCTCATCTTCCAGCAGCCGGTCCAGCACGCCCCAGGTGAAGGCGCCATGCGAGCCGCCGCCCTGCAGCGCCAGGCTGATGCGGCGCGGCGCGGACGGCGGACTTGCCTTGGCGGGTGGTTGCGGGGCGGTTGTGGCCATGGGCGGCTGCTCGGTCAGGCGTCAGCGGACGCGGTGCCGGCGATCATACGGATGCCCGCTGCCGGGTGGCAGCCGCCGCGGCCGCCGCTCAGCCCAGCTTGGCGGCGACGTCGACCAGGCGGCGTGCCTGGTGGCCGATGGCGGCCTTCACGTCGTCGCTGAAGGGCTGGCCCTGCGTGTGGCTGTAGCCGTAGGGGTTGCCGCCCGCCTTGAAGATCGACGGATCGGTGAAGCCCGGCGCCACCACGATGCCGCCCCAGTGCATCGCCGTGTTGTAGAAGGTCAGCAGGGTCGATTCCTGGCCGCCGTGCGTGTTCTGGGCCGAGGTCATGGCCGAGATTGCCTTGTTGGCCAGGCCGCCCTTGGCCCACACGCCGCCCAGGGTGTCGATGAAGGCGCGCATCTGGCTGGCCATGCCGCCAAAGCGGGTGGGCGCCGAGATCAGGTAGGCATTGGCCCATTCCATGTCGGCCGCCGTGGCGTGCGGCACGTCGGCGGTTTTTTCGGCCTGCGCCTTCCAGGCGTCCTGGCCGGCCACCACGGCCTGGGGGGCGGTTTCCGGCACCTTCAGCAGGCGCACTTCGGCACCGGCGGCGCGGGCGGCTTCGGCGGCGATTTCGGCCATCTGGTGGTTGGTGCCGTAGGTCGAGTAGTAGAGGATGGCGAGTTTGACGCTCATGGGTGCTCCTGGCTGCGTGTTGTGGGTGGATACAGATGTTCAGCCCCTCAGTGTATTGAAATGAATTGAAGAATAAATACCCATTTCGCCGCCACACCATTCCATGAATGGAACAATGCACGGACCATGAACGCCATCCAGCTGCACGCCAACGACCTGATCCTGTTTGCCCACATCGTGGCGGCGGGCAGTTTCACCAAGGCGGCCGATCAGACCGGGTTGCCCAAGGCCACGCTGTCGCGTCGCCTGTCCGACCTGGAGCTCGCGCTGGGCGAGCGCCTGTTGCAGCGCAGCACGCGCCGGCTGGCGCTGACCGAGTTCGGCCAGCACATGCTGGAGCACGCCCAGCGCCTGCTGGACGAGACCGAAGCCGCCACCGCGCTGGCGCAGCACCGGCAGCTGGTGCCGCAGGGCACGCTGCGCGCTTCGTTCCCGCCCGAGTACCGGGAGCTGTCGCTGGTGGCGGTGGTGACCGAGTTCGCGCGCCAGTACCCCGACGTGCGGCTGGAGCTGGACCTGTCGGCCCGGCGCGTCGACCTGGTGGCCGAGCGCTTCGACCTGGCGGTGCGCGCGGCCACCCAGCTGCCCGACGACAGCACGCTGGTGGCGCGCCACGTCGTGACGCAGGAAAACGGCCTGTTCGCCAGCCGCGCCTACCTGCGGCGGCACGGCACGCCGGCCACGCCGGATGAGCTGTCGGCCCATGTGGGCCTGGCGCTGGTCACCAGCGGCGGCGAGCACCAGCGCTGGCGCCTGTCGCGTGGCAAGGCGCGCTGGGAAGGCCTGCCCGCGCAGGCGCACAGCGCCAACTCGGTGGGCCTGCAGCTGGCGCTGGCGGCGGCCGGCCTGGGCATCGTCGGCCTGTCGGAGCGCTTCGCGCGCGAGCTGGTCGAGCAGGGCGCGCTGGAGCGCGTGCTGCCCGACTGGTGCCTGCCGCCCACCACGGTGTGGTGTGTCACGCCCGGGCGGCGCCTGCTGCCCAAGCGCACCAGCGCTTTCATCGAGATCCTGACCTCGATGCTGTCCGACGGCCCGGCGCGCCCCGGGCGGCGCTGAGCGCGGCCACGCGGGCGCTGCCCCGCGCGGCGGGCGGCCTGGCCCTACACTCGCCTGCATGAGCCAGCCTGTCACCACCCGCCCCGCCGTGCTCGTCGCCCGAGCGATCTTTCCCGACATCATCGAGCAGCTGTCGCGGCACTTCGACGTCGAGGCCAACCCCGACGACGCCCTGTGGCCGCGCGAGGAACTGGTGCGCCGCCTGCAGGGCAAGCAGGGCGTGTTCACCACCGGCAGCGAGCGCATCGACGCCGCGCTGCTGGCGCAGTGCCCCGGCCTGCGCATCTGCGCCAACATGGCGGTGGGCTACAACAACTTCGACCTGCCGGCCATGACGGCCGCCGGCGTGCTGGCCACCAACGCCCCCGGCGTGCTGACCGAAACCACCGCCGACATGGGCTTCGCGCTGCTGATGGCGGCGGCGCGCCGCGTCACCGAGGGCGAGCACTTCCTGCGCGCCGGCCGCTGGGACCGCTGGGCCTACGACATGCTGATCGGCCAGGACGTGCACGGCAGCACGCTGGGCATCATCGGCATGGGCCGCATCGGCCAGGCGATCGCGCGGCGCGGCGCGCTGGGCTTCGGCATGCGCGTGATCTACCACAACCGCTCGCGCCTGCCCGAGGCCGACGAAGCCGCCGTGGGCGCGCGCTATGTCAGCAAGCAGGAGCTGCTGCGGACAGCCGACCACGTGATGCTGGTCGTGCCCTACAGCGCCGAGTCGCACCACATCATCGGCGCCGCCGAGCTGGCGCTGATGAAGCCCAGCGCCACGCTCACCAACATCGCCCGCGGCGGCATCGTCGACGACGCGGCGCTGGCGGCGGCACTGCGCGAAGGGCGCCTGGCCGCCGCCGGGCTGGACGTGTTCGAGGGCGAGCCCAGGGTGCACCCCGAGCTGCTGGCCTGCCGTAACGTGGTGCTCACCCCGCACATCGGCAGCGCCACCGTGCCCACGCGGCGCGCCATGGCCCGGCTGGCGGCCGACAACCTGATCGGCTACCTGCTGCACGGCAAGCCGCTGACGCCGCTCAACCCGCAAGTGGCCACGGCCTGAATGCATGGGTCGTTTCGGCTGCTGGCGCCCGTCTGATCAGCGCAAGCAGCTCTTTTATTAGTAGCAATCATGGATCTTTCCACTCCCGCCTGGCTGCCCTGGCTGGCGCTGGCGGCGCTGCTGCTCAACGCGCTGCTGCTGCTGGCGCTGCTGCTGCGCCGCCCGCGCCGGCCGTCCGACGTGGCGGCGCGCGATGAATTGCGGCAACTGCTGGGCCAGCAGGGCGAGCGGCTGGAGCGCGGCCTGCGCCAGGAAATGGGCGAGGGCGCGCGCGCCACGCGGCAGGAGCTGACGCACAGCCTGGCCAGCTTTCAGTCCGCCGTCACCGCGCAGGGGGCCGAGGCGGTGCGCACGCAGAACGCCCAGGTCGACGCGCTGGCCACCCAGCTCACGCAGCTGCGCGGCACGCTGGGCGACACCCTGGTCGAGCAGCTGCAAAGGCTGGCCCTGACCATGACCCAGCAGGCGCAGGAGGCCACGCGCACGCAGAACGCCCAGATCGACGCCTTCGCCCAGCAGCTGGCGCAGCTGCGCGGCGGGCTGTCGGAGACGCTGACGCAGCAGCTGGCGCAGCTCAGCGAAGCCAACGCCCGCCGCATGCAGGAGGTGCGCGCCACGCTGGAGCAGCAGATCGGCGCCCTGCAGGCGGCCAACAGCGCCAAGCTCGACGAGATGCGCCAGACCGTCGACGAGAAGCTGCACGCCACGCTGGAGCAGCGCCTGGGCGAGCGCTTCAAGCAGGTGGCCGAGCGGCTGGAGCAGGTGCACAAGGGCCTGGGCGAAATGCAGACGCTGGCCCAGGGCGTGGGCGACTTGAAGCACCTGCTGGCCAACGTCAAGACGCGCGGCAGCTTTGGCGAGGCGCAGCTCGGCCAGCTGCTGGAGCACGTGTTCGCGCCCGAGCAGTACGCCGCCCAGGTCGTCACCCGGCCGGGCAGCAAGAACTCGGTGGACTTCGCCATCCGCCTGCCCGGGCGCGGCGACGACGGCGCGCCGCTGTGGCTGCCGATCGACGCCAAGTTTCCGACCGAGGACTACGAGCGCCTGCTGGACGCCCAGCAGCGCGCCGACGCCACCGCCGCCGAGGCCGCCGCCCGCGCGCTGGAGCAGCGCATCCGCCTGGAGGCGCGCTCGATCGCCGAAAAGTACGTCGAGCCGCCGCACACCACCGACTTCGCCATCCTGTTCCTGCCCAGCGAGGGCCTGTACGCCGAGGTGCTGCGCCGCCCCGGGTTGATGGAGGCGTTGCAGCGCGAACTGCGCATCACCCTGGCCGGGCCGACCACGCTGCTGGCCATGCTCAGCAGCCTGCAGATGGGCTTTCGCACCCTGGCGCTGGAAAAGCGCAGCAGCGAGGTGTGGCAGGTGCTGGGCGCGGTGAAGACCGAGTTCGGCAAGTTCGGCGACGTGCTGGCGCGCGTCAAGTCGCAGACCCAGACCGTGCTGAACACCTTGGACGCGGCGCAGACACGCACCAACGTGATGAACCGCGCGCTGCGCCGTGTCGAGGCGCTGCCCGACGCCGAGGCGAACCAGCTGCTGCCCGGCACGCCCGACGCCGACGGCGCCGACGGCTGAGTGGCGGGCCGCGGATGACTATGAAAATGGTAGCTGCTCGCGCAGGTCAAACAAGCGCTGGAGCTTGCTTCATCCTTGAACGCCCATGGCCCTGAGCGGCCGCCAGGTGCTGCGCCTGATGCTGGCGCAGGTGTGCGTGCACAGCGCCATGACCGGCACGCGGCTGGCGGCGCCGCTGCTGGCGCTCAAGCAGGGCTACAGCGCGGCGGCGGTGGGCGTGCTGCTGGCGCTGTTCGCGCTGTCGGCGGTGTTCCTGGCGCTGCCGGCCGGTCGCCTGGCCGACCGCCAGGGCCTGCACCTGCCGCTGGCGCTGGCGGTGTCGGCGGCCATGCTGGGGGCCGCTCTGGCGGCGGCCTGGCCGGTGTTTGCCGTGCTGTGCGCCTCGGCCCTGCTGGTGGGGGCGGCCGCCAACGCGGCGCAGATCGCGCTGCAGCGCCACATCGGGCGCCTGGCCAGCGACGCCGCCCAGCGCAAGCTGGCCTTCAGCTGGATCGCCATCGCCCCGGCGGCGGCCAACTTCGCCGGGCCGCTGGTGGCGGGGCTGTTGATCGACCGCGCCGGGCCGCAGGCGGGCGATCTGATCGGCTACCGCTGGGCTTTCGGCGTGATGGCGGCCATGCCGCTGCTGTGCTGGGCCATGCTGCGCGGCACGCCGCGCGCGCCGGTGGCCCCGGCGGCGACGGGCGACGAGCGCGCCTCGGTGTGGGACTTGCTGGGCAACGCCGCCATGCGCCGGCTGCTGCTGGTCAACTGGCTGCAGTCGATGGCCTGGGACGTGCACATGTTCGTGCTGCCGCTGCTGGGGCATGAGCGCGGCCTGTCGGCCTCGGTCATCGGCGCGCTGCAGGGCGCGTTTGCCGTCGCCGCGGCGCTGGTGCGCATGGCGCTGCCGCTGCTGGCGCGCCGGCTGGCCGAATGGCAGGTGATCTTCGGCTCCACCCTGCTGGCCGCCTGCGCGCTGCTGGCCTACCCTTGGATGCCGGGGCCGCTGGGCATGGGCGCCTGCTCCATGGTGCTGGGCGTGGCGCTGGGCGCGGTGCAGCCGATGGTGATGAGCCTGCTGCACGAGGTGGCGCCCATCGACCGCCAGGGCGAGGCCATGGCGCTGCGCTCGCTCACCATGAACGCGTCGAGCTTCACCATGCCGATGCTGTTCGGCTCCATCGGCGCCGTCATCGGCACCGGCGGTCTGTTCTGGCTGGTGGCGGTGGTGCTGGCGCTGGGCGCGCGCAGCGTGCCGGCGCTGGGCACGGTGGCGGCGCGGCCACCCGGGCAGTAGTCAGCCTCTGCCTCAGTCGACTTCGGCGATCAGCTCGATCTCGACGCAGGCGCCCAGCGGGATCTGCGCCACGCCGAAGGCGCTGCGGGCGTGCTGGCCGGCGCTGCCGAACACCTGGCCCAGCAGCTCGGAGCAGCCGTTGGTGACCAGGTGCTGCTCGGTGAAGTCGGGCGTGCTGTTGACCAGGCTCATCACCTTGACGATGCGGCGCACCTTGCCCAGATCGCCCAGGGCCGCCTGCAGCGTGCCCATCAGGTCGATGGCCACGGCGCGCGCGGCCTGCTGGCCTTGCTCGGTGCTCAGGTTTTTGCCCAGCTGGCCGACCCAGGGCTTGCCGTCCTGGCGCGCGATGTGGCCCGACAGGAACAGCAGGTTGCCGGTGCGCGCGTAGGGCACGTAGGCGGCCGCTGGCGTGCTGACGGGCGGCAGGCTGATGCCCAGGGCTTTGAGCTGGTCGGCGGGGTGGGACATGGTGCGGGTCTCCTGAAACGGGGTGGTGGGTGGCCGCCGCGCGAGCGTGGCGCCGGGGGCGGCCATTGTCGCACCGGGGGCCTGGGGCGTTGGTCTGGCGCGGCGGCGTTTGCGGAGATACTGGGTTCAGGTTCCACATCCCGCCGCATGTCGAATGTTCCTGGTCAAATCGGCCGCTGGCGCTGGCGGTTCAAGCGCAAGCAGCTATTCAATGAATAGCATTCAATGACGCACACCGGTCCATCCTTGGCCGCCCGGCCGCCCGCCGGCCGGGGCGGCCACGCGCTGACCGGGCTGCTGCTCGGCGCGCTGCTGGGGGTGGCACTGCAACTGCAACAGGCGCGGCTGTGGTCGATGGGGGTGTATGCGCCGCTGGGCCTGCTGGCGCTGCCGCTCGCCTGGGCGGCCTGGCGCGCGCGGGTGCGCGGCGTGCTGGTGCTGTGGCTGCTGGCCGGGGCGCTGGCCGCGGGCGGCAGCACCGGCTGGCGGGCCGGTGCGCGGCAGGCCGAACGGCTGGCGCCGGCGCTGGAAGGGCGTGATCTGCGGCTGACCGGCCGCGTCAGCGGTCTGCCGCAGCGCGGTGAGGCCGGCTGGCGCTTTGGCTTCGAGGTCGGGCAGGCCAGCCTCGACGGCGTGCCGGTGCGTGTGCCGCCGCGCGTGCAGCTGGGTTGGTACGGCTCGGTGGCGGCGGCCGACGAGACCGACGCCGAGCGTCCGCTGGCCGCCGAGCTGCGCGCCGGCGACCGCTGGCAGCTGACGGCGCGCCTGAAGGCGCCGCACGGCAACCTGAACCCGCATGGTTTCGATTACGAGCTGTGGCTGTGGGAGCAGGGCGTGGGCGCCACCGGCTACGTGCGCGGCGGCCCGCGCGACGCGCCGCCACGGCGGCTGGCCGAGGGCGGCGCCTCGATCGGGCGCTGGCGCCAGGCGGTGCGCGACCGCATCGTGCAGGGCGCGGCCGGCGGCGACGCCGAGGCGCGGCGGCGCGCCGGCATCGTCGCCGCGCTGGTGACGGGCGACCAGAACGCCATCGAGCGCGCCGACTGGGACGTGTTTCGCGCCACCGGCGTGGCGCACCTGATGAGCATCTCGGGCCTGCACATCACCATGTTCGCCTGGCTGGCGGCGGCGCTGGTGGGCGCGGCGTGGCGGCGCTCGGCGCGCTGGGGCTGGCCGGCGCGCGCCAACCCCTGCCTGTGGCTGCCGGCGCCGACGGCGGCGCGCATCGGCGGCGTGCTGCTGGCGGCCGGCTACGCGCTGTTCAGCGGCTGGGGCGTGCCGGCGCAGCGCACGGTGCTGATGCTGGCCACGCTGACGCTGCTGCACGTCGCCGGCCTGCGCTGGCCCTGGTGGCTGAACGCACTGCTGGCGGCGGCGGTGGTGCTGGCGCTGGACCCGTGGGCGTTGATGCAGCCCGGCTTCTGGCTCAGCTTCGTCGCCGTGGCGGTGCTGTTTGCTACCGATTCAAGAGCTGCTGACGCCGACCGGACGGGCGCCAGGGCCCGTTTTGTCTCTTTGTTGCGGGAGCAGGGCGTGGTCACGCTGGCGCTGACGCCGCTGTCGCTGATCCTGTTCGGCCAGGCCTCGGTGGTCGGCCTGCTGGCCAATCTGGTGGCCATTCCGTGGGTGACGCTGGTGGTCACGCCGCTGGCGCTGCTGGGCGTGCCGTGGGCGCCGCTGTGGGCGCTGGCCGGCGCCGCGCTGCGGCCGCTGGCGGCGCTGCTGGGCACGCTGGCGGCCTGGCCCTGGGCCAGCGTGTCGCTGCCGGCGGCGCCGTGGTGGCTGGGCGTGGCGGCGGTGGCCGGCGGGCTGCTGCTGGCGCTGCGCTGGCCGCTGCCGTGGCGGCTGGCCGGGCTGCCCCTGGTGCTGCCGCTGGCGCTGTGGCAGCCGCCGCGCCCCGCGCCGGGCCAGTTCGAGCTGCTGGCGGCCGACGTCGGGCAGGGCAGCGCGGTCCTCGTGCGCACGGCCCGCCACACGCTGCTGTACGACGCCGGGCCGCGCTATTCGCTGGAGAGCGACGCCGGCCACCGCGTGCTGGTGCCGCTGCTGCGCGCGCTGGGCGAGCGCGTGGACACCGTGGTGCTGAGCCACCGCGACAGCGACCACACCGGCGGCGCGCGCGCCGTGCTGGCGGCGCAGCCGCAGGCCGCCGTGCGCTCGTCGATCGAGGACGGGCACGAGCTGCGGGCGCAGCGCCTGGCCACGCGCTGCCAGGCCGGCCAGCAGTGGCAGTGGGACGGCGTGGCGTTCGAGCTGCTGCATCCCGAGGCGGCCGACTACGCGCGCGGGCTCAAGTCCAACGCCCTGAGCTGCGTGCTGCGCGTGCGCGCCGCCGGTGGCGCCAGCGCGCTGCTGGCCGGCGACATCGAGCAGGCGCAGGAACAGGCCCTGGCCGCGCGCACGCCCGAACTGCGCGCCGACCTGCTGCTGGCGCCGCACCACGGCAGCCGCGGCTCGTCGTCGTCCGCGCTGCTGGCGGCGGTGCGCCCGCGCTGGGTGCTGGTGCAGGCCGGCTACCGCAACCGCTTCGGCCACCCGGCGCCCGAGGCGCTGGCGCGCTACGCAGCTGTCGGCGCCGAGCCGGTCGCGTCGCCGCGCTGCGGCGCCATGCGCTGGCACAGCCAGCAGCCCGGCGCGCTGCACTGCCAGCGCGACACGGCGGCGCGCTACTGGCATCATCGGGCGCCATGAAGACGCTGCTGATCGTCTACCACAGCCTGACCGGCGGCACGTGCCAGATGGCCGAGGCGGCGGCCGAGGCCGCGCGCGCCGAGCCGGGCGTGACGGTGCGCCTGCTGAGCGCGCCACAGGCTGGGCCGCGGGACGTGCTGGCCGCCGACGGCTACCTGTTCGCCACGCCGGAGAACCTGGCCGCCATGGCCGGGCTGATGAAGGACTTCTTCGACCGCTGCTATTACCCGGTGCTGGAGCGCGTCAACGGCCGGCCCTACGCCACCATGATCTGTGCCGGCAGCGATGGCAGCAATGCGCTGCGCCAGCTTGAACGCATCGCCACCGGCTGGCGCCTGAAGCCCGTGGCGCCCGGCCTGATCGTCTGCACCCACGCCCAGACGCCCGAGCGCATCCTGGCGCCCAAGACCATCGAGGCCCATGATCTGGCGCGCTGCGCCGAGCTGGGCGCCGGGCTGGCGGCCGGCCTGGCCACAGGTGTGTTTTGAGGCGGTCAGCTGCCCAGCGCCGCCGCCACTTCCCGCCCCAGCTCGATTACCGCCATGGCGTAGTAGCTGCTCCAGTTGTAGCGGGTGACGACGTAGAAGTTCTCGGTGCCGGCGACGTAGCTGGGGGTGTTGCCGGGCACGGCGGGGTTGCCGTTTTGCAGCTCGATCAGGGCCAGCGGGCCTTCGTGGGCCTGGCCGGGGGCGCTCAGGCGCGCGCCCAGCTCGGCAAAGCGTGCCAGCCGGAAGGACGGCAGGATGTCGGGCGCCAGCAGGGTGTCCAGATCGGCGTCGGGCGACAGCTGCACCGGGTAATGGGTGGGCAGGCCGGGCTGCCAGCCGTAGCCCTTGAAGTAGTTCGCCACCGAGCCGATGACGTCGCTTTCGCTGCCCCACAGGTCGATGCGGCCGTCGCCGTCGAAGTCGATGGCGTAGCGCACCCAGCTGGAGGGCATGAACTGCGGCATGCCCATGGCGCCGGCGTAGCTGCCCAGCGGCTGCCGCGGATCCATGCCCGTGCGCTGGCACAGCGACAGGTATTGCTCCAGCTCGTCCTGGAAGAACGCCTGGCGCGCCGTGGCGCGCGGGTGCTGGGGCGGGAAGTCGAAGCTCAGCGTGGCCAGCGCGTCGAGCACGCGAAAGCTGCCCATGTTCTGGCCGTAGATGGTTTCCACGCCGACGATGCCGACCACGATCTCGGGCGGCACGCCGAATTCGTCGTGGGCGCGCGCCAGCGCCGTGCGATTGCGCTGCCAGAAGCGCGCGCCGGCGCCGATGCGCAGCGGATCGATGAAGCGGCCACGGTAGACGCGCCAGTTCTTGGCCGTGCCGCGCGCCGGTGGCAGCATCAGGTGCGGCACGTTGGACAGGTAGACGGCCTGGCCGACGGTGTCGCGCGCCCAGCCGGGCGGCAGGTCGCGCCGGGTGGCCACGTCCTCGGCCCAGCGCAGGGCCTCGGGGCGCGTGGCGTAGGTCAGCGGCACGGCGTCGGCGGGGCGCCGGCGCTTTTGGCTGTTTTGGCTTGTGGCGCTGGCGGGGACAGCGCCAGCAGCTATGCAAAGTGTAGCTAGCAGGCGGCGTCGATCAAGCGGCAGGCGGGGTGCGGTCATGGCGGATGGGGTGGCGCGGCCAGGGCAGGCGGCGCAGTTGGCGTTGCAGTGTAGCGAGCCGGGCGTCCGCAGCCTGCGACGGGGCGTAACGCAGGGTTTCCAGTGCCAGCAGCCAGTCGGCCAGCGGCTGGCGCAGGGCCGGGGGCAGGTCGCTGTGCGCCACCTGCCGTGCCAGCGCGCGCGGTGGCGCCTGCGGCGGCGCCGCGACGCCGGCGTCGGCCAGGCGCTGGCGCGCGCGTGCCAGCAGGCGCAGCCAGGGGTCGTGCTGGCTGCGTTCCCACCGGGCCCAGGCCATGCCGCCCAGCGCGGCGGCCACCAGCAGGCCGGCGATCACCTTGCCCAGGTCGGTCCAGTCCGGGCTGGCAAAGCCGAGCTGGCGCAGCAGCTCGAGCTGGCGGCTCTGCGTGTAGTTGAGCACCCACTGGTTCCAGCCGTTGTTGACCGCTTCCCACACGCTGCGCAGCTGCGCCACCAGGGTGGGGCTGAAGCTGCCGATGGCGCCGGCCACCAGGCCTTCGGGGCGGCGCAGGCGCTGCAGCTGGCCGATGCGCGCCGGCTGCACGGCGGCCGTCGGGTCCACGCGCAACCAGCCGCGCCGCGCGTCCCAGACTTCGGTCCAGGCGTGGGCGTCGGCGTTGCGCACCACCCAGAAGCCGTCCACGCCGTTCAGCTCGCCGCCCTGATAGCCGGTGACGATGCGCGCCGGCACGCCGGCGGCGCGCAGCAGCACCACGAAGGCGGAGCTGATGTGCTCGCAAAAGCCGGCCTTGGTGTCGAACCAGAATTCGTCGGCCGTGTGCTGGCCCGCCACGCCGGGCTCCAGCGTGTAGACGTAGCCGCCGCGCCGCAGCCGCTCCAGCGCCACCTGCACCAAGGCCAGGGCGTTGCCTTCGCCCACCTGGGCGCGCAGCTGCTCGGCCAACGCCAGCGTGCGCGGGTTGTAGCCGGCCGGCAGGCGCAGGTATTCGTCCAGGTCGCGGCGCGGCTGGCCGTCCCAGCCGGCCAGGCCGTAGTGGAACCGCGGGTAGCTTTCGGCGCGGTAGCGCAGCAGCTCGGTGACGGGGCGCGGGCTGAGCCATTGCAGATCGCCCGTCAGGCGCGCGCCGCGGCCCTCGGGCAGCTCGGGCGCGCGCGGCGCGACGTCCAGCGTCAGCAGCCAGGGGCGGTGGCTGGGCTCGAGCGTGACCTCGTAGCGCACCGGCTCGCCCTGCACCCGCAGATCGCTCGGTGGCGGCAGGCCCAGGCCTTCGAAGCCTGGCCCGCCGCGCGCCGTCCATTGGCGGCCGTCGAAGCGGCTGAGCACCGGGCCGCGGAAGTACAGCTCGCCTTGGGGCGGCGGCGCGCCGTCGAACTTCACGCGCAGGGCGATGCCGTCGTCCAGCGCCAGCTTGGCGACCTGGCCGACCTCCATGGTCGCGGACAGGCCGCTGCGCCCGGTCAGCGCGTCGCTGGGGATGCCCCACAGCGGCGCGAAGCGCGGAAAGAACAGGAACAGCGCCAGCATGATGGGCGCGCCCGCCAGCGCCATGCGCAGCGCCACGGCGGCCGATTCGCGCAGGCTCGGCTCGCCCACCGGCCGGTGCGCGTTGACCAACGCCGTCAGCAGGCCCAGCAGGCCCACCAGCATGGCGGCGGCCACCGGCAGCGACTGCGAGTAGAAGAAGTTGGTCAGCAGCGCGAAGAAGCCGAGGAAGAACACCACCAGCGCGTCGCGGCGCGCGCGCAGCTCCAGGGTTTTCAGCGCCAGCAGCACCACCACCAGGGTGACGCCGGCGTCGCGCCCCAGCAGCGTGCGGTGCGAGGCCCAGGTGCCCGCCACGGTCAGCACCAGCAGCAGCACCAGCCAGGCGCGCCGCGGCAGCGGCCGGTTTTGCAGCGTCAGCACGGCGCGCCAGGCCAGCACGGTAGCGGCCAGCGCGCTGCACCACAGCGGCAGCTGCGCCACCAGCGGCAGGATCAGCCAGCCGATCACGCCGAGCAAGAACAGCGTGTCGCGGGCCTCGCGCGGCAGGCGGGCGAGGGCGGCGAGCGTCAGCGGGAGGGTCATGCCTTGGCCAGCGCCTCCAGACAGCGCAGGCGCTGGGCGGCGCCGCCGGCGGGCGGGATCTCCACGCCGGGCAGGCGCAGGCCATAGTCCAGGTGCTGCGCGTCGGCGGCCAGCACCCAGGCGGTCAGGCGCGACAGGCGGGCCTCGGCGTCCAGCGCGCCGGCGCGGGCGTGGTCCAGCCACAGCGCCTGGCGTTGCAGCTGCTGGGTGTCGCGGCTGACCAGTTCCTCGGACTTGGCGAACTTCTTCCAGACGATCAGCCGCGTCGGGTCGCCCCGCTGGTAGGCGCGCACGCCGTCGAATTCGCCGCTGGCGCGCGCGCCGGCCGCCACGCCGCTGCCGGCGCGCGGCTCGCCCGGCGGCAGCGGCGGTGCCTGTGGCTCGGGCGCCGGGTAGACCAGCACCCGCGCCGCTGGGCGCCACACCGTCCAGACGCGGAAGTTGCCCAGCGGAAAGCGGGTCTCGGCCGTCAGCACCGGCACCCGGTGCAGGCCGCGCCGCGCCGGCTGGAAGCTGACCTGCACCGCCGCCTGGCCCTGCGCTGGCACGTCGGCCCAGGACCAGTGCGCGCCCTCCAGCAGGGCCACGCCGATGGCATGGCGCGGCGCGCGGCGCGCATTGGTGAGCTTGATGTCCAGCACCGCCAGCGCGCCGGCGAACAGCGGCTGCGGCGGCAGCAGTTGCAGGGTCAGGCCGCGCAGCGTGTTGTGGCAGATCACCATGCTGGCGGCGGCGCTGCCGGCCAGCAGGAAGGTGAGCAGGTAGCCCAGGTTGAGCTGGTAGTTGATGGCGGCGACCAGCAGCACGCCCAGCGTGGCCGCCAGCATCCAGCCGGCGCGCGTGGGCAGGATGTAGACGTTGCGCTGGGTGAGCAGCAGCGTGTCGGTCAACGGCAGGCGCGACTGCCACCAGGCGCGCAGGCGCGCGCGCCAGGCCCGGCGGGGCAGGGTGGGGCTTGAGTCTAAAGTGGCGGTGGCGCTCACGGGTCGGGCGGTGGTAGCTATGAATAAGATAGTAAAAACAGCCGAATGCAGAAGGCGCGGAGGTTTCGCGGAGGACGCGCGGAAGTCATTTCAAAAGGAATTCTTCCGCGTCCTGTGCGTGATCCTTGCGGCCCCGCGCATCAGGCCAGGGGCACGGCGTCGATCATGGCGCGCACCTGCTCCACCGCGCCGCGGCCGGCGTTGCTGACCGGCACCATGCGGTGCGCCACGCACTGCGGCAGGATGGCCTGCACGTCGTCCGGCGCCACGTAGTCGCGCCCGGCGATCAGCGCCCGCGCCCGCGCCGCCCGCACCAGCGCGATGCCGGCGCGCGGCGACAGACCCTGCATGAACCAGCGGCCGTTGCGGGTGGCGGCGATCAGGTCCTGCACGTAGTCCAGCAGCGGCTCGGCCACGTGCACGCGCGCCACCGCCTGCTGTAGCGCGGCCAGCGCGCTGGCGTTCAGCACCGGCGGCAGGCGATCCAGCATGTCGCGCCGGTCGTGGCCGGCCAGCAGCGTGCGCTCGGCGGCGCGCTCGGGGTAGCCCAGGCTGATGCGCATCAGAAAGCGGTCGAGCTGCGACTCGGGCAGTGCGTAGGTGCCCAGCTGGTCGAACGGGTTCTGCGTGGCGATGACGAAGAACGGCCAGGGCAGGGGACGGGTTTCGCCCTCCACGCTGACCTGTTTTTCCTCCATCGCCTCCAGCAGCGCCGACTGCGTCTTGGGGCTGGCGCGGTTGATCTCGTCGGCCAGCAGCACCTGGGCGAACACCGGGCCGGGGTGAAACACGAAGGCTTGCTTGCCACGGTCGTACACCGACACGCCCGACAGGTCGCTG
>MKTG01000003.1:17636-20445 GCA_001897615.1 Burkholderiales bacterium 68-10
CGATCAGCAGGTGGCCACCGGCCAGCAGGCAGGTCACGCCGTCCTGCACCTGGGCCGGTTTGCCCACTACCACGGTGTTAAGCTGCGCCAGTACGGTCTTGATTTTCTGTGTCACGTCCATGCAAGGAAGGTAACGGATATTCGGTGTCGTATTGTGGAAGTGGAGACTGGCATGAGTAAAACCGGGTATTTCACACACCCCGACTGCCGCAAGCACGAGATGGGCGCCGGCCATCCCGAGTGCCCGGAGCGGCTGGACGCGATCGAGGATCGCCTGTTGATCACCGGCGTGGCCGACGCGCTGGAGCGCCGCGAGGCCACGCCCGCCGCCATGGGCGACCTGCTGCTGGCGCACGGCCGGCGCCACGTGGCGGCCTTGCGCGGCCTCAACGACATCCTGCTGGAAGAGATGGACGCGGGCGGGCCCGACCGCTATTCGCTCGACCCGGACACCTCGATGAACCGCTTCACCTACCGCGCCGCGCTGGTGTCGGCCGGTGCCGCCATCGACGCGGTGGACGCGGTGGTGACGGGCGAGCTGACCAACGCCTTTTGCGCCACGCGCCCGCCCGGCCACCACGCCACGCGCAACCAGGCGATGGGCTTTTGCTTCTTCAGTAACGTGGCGGTGGCGGCCAAGTACGCCTGCGAGCGCCACGGCCTCAAGCGCGTGGCCATCGTCGATTTCGACGTGCACCACGGCAACGGCACCGAGGACATCGTGGCCGGCGACGAGCGCATCCTGATGGTCAGCTTCTTCCAGCACCCGTTCTACCCCGAGGGCGGTGCGCAGAAGCAGGACGCCAACCTGGTCAACTGCCCGGTGCCGGCCTACACGCGCGGCATGGACATTCGAGAGCTGGTCGAGCTGATGTGGATGCCGCGGCTGGAGCAGTTCCAGCCCGAGCTGGTGTTCATCAGCGCCGGCTTCGACGCCCACCGCGAGGACGACATGGGCCAGCTCGGGCTGACCGAGTCGGACTTTTCGTGGATCACCGAGCGCATCAAGAGCGTTGCCGACCGCTTTGCCCGGGGCCGCATCGTCAGCTGCCTGGAAGGCGGCTACAACCTCAGCGCGCTGGCGCGCAGCGTGGAGGCGCATCTGCGCGTGCTGGCCGAGGTCTGATTCACGGCTTGTGATTAAAATCGGCCGCCAGCGCCCGCCTGGCCTGCGCAAGCAGCTATTGATTGTGTAGTGATTGCTGGCGGTGCCGAGCCGCCGTCGGCTACCCAGATGGAGCCGTGACCATGACCCAATCCCCCGCCAGCCCCGCCGACGCCCCGCTGCGACACCAGCGCGACGCGCGCGGCGTGCACCACCTGACGCTGAACCAGCCCAGGTCCTTCAACGTGCTGGGCGAGGCCATGCTGACCGAGCTGCAAGGCCGGCTCGACCAGATCGCCGCCGACCCCGACGCGCGCGCCGTGGTGATCGGCGCCGAGGGCAAGGCCTTTTGCGCCGGCCACGACCTCAAGCAGATGAAGGCCAGCCCGCGGCTGGACTACTACCAGGCGCTGTTTGCCCAGTGCAGCCGCATGATGCTGGCGATCCTGAAGCTGCCGGTGCCGGTCATCGCCCGCGTGCAGGGCATGGCCACGGCGGCCGGCTGCCAGCTGGTGGCGCAGTGCGACCTGGCGGTGGCGGCCGACAGCGCGCGCTTTGGCGTCAACGGCATCGACGTCGGTCTGTTCTGCAGCACGCCCAGCGTGCCGCTGGTGCGCAACATCCCGGCCAAGCAGGCGATGGAGATGCTGCTGACCGGCGGCTTCATCTCGGCCGACGAGGCCCAGGCGCGTGGCTTGGTCAACCGCGTGGTGCCGGCTGAGCAACTCGATGACGCGGTCGAGGCGCTGGTCGGCGCCATCCTGGCCAAGCCGCGCGAGGCCATCGCCGCCGGCAAGGCGCTGTTCTACCGCCAGCGCGAACTCGGCATCGAAGCCGCCTACCAGCTCGCCGGCCAGACCATGGCCTGCAACATGATGTTGGAGGTGACGCAGGAGGGCGTGCAGGCCTTCATCGACAAGCGGGAGCCTGCGTGGCGCAAGACGAAGTCTTGAAGACGCTGGCCGGCGGCGGCCTGACTGTCACGCGCCGCCTGCGCATCGAGGACTGGGGCGACTGGTGGGACGCCGTCACCCGCGCGGCGACGCTGGGTGAGCTGGCGCTGATCGTGGCCTGCGGTCTGCTGGCCTGGGGCCTGACGGTGCTGTTGCGTCGACGCGCGCGTGCGCTGCCGGCGCGGCCGGGCATTTTGCTGGGTCGCCGGGGTGTCGATGGTGTGCTGTTTCCGCTGATGTGGCTGACGCTGGGCTGGCTGGGCTGGCTGGCCTGGCTGCGCTGGCAGGGTGCCGCGCCACTGCTGCGCGTGGCGCTGCCGGTGCTGCTGGCGCTGGCGGTGATTCGCATCGGCGTCAAGGTGCTGCAGGCCGCGTTTCCGCGTGCCCGCGCGGTGCGCGTGCTGGAGCGCAGCATTTCCTGGCTGGTGTGGGGCGTGTGGGTGCTGTGGCTCAGCGGGCTGCTGCCGGTGCTGCTGGAAGAGGCCGGCGACGTGACCTGGAAGATGGGGGCGACCACGCTGAGCCTGCGCAGCGTGCTGGAGGGCGGGCTCAACGTCGCCATCGCGCTGCTGCTGGCGCTGTGGCTGTCGGCGGCGATCGAATCGCGCCTGCTGCGCGAAGTCGGCGGCGGCACGCTGTCGCTGCGCAAGATGATCGCCAACGCCACGCGGGCGTTCCTGGTGTTCGTGGCGGTGCTGGTGGCGCTGTCGGCGGTGGGGATCGACCTGACCGCGCTGTCGGTGCTGGGCGG
>MKTG01000003.1:20516-23407 GCA_001897615.1 Burkholderiales bacterium 68-10
ACGGCTTCGAGGGCCAGATCACCGACATCCGGGCGCGCTACACCGTGATCCGCAGCGGCTCGGGGCGCGAATCGGTGGTGCCCAACGAGATGATGGTCACGCAGCGGGTGGAAAACCTGTCGCTGGCCGACCGGCGCGTCTGGCAGTCGACCACCGTCGGCGTTGCCTATGACAGCGACGTGCGACAGGTGCAGGCCCTGCTGCGCGAGGCGACGCTGTCCAGCCCGCGCGTGCTGCGCGATCCGGCGCCCTCGGCCTCGCTGTCGGCGTTCGGCGCCGATGGCCTGGAATTCACCGTCGGCTACTGGATGAGCGAGCCGGAGGCGGGCGTGCTCGGCCTGCGCTCGGAGGTCAACATCGCCATCCTGGACGCGCTGCGCACCCATGGCATCGACATCCCGTTCCCGCAGCGCGTGGTGCGCCACCTGCCGGCCGCGCCCACCGCGGGCCAGGCTGGGATAGAATAAAAGCACGACCGTTCGATTGTCTGAATCGCTGTCGCATGGGCGATGTCCGTGGGCCGGTTCGGCAAGGGTCGTGCACTAGAATGAATGTGAAGCTGCCGCGCGGTGCAAAGCCATCGCGCAGGCGATCTGGATGACAGCCTAGGAGATCCGATTCATGAAAGCACTCGTCGCCGTCAAGCGCGTGGTGGACTACAACGTGAAGGTGCGCGTCAAGAGCGACGGCACCGGCGTGGACATCGCCAACGTCAAGATGAGCATGAACCCCTTTGACGAGATCGCCGTCGAAGAGGCCGTGCGCCTGAAGGAAAAAGGCGTGCTCACCGAAGTGGTGGCCGTCTCCTGCGGCGTCGCGCAGTGCCAGGAAACCTTGCGCACCGCCATGGCCATCGGCGCCGACCGCGCCATCCTGGTCGAGACCGCCGAAGATCTGCAGCCGCTGGCCGTCGCCAAGCTGCTCAAGGCCCTGGTCGACAAGGAGCAGCCCGGCTTGATCATCCTGGGCAAGCAGGCCATCGACGACGACGCCAACCAGACCGGCCAGATGCTGGCCGCCCTGGCCGATCTGCCGCAAGCCACCTTCGCCAGCAAGATCGAAGTGGCCGATGGCAAGGCCAGCGTCACGCGCGAAGTCGATGGCGGCCTGGAAACCGTGGCCATCAGCCTGCCGGCCGTGGTGACCACCGACCTGCGCCTGAACGAGCCGCGCTACGTCACGCTGCCCAACATCATGAAGGCCAAGAAGAAACCGCTCGACACCGTCAAGCCGGAGGATCTGGGCGTCGACGTCGCGCCGCGCCTGAAGACCCTGAAAGTGGCCGAACCGCCCAAGCGCGGCGCCGGCATCAAGGTGCCCGACGTGGCCACGCTGGTGGACAAGCTCAGGAACGAAGCCAAGGTGATCTGACGATCGCCGGTTCAGCGTTGAGCGTTCAGCGTTCAGCGCGAAAACCGTCGATCTTGCACCCCGCGCCAAACGCTCAACGCTCAACGCTCAATCTGGATTTGAAATGACCGCACTCGTCATCGCCGAACACGACAACGCCAGCCTCAAGGGCGCCACCCTCAACGCCGTCACCGCCGCCAAGGCCTGCGGCGGTGAAGTCCACGTGCTGGTGGCCGGCCACAACGCCGGCGCCGCCGCGCAGGCCGCCAGCCAGATCGCTGGCGTCGCCAAGGTGCTGCACGCCGACGGCGAAGCCCTGGCCCACGGCCTGGCTGAAAACTTGGCCGCCCAGGTGCTGGCCGTGGCCGGCAACTACAGCCACATTCTGTTTCCGGCCACCGCCAGCGGCAAGAACGCCGCTCCGCGCGTGGCGGCCAAACTCGACGTTGCCCAGATCAGCGAGATCACCAAGGTCGACGGGCCCGACACCTTCGAGCGCCCCATCTACGCCGGCAACGCCATCGCCACCGTGCAGAGCGCGGACGCCACCAAGGTCATTACCGTGCGCGCCACCGGCTTTGACGCCGCCGCCACGGGCGGCAGCGCCGCGGTCGAGACCATCGCCGCCGTCACCGACAGCGGCAAGAGCCGCTTCGTCGGCGCCGAACTGGCCAAGAGCGACCGGCCCGAGCTGACCGCCGCCAAGGTCGTCGTCTCCGGCGGCCGGGCGCTGGGCAGCGCCGAGAAGTTCAACGAGGTCATGACGCCGCTGGCCGACAAGCTGGGCGCCGCCATCGGCGCCAGCCGTGCCGCGGTCGATGCGGGCTACGCCGCCAACGACCTGCAGGTCGGCCAGACCGGCAAGATCGTCGCGCCCCAGCTGTACATCGCCGCGGGCATTTCCGGCGCCATCCAGCACTTGGCGGGCATGAAGGACTCCAAGGTCATCGTCGCCATCAACAAGGACGAAGAAGCGCCGATCTTCAGCGTGGCCGACTACGGCCTGGTGGCCGATCTGTTCGAGGCCGTGCCGGAGCTGGTCAAGGCCCTGTGACCATTTCGGGCCCACTCTTGGCGCAGGCGCGGCGGTGTGGTCCATGATGTCGTCATCCAGGGGCATCGCGTGCGATGCCCTTTTCTTTTGCTTGTTTCAGGACATTCGCGATGAGCTACAAGGCCCCACTCCAGGATCTGCTGTTCAACATCGAGCACCTGGCGCGCATCGACCAGATCGCCGCCATCCCCGGTTTCGAGGATGCCGGGCTGGAAACCGCACAGGCGGTGCTGGAAGAATGCGCGCGCTTCAATGAGGGCGTGCTGGCACCGCTCAACTTCGAGGCCGACAAGGCGCCGTCCAGCCACAGCGGCACCTCGGTCACCACCAGCGCCGGCTTCAAGGAGGCCTACAAGCAGTACACCGAAGGCGGCTGGCAGGGCCTGCAACACCCTGCCGATTTTGGCGGCCAGGGCCTGCCCAAGACCATTGGCGCGGCCTGCGGGGAAATCCTGAACTCGGCCAACATGAGCTTCGCGCTGTGTCC
>MKTG01000004.1:0-2525 GCA_001897615.1 Burkholderiales bacterium 68-10
CAAGCCGGGTCAGGTTTCAGAAAGCACCGGCATATGTTGAACTCGCCTAAGTCATTGATAAACCTGCTGTATCTTGCTTGGGCGTAGTCCGTCGTAATGTCGGGCTGGAGTCATCGTGAAATAAAAAAAGCGGCGCAGCATAGCACTGCGCCATCGGGGCCGGGGCATCAGGCTAAGCGGCTTCCATGACCGCCGCGTGACACCCTTGCCGGGGCCGCGTCCTTTGTGACGGCGCCTGAGCATGTCACGCTGCTGTCACAAACCCCTCATAAATTCACAGCCATCCCTTCACAACGTTTAAAGGTTTTTGATGAAACTGACCCTGATGCGTGTTCTGGTGGCTGGCCTGGCGTCTGCTGCTGTGCTGACCCCGGCCCTGGCCCAGCAGGAGGCCACCGGCGCGGGCGCCAGCTTCCCCGCGCCGCTGTATGCCAAGTGGGCGGCCGACTACCACAAGGCCACGGGCGTGAAGATCAACTACCAGTCGGTCGGCTCGGGCGCGGGCCTGCGCCAGATCGAGGCCAAGACGGTGGACTTCGGCGCCTCGGACGCGCCGCTCAAGGACGAAGACCTGGCCAAGAAAGGCCTGGTGCAGTTCCCCACCGTAATCGGCGGCGTGGTGCCGGTGGTCAACATCAAGGGCCTCGCGCCCGGGCAGCTGAGGCTGAGCGGCCAGGTGCTGGGCGACATCTACCTGGGCAAGATCAGCAAGTGGAACGACGCAGCGATCACGGCGCTGAACCCCGGCGTCAGCCTGCCGGACGCCGACATCGCAGCGGTGCGCCGCGCCGACGGATCGGGCACCAGCTTCATCTTCACCAACTACCTGTCCAAGGTGAACGCCGAGTGGAAGGCCAAGGTGGGCGAGGGCACGGCGGTGAACTGGCCGCTGGGCGCGGGCGGCAAGGGCAACGAGGGCGTGGCCGCCTTCGTCGGCCGCCTGGCCAACTCCATCGGCTATGTCGAGTACGCCTACGTGAAGCAGAACAAGATGAACTGGGTGCGGCTGCAGAATGCCGACGGCCAGTTCGTCGCCCCCGACGACGACAGCTTCAAGGCCGCCGCGGCCGGCGCCGACTGGAGCCGGAGCTTCTACCAGATCCTCACCAACCAGCCCGGCAAGGCCGCCTGGCCCATCACCGGGGCGACCTTCATCCTGATGCACAAGGCGCAGGACAAGCCGCAGCAGGCCGCCACCGCGTTGAAATTCTTCGAATGGGCCTACCAGGGCGGCGACAAGACGGCGGCCGACCTGGACTACGTGCCCATGCCCGAGGCCGTCAAGGGCGTGATCGCCAAGTCCTGGGGGCAGATCGTGGACGGCGCGGGCAAACCGATTGCGCTGAAGTAAGGGACGCCCCCTCTCCACCGGCCCCCGGTGCTCACTCCCTCTCCCCTTGCGGGAGAGGGTTGGGGAGAGGGGTAATACTCCCGCAATGCATCAACGAAAACCCATGTCCACTACCTTGACTTCTGCGGCGCCCCCCCTGATGCAATCCGGTGGCCCGCCGGGGCGCGGCCCCTGGTTGCCCGCACACTGGGCCGACCGGCTGTTTGCCGCCCTGGCGCACGGCGCGGCCCTGCTCACGCTGGCGCTGCTCTTGGGCGTGCTGGTGTCACTGGTGATCGGCGCCTGGCCCTCCATCCGGCATTACGGGCTGGGCTTTCTCACCAGCACGGCCTGGGATCCCGTCCAAAACGACTACGGCGGCCTGGTGATGATCTACGGCACGCTGATGACCTCGGCCATCGCGCTGCTGATCGCCGTGCCGGTGAGCTTCGGCATCGCGCTGTTCCTCACCGAGCTCTCGCCCGCCTGGCTCAAGCGCCCGCTGGGCACGGCCATCGAGCTGCTGGCGGCCGTGCCCTCCATCGTCTACGGCATGTGGGGGCTGATGGTGTTCGGCCCCATCCTGGCCACCTGGGTGCAGCAGCCGCTGCAGGCGCTGTTCAAGGGCGTGCCCTACCTGGGCGCGCTGGTGTCGGGGCCGCCGGTGGGCATTGGCATTTTGTCGGCCGGCATCATCTTGGGCGTCATGATCATCCCGTTCATCGCCTCGGTGATGCGCGACGTGTTCGAGGTCACGCCGGCCCTGCTCAAGGAATCGGCCTACGGCCTGGGTTCGACCACCTGGGAGGTGGTGTGGAAGGTGGTGCTGCCCTACACCAAGACCGGCGTGCTCGGCGGCGTGATGCTGGGCCTGGGCCGCGCCCTGGGCGAGACCATGGCCGTGACCTTCGTGATCGGCAACATGAACCAGCTCAATTCGCTCTCGGTGTTCGAGGCCGCCAACAGCATCACCTCGGCCCTGGCCAACGAGTTTGCCGAGGCCGGCGAGGGCCTGCACCAGGCCTCGCTGATCTACCTGGGGCTGGTGCTGTTCTTCATCACCTTCGTGGTGCTGGCGCTGTCCAAGCTGCTGCTGTCGCGCCTGCAAAAGGGCGAGGGGGCGCGCGCATGACCACCTCGCAAAAACTCCTTTCCGCCGCCGATCTGGCCCAGCTGCGGGCGCAGCGCTTTGCCG
>MKTG01000004.1:2665-18520 GCA_001897615.1 Burkholderiales bacterium 68-10
TCGGCTCGGGAGTGATGGTGGCGCTGGCCACTTTCGTGGGCACGCCCATCGGCATCCTGGCCGGCGTCTACCTGGCCGAATACGGGCGCCGGGGCTGGCTTGCGTCCTGCACGCGCTTCGTCAACGACATCCTGCTGTCCGCCCCCTCCATCGTGCTGGGCCTGTTCGTCTACACCGTGGTGGTGGCGCGCTTCAAGAGCTTTTCCGGCTGGGCCGGAGTGCTGGCGCTGGCGCTGATCGTCATCCCGGTGGTCATCCGCACGACGGAGAACATGCTGCTCTTGGTGCCCGCCAGCCTGCGCGAGGCGGCCTACGCCCTGGGCACGCCGAAGTGGAAGGTCATCCTGCTGGTGACGCTGCGCGCCGCGCGCGCCGGCGTGATCACCGGCGTGCTGCTGGCCGTGGCACGCATCGCGGGCGAGACGGCGCCGCTGCTCTTTACCGCGCTGAACAACCAGTTCTGGAACGGCGACCTGAGTAAGCCCATGGCCAGCCTGCCGGTGACCATCTTCAAATTTGCCATGAGCCCGTACGAGAACTGGCAGCAGCTCGCCTGGGCCGCCGTCTTCCTCATCACCGCCGCGGTGCTGGGCCTCAACATCCTGGCGCGCGTGCTGACACGCCAGAAATAAGGAATCGACCCATGTCTTCTGTAGCCCCCGTGGCCCCCGCGCCGCGCGCCAAGCTGGCCGTGCGCGACCTGAACTTCTACTACGGCAAGTTCCATGCCCTGAAGGGCATCAGCCTCGACATTCCCGAGAACAAGGTCACGGCCTTCATCGGGCCCTCGGGTTGCGGCAAATCGACGCTGCTGCGCACCTTCAACCGCATGTTCGAGCTCTACCCCGAGCAGCGCGCGCAGGGGCAGATCCTGCTCGACGGCGAAGACCTGCTCACCAGCCGCCAGGACGTGGCGCTGATCCGCGCCAAGGTCGGCATGGTGTTCCAGAAGCCCACGCCGTTTCCCATGTCGATCTACGACAACATCGCCTTCGGCGTGAAGCTGTTCGAGAACCTGAGTAGCTCCGACATGGACGAGCGCGTCGAATGGGCGCTCAGAAAGGCCGCGCTGTGGAACGAGGTCAAGGACAAGCTCTCGCAAAGCGGCGCGGGCCTGTCGGGCGGGCAGCAGCAGCGCCTGTGCATTGCGCGCGGCATCGCCATCCGGCCCGAGGTGCTGCTGCTCGACGAGCCCTGCTCGGCGCTGGATCCCATCTCCACGGCAAAAATCGAGGAGCTGATCGCCGAGCTGAAGAACGACTATACGGTGGTCATCGTCACGCACAACATGCAGCAGGCGGCGCGCTGCAGCGACTACACGGCCTATATGTACCTGGGCGACCTGATGGAGTTCGGCGCCACGCAGGACATCTTCTTCAAGCCCCAGCGCAAGGAAACCGAGGACTACATCACTGGCCGCTTTGGCTGATGGACTCTCTCCCTCTCCCGCTTGCGGGAGCCAACGAAAGAACACCATGACCGACAAACATCTCTCCACCCAGTTCGACAGCGAACTCAACCAGGTCTCGGCGCGCGTCATGGAGCTGGGCGGCCTGGTCGAATCGCAGATCCGCCAGGCCATTGCCGCCCTGTCCCAGTTCAGCCTGGAGGCGGCCGAGCGCGTCGAATTCCTCGAAAACCGCGTCAACCAGATGGAAGTGGAGATCGACCACGAGCTGATCACCATCATCGCGCGGCGCCAGCCCACGGCGCGCGACCTGCGCCTGTTGATGGCCTTCTCCAAAGCCACCAACAACCTGGAGCGCATGGGCGACGAGGCCTCGCGCATGGCGCGCATGGTGCGCTCCATCATCGAGAGCGGCGCGGCGCGCTCGCTGCCCAGCAGTGATCTGCGCGTGGCGGCCGACCTGGCCTCGGGCCTGCTGCGCAAGGCGCTGGACGCGTTTGCGCGCCTGGACACCCGGGCGGCGCTGGCCATCCTCAAGGAAGACGACCTGATCGACCAGGAGTTCGACGGCTTCGTGCGCAAGCTCATCACCTACATGATGGAAGACCCGCGCACCATCTCGGCCAGCCTGGACCTGCTGTTCCTGGCCAAGGCCATAGAGCGCATTGGCGACCATTCCAAGAACATCGCCGAGCTCATCATCTACCTCGTCAAAGGCAAGGACGTGCGCCACCAACCCGTCTCCGACATCGAGTCCGCGATTCAATGAGAAAACAAGACCCCCACGCTCCCTCGCTTCGCGCAGTCCGCTGCCCCCCGAGGGGGCCGCTTTTTCATCTTGGGGCGGCCCGGCGATGAAAAAACTTCCCACGATTCTCATCGTCGAGGACGAGCCGGCGATTGCCGAGCTGATCTCCGTCAACCTGCGCCACAACGGCTTTGCGCCCCTGTGGGCCGAGGACGGCACCGCCGCGCAGCGCGAGCTCGATGCCGTGCTGCCCGACGTCATCCTGCTGGACTGGATGCTGCCCGGCCAAAGCGGCCTGGAGCTGGCGCGCAAGTGGCGCGCCCACCCGCGCACGCGCGCCGTGCCCATCCTCATGCTGACCGCGCGCGGCGACGAGCCGGACAAGGTCGCCGGGCTGGACGCGGGCGCCGACGACTACATCACCAAGCCCTTTTCGACGCAGGAGCTCTTGGCGCGCATACGCGCCGTGCTGCGCCGGCGCGCGCCCGAGCACAGCGGCGAGAGCATCGCCATTGGCGCGCTCTCGCTCGACCCGGCCACGCACCGCGCAAGTCACGCGGGCCAGCCGCTCAAACTCGGCCCCACCGAATTCAAGCTGCTGCACTACCTGATGCGCCACGCAGAGCGCGTGCACAGCCGCGGCCAGTTGCTGGACAAGGTCTGGGGCGACCATGTCTACATCGAGGAGCGCACCGTGGACGTGCATGTCAAGCGCCTGCGCGAGGCCCTGGGCGACGCCGCCGCCATGGTGGAGACGGTGCGCGGCGCGGGCTACCGCATCACCGCCCAGCCAGACGCTACCAAACCGATAGCTTCTGGCGCTTGACCCCACTGCCCTGAAGCCTGATTTCATTCCCGTTTTTGCGAATCCCATGTTCTGGCGCATCTCCATATTCGCCCTGTTGCAGCTGGGCTGCGCCGCCGCCGGCTGGCGACTTCTGGGGCCCTGGGGCGCTGCCGGGGGCGTCGCCATCGCCGCGTGGCTGGCCTTCGGCTGGGAGTCCTGGCGGGGTCTGCGCGTGATTCGCTGGCTGCGCGAGGACGGCGCGGCATCCGCGGGCCCTGCCCCGCACGGCCTGTGGGGCGAGGCCAGCGCCCGCATGCGCCGCCGGCTGCGCCAGCAGGAGCAACAGGTGGTGGCCAGCGAGCAGCGTCTGCACGAGTTGCTGGCCGCGCTGCAGGCCTCGCCCAATGGCGTGGTGCTGCTGGACGCCCAGGGCCACATGGAGTGGTTCAACCAGACGGCGGCGCAGCACTTCGGCCTGGACGCCGGACGCGACCTGCGGCAGCAGGTCGGCAACCTGCTGCGCGAGCCAGCGTTCAGCGCCTACCTGGCCGCGCAGGACTTCGCGCACGACGTGGTCGTGCCGGGGCGAGACAGCACGCCGGCGCGGCCGGTGCGCATCGCCGTGCGACTGCATCCGTACGGCGACGGGCGCCAGCTGCTGCTGTCGCGCGACATCACCGCGCTGGAACAGGCCGAGGCCATGCGGCGCGACTTCGTGGCCAACGTGTCGCACGAGATCCGCACGCCACTCACGGTGCTCGTCGGCTTCATTGAAACCCTGCGGACGATGCCCCTGACGTCCGAGGAGCGCGACCGCTACCTGAAGCTGATGGCGCAACAGGCCGATCGCATGCAGCACCTGGTGCAGGATCTGCTGACGCTGTCACGGCTGGAAGGCAGCCCGTTGCCCGGCCTGGATGAGTGGACGCCGGTGCAGGCGCTGCTGCGGCACTGCGAGGCCGATGCGCGCGCCCTGTCGGTCTTGCTGACACCGGCGGGGGCGCCGCCGCACGTCCTGCGGTTTCCCGCCGACGCGCCGCAGCGCTCCCGCAGCGAGCTGGCGGGTGACGCCGCCGAGCTGCACAGCGCGCTGTCCAACCTGGTCACCAACGCGGTGCGCTACACCCCGCCGGGTGGCCGGATCACGGTGCAGTGGCAGACGCTGCCCGACGGTGGCGCGCGCTTTGCCGTGCAAGACACCGGCCCCGGCATCGCCGCCGAGCACCTGCCGCGCCTGACCGAGCGCTTCTACCGCATCGACCGCAGCCGCTCGCGCGACACCGGCGGCACCGGTCTGGGCCTGGCCATCGTCAAGCACGTGCTGCAACGCCACGGCGCGACGCTCCAGATCGCCAGCGTGCCGGGCCAGGGCTCGGTGTTTTCGGTGGATTTCCCCGCCAGCCGGCTGCGCGACGCGGCGCTGCCGCGGCCCGGGGCCGCGTCGGCCTGACGGCGCTGCACGCACAGCGCGGCCAGCCGCGGCGCCAGCCCGGCGCGGCTCAGGGAATCAGCGCCAGCGCGTGCAGGTAGGCGGGCGAGCGCATCAGCGCGTCCCAGTCGGGCGCCGGCTCGCGCGGCAGCAGCGCCTGGCCGCGCGCGCCGCTGGCGGCACGCGGCTGCCAGCGGCCGGTGAGCTGCGCCCGGGCCAGGCCGTCGATGGTCTCGTCCAGCACCTTGCCGCCATCCAGCGACTGGTTGCACAGCAGCGCCAGGTCGCACCCGGCGTCCAGCGCGGCGCGCACGGCTTCGACGGGGCTGATGGCGCGGCCCTCGATGTGGCGCGCCGCCTCCATGCTCAGATCGTCGGTGAAGATCGCGCCGCCAAAGCCCAGCCGCCCGCGCAGCACGGCCTGCAGCCAGCGCGCCGAATAGCCGGCCGGGCAGGCATCGACGCGCGGGTAGACGACGTGCGCCGCCATCACCGCGTCCAGCACGCTGCCCAGCCAGCCGTAGGGCGCCGCGTCGTCGGCCAGGATGGCCTTGAGCGAGCGGCCGTCGCGCGGCAGCGCCGTGTGCGAGTCGGCGGGCACGAAGCCGTGACCCGGAAAGTGCTTGCCGCAACTGGCCATGCCGGCGCGCCGCAGCCCGTGGGCCACGCCCTTGGCCAGCATCGTGACGACGCGCGCATCGGCATGGAAGGCGCGGTCGCCGATCACCCCCGAGGGCCCCCAGTCCAGGTCCAGCACCGGCGTGAACGACAGATCGATCCCGCAGGCGCGCAGCTCGGCGCCCAGCACGTAGCCGCAGGCGCTGGCAGCGTCCTGCGCGCGCATGGCGTCCTGCATCCACAGCTCGCCCAGCGCCCGCATCGGCGGCAGGTGGGTGAAGCCGCCGCTGCGAAAGCGCTGCACGCGCCCGCCCTCGTGGTCGACACAGATCAGCAGCTCGGGCCGCAGGCGCTTGATGTCGGCGCACAGGGCGGTGAGCTGGGCGCGGTCCTGCCAGTTGCGCGTGAACAGGATCAGGCCGCCCACCAGCGGGTGGGCCAGACGCCGACAATCGTCCTCCGTCAGGGCGGTGCCGGCGATGTCGATGATGAGGGGAGCGTGCTGCATGGGCGTGACCGGCGTCGGTAAATGACTATTATTTTAATAGCTGCTGGCGCTCGCTGCGCGCGTGCTGGAGGCATTTTCAGCCCAAATTCGTAGTCCGGCGCTCGACCACGCAGAAGCTGGCGGCGTAGTCGCTTTCGTCGCTCACGCTGATATGCGCCACCAGTTGCTGCGCCTCGAACCAGTCCTTCAGGCCACCATGCAGCACGATGCGGGGCTGACCACTGGGCTGGTTGGCGATCTCGCACAGGCGCCAGTGCATGGGCATGCGCATGCCCAGGCCGATGGCCTTGGAGAACGCCTCCTTGGCCGAAAAGCGCGTGGCCAGGTAGCGCAACCCGCGCTCCGGCCAGCGCGCGCTGCGGCGGCGCCAGACGGCGAGTTCGGCGTCGCTCAGGATCTTTTGCGCGAAGCGCTCGCCGTGGCGCTCGAAGCTGGCGCGGATGCGGCGGATGTCGCAGATGTCGGTGCCGATGCCGTGGATCATGACGTTGATGGTCGAAACGGCCTGCCGCGCTTGTGTGGAGCGCGCCGGCAGCTCTCTTTTCAGGAGTGAGCAGCCTGCGCGATGCAGTGCAGGTAGGCCTCGGTGGTAGCGGCGTAGCCGCGCTCCAGCGCGTCCGCGATGAAGGCGTGGCCGATGGACACCTCGAGCAGCCCCGGCACGCGCGCCACGAAGGCGCCCAGGTTGTGCAGGTTCAGGTCGTGCCCGGCGTTGACGCCCAGGCCGGCGTCCAGCGCGGCCTGCGCGGCGGCGGCGTAGCGCTGCAACTGATGCGCCTGGTCGGGCGTGCCCCAGGCGGCGGCGTAGGGCTCGGTGTACAGCTCGACGCGGTCGGCGCCGACGGCGCGCGCGGCGGCCATCTGCTCGGTCAGCGGGTCCATGAACAGGCTGACGCGCACGCCCAGCTGGTGGCATTCGTCGATCAGGGGCCGCAGCCGCGCGGTCACGCCGGCATCGGTCAGGTCCCAGCCGTGGTCGCTGGTGAACTGGTCTTCGCTGTCGGGCACGAAGGTGGCCTGCGCGGGCCGCGCGGCGCGGATGAAGTCCATCAGGTTCTGCGTCGGATTGCCCTCGATGTTGTATTCACGCTCCGGCCAGTCCTTCAGCACCGCCGCCAGCGCGTGCACGTCGTCGGCGCGGATGTGGCGGCCGTCCGGACGCGGGTGCACGGTGATGCCGTGCGCGCCGGCCTGCAGGCACAGCCGGGCCGCGCGGGTGACGCTGGGAATGCCCAGGTGGCGCGTGTTGCGCACCAGGGCGACCTTGTTGAGGTTGACGGAAAGCTGGGTGGGCATGGCGGTCTCAGGGCGTCATCAGGCGCTGCGCGTCCAGCAGGAGCTGGCGCGTGCGCAACGTGCCGACGCCGCAATGGTAGTGGAGCAGCTCGCGCAACTGCCGGCGCAGGCTGCCGCGCTGCTCGCCGGGCAGGCCCGAGACCGCCGCCAGCGTGGTGCTGAACGGCGCTTGGTCGTCCATCGAGGCGGCCAGCCGCTGCCAGGCCTCGCCCGACAGCCAGGCGCTGTCGTCGGCGTGGGCGGCGCGCAGGCCGCCTTCGGCGACCAGGCGGTAGCTGTCGTGCGCCTGCAGCGGAGCCAGCGTCAGGGTCTGCGCATCCAGGGCCGGCAGGTGGCCGGATTCGCGCAGCAGCAGCAGCTCGAAGGCGCGCAGCGCGGCGGCCGCCAGCGGCTCGGCATCACCCGCCGCCAGCGCGTGCACCAGGGCCGCGTAGGTGTCGAACAGGCGCGGGTGCGGGTCTTCGCGCGCCAGCAGGCGCAGCAGCAGCTCGTTGGCGTAGTAGCCCGACAGCAAGGCGTCGCCGCGCGGCATGACCAGGCCACCGCCCCACTCCGCCGCCTTCAGCGTGCGGATTTCGCTGTCACCGCCCCAGGACAGCAGCAGCGGCTGCAGCGGCAGCAGCACCGGGCGGAAGTTGGACGACGGCCGCTTGGCGCCCTTGGCCACCAGCGCCACCCGGCCATGCGCGCGCGTGAACGCCTCGACGATGACGCTGGACTCGCTCCAGTCGTAGTGGTGCAGCACGTAGCCGGGCTGGTGCAGGACGCGCTTCAGATGCGGCTCCTACGTCAGGCAATCGAATGGCCGCGGAGCAGGCCAGGCCAGAACGCCACGCCCGGACCCGCGCCGGGCGCTGGCGTTGTCCCCCTCAGGGGGATGCCGCGTCAGCGGCTCAGGGGGAGCGTCATTCATAGCCGAACGAGCGCACGCGCGCCTCGTCGTCGGCCCAGCCGGAGCGCACCTTGACCCAGATTTCCAGGAACACCTTGGCGTCCAGCAGCTTTTCCAGCTCCTGCCGCGCCTCGGTGCCAATGCGCTTGAGGCGCTCGCCCTGCTGGCCGATGACCATGGCCTTGTGGCCGTCGCGCTCGACCACGATGGTGGCGGCGATGCGCAGCAGGCGGCCGTGGGCGCGGCTCTTCTCTTCCTTGAACTGCTCGATCACCACGGTGGAGGTGTAGGGCAGCTCGTCGCCCGTGAGGCGAAACAGCTTTTCGCGCACCGTCTCGCTGGCCAGGAACTTCTCGCTGCGGTCGGTCAGTTCGTCCTCGCCGTACCACCAGGGCTGCTCGGGCAGGTAGCGGGCGCAGATCTCCAGCAAGCGCGCCACGTCGCGCGGGTTCTTGGCCGACATGGGCACGAATTCGGCAAACGGGTGGCGCTCCTGCATGCCCTTGAGCCAGGGCGCGATCTCGGCGCGGCGGTGCACCGTATCCAGCTTGTTGGCCACCAGCAGCGCCGGCGTGTCGGGCTGGAGCAGCGACAGCACCTTGGCGTCCTGCAGGGTGAAGCTGCCGGCCTCGACCACGAACAGCACCAGATCCACCCCGTCGATGGCGCCCAGCACCGTCTTGTTGAGCGATTTGTTCAGCGCCGTGTTGTGCCGGGTCTGAAAGCCTGGCGTGTCGACGAACACGTACTGCGTGCCACCGCCCTGCCCGTCGGGCAGCGTGCGCACGCCGGTGATGCGGTGGCGCGTGGTCTGCGCCTTGCGGCTGGTGATGCTGATCTTCTGCCCCACCAGGGCGTTGAGCAGCGTGGACTTGCCGACATTGGGCTTGCCCACGATGGCGATCAGGCCACAGCGCTGTCCGGCGGCGCCGCGGGTCGGCTGCGCTTGATGGTCAGCAAGGGCGCCAGCGCCCACCGGGTGAGCGTCGCCAGCTATGTTTTCAGGAGTATTCATGGTCGGTTCTGGAGCTTTTCCAGCATCGAAGTGGCCGCGGCCTGCTCGGCGGCGCGGCGCGAGGCGCCCTCGCCCAACGCGTCAAGGCCCAGTTCGGCCACCTGGCACACGACCTCGAAGGTCTGACGGTGCGCCGCGCCGAGCACACGGGCCACCTCGTACTGCGGCAGCCGCATCTTGCGTCCCTGCAGCCATTCCTGCAAGGCGGTCTTGGCGTCCTTGGCCGCGGCCGACATGGCGGGCGAGATTTCCACCTGCTCGAACAGGCGGCGCACCAGGGCGTCGGCCGGCGCGTGGCCACCATCCAGGTAGACGGCGCCGATGATGGCCTCCAGCGCATCGGCCAGGATCGACGGCCGGCGCTGGCCGCCCGAGCGCATCTCGCCCTCGCCCAGCCGCAGCAGTGGCGGCAGGTCGAGCTCCAGCGCCAGGCGGTGCAGGCTGTCCTGGCGCACCAGCTGGGCGCGCAGGCGCGACAGATCGCCTTCGGCGCCACTGCCCAGGGCCTGATACAGCATGTGGGCCACGCCAAGCCCGAGCACCGAGTCGCCCAGGAATTCCAGGCGCTCGTTGTGGTCGGCCGCGTAGCTGCGGTGCGTCAGCGCCCGTTCGAGCAGCGCCTCGTCCGTGAACCGGTAGTGCAGGCGCTGCTGCAGCGCCCGCAAGGGCGTGCGCGCCCGATCCGGCGCGCGCGACGACGGGCCCAACGGCGCTCGCTCAGTCGTAGCCACCCGCGGAGGAACCCCGGTACTTGATCAGCAGGTAGGCCGGACCAAACAGCGGGATTTCCTTGTCGTAGGCAAAATTGACCACCACCTTGTCGCCCTGCTTGGTCACTTCCAGGTCCTTGCCGCTGATGGAGGTGATGTAGTCGACCGAGGCGGTGCGGTCGAACGAGGCGCGCACCGCGGGCACGGTGTCGCCATCGGCCGCGGCCTTCTTGACCGCCTTCTGGATCGACATGAACTCCGACGCCGTGGGCACGACGCGCGCGCCCACGATGGCCAGCAACGCCAGCACGACGCCGAGGAACAACAGGCCGATGAAGGAGATGCCGCGCTGGGACTTGGGACCGTGGAGCTTCATTTTTCTAGTGGAACGGAAAGGATCAGTGGAAGGAGCCGATGCGCTTGAGGTTGCCGAAGTTCATCCAGACGAAGAACGCCTTACCCACGATGTTGCCATCCGGCACGAAACCCCAGTAGCGCGAATCCAGCGAATTGTCGCGGTTGTCGCCCATCATGAAGTAATGCCCTTCAGGCACCTTGCAGCGGACGCCCTCGACGCTGTAATGGCAATTGTCCTTGTATTCAAAGTCGGAGGCCGCTCCGACGAAGGCCGGGCGGCGCCCGTCGACGATGATCCGGTGATTTTTCACGCCCAGCTGCTCGTCAAACTGCTTGAAGTACTCCATCACCTGTTCGTCGAAGAAATCGGACAGCGCGACCTGGGGCACGGGCTGGCCGTTGACGGTGAGCGTCTTGTTCAGATAGGCCACCTCGTCACCGGGCAGGCCGATCACGCGCTTGATGTAGTCCACGCTGGGCTGGGGCGGGTAGCGAAACACCACCACGTCACCGCGCTGCACCGGCTGGCCCTGCGTCAGGCGGGTGTGGATCACCGGCAGCTTCAGGCCGTAGGTAAACTTGTTCACCAGGATCAGGTCGCCCACCAGCAGCGTCGGCACCATCGAGCCCGACGGGATCTTGAACGGCTCGAACACGAAGGAGCGCAGCAGGAACACCACCACGATCACCGGAAACAGGCCAGCCGTCCAGTCCAGCCACCAGGGTTGGACCAGCACGCGCTCGCGCGCCCGGGTCAAATCACCCTCGTCCACCTGGGTGATGCCCTGGGCGGCCAATTCGCCGCGGCGCTGCGCCGCCTGGGCTTCCAGGGCCTGGGCGGCGGCGCGGCGACGCGGCAGGAACACGAAGCGCTCGCCCAGCCAGTACAGCCCCGTCACCACGGTGGCCAGAAACAGCAGCAGCGCGAAGTTGCCCTGAATGACGCCGACGTACCAGGCGGCGGCGTAGGCCGCGAAGGCGGCCAGAATGACAGCGGTCAGGATCGGCATCAGTCTTCCACCTGCAGGATGGCGAGGAAAGCCTCTTGCGGCACCTCGACGGAACCGATCTGCTTCATCCGCTTCTTGCCCGCCTTCTGTTTTTCCAATAGCTTGCGCTTGCGGGTGATGTCACCCCCATAGCATTTTGCCAGCACGTTCTTGCGCAGCGCCTTGATGTTCTCGCGCGCGATGATGTTGGCGCCGATGGCCGCCTGGATGGCGACGTCGAATTGCTGGCGGCTGATGATCTCGCGCATCTTGGCCGCCACCGCGCGACCACGGTATTGCGACTGGCTGCGGTGCACGATGATGGACAGCGCATCGACCTTCTCGCCGTTGAGCAGGATGTCGACCTTGACCACGTCGGACGGCCGATACTCCTTGAACTCATAGTCCATCGACGCGTAGCCGCGCGAGACGGATTTGAGCTTGTCGAAAAAGTCCAGCACGATCTCGCCCAGCGGCAGCTCATAGGTCAGCATGACCTGGCGCCCGTGGTACTGCATGTTCAGCTGCACGCCACGCTTCTGGTTGGCCAGCGTCATCACGGGCCCCACGTAGTCCTGCGGCATGTACAGGTGCACGGTGACGATGGGCTCGCGGATTTCCTGAATCTTGCCCTGATCAGGCATCTTGGACGGGTTCTCGACCATGACGACCTCGCCGTCGGCCTTCTCCACCTCGTACACCACGCTGGGCGCGGTGGTGATCAGGTCCTGGTCGAACTCGCGCTCCAGGCGCTCCTGCACGATCTCCATGTGCAGCAGGCCCAGAAAACCACAGCGAAAGCCGAAGCCCAGGGCCTGGCTAACCTCGGGCTCGAAGTGCAGCGAGGCGTCGTTGAGTTGCAGCTTTTCCAGCGCGTCGCGCAGCTGGTCGTACTGGCTGGCTTCGGTCGGGTACAGGCCGGCGAACACCTGCGGCTGGATTTCCTTGAAGCCGGGCAGCGCCTCGCTGGCCGGTCCCAGGTTGTTGGGCAGCTTCTTCTCCAGCGTGATGGTGTCACCCACCTTGGCGGCCTTCAGCTCCTTGATGCCGGCGATGATGTAGCCCACCTCGCCCGCCTCCAGCGCATCGCGCTGCTGCTGCGCCGGGGTGAAGACGCCCAGCTGGTTGGCCTCGTAGGCCGAGCCGGTGGCCATCATCTTGAAGCGCTCACCCTTGGACAGCCGGCCATCGACCACCCGCACCAGCATGACCACACCCACGTAGGCGTCGAACCACGAGTCGATGATCATGGCGCGCAGCGGTGCCGCCACCTGGCCGCGCGGTGGCGGCACCTTGGCGACCACCTGCTCCAGCACGTCATCGATGCCCATGCCGGTCTTGGCGGAGATGGCGATCGCTTCGCCCGCATCGATGCCAATCACGTCCTCAATCTCGGCCTTGGCGTTGTCCGGATCGGCCTGCGGCAAATCCATCTTGTTGAGCACCGGCAGCACCTCGACACCGAGCTCCAGCGCGGTGTAGCAGTTGGCCACGGTCTGCGCTTCCACGCCCTGCGAGGCATCGACCACCAGCAATGCGCCCTCGCAGGCCGACAGCGAGCGCGACACCTCGTAGGAGAAGTCCACGTGTCCCGGCGTGTCGATCAGGTTGAGGTTGTAGACCTTGCCATCGCGCGCCTGGTATTGCAGCGCGGCGGTCTGCGCCTTGATGGTTATCCCCCGCTCCTTCTCGATGTCCATCGAGTCGAGCACCTGCTCGCTCATCTCGCGGTCCGACAGGCCGCCGCAACGCGAGATCAGCCGATCGGCCAGCGTGGATTTGCCGTGGTCGATGTGCGCGATGATTGAAAAATTTCTGATGTGGTCCATCAACGAATGAAGGCAAGTGTTTGAATTACCGAGGTGCGCACATGAAAAAAGGGCGCGCCAATGAGGCGGCGCGCCCTTGAACCAACAATCTATGGCAACTGCGATGGTTGGGACTTCATTGTAGGCAAAAACCGACCCTCCGATCGACCCCGATGCTCATCGCCATGACGTTGTGACGCTGCAACGAATTTTTATCAACAAGTTGTCAACACGATCCGAAGGATAAATTCTGAACAACTTCAGAAGCGCTTGTGGAAATCCGGCGGATCATCATCTGGCGTGCCGTATGGCGGTGTGTGAGCCTCGGCATATGCAGATCGACACCATTGACAGATCGATATTCTATCCAAATTCATATGTACCATCGGCGCTTCAAACTCAATCTGTGCACAGCGACGGGCGCCTGAAAATCGCGCTGGCATCGCAAAAAAACCTAAATCCCAGTTGGCGATGTGGTTTTTTGCCACCCTGGCGCGCCCCCGTCAGCGGCTTGGCCTGACGAGCACGAACTGCACCAGTTCACCGCGCTGCACCAGCATGTTGACCGGTTTGCCGCGCTCGGTCTTGGCCACGGCGGTCTCGAACTCGCGCACGTTGCGGATTTCGACGTTGCCGATCGACAGGATCACGTCGCCTTCGCGCAGGCCGGCGCGCGCACCCGCGTCGGACGCCGCTTCCACACGCACCCCGTGCCGCACCTTCAGCTCTTTCTTCTGCGTCTCGGTCAGCTCGGCCACGGTCAGACCAAGCGCCTGCGCGGCCTCGCCGGCCTTGGGCGGCGCACTGCCGCGCGCGGCCGGACGACGCGCCACCTGCTCTGGTTCGAGTTCGGCGATGGTGATGCTGAGGTCGCGCGTCTGGCCCCGCCGGAACACCGTCAGGGCGCTGCGCGTGCCCGGCTTGGTATTGCCAACCAGGCGCGGCAGATCCGACGCCTTCTCGATCGCGCGGCCGTCAAAGCGGGTGATGATGTCGCCCGCCTCCACGCCGGCCTTGTCGGCCGGCGAACCGGATTCGACGCCACGCACCAGCGCGCCCTGCGGCTTGCCCAGGCCAATGGATTCGGCGACGTCCTTGCTCACCTGGTCGATCTGCACTCCGATGCGACCGCGCGTGACGCGCCCGTTGGCGCGCAGCTGCTCGCTCACGCGCATGGCCTCGTCGATCGGGATGGCGAACGAGATGCCCATGAAGCCGCCCGAGCGCGAATAGATCTGGCTATTGATCCCCACCACCTCGCCGCGCATGTTGATCAGCGGGCCGCCCGAATTGCCGGGGTTGACCGCCACGTCGGTCTGAATGAAAGGCAGGTAGTCGCCCGTGTCGCGCTGCTTGGCACTGACGATGCCGGCCGTGACCGTGTTCTCGAGCCCGAAGGGCGAGCCGATGGCCATCACCCACTCGCCCACCTTCAGGCGGCTGACGTCGCCGATGCGCACCGCCGGCAGGCCGCTGGCTTCGATCTTGACCACGGCCACGTCGGTGCGCTTGTCGGCGCCGACGATGCGGGCCTTGAACTCGCGCTTGTCGGTCAGCGTCACCAGCACCTCGTCGGCACCGTCCACCACATGGGCGTTGGTCATCACGAAGCCATCGGCCGAAATGATGAAACCCGAACCCACGCCGCGCGGCACTTCGCGCTCGGACGGCTCCTGGGGTTCCTGGCGCGGCCCCTGGCGCGGCGTGCCGGGCAGGGGGATGCCGAAGAAGCGCCGGAAGAACTCCTGCATTTCCTCATCGCCGGGGCCGCTTCGCCCGCCCGCACGCACGCGCTCGACCGTACGGATGTTGACCACCGCCGGGCCCACCTGCTCGACCAGGTCGGTGAAATCCGGCAGGCCCCGCACCACCGGCGCGGCGGGCGCCTGGGCCTGAGCGGCCACGGGCAGGTTCAGCGCCGCGCCGAGCATCATCGGGACGGCCAGTGCGACCAAGGTGAGTTTCTTCATCTTCAGAACGAATAGGACAGTGAAAGGGTTGAGCAACGCGCGCAGGCAGCCCCGTGCTTCAGGGAATGCGCGCCAGCCCCTGCACGAAGGCCTGCAGCGTGGCTGACGGCACTTCGCCCACGGCCGTGATCCACCAGTGGCCCGAGCGGTCGGCCACGCGGCGCGTCAGGGCCTGGGTGGCGCCCATGGATGCCGCGCCTTCCCGCGGGTGCTGCGCGGCTTCCAGCGGTTGCATGAACAACGACACCGTGGCCAGCCCATCCGAGAAGATGCACTGCACCAGCGACGCCGTGCCTGACAGCGGGCGACGGTAGCAATTGCGGGCCTCGAAGCCAGGCACCACCGCGCTCAACTGCCAGCCCTCGGCCTGCGGCGTGGTGCGGGCCTGCTCGGCCTGGACCAGGCGGTAGCCTTGCGTGCTGGCCATCATCTGGCGCAGTTGCTCAGCCTGCACCGGGGCGTCCAGCTGCAACTCGGAAAACGCCGCCTGCTCGAGCACGCGGCCCTGCGCGTCCAGCGTCTGGGTCTTGAGCACCAGGCCGGTGCGGTTTTCGCTCCAGATGCGATAGCCAAAGCGCCAGGCGTCGCGCGGCAGCAACTGCACGATGTCGGCGTCGCAGCCGGCGACTCGCCCACGCCCCAGCTCGCGCACGTCATAAAAATCAGCCACCGGCTGTCCCGCCGCCGGGCTGAGCAGGTTGGGGAACACGGCACCCTGCTGGCGCTGATCCAGCGTGACCACCCGCGCATCGGGCAGGAACGTCATCACGGTGTCGTTGCGGCGCACCGTCGAGCGTGGCGTCCCCGTCAGGGTATCCACGCGCTCCAGTTGCACGTCACCCTCGCACACGTGCCAGATGCGTGAACTGGACAGGGCACCAGAGGCCGAGGACACGACGAAGGTACCCACGTAGGACGGCACCCGCGACGCCTGCTGCAGCCGCGCCAGCCACTCCGTCACGCTGCGCTGCGGCGGCCCTGCCGGCACGCCGCCACCCCCGAACTGGCCCACGTTCTGCGCGCCCGCCAGCGTCAACAGGCCGCCGACGCACCACAGCAGCGCCGCCCGGCGCAGTCCGCGACCCCACCACCGCACGCCGCCGGGCCGCTGGCAGGCCGATACCGGCAGGGTCATCCGGAACACGCTCGCCCTCAACGCCCTGCACCTTCGAACGTGGCGTTGAGCACGAAACCACCCAGGGCCGGGGGCGCCGAGATCTGGCGATGCGCCCGCAGCAGCTCATCCAGGCGCGGATCACGCACGATGCCGCCCGCCCCTTGCACCAGATGGATGTCGTCGGGATCGGCCGCCGGCTGCGG
>MKTG01000004.1:18552-35207 GCA_001897615.1 Burkholderiales bacterium 68-10
CCCAGCCGATCGCCGCCACCGCAGCAAACGACGCCAGACCGGCCACCATGCGCCAGCGGAAAACGCCGTCGTTGGCCGCCGGCCGGGTGACATCGCGCGCCGGTGCGGCGGCGGGCGCCATGGCCACCACCGGGCGAGCCTCCTGCTGGATGCGCGCCACGACACGTGTCGCCAAACCGGGGTCCTGCCCACAAGCGGCCAGGTCGGCAGAGCGCAACACGTCACCGACCAGGTGATACAGCTGCCAGCATTCGCGCGCCTGGCTGGAACTCATCAAGCCCATGGCGGCGGCCGCATCGGCATCGCGCAGTTGCCCGTCCATCAGCGCCGATACGGCTTGCAGATCCAGGGGTTGGTTGTTTGGAGGGTTCATGATGATCACCGATACCGATGCGATGGCCGTCACCACCGCTTGCCGGTCTGGTGGCTGAGCAGCGGCTTGACGCGGGCCGAAATCGCCTCGCGTGCACGAAAGATGCGCGAGCGCACGGTGCCGATCGGGCAGTTCATGGTGTGTGCAATCTCTTCATAACTCAGCCCCTCGATCTCGCGCAGCGTGATGGCCTGGCGCAGGTCTTCGGGCAGGGCCTCCACGGCGGCGTTGACGGCGGCGGCGATTTCGCGGGCCGCCAACTCGGTTTCCGGCGTGGATTCGGAGATTAGTTCGTTCTCGCGCCGGGAAGTTTCATCGTCGTCTTCGCTCCTCTGCAGGGCCGACTCGGTCATCACCGGGTCGCGCTTGAGCTCCATCAATGCCTTTTTCGCCGTGTTCACCGCGATGCGGTACAGCCAGGTGTAGAACTGGGCCTCGCCCCGGAACTGGGGCAGCGCTCGCCAGGCGCGCAAGAAGGTTTCCTGGGCGATGTCGGGCACCAGGTCGACGTCGCGCACCAGGCGGCCGATCAGGCGTTCAATGCGGCGCTGGTACTTGATGACCAGCAGTTCATAGGCGCGCGCGTCGCCCGCCACGGCGCGCTCGACCAGCATCGCATCGCTGTCGGCGGGCGCGGGAGGAGCGGCGATGGGATCGGTCACGAAAAGCGCGGTTCAAGAAAAGCGACGCGCCGGTCGTCAGGCGCGTGAGGCATCGGCCGGAGAGCCGGCCGCCAAAGGCGCGGCTGAATATAGCGCACAGCGCAGCAGGTGCCAGCGCACGGGGTCATGCGAGGCCTGGGCCCACAGCCAGGTGGCACGCGCCGCCGCCGGGTCGTGAAACCACAGCAGCATCCAGCGCTGGGCGTCCAGCCGGACCTGCACGCGTGCGCCCTGCCCGTCCGGTTCGGCCAGCGCGGCGGCCTCGCGCAGCTGCCAGTGCTGCCCATCCCAGCGCAGCTGCCGCGGGCGCTGACCCTGCCAGAAACGCCAGAGGACGGCTGTCACCAGCAGATTGGTTACTATCAATAAAATAGCTGCTGGCGCACGCCAGTCAAGCGCTGGCGGCCCGATGAATGCCAACATCGCGAGCAGCCAGCCGGCCAGCGCCAAGCCCAGCAGCACCCGGGCCAGCGCGGTGGCGCGGCCGACCGGGTAGCTCACCGCCGGAGCGTCCGTCACCATGCAGGCCCGTCAGGCCGGTTGAGGCGGCGCCGGTCGCCGGCCCGCATGACCGCGGCAGCCGGCCTCAAACGCGCTTGAAGACCAGCGAGCCGTTGGTGCCGCCAAAGCCGAAGTTGTTCTTCAGCGCCACGTCGATCCTCATGTCGCGCGCGGTGTTGGCGCAGTAGTCCAGGTCGCACTCCGGGTCCTGGTTGACCAGATTGATGGTGGGCGGCACCTTCTGGTGGTGCAGGGCCAGCACGCTGAACACGCTTTCGATGCCGCCGGCGCCGCCCAGCAGGTGGCCGGTCATCGACTTGGTGGAGCTGACCACCGCGCGCCGCGCGGCATCACCCAGCGCTGCCTTGATGGCGTTGGATTCGTTGATGTCCCCCAGCGGCGTCGAGGTGCCGTGGGCGTTGACGTAATCCACCTGGTCGGCGTTCAGGCCGGCGTTGCGCAGGGCGGCCACCATGGCGCGGCGCGGGCCGTCCATGTTGGGCGCGGTCATGTGGCCGGCGTCGGCGCTCAGGCCGAAACCCGCCAGTTCGGCGTAGATCCTGGCGCCGCGGGCCTTGGCGTGCTCGTACGCCTCGAGCACCAGAATGCCGGCGCCCTCGCCCAGCACGAAGCCGTCGCGGTCCTTGTCCCAGGGGCGCGAGGCCGTCTTGGGGTCGTCGTTGCGCGTGGACAGCGCGCGCATGGCGGCAAAGCCGCCCACGCCCAGCGGCGACACCGTGGATTCGGCGCCGCCGGCAATCACCACGTCGGCGTCGCCATACTCGATCAAGCGCCCGGCCTCGCCGATGCAGTGCAGACCGGTGGTGCAGGCGGTGGCAATGGCCAGGTTGGGGCCCTTGAAGCCGAACTTCATCGACACGTGGCCCGCCACCATGTTGACGATGGAGGCCGGCACGAAGAAGGGCGAAATGCGGCGCGGACCGCGCGCGGCGTATTCGGTCTGCGTCTCCTCGATCAGCGGCAGGCCGCCGATGCCGGAGCCGATCACGCAGCCGATGCGCGCGGCCGCTTCTTCATCCAGCGCCTCGCCGGTGGCCAGGCCGGCATCCTGCACCGCCTCGGCGGCGGCCACGATGCCGTAGTGGATGAAGGTGTCCATGGTGCGCGCTTCCTTCGCCGAGATGTGCGGCGAAATGTCCAGCCCGCGCACTTCGCCGGCGATGCGGCAGGCGAAGGCGCTGGCGTCGAAGCGCGTGATGAGATCGATGCCCGAGCGGCCGGCCAGCAGGCCGGCCCAGCTTTCGGCCACCGTGTTGCCCACGGGGCTGACGCAACCCAGGCCGGTGACGACAACACGGCGTCGATTCATGGTCATCCGATCTTGCTTGTCTGTCTCTGGTCGTGCCCCGCCGGTCGACGCGCGCGAAGCCGGTCAAAGGCGCCGGCCCGGCGCGCCCCGCAACGGAGCGTCACGAAGGGCGCGGGCAGACCAAGCCGCCCGCGCGCGCCGGGAAACCCCAGGCGCTTACGCCTTCTTGCTGACGGCGTAGTCGATGGCCGCCTGCACGGTGGTGATCTTCTCGGCGTCCTCGTCGGGGATCTCGATGCCGAACTCGTCCTCCAGCGCCATCACCAATTCGACCGTGTCGAGCGAGTCGGCACCGAGGTCGGCCACGAAGGCTTTTTCGTTGGTGACCTGGGACTCTTCCACGCCGAGCTGCTCGGCGATGATTTTCTTGACACGTGCTTCGATATCGCTCATGGGTTCCCTCTGGGATTGATAGAAAGGGTGGATTTTACCCGCGCTGGACGGCGTGGCGACCGGGCGCGGACGGGGGGTGATTGTGGGCAGTGGGGCCGATGGTAACCGCTCAGGCCATGAACATGCCGCCATTGACGTGCAGCTCCTGCCCGGTGACGTAGCCGGCCTCGGGACTGGCCAGATAGGCGACGGCGGCGGCGATGTCGGCCGGCTGGCCGAGGCGGCCGAGCGGGATCTGGGCCGCCAGCGCCTTTTGCTGCTCCTCGCCCAGCGCGGCGGTCATGTCGGTGGCGATGAAGCCCGGCGCCACGCAGTTGACGGTGATGCCGCGGCTGCCCAGCTCGCGCGCCAGCGCGCGCGTCATGCCGGCCACGCCGGCCTTGGCGGCGGCGTAGTTGGCCTGACCCGGGTTGCCCGAGGCGCCGACCACGCTGGTGATGCTGATGATGCGGCCCCAGCGCTGCTTCATCATCGGACGCAAGACGGCGCGCGAGAGACGAAACACCGCCTTCAGGTTGGTGTCCAGCACCGCGTCCCAGTCCTCGTCCTTCAGGCGCATGGCCAGCATGTCGCGCGTGATGCCGGCGTTGTTGACCAGCACGTGCAGCGCGCCATGCTCCTTGATGATGGCGTCGATCAGCGCCTCGGCGGCGGCGGCGTCGTTGACGTCGAGCGCCGCGCCGCGGCAGCCGGGGTGCGCCGCCAGCGCGGCGCCGATGCGGGCCGCGCCCTCTTCGGTGGTGGCCGTGCCGATCACCTTCAGGCCGCGCGCGGCCAGTGTCTGCGCGATCGCCGCGCCAATGCCGCGCGAAGCGCCGGTGACCAGGGCCACCTGTCCTGCGAATGTCGTGTCTGTCATGGGGTGGTTCTCCTCGCTTCGTTGAGCGTCAGGCCAACAGCGTCTTGACCTCGGCCAGCGTGGCCGGGTCGTACAGCGCGGCACCCGTCAATTCGCCGTCGATGCGCTTGGTCATGCCGGCCAGCACCTTGCCGGGGCCGCACTCGACCACGGTGTCGATGCCCAGGGACTTGATCTTGCCCACGCACTCGACCCAGCGCACCGGCCCGGCGGCCTGGCGCACCAGGGCGTCGCGGATGCGGGCCGGATCGCTTTCGATCGCCACATCGACGTTGTTGACCACCGGAATGCGCGGCGCGGCCAGTTCGATGCCCGCCAGCGCCGCCTGCAGCCGCTCGGCGGCCGGTTTCATCAGGCTGGAATGGAACGGCGCCGACACCGGCAGCGGCAGCGCGCGCTTGGCGCCCATGCCCTTGAGCACTTCGCAGGCCTTGTCGACCGCGGCCTTGCTGCCGGCGATCACGGTCTGCACCGGGTCGTTGAAGTTGACGGCCTCCACCACTTCCGTGCCATTTTGGCCCATGGCGGCCGTCACCTCGGCGCAACCAGCTATCACTTTGGAAGCATCCAGCCCCAGGATGGCGGCCATGGCGCCGGCGCCCACCGGCACCGCCTGCTGCATGGCGGCGGCGCGCAGACGCACCAGTGGCACGGCCTGGGCCAGCGCCAGGACCTCGGCGGCCACCAGGGCCGAGTATTCGCCCAGCGAATGCCCGGCCACCGCCGCCGGCAGCGCCCCGCCCTCTGCGCGCCAGGCGCGCCAGCAGGCCACGCCGACCACCAGCATGACCGGCTGGGTGTTGGTGGTCAGCGCCAGCGCTTCCTTGGGGCCCTGGGCGATCAGCGCCCCGAGATCCTCGCCCAGCGCGTCGCTGGCTTCCTGCACGGTCTGGCGCACGGCGGGGTGCTCGCCCCAGGCGTCCAGCATGCCGACGGCCTGCGAGCCCTGGCCGGGAAAGACGAAAGCAAAGGATTTCATGGCGAAAACAGAAATATCAATGAAAAACGGCTCTGGCGCTTTTCTGGCAAGCGCCAGCAGCTACATATTCAGGAGCACCGCGCCCCAGGTGAAGCCGCCGCCCACGCCTTCCAGCAGCAGCGTCTGCCCGGCCTGAATCTGCCCGCTGCGCACGCCGTGGTCAAGCGCCAGCGGGATCGACGCCGCCGAGGTGTTGCCGTGCTCGTGCACGGTGACGATGACCTTGTCCAGCGGCAGGTGCAGTTTCTTGGCCGTGCCCTGCATGATGCGCAGGTTGGCCTGGTGGGGGATGAGCCAGTCGATATCGGCCTCGGTCTTGCCCGCCTTGGCCAGCACGGCGCGGGCGGCCTTGTCAAGCACGCCCACGGCCAGCTTGAACACGGCCTGGCCATCCATCTTGAGCAGCGGATCGCCCAGCACCTGCCCGCCGGACACGCCGCCGGGCACGCACAGGATGTCGACGTACTTGCCGTCGGCGTGCAGGTCGGTGGCCAGGATGCCGGGCTGGTCGCTGGCCTCCAGCACCACGGCGCCGGCGCCGTCGCCGAACAGCACGCAGGTGGTGCGGTCGCTCCAGTCGAGGATGCGCGAGAACACCTCGGCGCCGATCACCAGCGCCCGGTTGGCCGTGCCATTGGCGATCAGCGCGTCGGCCACCGTGAGGGCGTAGACGAAGCCGCTGCACACCGCCTGCACGTCGAACACCGGGCAGCCCGCCATGCCCAGCTTGTGCTGGACGATGGCGGCGGTGGAGGGGAACACCATGTCCGGCGTGGAGGTGGCGACGATGATCAGGTCGATGTCGCCCGGCTCGCGGCCCGCGGCTGCCAGCGCGGCACGGGCGGCGGGCACGGCCAGATCGCTGGCGGGCACGTCGGGCGCGGCCAGGTGGCGCGCGCGGATGCCGGTGCGCTCGACGATCCAGTCGTCGGAGGTCTCGATGCCACGCGCGGCCAGCTCGGCCACCAGATCGGCGTTGGTGACGCGGCGCGGCGGCAGGTGGCTGCCGGTGCCGGTGATGCGGGAATAGCGTCTGCTCATGAAAATTCTTGTGAATGGGCCGGCCCCGGGCCGTGGCGGCCTCAGGAGACCGGCGGTGCTGTCGGCGCCGGCGCCGACAGCAATGGCGCCGCGTGCGCGATGCGCTGCCGCACGCGTGCCAGCAACTGGTGGCTGGCGGCATCATACGCGCGCACCAGGGCCTGTTCGAAGGCCAGCGCGTCAGCCGAGCCATGGCTCTTGAACACCAGGCCGCGCAGGCCCAGCAGCGCCGCGCCGTTGTAGCGGCGGTGGTCCATGCGCCGCTTGAGCGCGGCCAGCACCGGATAGGCCACCAGGGCCGCCAGCTTGGCCAGCAGGTTGCGCGAGAACTCTTCCTTCATGAAGCCGCCGATCATGCTGGCCAGCCCCTCGATGGTCTTGAGCGCCACGTTGCCGACGAAGCCGTCGCACACCACGATGTCGGCCGTGCCCTTGAAGATGTCGTTGCCCTCGACGTTGCCGACGAAGTTCAGGTCGCCCGCGTTGGCCGCCGCGCGCAGCAGCTCGCCGGCGCGCTTGATCTCCTCGCTGCCCTTGATGGCTTCCTCACCGATGTTGAGCAGGCCCACGGTTGGCTGCGGATCATCGTTGAGCACCGACACCAGGGCCGAGCCCATGACGGCGAACTGCAGCAGGTGCTCGGCCGTGCAGTCGACGTTGGCTCCCAGGTCCAGCACCGTGGTCGCCCCGCCCTTCTGGTTCGGGATCTGGGTGGCGATGGCCGGGCGGTCGATGCCGTCGAGCGTCTTGAGCAGGTAGCGCGCCACCGCCATCAGCGCCCCGGTGTTGCCGGCCGACACCGCCGCCTGCGCCGCGCCGTCCTTGACCTGCTGGATCGCCACGCGCATGGACGAATCCTTCTTGCGGCGCAGCGCTACCTCCACCGCGTCGTCCATGGTCACCACTTCGCTGGCGGCGACCACCTGGGCGCGCTCGTGCGCGAAGCCGGCCAGCGCCTCGGGCCGCCCGACGAGCAGCAGCCGCGCCTCGGGGTGCCGGTCGAGAAACTGCCGGCACGCCGGCAGGGTGACGCCGGGGCCATGGTCGCCCCCCATGCAATCGACGGCCAGAACGGTCATGCAAGCCCCTGAAAAACGCCGCGTCCGTCAGGCGGCACGGCCCGCCCTTCGGACGGGATTCAAAAACGCCAAAGGCCCGAGGCTACGAGCTGTAGCGCCGGGCCAGGCAGTCATTGGCGGACAAATGGGCGCACGGCCGGACGACCGCCTCGCGCCCACAAGTCGGATCAGGCTTCGGTCTTGGACTTGATGACCTGGCGACCACGGTAGAAGCCATTCGGGCTGATGTGGTGGCGCAGATGGGTTTCGCCGGTGGTCGGCTCGACGGCGATGCCGGGCACCGACAGGGCGTTGTGCGAGCGGTGCATGCCGCGCTTGGACGGCGACTTCTTGTTTTGCTGAACAGCCATGATGGCTCCTTGGGTTGGGCGGTCTGCGGCCCCTCGGGACGCGGACGCGGTGAATGGGCAAACGGTGCTTCGAGGCGATGGCGCCTTGGCGCGCGGCCGCTCCCGAGTGCGAAGCCTTAAATTATAGTGCGAAGTTGCCGTCCGGACGCCGCCACGGCCTGTCACGGCGCCGGCTTGCCGCCCTTGAGCGCTGCCAGCGCCGCGAACGGGCTGGGCCGCTGCGCCTGGCTGGCGTCGAAATCCGCGCTTTGAGCCGACAGCGGCACGCTGTCGGGGCAGATCTCGTGGCGTGGCACCAGGGGCAAGGCCAGCAGCAACTCGTCCTCGATCAGGGCCAGCAGATCGAGGTCCGGCGTCAGGGCCAGCACGTCGTCGTCGGACTCGTCGTCGAGCGCGGCGGCGCGCTCCTCGCTGTCCACGAACAGCAGGTGCCGGTCCACCGCCAGCGGTGTCATCACCTGCCCCAGACAGCGCTGGCAACTCAGCGGCAGCCGCGCCTGCGCCCGCAGATGAATGGACGGCTGCCAGCTGCCGTCGACCGCCTTGCGGCGACCGCCCTGGACTTGCCATTCGAGGGTCAAATCATCAATGGTGCCTTGCGCCTCCTGCGCCAGGCGCTCATGCTTTTGAAGCAACTCGCTGCCCGCAAGGCGCGCACCCGCCTGGGCAAATGCCGCCACATCCAGGCGCCGCGCGTCAAAGGTCCTGCTCATGCAGCCAGTGTAAGAGAATCCGCCCCATGCCGACCGAGACGACACAAGCCAGCGCCGCGCCCGCGCTGGTACTGGGCTCCAGCTCGCCCTACCGCCGCGAACTGCTGGCGCGCCTGCGCCAGCCGTTCACCACCGCCGCGCCCCAGGTGGACGAAACGCCGCGCGCCCATGAGACGCCGCGCGCCCTCGCCCTGCGGCTGGCATTGGCCAAGGCGCGCGAGGTGGCCAGTCGCCACCCGCAGGCCATCGTCATCGGCTCCGACCAGGTGGCCGACCTGGCCGGCCAGCCGCTGGGCAAGCCCGGCACGCACCCGCGCGCGGTGGCGCAGCTGCGGCAGATGAGCGGCCAGACCGTGGTTTTTCAGACCGCGCTGGCCGTGGTGTGCGCCGCCACCGGCTTCGAGCAAACCGACCTGGCGGCGGTCGAGGTGCGCTTTCGCGCCCTCGGCGACGCCGAGATCGAGCGTTACCTGCAGGCCGAGCAGCCCTACGACTGCGCCGGCAGCGCCAAGAGCGAGGGTCTGGGCATCGCCCTGCTGGAAGCCATCCACAGCGACGACCCTACCGCGCTGGTCGGCTTGCCGCTGATCCGTACCGCCCGCCTGCTGCGCGCGGCCGGACTGCAACTGCCATGACGACGGACCGCCAGGCCCGCGGCACGCTGTACCTGGTGCCGACCCCGCTGGACCACGGCTGCGAGCACCAGGCGCCCCTGGCCGACGTGCTGCCCCAGGGCACGATCGCCGTCGCGGCGCGCCTGTCGCACTGGATCAGCGAAAACGCCAAGTCCACCCGCGCCTTTCTCAAGCGCGTCGATGCCCTGGTGCCGTTGGCCCAGCCCGTGCAGGCGCTGCAGATTCAGGAGCTGCCGCGCCAAATCCACAAGCAGGGCGACCACCGGCCCACCGGCGGCTGGGACGCCCGCCCGCTGCTGGCGGCGGCGCTGCAGGGCCAGGACATGGGCCTGGTCAGCGAAGCCGGCATGCCGGCCGTGGCCGACCCGGGCAGTTCGGTCGTGCGCGCCGCGCACGAGCTGGGCATTGCGGTGCAGCCGCTGGTCGGCCCGGTATCGCTGATGCTGGCGCTGGCGGCCAGCGGCCTGAACGGGCAGAACTTCGCCTTTGTCGGCTACCTGCCGCAGGATGCCAGCACCCGCGCCGCACGCATCCGCGAGCTGGAACGTCTGGCGCGCGACAGCGGCCAGAGCCAGTTGTTCATCGAAACACCCTACCGCAACGCCGCGCTGCTGCAAGCCTTGCTGCGGCAACTCAAGCCCGACACGCGTCTGGCCATCTGCAGCGGCCTGACGCTGGCACCGGGCTGCTGCACCAGCCTGCGTGTGTCCGACTGGCGCCAGCGGACGCCACCGCTGGCCACGGATGCGGCAGCCCAGCCCGCGGTGTTTGCCATCGGCCCGTGACGGACCTCGAACCGCCACCGCCACCACCGCCTTCCGCTGACTGCGACGATCCCCCCATAGCCATGACCCAGAAGAAAGAGCGCCCATCCCCACCCTCCAGCGCCAACAGCCCGCAGGCGCTGTTCGCGCGTGCCGTCCAGCGGTTCAATGCAGGACAACTGGACCAGGTCGCGCCCCTGTGCCAGGAAGTCATCCAACTGCAACCTGACCACGCGAATGCATGGCAACTGCTGGGGATGGCCCACGTCGCCAACGATCGCCCCGCCGACGCCCTGCCGGCCCTGCAGCGGGCGCTGGCGCTGAACCCGCGCCACACCCAGATCCTGTGCCTGATCGGCACCGCCCACGGTCGCCTTGGTGAAGCCGAGCAGGCCATCAGGCACTTTCAGGAGGCCCTGGCGATTGCTCCGCAGGACGCCAACATCTGGTACGACCTGGGCAACATCCAGAATAGCCTGGACCTGCCCGAGGCGGCGCTGGGCAGCTACAACCAGGCGCTGGCACGGGCACCGCAGCACGCCGACGCCTGGCTCAACCGCAGCCACGCCCTGCTGGCGCTCAACCGCGTCGGCGAAGCCATCGACAGCCTCGAGCACGCCGTCGATATCCGCCCCCGGGCACGCACATGGCTGCTGCTCGGCAGCGCCCTGGAGCAGGCACAGCGCCTGCCCGACGCACTGGCCTGCTACGAAAAAGTGGTCGCCCTGGACCCCGACGACGTGGACGGGTGGCTGAAATTCGGCAGCGTGCTGGAGCAGTTGGGACGACCGGATCTGGCGCTGGAGCGCATCGAAACGGCCCAGCGGCTGACGCCGGAATCGCCCCGCGTGCTGCTGGCGCTGGCCAGCACCCTGTCCAAGACCAGCGGCGACGCCGCCGCGCTGGCGCCTTTGCTCAAGGCACACGCACTGGCGCCCGATGATTTGTCCGTCAACATGCAACTGTTGCACTTCATGCTCAAGACCGCCCACTGGGACGGTCTGACCGAAGTGCTGGCCAGGGTGGCCGCCCAGTGGCGCTCAGGCACTTGCGACGCCAACACGCTCTCGATGCTGGCCCACCCGGACGTGACGGCCAGCGACCTGCGGCAGGCCAACCAGACCTATCACGCTGGGCTCAACGCCGCACGCTGGCCCCAGCGGTCGGCCATTGACAGCGGCCCGCCGGCGACGCGCCGGCTGCGCGTGGGCTATCTGTCGTCCGACCTGCGCCACCATGCCGTCGGTTTTCTGATGGCCGGCGTGTTCGAGGCCCACGACCACCAGCGCTTCGAGACCTTCGCGTTCTCGATCTACCCGCAGCCTGACGAGTCCCCCGAGCGGCGGCGCATCCGCGCCGCGTTCGATCACTTCATCGACATCCACGACCTGGGTGACGACGATGCGGCGGCCCTGATTGCCGGACACGGCATCGACCTGCTGGTCGACCTCAATGGCCTGACCACCTTCAGTCGGCCCGGCATCGTGGCCCGCCGCCCGGCGCCGGTGCAGGCGCAGTACCTGGGCTACCCCGGCACCAGCGGCCTGGCCGCGGTGGACTACATCATCGGCGACCGCTGGGTGACACCGACGGAGCAGGCCGATGCCTTTTCCGAGCGCATCGTGCAGATGCCCGATTCGTTTCAGGCCAACGACGACCAGCGCCGGATCGCCAGTGATACGCCATCACGCGCCGCCCTGGGCTTGCCGGAGCGCGGCTTCGTGTTCTGCTGCCTGAACAACTCCTACAAGATCCTGCCCGAGGTGTTCGACACCTGGATGCGGCTGCTGCAGAAAACGCCCGGTTCGGTGCTCTGGCTGCTGGGCGACAGCGATACCGCGCGTGACAACCTGCGTGCCCACGCGCAGGCGCGCGGCGTGCCGCCCGAGCGGCTGGTGTTCGCCCGGCGACGACCGTACGAGCAGTACCTGGCCCAGTATCGCCAGGCCGACCTGTTCCTGGACACGTTGCCGTTCAACGGCGGCACCACGGTCAGCGACGCCCTGTGGGCCGGCCTGCCGGTGCTGACGCAGGCCGGCAACCGCTTTGCCGGCCGCATGGCCGCCAGCTTGCTGGACAACGTCGGGCTGCCTGAACTCATCACCCACTCCGGAGCCGAGTACGAGGCGATGGCGCACAGGCTGGCCACCGAACCCGGCCTGCTGCAGGGCCTGCGCCAGCGGCTGGCCGCCAACACCCCGACCAGCCCGCTGTTCGACACCCGGCGCTTCACGCGCCACCTGGAACGCGCCTTCGAACACATGGTCGAGCACCACCGCCGCGGCCTGTCGCCGCAGGCGTTCAACGTTGCCGACCTGCCGGCGCACCCGACGCCACCGGCAGCGTGATCGCTCAGCGCCAGCCGGCGCCGCCGCGCAGCGCCGCCATCGCGCCCTGCCCGACCGACGCGCCCAGGCGCTTGGCAAAGCGCTCGGCGATGTTTTCCTTGTTGGTGTAGTCCACCAGCTTCTCGGCTTTCACCACCTCGCGCGCCACCATGTCGAGGCTGCCCAGCCCGTCGGCCAGGCCCAGCTGCACGGCCTGCTCGCCGGTCCAGAACAGGCCGCTGAACATCTCGGGCGTCTCCTTCAGGCGCTCGCCACGGCCCTGGCGCACCACGCCGATGAACTGCTGGTGGATCTGGTCGAGCATGCGCTGGGCGTGCGCGCGCTGGGCGTCGGACTGCGGGCTGAAGGGGTCGAGGAAGCCCTTGTTCTCGCCGGCGGTCAGCAGCCGGCGCTCCACGCCCAGCTTGTCCAGCGTGCCGGTGAAGCCGAAGCCGTTGATGAGCACGCCGATGCTGCCCACCAGGCTGGCCTTGTCGACGTAGATGCGGTCGGCGCCGGCGGCGATGTAGTAGGCCGCCGAGGCGCAGCTTTCCTCGACCACGGCGTACACCGGCTTGTCGTGCAGCGCCCGCAGGCGGCGGATTTCGTCGTGGATCAGGCCGGCCTGCACCGGGCTGCCGCCGGGTGAGTTGATCAGCAGCACCAGCGCCTGCGCGCCCTTGTCCTGCATGGCGCTGCGCAGCGCCGGCAGGATGTATTCGGCGCTGCCCTCGCCGGCATCGCTGATTTCGCCCTTGATGGCCACCATGGCGGTGTGCGCGCTGCTGGGCGTGGCGCTGGGCAACTGCTCGGACGCCAGCACCCAGACCAGCGCGCCCACCAAGCCCATCCAGAGCAGGCTGCGCAGCAGGCGCCAGCGGCGCGCGGCGCGGCGCTCGCGCAACTCGGCAAACAGCAATTTTTCGATCGTGGCGCGCTCCCAGGGCACAGCCTGGCCGCTCAGATTCACTTCGTTTTCCATAGCTTCTGGCGCTTGTTGTGTGTGGTGTTTGACCGAATGTGGCACCTAATCGGGCGGCTCAGAACGCCACCGGCCGCAGGGCCTCGGTGGGCAGCCAGTGCACCTGGCCGTCGGATTCGAGCAGCTCGATGCGCAGCAGTTGCGCGCCGCTGCACGGGCCGGCCACGCAATGGCCGGTGTCGGGCGCGTAGGTGGCGCCGTGGGTGGCGCACAGCAGCCACTGGCCACTGTCGTCGAAGAACTGGTTGGGCTGCCAGTCCATCTCCATCGGCACATGGGCGCAGCGGTTGAGGTAGGCGTGCACCCGGCCTTCGAAGCGCACGGCAAAGGCGCGCAGGTTCTCGCCTGCGTGTGCGATGTCGAAGGGCACGGCCAGGCCGCCTTCCTGCAGGTCGGCGCTGGGACACAGGTAAATCGGGCTCAAGTCGTTGTCCATCGTGCGCGATCAGCTATCAAACAAATAGTAAAAACCGGGTTCAGGCATTGTCGCTGAGCCACTGGTGCAGCTCGGCCACCGAATGCGCCACCCGCCGCGGGCCCAGGGCGCCGAAGTCGCCGGGTTCGTGCGCCCCGTAGCTGACGCCCACGCTGGCGCAGCCGGCGTTGCGCGCCATCAGCAGGTCGTGCGTGGTGTCGCCGATCATCAGGGTGCGCTCGGGGTCGGCGCCGAACTCGCGCATCAGCTCGTGCAGCATGCGCGGGTCGGGCTTGCCGGCGGTCTCGTCGGCGGTGCGCGAACCGTCGAACACGCCGGCCAGTTGGCGCGAGGCCAGCACGTCGTCCAGCCCGCGCCGGCTCTTGCCGGTGGCCACCGTCAGCCAGTGGTGGCGCGCGCGCAGCTCGGCCAGCATGGGCAGCACGCCTTCGAACAGGCTGATGTCCTGCTGGCGCGCCAGGTAGTGGTGGCGGTAGCGCGCCGCCAGCTCGGGGTATTTGTCGGCCGGCACGTCGGGCGCGGCCTTGGCCAGCGCCGGCACCAGCGCCATGCCGATCACGTAGGCGGCGTCGGCGTCACTCGGGCGCGCGCCGCCGACGTCGAGCACGGCCTGCTGGATGCTGCGCACGATGATGGCGGTGGAGTCGAACAGGGTGCCGTCCCAGTCGAAGCAGATCAGGTCAAACTGGCGTGGGCGGCTCATGGGGCGGGCGGCAGGTGCTTTGAAAACGAGAGCAATTCGGGGGGCAGCGGAGCGTGCAGTTCGACGCGCTCGCCGCTGGCCGGGTGGCTGAACTGTAATCGCCAGGCGTGCAGGAACATGCGTCTCAGACCCTGCTTTTGCAAGGTCTTGTTGCGCTCGAAGTCGCCGTACTTGTCGTCGCCCGCGATGGGGTGGCCCTGCGACGCCAGGTGCACGCGGATCTGGTGCGTGCGGCCGGTCTTGATGGTGACCTCCAGCAGCGTGAAGCCGGCCAGTCGCTCGCGCACCTTCACCAGGGTGATGGCGCGCATGCCGTCGGGGTCGCCCGCGGCCACCACCTTCACGCGCCGCTCGCCGTCGGCCAGCAGGTACTTGTGCAGCGGCGCGTCGATCACCTTGCGCGCCGCCGGCCAGTCGCCCAGCACCAGCGCTAGGTAGGTCTTGCCGGTGGCGCGCTCGCGGAACTGGTCCTGCAGGTGCTTGAGCGCGCCGCGCTTCTTGGCCAGCAGCAGGATGCCGCTGGTTTCGCGGTCCAGCCGGTGCACCAGCTCCAGCAAGCGCAGTCCGCCCGGCTGCCCGTACTGGCGCGCCTGGCGCAGCTGCTCGATGACGCCGAAGCTCACGCCCGAGCCGCCATGCACCGCCACGCCGGCGGGCTTGTCGACGGCGATCAGCTGCTCGTCCTCCAGCAGGATGGGGAATTCGCGCGCCGGCGCCGGGCGCTCGTCCAGGGGGCGCTGGGCCACGCGCACCGGCGGCACGCGCACCACGTCGCCGGCCTGCACGCGGGTGTCGGCGCTGGCGCGGCCCTTGTTCAGGCGCACCTCGCCCGAGCGGATGATGCGGTAGACGTGCGTCTTGGGCACGCCCTTGAGGTGGCGCAGCAGGAAGTTGTCCAGCCGCTGGCCCTCGCTGTCGGCATCCACCAGCAGCCGTGCCACCTCGGGTTTGCCCGCGGGCACCGCAGGGGTGGCATGGGCACTTATAATGCGATTCACTGGCAACCCGCCGTAAGTGGTTGAAACTGAACTGGAAGCAACCTCCCGAAGAAGGGAAGTCTATTCCACCAGCCCACCGCCGCGACCTGCCAGTGAAAAGGTCGATGCCGCGCCTGCACAAGAAAGCGCCCTGCCCCACATGAATCGGCAGCCACGCCAGAAAAGCGCAGACAGGTCGACGCACTGAAACACCCAACACGGAATACCCAAGACACGCAGGCCGCCCCATGGCCCGCCTGCGTGTCGGATCGAAGCGAGACACACGTGGTGCTGATGGCATGGCTGATGACTCTGGGGCGCTGGCTGCGGCTGGCGCCTGTTGAGTCGTTTGACGCGCCAGCCCACGTCCAGAAAGCGCCAGCAGCTACTATTTATGTAGCAACCTTGCGCCCTGTGCCACTCGCACCCATCCACGCGCCGCCGCCTGATCGCGGCCGCTGAACCCCCGTTCAGCGGCCTTCGCAAGGGCGCCCCGCGCGTCCTGCATCGCGCCATCAGTCGCCAGCCGGCCGTTCCGTCCGTTTCAGCGCGCCGTCCCGGGCATCGGGGGTTCCCGCGAGGAACCGTGACGGTTATTGGAATAAAGGAACGCGCATCATGAAGCGGATGCTGATCAACGCCACGCAGGCCGAAGAGCGCCGCCTGGCGATCGTCGATGGACAGAAGCTGCTCGATTACGAGATCGAGATTGAGGGGCGCGAGCAGCGCAAGGGCAACATCTACCAGGCGGTGGTGACGCGCGTGGAGCCGTCGCTGGAAGCCGCCTTCGTCGACTACGGCGAGGAGCGCCACGGCTTTCTGCCTTTCAAGGAAATCTCCAAGCAATACTTCGCCGAGGGCGTGTCGCCCAGCCAGGCGCGCATCAGCGACGTGATCAAGGAAGGCCAGCAGCTGCTGGTGCAGGTCGAGAAAGAAGAGCGCGGCAACAAGGGCGCAGCGCTGACCACCTTCGTCAGCCTGGCCGGCCGCTATGTGGTGCTGATGCCCAACAACCCGCGCGGCGGAGGTGTCAGCCGCCGCATCGAGGGCGATGAGCGCGCCGAGCTGAAGGAGGCGATGGACCAGCTGGAGTACCCCAAGGGCGCCAGCATCATCGCGCGCACCGCCGGCATCGGTCGCAGCGCGCCCGAGCTGCAGTGGGACCTGAACTACCTGCTGAAACTGTGGGAAGCCATCGACGGTGCCGCCAAGGCCGGCAAGGGCGCTTTCCTGATCTACCAGGAAAGCAACCTGGTGATCCGCGCCATCCGCGACTACTTCAACTCGGACATCGGTGACATCCTGATCGACACGGATGACATCTACGAGCAGGCGCACCAGTTCATGAGCCACGTGATGCCCGAGCAGGCGCATCGCGTCAAGCGCTACCGCGACAACGCGCCGCTGTTCTCGCGCTTCCAGATCGAGCACCAGATCGAGTCGGCCTACGCCCGCACCGTCACCCTGCCCTCGGGCGGCGCCATCGTCATCGACCACACCGAGGCGCTGGTCAGCGTCGACGTCAACTCGGCGCGCGCCATCAAGGGCGGC
>MKTG01000005.1:0-247 GCA_001897615.1 Burkholderiales bacterium 68-10
CAGCGCTACCCCGACCCAGCCGGTGGACGCCCAGCCCCAGCCCCACAGCACGCCCATGCCGCCCAGCCAGGCGCCTAGGGCGTTGGCGGCGTTGAAGGCCGAGTGGTTGAGCGCGGCGGCCAGGGTCTGGGCCTCGCCCGCCACGTCCATCAGGCGCACCTGCAGCGCCGGGCCCAGGGCCCCGAGCGTGCCCACCAGGAAGGTGCCCGCCACGGCCAGCGGCAGCACCGGCACCGTGAGGGCGAAC
>MKTG01000005.1:692-7009 GCA_001897615.1 Burkholderiales bacterium 68-10
TCTGCCCCACGGCGGCGGCGCGCCGCCCGGGCGGCGCCAGGCCCGCCGCCACCAGCGCGGCCACGCCGAAATAGGTGCCGTGCGGCAGCCCGGTGACGAAGCGCAGCAGGTTCAGCGACAGGTAGCCCGGTGCCAGGGCGCTGGCGAAGTTGCCCAGGGCGAAGAACAGCATCAGCGCGGCCGGTATGGCGCTGGCGATGCCGTTGCACAAAAACACGGTCAACAGGCGGCGGAATGGTGATTCGGCCAGTGGCTGCCACAGCGCATGACTGGGTTGATGCCCCCTATCGCGTAGCGCAACCGCCACCGGCGGGCGCGGCGCGCGCCACAGCACCAGCCAGCCGGCCAGCAGTGCCAACGCAAACACGGCCAACATACTGCCCGCGCCCCAGGCCACCGACAGCGCGCTGGCCGTGACCACGCCCAGCAGCCCCGCCCCCTCGCGCCAGGCCACGATGCGGCTGCGCTGCAAGGCGTCGCCCCCCAGGCGCACGCCCCAGGCCTGGTGCGCGATGACCAGCAGGCTGTGCGCCAGGCAGGTGAACAGCAGCCCCGCCACCATCCACACCGCCAGCGCCGCTTTACCCTGCACGCGGGGGAAGAACAGGCCCGCCAGGCCCAGCGCCAGCAGCAGCGCCGCAGCCCCGGCCACCCACAGCACGGCCTGCGAGGTGCGGCGGTAGAGCCGATCACTCAGGCGGCCCAGCAGCGGCTCAGACCCGGCATCCATCAGCCGCACCAGCATCAGCAGCGCGCCCACGGTGGCCAGCGGCAGGCCCAGGTCGCTGGCGTAGTAATGCGGCAGCACCACGTACAACGGCAGCGCGGCAAAGGCCAGTGGCAGGCCCAGCAGCCCGTAGGCCAGGCCGGCGCGCCAGGGCAGCACCTGCGCGGCAGTCCACGGAAGATGGGCGCGGGTCATGGCCCGCCTTCTAACCTGCGCGCTAGCAAGGCGCTGCGCAGGCCGGGCTCAGAGGTGCTCGGCGACAGCCAGATGGCGAAAAAACGGCGTGCCAGCTCGGCATCGTCCGTGGCGCCCAGCGGCTGCTCGCCGCGCCAAAAACGCATGCCCTGGCCGGGTTGGTACAGGCCGGTCAGCCGATCGCCGGACTGCACGTCGGGCAGCAAGGCGGCCAACACTTTCAACCAGCGTTGCGCCTGCGCGGGCGGCAGCTCACCCTGGCGCTCGATCTCGTCGATGGAGCGCTGCGCGATGGCCGCGCCCTTGAAGGCGCGGTGGTAGCTCAGCTCCAGTGCCAGCGGGTAGTCACCAAAGTCGGCCGCCTTGAATTGCGGGCCCACCCACAGGCGGGCGTCATAAATGCGCAGCCCTAGAAAGCGCATCTGCCCCTGGCCCAGCAGGGCTGCGGCGGGCAGCGCCTGCTGCACAAAGCTGGGCGGGGCGGCTGCGCCATCGGCCGCAGCGGTGGCGCTGGCGACCGCGGCCCCCAAGGCCACCGCCAGCACGCCCACGCGGGCCATTCGGTTTAGCGATGAAATGAGCCTGTAAGGCATATGCAGCAAGCGCCAGAAGCTATGGTTTTTAGTCTTTCACCAAGGTGTACTGCACCACATCGATGTTGCGGCTGTCGAAGGCCGCCTCGCAGTACGCCAGGTAAAACTCCCAGGTGCGCAGGAAGGCCGCATCAAAGCCCTGGGCCAGCACCTGGGCGCGCCGCTCGGTGAACTGGCGGTGCCAGCGGCGCAGGGTTTCGGCGTAGTCGGGGCCGAAGGCGAATTCCTCGATCACGCGCAGGCCGGCCTGCTGCGCGGCGGCGCGAAAGCGCGCCGGGCTGGGCAGGCAGCCGCCAGGGAAGACGTACTGCTGGATGAAGTCCGTGCCCTGCACGTAGCGGTCGAACAGCGCGTCGTCGATGACGATGCTTTGCACACAGGCCCGCCCGCCGGGCTTGAGCAGCCGCGCCAGCGTGCCAAAGTAGCTGGGCCAGTAGGCCTGGCCCACGGCTTCCACCATCTCGATGGAGCAAATGGCGTCGAATGGCCCGTCCTGTATGTCGCGGTAGTCCTGCAGGCGCAGATCGGCCTGCGGCGCAAGGCCCGCGGCCAGCAGGCGCGCCTGGGCAAACGCCAGTTGCTCGGTGGACAGGGTGACGCCCGTGACATGGGCTTGGCATTCGCCCGCCGCCATCTCGGCCAGTGCGCCCCAGCCGCAGCCAATTTCCAGCACGCGGCTGCCGGGCTGCACGCCGGCGCTGTGCAGGGCGCGGCGCACTTTGGCGTGCTGCGCAGCGGTCAGGTCGCCCGTCAAGTCACCCTGGAACCAGGCCGACGAGTAATTCATGCTCGGGTCCAGCCACAGCTGGTAGAAGGCGTTGCCCAAGTCGTAATGGGCGTGGATGTTGCGGCGGCTGCCCGCGCGGCTGTTGCGGTTGAGCAGGTGGCGCAGCCGGTAGGCCAGGCGCCCCCACCAGGCGCCGTACACCAGGGATTCGAGCGCATCACGGTTGGCCATCAGCAGGCGCAGCAGGTCGGCCAGGTGGGGCGTGCTCCAGTCCTGGGCGATATAGCCCTCGGCCAGGCCGATGTCGCCCGAGCGCAGCACTGCGCCAAACACGCGCCAGTGGTGCAGGTGCAGGCTGGCGTGCGGGTAGCCGCCCTGGCCCGCGCCCTGGCCCACTTGCAGCGTGCTGCCGTCGGGTAGCTCCAGGTGCAGCGTGCCGTGCTGCATGCGCTGCAGCAGGCGCACTCCGCTGCGCGCGCTGGCGGGCGCACTGGCGGGCAGGGGCAGCGAGAACGGGTTTGTCGTCGTGGTGGTGTTCATGGTCAGTGCTCAGATGAGGATGAACGGGAAACGGGCAGCGCCGGCGCGGCGGGCTTGGCGTGGAATGGCACGTGTTTGAGCCACAGCAGCAAGGCGTTCCAGAGAATGCGGGCCATCACGCCCAGCGTCAGCAGGGGGTAGCGCCACAACGCGCGGCGGCGACTGGCGGCGGTAAGGGGTTCGAGCCGCCCGGCCATGCCGGTGAGCAGCACCGGGCCTTCGGCGTCGTGGTAATCGATACGCACCCGCGCTGAGCCCAGGCCTTCGGGCCCGCTGCGGCGGAACTCGAAGCGGTAGCCGCCCTCCACCGCGCAAAACGGCGACACATGAAAGGCCTTGCGCGCCTGCAGCTCCTGGCCGTAGCGCGGCTGGTCGAGCAGATAGGCGTGGCGCTCGCCAAAGGTGTTGTTCACCTCGGCCACGATGGCGCGCAGGCTGCCGTCGCTGCGGTGGCAGTACCAAAAACTCACCGGCTTGAAGCTGTAGCCCAGCACGCGCGGGTAGCACTGCAGCCAGATCTCGCCCTGCGCGTCGGTAATGCCCTCGGCATGCAGCAGCGCCTCCAGCCAGGCCAGTGCGCCGCCGTGGCTCGCGTCGCTGCCGTCGCCGTGATCCGCATCGCGAAAGGCCAGCACCCCGGCGCGGTTCAGGGCCAGCACCCCCGCCGCCTGCGGCTGCGCGCGCAGCGTGCGCATGGGCAGCATGAGGAAGAAGGTGGGCACGCTGAAGCGGTGCTGGCGCGGGCGCAGACGCGTGTGCCACACATGGCCGAAGCCGATGTGCGGCACATGGCCGGGGGCGGCAGCGGGGGTCATGCGGCCTTCCTGCGCTGCATTTGCGCCAGCAGCGCATCGGCCGCGCGCCAGCCCGACTGCAGGCCGTCTTCATGAAAACCGTAACCCGTCCAGGCGCCGGCAAACCAGATGTGCTGCGCGCCCTGCAGCTGCGGCACGCGCTTTTGCGCGGCCATGGCCCCCAGGTCGAACACCGGGTGGTCATAGTCAAACTCACCCAGCACCTGCGTCGGGGCAATGTCGTGCAAGGGGTTCAGCGACACCAGCACCGGCTGCGCAAAGGGCAGCGGCTGCAGGCGGTTGAGCCAATAGTGCAGGCAGACGCGGGCCGATTCCTGTGCGCCGCTGGCCGCGCGCTCGTAGTTCCACGCGGCCCAGGCGGCACGGCGCTGGGGCATCACGCGGGTGTCGGTGTGCAGCACGGCGCGGTTGGGCTGGTAGCGGATGGCGCCCAGCACCTGTTGTTCAACAGCGCTGGGCTGGGCCAGCAGGCGCAAGGCCTGGTCGCTGTGCACGGCCAGCACCACGGCGTCGAAATGCTCGCTGCCGGCGCTGGTCTGGATGAGCACGCCGGCGGCGTTGCGCTGGATGCGTTCTACTGGCGTTGCCAGCCGCGCGTCCAGCCCTTGCACGATGGCATGGACGTACTGGCGCGCGCCGCCCGCCACCGTGTACCACTGGGGCCGGTTCTGCACCTGGATCAGGCCATGGTTGTGGCAAAAGCGCACCATGGTGGCCACGGGAAAGCGCAGCATCTGGTCCGTCGGGCAGCTCCAAATGCAGCCCAGCATGGGCAAAAAGTACCAATCACGAAACGCAGCGCCAAAGCCGTGCTGGTCAAGAAACTCGCCCAAAGGCTGGGCCAGCGCCCGGTCTTCACCGCGCTCGGCCAGGGCGGTGCACAGGCGGTTAAAGCGCAGCAGCTCGGCCAACATGGCCAGAAAGCGCGGGCGCAGCAGGTTGCGCCGCTGGGCAAACACGGTCGCCAGGCTGGAGCCGCTCCACTCCAGCGCCCCCGCGCCCAGCGCGCCCGCACCCGGCACTTGTACCGAGAACGACATGTCCGACGCTGCCGTGGGCACGCCCAGTTCTTCCAGCAAGGCAATTAGGCCGGGGTAGGTGCGCTCGTTCAGCACCAGAAAACCCGTGTCTACGCCATGCGTGACGCGCTGTCCCTGGGCATCGGGCAGCGTCACATCCACCGTGTGGGTGTGGCCGCCAAAGTAGCTGCCGGCCTCGAACAGCGCTACCTGCGCGTGCGGGCGCAGGCGGTGCGCGGCCGCCAAACCCGAGATGCCTGATCCTATGACTGCGACTTTCATGGGCCTGATTCCAATCTGCGGTGCTGTGGAGTGCAGCCCTGGCGCTGCACATAATGCGTACTGTACTAGACAAAATTATTTTTGTCTTAGACAATTAACGCAACCCATCCTCCTTTGTCCATGAGCATCCCAACTCCCGCACCGTCTTTTACTGCGCCCCCCACGGGCGATGCAGGCCTGCCGATTGCCGCCGTGGAGCGCGAAACAGGCCTGGGCAAAGACACCTTACGCGTGTGGGAAAAGCGCTATGGATTCCCTGCGCCCACGCGGGATTCGGCGGGTGACAGGCTGTACAGCGCAGCCCAGGTGCAGCGGCTCAAGCAAATCCGGCGGCTGCTCGATGGCGGCCTGCGGCCAGGCAAGGTGGTGGGCCTGGATGACGCCCAGTTGGGGCAATTGCTGGAAAGCCAGGAACCGGCCACCACAGCCTTTTTGTCCAAGACACACAAACAAGACTCTCTCCACTCGCACCTGCTGGAGGAACTGCTCCACGCCATCGGCACGCACGATCCGCGCGCGCTGCGTCACGGCCTGAGCCACGCCCAGCTGCGCATGGGCCTGGGGGCTTTTGTCACCGATCTGGTCGCGCCTTTGACGACTGCGGTGGGCGACGCCTGGGCGCAGGGCCGCTTCGAGATTTACGAGGAGCACCTGTACACCGAGGTCATCACCGGCGTGCTGCGCCATGCCATTTCCACGCTGGCGCCGCAGCCCGTGCCGCTGGGCCCCAAGGTGCTGCTGACCACGCTGCCGCAAGAGCAGCACAGCCTGGGCCTGCTGATGGTGGAGGCCCTGTTGGCACTGGAGGGCTGCACCTGCGTGTCGCTGGGCACGCAAACGCCGTTGACCGACATTGCCCAGGCCGCGCGGGCCCACCGCGCCGACGTGGTGGCCCTGAGCTTCAGCAACGTGCACAAACCCGCCCTGGTGCAGGCCAGCCTGCGCGAGCTGCGCGCGCAACTGCCCCCCGCCACCGCGCTGTGGGTGGGCGGCGCCTGCACCGCGCTGTACCAGGGGCCGCTGGCAGGCGTGAGCGCCGTGGCGCAGCTGCCTGCCCTGCAACCGCTGGTGGCGCAGTGGCGCCGCGGCCCATGAACCCCTGGAGGACTTCGTATGCACACCGCCGCCCGCACCCTGAGCAGCGCCCGCCCGTCGTCCCTGCAGCGCCATCGCCTGGCACTGCTGGCCCTGCTACTGGCCGGATCGGCCCTGCTGCTGGCGGGCTGCGCCAGCACCCGCCCCCCGCCGGGCGTGACCGCCGTGACGCCGTTTGACGTGCAGCGCTACCAGGGCCGCTGGTATGAATTGGCGCGGCTGGATCACGCCTTTGAGCGCGGCATGACCGATGTGTCCGCCACCTACACCGCGCAGGCCGACGGCAGCGTACGCGTGGTCAACCGCGGCTATGCCCCGGCCAGC
>MKTG01000005.1:7107-23572 GCA_001897615.1 Burkholderiales bacterium 68-10
CGGGGGCCCCGCCACGGGTTATGCCTGGATTCTGGCGCGCGACAAGCACATCGCCCCGGCACAGCGAAACGCCATCGTCGCCCAGGCGCGCGCGCTGGGGGTCGATACCACCGCGCTCATCTGGGTCACGCACGAGCGCCAGGACCCCGCGCACTGACCGCCCCACGCATCGGCCCCCACCCCAAGGCAAGCGCACCATGGCCTACACCGTCGTCTGGTTCAAACGCGACCTGCGCGTGCATGACCACGCGCCGCTGATCCACGCCGCGCGCCAGGGCCCGGTGCTTTGCCTGTATGTGCTGGAGCCCAGCCTGTGGGCGCAGCCCGACTGTGCGCTGCAGCACTACGGTTTTCTGCGCGAAAGCCTGCGCGACCTGGCCCTGCACTTGCGCACCTGTGGCGCCACGCTGCAGCTCGCCGTGGGCGAGGTGCCCGAGGTGCTGGCGCGCCTGCACGCACTGCAACCCTTTGCACGCCTGGCCTCGCACGAAGAAACCGGCAACGCCCACACCTATGCCCGCGACCTGGCCGTGGCGCGCTGGTGCCGCCAGCGCAGCGTGGGCTGGCAAGAGTGGCCGCAGCACGGCGTGGTGCGGCGCCTGCCCTCACGTGACCGCTGGCATGCGCGCTGGCAGGCCTTCATGCAGGCCCCTTGCCTGGCGCCCCCGCCGCCCGCCAGCCTGCAGGCCCTGGCCCTGCCGTGGCGCGATGCCTGGCCCGCGCCCGAGGCCGTGGGCCTGCTGGATTTGCACGACCCACCCCTGCGCCAGCGTGGCGGGCGCACCCCAGGCCAGGCGGTGCTGCACGAATTTTTGCAGCAGCGCAGCGCCGGGTACCGGGGCGGCATCTCCTCGCCTCTGACCGCGCCCACCGCCTGCTCGCGCCTGTCGCCCTACCTGGCTCTGGGCTGCCTGAGCATGCGCGAGGTAGTGCAGGCCACGCAGCAGCGGCAGATCCAGCTCAAGGCCGACGACGAGCCGCTCGCCCCACGCCAGCGCCAGGGCCTGGCGGCCTTCATGAGCCGCATGCACTGGCACTGCCACTTCATCCAAAAGCTCGAATCCGAGCCCGAACTGGAATGGCGCAACCTGCACCGCGGCTACGACGGCCTGCGCGAAGACGACTGGAACCCCGCCCATTTTGAGGCCCTGCAAGCAGGCCGCACCGGCTGGCCCATGGTCGATGCCTGCGTGGCCATGCTGCGCGCCACCGGCTGGCTCAACTTTCGCATGCGCGCCATGCTGGTATCGGTGGCCGCCTACCCGCTGTGGCTGCACTGGCGCCCCGTGGGGCTGTGGCTGGCGCGCCAGTTTCTGGACTACGAGCCCGGCATCCACTGGAGCCAGATGCAAATGCAGGCCGGCACCACGGGCATCAATACCACGCGCGTCTACAACCCCATCAAGCAAGCCCAGGATCACGACCCCGAAGGCGTTTTTGTGCGCCGCTGGCAGCCCCACCTGCGCCACGTGCCGGACGCCTGGCTGCTGGAGCCCTGGCGCATGCCCGCCGACGTGCAAGCGCGCTGCGGCGTGCTGCTGGGCCGCGACCTGCCCGAGCCACTGGTCGACCTGGCCGCCGCCACCCGCGCCGCGAAGGCCAGGGTGCATGCGCTACGCGCCAAACCCGCGGTGCGCGAAGCCAAGGCCGCCATCGTGGAAAAACACGGCTCGCGCCTAGTACGCCGAGGCAATAAGGGCCGGTCTGCCAGCGCGCCCGATCCACAACAAAGCATGGAGTTTTGAGCCATGCACCGCAAGCCGCACCTGCCGCAAAAGCCCTGCCTGGTCTGCGGCCGGCCTTTTGCATGGCGCAAAAAATGGGCGCGCGATTGGAATGGGGTCAAGTATTGCTCCGAGCGCTGCCGACGTTCCGCAGGCAAGCCGGGCAATTCGCGGGGGGCTGCATGAGTCCAGTGATCTTCTGGTTCCGCAATGACCTGCGCCTGCACAACCAGCCCGCCCTGCACGCGGCCCTGGCCCAAGGCTCGCGCCACTTGCTGCCCGTGCTGTGCCTGCCAGACGCCGCGTCGCCCACCCCCTGGGGATTTGCCCGCATCGGGCCGCATCGCCGTGCTCGGCTGGTGTCCGCCATCCATGGCCTGCGCCAGGCGTTGCAGCAATGCGGCTGCCCGCTGCTGGTGTGCCCTGGGCCCGCGGCCAGCGTGCTCCCCGCCCTCGCTGGCGCCGTGGGCGCCAGCGAGGTGCTGTGCGAAGCCATTGCCGCCCCCTCCTACGAGCAGGCCGAGGAAAACGCGCTGCGCGCGGCCGGCCTGGCCGTGCATACGATCTGGCAAAGCAGCCTGCTCGAACTCGCGAAATTGCCCTTTTCTGTGCAGCAGTTGCCACCCGTGTTTACCCCTTTTCGCCACGCGGTGGAGCAGGCCGGCCTGCAGCCACCCACACCGCTGCCGCCCCCCACCAGCCTGCCCCCCTGGCCGCAGGGCGTGCCCGCAGCCTGCCTGGACGGCCAGGACGATGCCCTGGCGGCCTTTGCCGGCCCGCCCCCTGTGGCTGATGCGCGCAGCGCCTTCCCCTACCAGCGCCCGCCGCTGCACGGCGGCGAGGCGGCCGCCCTGGCGCACCTGGCGCAGTACCTGGCGCGCGGCCTGCCGCACAGCTACAAGCGCACGCGCAATGGCTTGATGGGGCTGGACTATTCCAGCAAGTGGTCGCCCTGGCTGGCCACCGGCGCGCTCTCGGCGCGGCAGGCGCTGGCGCAGCTGCGCGCCTACGAGGCCGCCCAGGGCGCAAGCGACGGCAGCTACTGGCTGTGGTTCGAGCTGCTGTGGCGCGACTACTTTCGCTTTTTGCACCTGCATCATGGCCGCGCGCTCTACCGCGCCCAGGGGCTGGGCCCCGCACGCGCCACGCCGCACGACGCGGGCCGCTTTGCCGCCTGGTGCGCGGGCCAGACCGGCCAGCCACTGGTGGACGCCGGCATGCGCGAGCTGGCCGCCACCGGCTACCTCAGCAACCGCCTGCGCCAGGTGACGGCCAGCTACCTGATCCACGACCTGCAGTGCGACTGGCGCGCGGGCGCGGCCTGGTTCGAGAACCACCTGCTGGACTACGACGTCTACAGCAACCAGGGCAACTGGCTGTACATCGCGGGCCGGGGCACCGACCCGCGCGGCGGCCGCCGCTTCGACCCCGTGCAGCAGGCCCAGACCTACGACCCGCATGGCGCCTACCAAGACCTGTGGAGCCACCCATGACCCCCGCCTGCCACACGCTGCGCCTGGTGCTGGGTGACCAGCTCAACCCCGGCCACAGCTGGTTTGCGCAAATGGACTCGCAGGTCGTCTATGTGCTGATGGAGGTGCGCCAGGAGACCGACTACGTGCTGCACCACGCGCAGAAAATCCTGGCCATCTTTGCCGCCATGCGCGACTTTGCGCGCCAGCTGCGCGCGGACGGCCACCGCGTGCGCTATGTGGCGCTGAACGACGCCAGCAACCGCCAGTCCATCCCGGACAACCTGGCCGCCCTGGCCGCGCACTATCGTGCCCAGGCCGTGCAATGGCAGCAGCCCGACGAATGGCGGCTCGATGCCCAGTTGCGGGACTGGGCAGCAACGCAGCCCCTGGCCTGCGAGGCGGTGGACAGCGAGCATTTCTTGACCGCCTGGGGCGACCTGGCCGCTCTGATGCACGGGCGCCGCCAGTGGCTGATGGAGCACTTCTACCGCCACATGCGCCGCCGCCACCAGGTGCTGCTGGATGCCCACGGCCAGCCCGAAGGCGGGCAGTGGAACTTTGACCATGACAACCGCAAGCCCTGGCCCGGCACCCCGCCTGAGCCCGCCGACTGGCGCCCGCAGCACGACCACAGCGCCCTGTGGGCCATGATAGAGCGCGCGGGCGTGGCCAGCTTTGGCGCGCCGCAGGCCGCCGCGCTGCGCTGGCCGCTGAACCGCGCCGAGGCCCTGGCCTGCCTGGACGCCTTCATCACCACCGCGCTGCCGCACTTTGGCGACTACGAAGACGCGCTGGCCGCACAGGCGCCGCGCCTGTTCCATTCGCTGCTGTCGTTTGCGCTGAACGTGAAGATGCTGCACCCGCTGGAGGTGCTGCAGCGCGCCGAGGGCGCCTGGCGCAGCGACCAGGCCCCGCTGGCCGCGGTGGAGGGGTTCGTGCGCCAGATTCTGGGCTGGCGCGAATACGTGCGCGGCATCTACTGGGCGCACATGCCGGGCTACGACACGCACAACGCGCTGGGCCACCACCAGCCGCTGCCGCACTGGTTCTGGAGCGGCGACACGCGCATGCGCTGCCTGCACTTGGCCATCACGCAGTCGCTGCAGACGGCGCACGCACACCACATTCAGCGGCTGATGGTGATCGGCAATTTCGCGCTGCTCGCGGGGCTTGAGCCGCAGGCGCTGCACCGCTGGTACCTGGGCATCTACATCGACGCCTTCGAGTGGGTGGAGCTGCCCAACACCCTGGGCATGAGCCAACGCGCCGACGGCGGCGTGATCGCCACCAAGCCCTACGTCAGCAGCGCCGCCTACCTGCAGCGCATGGGCGACTACTGCCGCGGCTGCGCCTACGACCCCAAGCAAAAGACCGGCGCGCGCGCCTGCCCCTTCAACGCCCTGTACTGGGACTTTTTTGCGCGCCACGCCCCTGCGCTGCAAGGCAACCCGCGCCTGGCCCTGGTGTACCGCCAGTGGCAGAAGATGGACGCGCCTCAGCAAACCGCCCTGCGCGCGCAGGCCACGCAGCTGCGCCAGCGGCTGGAAACCCTTTGACGAAAGGCCCCACCGCCATGCAATCCCTTCCCAACGAATACCGCGCCCTGGTACTGGGCGCCACCGGCGCCATTGGCGGCGCAATGGCCGCGCAATTGCGCGCCGACCCACGCTGCGCCGCGGTGCACACGCTGGCGCGCAGCAGCACACCGGCGCTGGACTTTGGCGCGCCCGACAGCATCGCCGCCGCAGCCCAGGCCCTGCAGGCGCAAGGCCCCTGGCACCTGATGCTGGTGGCCACCGGCATGTTGCAAGGCGCCACGGGCCACCCTGAAAAGCGCCTGGCCGACCTGAACGCCGCGCACATGGCCGCCAGCTTCAGCATCAACACCATCGGCCCGGCACTGGCGCTGGCGCACTTTGCGCCGCAGCTGGCACGCGGCGAGCGCAGCGTGTTCGCCGTGCTGTCGGCCAAGGTGGGCAGCATCGGCGACAACCGCCTGGGCGGCTGGGTCAGCTACCGCGCGTCCAAGGCTGCGCTGAACATGGTGGTCAAGACCGCCGCTATCGAGCTGGCGCGCACCCACCCGCAGTGCGTGCTGGCGGCGTTGCACCCGGGCACGGTGGATTCGGCCCTGTCGGCCCCGTTTCGCGGCGCGCAGATCGGGCGGCCCGCGCAGGACGCGGCGCGCGACCTGCTGGCGGTGCTCGACAACCTGCGCCCAGAGGACACCGGCGGCTTCTGGGCCTACGACGGCCAGCGCCTGCCCTGGTGACGGGGTCATCAACACACTGACGAGAGGAGATCCCACCATGCGCATCCTACTTACCGGCGGCACGGGCCTGATTGGCCGCGCGCTGTGCCAGCACTGGAGCCGGCAGGGGCACGCCCTCTACGTCTGGAGCCGCAGCCCCCAGCAGGTGCCCGCGTTGTGCAGCGGCGCGCGCGGCATTGCACAGTTGCAAGAACTGGACGGCGGACCACCAATGGACGCCGTGGTCAACCTGGCCGGTGCACCGATCGCCGATCGCCCCTGGACCCAGGCGCGCCAGGCCCTGCTGTGGCGCAGCCGCGTGGACTTGACGCGCAGCCTGGTGGACTGGATAGGCCGGCAGCCCGTGCCGCCGCGCGTGCTGCTTTCGGGCTCGGCCGTGGGCTGGTATGGCGACGGCGGCGAGCAATGGCTGTCCGAAGACAGCGCCCCCGGCAACACCGACTTTGGCAGCCGTCTGTGCGTGGCCTGGGAACAAGAGGCCGAGCGGGCGCGCCAATGGGGTGTGCGCGTCGCGCTGCTGCGCACCGCGCCGGTGCTGGCCGCGCAGGGCGGCATGCTGGCGCGGTTGCTGCCACCGTTTCGCCTGGGCCTGGGCGGCCGGCTGGGCAGCGGCCAGCAATGGATGCCCTGGATTCACCTGGACGACCAGGTGGCGCTGATCGACCACCTGCTGCAGCACCAGGACGCCAGCGGCCCCTTCAACGCCTGCGCACCCGAAGCGGTGCGCAATGCCGACTTCACCCGCACCCTGGCGCGCACCCTGCATCGCCCCGCGCTGCTGCCCGCGCCCGCCTGGGCGCTGCGCCTGGCGCTGGGCGAGATGTCGGTGCTGCTGCTGGGCGGCCAGCGCCTGGTGCCACAGCGCGCCCAGGCAGCGGGCTTTGTCTGGCGCTACCCCGAGCTATCGGGGGCGCTGGCGCAGCTGCTGCAAAAAAAATAGCGAAAGAACGTCACACTTCAAGCGGCACCGCACGCCCAGCGCCGCAGCTTGCCCTTCGTCAGGGCGTGGCAAGCAGCTTTTCCAGCTGCTCCACAAATGCCTTGTTGTCAGGCTCGACCGTGCTGGCGTAGTGGGTCACCGAACGCCCAGAGCGGTCAATCAGGTATTTGTTGAAGTTCCAGGACGGAACCTTGCCCGTCATTTGCGCCAGTTGCTTGTAGAACGGGTTGGCATCCGAGCCACGCACGGCAGAGCGCGCAAACATCGGAAAGATCACGCCATAGGTGTTGTAGCAAAACTCGGCAATCTCTTTGTTGTCGCTTTTTTCCTGGAAAAAGTCGTTGGACGGAAAGCCCAGCACCACCAGGCCGCGGCCCTTGTACTTTTGGAACAGCGCTTCCAACCCTTGGTATTGGTAGGTGAAGCCGCAATAGCTGGCCGTGTTCACGGCCAAAACCACCTTGCCTTTGTATTGGCACAAGGACTGCGGGCTTTCATCCTGCAGCTTGGGAAACGTGTAGTTCAAGAGCGCCGGGCAAGCCGACGCCGCCGGTTCACGTGCCACAGCGGCCACCTGCGCAGGCGCAGGGGTGGGGGATGCGGCCAACACCATTGGTGGCACCAGAGCCAGCAAGAGAGCCAATGCACGAGCAGACATATGCAGTACCCATGGGAACTATGACCGCTTCATTGTCATGCAAACGCGCTTGCCTCGTTGGGACATGCGGGCGACCCGGGCGTTCAGGCTGCGCGCATCGCTTGGATGGCCGGCGATACATTGGTGTGGGCATAAAAAGCGAACGACGCGACCGCAGTGCACCCCACCTGAGCAACTGACGTTGAATGTGTTGACGATCTTCCATATGAAGCGGGAAATGCTTTGACAGCGTTGGTTGTGGGCGGTGCTTGCGCCGACATTCCCCTGACGGCGCGGCCTGCTGCTGCGCCAGCACCCGCAACGCGATGCCAAGGCAGTGCCGGAGCTGGGTGGCGCAGGCCCTGGCGGCTTTGTGTTGATCCGCCCTTTTGCATTGAGGAGCCATCCATGAATGCAATGATGTCTTGTGCAAGACCTTACAAGGCCCTGGTACTGCTGGGGCTGTGCGCGGCCCTCGCGGCGCCGTCTTTTGCGGGGCGGCGCAACGCGCCCGGCGTCAGTGCCGACGGCGCTCTTCAGTGGGCACGCCGCTCCATCGATGGCAATGGCAGCATTGCGCAGGTGGATCGGCCCACGCTCGATGGAGGCCCGTCTTACCGCTTCGTGGTGCCGGACGATGGCGTGTCCTACCGGGCCGAATTGGCCGCTGCCGCCATGCCCTGGGGCCATTACCGCTACCAATTTGCGGTCTTTGTGCCGCAGGACTGGCGGCCCAACCCGCAGGCGACCATCGTGGCGCAGTGGCACGGCTACAAGCTCGACAGTGGCAGGGACACCAATCCGCCCATTTCGCTGGCGATCGAGGGCGGTCACTGGCGGCTGATGGTCAACCGGCTGGCGTCACCGGATCAGGTGGAGAAAAAAGAGTTTTCTCTGCCGCCGCTGCAGACCGGGGTGTGACACCGCTTTGATGTGCGTATCCATTGGTCGCGCAGCGGCCAGGGCGGCCTGGTGGCGTTGACGCACGATGGCGAGAACTGGGTCAGCTACGAGGGCGCGAACAACTACGACCAGAAGAACCCGCCTTATTTCAAGATCGGCATCTACCACCCGCAGTGGAACCCGCGCAAGGATGTGCCCCACACCGCGGGCGGCGCACCCATCGTGGTGTACGCGGCGGGCGTGGCGGTGACACCTGTGGATCGCTGAGACTGGCGTGGGATACGCCCAGCGCACGGAAATCTGATTTGGCGTTAAATGGCAGCTAACACCGCTTCATCGACCATCGCCTGACCAACACGGAGTTGCCATGCACGCCAATGCCATCTCACCCGCCCCCACGGGCGCACCCGCCGGTCTGCCGCCCAGTGTGGCGCTGCTGGGCTACGGCGGCCTGCTGCCGTTTGCCGCCTTGGCGCTGCTGCTGGTGCTTGGCGGCGCGCACCGCGCGCTGTGGTGGCAGGCGCTGCTGGCCTATGGGGCGGTGATTTTGTCCTTTGTCGGCGCGCTGCACTGGGGCTTTGCCATGGTGCTGCGGGGCCTGGGCGCGGCCCAGCGCCAGGGGCTGTGGCTGTGGAGCGTGGTGCCGGCCCTGCTGGCGTGGCCGGCCGTACTGTGGGCGGCACCGGGCGCGGCGCTGCTGCTGGTGGCTGGTTTTGCAGCGCATTGGCTGCGCGACTGGCGCCTGGTGGCGCAGACCGGTGCTGCGCTGCCGCCCTGGTACCTGGGGCTGCGCACGCGGCTCACCCTGGTGGCCTGCCTGTGCCTGCTGGTGGGCGCAGGTGCCCTGGTGCGCGCCGGGGCGTAAAGCGCCGCGCCGCGCCGGGCTCGCACCGGCAGCAATGCGGTGTATCGGCAACTTGACGGGAGAAGACGACATGGCAGAACTGTTCAACCGATTGCCCGGGTTCCAGCAGACCCCGGCCGGGCAGGAGCGCACTGTGCTGCGCCTGCTGCCCAAGGCGCTCATGCTGGGCACGCTGCTGCTGTGCCTGCCGTCGCTGGCGGTGCGGCTGTGGTGGGCCAGTGCGCCCGCCCATGAGGTGGCCACGCGCATCACCACGGTGGACATCTATGCCATCAGCGTGCTGGTGCTGCACTGGACAGTGGTGTTCACGGTGGGCATTGGCGCGGTCATTGTGATGGTCATGAAAGGCCCGGCCTACGTGGCCGACGCCTATCCCATGGAGGGCATGAACCGGCCCGACGTGCCGCTGCCCTGACGGACACCATTCAATCGGTGGACGACCCCAGCAGCTGCTCCAGCGCGTCGATGCGGTGCCGGCGCGGGGTGGTGATGGCGTAGAAGTTTTCCTGCAGCAGCGTTGATTGGCCCACCGTGACCAGGGTGCCCGCGCGAAGTTCGTCCTGCACCACCACCTCGGGCAGCACGGTCAGCCAGCCGCTGTCGCGCGCCACCAGGCGCAGCATGGCCATGTCGTCCACCTCGGCGCGCAGGCGGGGCGCCACGCCGGCCGAGACGCACAGCGCATCGAATTGCGCGCGCATGGCGTGGCGCGGGCCGGGCAGGGCCATGTCCAGCCCCTGCAAGTCCTCTGGCACGCGCAGGCTGTGCGCGGCCCAGCGGCCGGGCGACCCCACCAGCGAGATCGCCTGGCTGCCCAAAAACCGGCAGTGCAGCGCGCGGTCGGGGTCGGCAGGCACGGTTTCGTTCGCCAGCACCACATCGAGCTGGTGCTGTACCAGGCGAGCGACCAGTCCCTCCAAAAGGCCCGACTCCAGGGTCAGCGTGATGCTCGGGTCGGCCAGCAAGGGGCGTATCCAGTTCTCCTGGTAGTTGCGCGACATGGTGGCCACGCTGCCCACGCGCAGGCGGGTGACGCCGTCCGAGCGGCCCTGCAGGCGCCCCAGCATTTCCTGACCCAGGCCAAAAATGCTTTCGGCATAGGACGACACCAGTTGCCCGGTGTCCGTCAACACCAGGCGGCGCCCTTCGCGCGAAAAAAGCGTGGCGCCCAGGCGCTCTTCCAGCTGCCGGATCTGCAACGAAACCGCCGATTGCGAGGTGTGCAGCTCCTCGGCGGCGCGGGTCAGATGCCCCAGCCGGGCCACGCGCCAAAAGTAAAAAAGGTGGTGAAAGTTGAGTTGATTCAGCTCCATTGTTCTATTTTTAGTTTGTTAAATTTATTTTTATTGTATTTTACAGAACGAACTAGCCAAAGCATGATCGCCTGGTACTTCTAATGACAAGGATCATGCGATGGATATTCCTCAATCCGTGCACTGGGCGGGCACCCTGGCCCCGGTGGCATTGATGGCCACGGCGGCCGCCGCCTCACTGCTGCCTCAGCGCTCCGATGCGGGCCGCTGGCGGCTTTTTCAGGCCTTTTCGGTCGGCGCGCTGGTGCTGGTGGTGTTGACCCTGGTGTCGGGCGCGGGCCGCGCGCACTGGGGCGGGGCTTTCGCGGCCTCGACCCTCAGCCTCAGCCTGGCTGCGCTGGTGCAGCTGCTGGGCACGGTGATCGGTGCGTTTTCTGCGCAGTACCTGCAGGGCGAGCCCGGCCAGCGCCGCTACGTGGCGGCCCTGGCGGCGGTACTGGCGGGCGTGCACCTGCTGCTGCTGGCGGACCACTGGCTGGTGCTGATTGCCGCCTGGGCCGGCGTGGGCTGGGCGCTGCAGCCGCTGCTGTGCTTCTACCCCGATCGCCCCTTTGCCCGGCTGGCCGCGCACAAGAAGCGCCTGGCTGACCGCCTGGCCGACGTGCTGCTGCTGCTGGCCGCGGCCCTGGCGTGGCGCGAAGTGGGCAGCGGCGCGCTGCCTGCCTTGTGGGCCCATGTGGCGCAGCACGGCATGGGCACGGCGCTGCAGTTGAGCGCGCTGGCGCTGGTGTTGGCCGTGATCCTGCGCACCGCGCTGCTGCCGGTGCATGGCTGGCTGATCCAGGTGATGGAGGCGCCCACCCCCGTGTCGGCCCTGCTACACGCGGGCGTGGTGAACCTGGGGGGCTTGGTGTTGATCCGCTTCGCACCGCTGCTGGAGCAGGCCGCCCCGGCGCGCGGCGTGCTGCTGGCCTTCGGCCTGGCCACGGCCATGCTGGCGGGCATGGTGATGTTGACGCGCATCTCCATCAAGGTGCGGCTGGCCTGGTCCACCGTGGCGCAAATGGGCTTCATGCTGCTTGAATGCGCGCTGGGGCTGTACACGCTGGCGGCGCTGCACCTCATCGGGCATTCGCTCTACAAGGCCCATGCCTTCCTGTCGGCATCCACCGTGGTGCGCCAGACCCGGCTGCGCGCCCTGCACCAGCCAGCGGCACCGGGTACAGCCAGCCTGGCGCTGGCGCCGGTGATGGCCATTGCGCTGGTGCTGTTGGTCGTGTGGGTGATGGCGCAGCTGGCCGGCCGCAGCGCCTGGCCGTGGTGGTGGAGCGCCGTGCTGGGCCTGGCATGGGCGCCGCTGCTGTGGCTGCCGTCCGGCGCAGCGGCGCGCGCGGGCCAGGCACTGGCGGGCCTGCTGCTGGTGGCCGGCCTGACCCTGGCGGCCACTGCCGCGCACTGGCTGCCCTTTGGCATCCAGGACGCCCCGCACACGGCCCTGGGCGTGATCGCCCTGGCAGGCATGGCGCTGCTCTACCTGGGACTGGCGCTGCTACAGCGCAAGCCGCAGACGCTGTCGGGCTTCAGGCGCTGGAGCTACGCGGGCTTCTACGTGGACGAGGCCTATACCCGGCTGGTGCTGCGCCTGTGGCCGTCGCGCTGGGCGCCCGAAGCCCGGGCACACGCCACCCACAGGGCACCCGCATTCGCCATGGCCCACACCCCGCACTGAACCCCTAGCCCAGAAAGCCACACCATGGACACCGTTGTTACCAACGCGCTGACTGACGCACTGACTGACGTCGCTCCCGGCGCAGCCCACCCCGCCACCGCCCAGGACGCTGACGCGCTCCACCTCCACACCGCCATGGCCGAGGCCTGCCAGCAAGCCTGCCAGGCCATCGCCCCGGCCTGGCCGCTCGACCGCGCCATTGCCGTCAACCCCCACTGGGCACGCACAGGGATGCCGGTGCGCCAGGTGGCGGCGCGCATGGCCGTGCTGGGCGGCATTCAGGTGTTTCCGGCGCGTGCGCAGCAGCTGGGCGCCTGGCAGGCCGGGCGCATCACGCCTGCCGACCTCGATCAAGCCCTGCGCCAGCTGCCGCAGGCCCAGGCGCAGGGCACCACGGCGCAGCAATGCACAGAGGCCCTGCTGTCGGGCGCGCCCGTGGCGCAGTTGCCGCTGCTGATTGACGTGCTCGACAACGACCCACGGCGCCACACTCGCCTGTCGTGGCGCCAGGCCATCACGCACCAGGTCAGCCAGACCTGCGCCGCCTATTTCGACGAACACCAGGCCGACTGGCAGCCCCAGCGCGCACAGGGCCTGTACGCCTTCTGGCGCGACACCCTGCAGCACGACCACGGAATCGGCCTGCTGATGGGCCTGCCCGACCTCGGCGCCGCCGTGGGCGCCTTGCCTGAACGGGCTGAGGACGCCGAGCGCTGGGTGCTCCAGCGCCTGGGGCTGCCCCAGCCCGTGTGGGCGGACTACCTGGAGGCCGTGCTGCTCACCGTCAACGGCTGGGCGTCCTGGTGCGCCTACCTGGGCTGGCAGGCGGGGCTGGAGGGCCGCACCGACCCGCACCTGCGCGAGCTGCTGGCCATTCGCCTGGCGTGGGGCATGCTGCTGCTCGAATGCAAGGACGACGCCGCGAGCCAGCAGGCCTTTGCCACCCTGCAGCGCGCCTGGCGCGGGGCGCCGCAGACGCTGCAGCGCGCCGAAGAGGCCCTGCTGATCGACGAGGTGTGGCAGCTGGCGCTGGAAATCGGCTACCAGCGCGAGCTGGTGCAGCGGCTGGCCCACCCCGCCCACCCAGGCGTGCCGCAGCATGAGATTGAAGTGCAGGCCGCCTTTTGCATCGACGTGCGCAGCGAGCCCCTGCGTCGCGCCCTTGAAGCCGTGTGGCCCGGCATACAGACACTGGGCTTTGCGGGCTTTTTTGGCCTGCCGGTGGCCTACACGCCGCTGGCCACCCAGGCGCGGCGGCCGCAATTGCCCGGCCTGCTGGCCCCGGCCATCGAGGTCACCGACCGGGTGCTGAGCGCTGCGCCCACGGGCGTTGCCGACGATGGCGCGCTGCAGGGCAGCGCCAGCCGCGCGCGCCAAGGCCGCCTGGCCCTGACCGAGCGCTGGCAGTCGGCCAGCCGCTGGCCGGGCGCGGCGTTCTCATTCGTTGAAGCGGCGGGCGTGGGCTACCTGGGCAAGCTGGGGCAGTGGATGAAGCCGCACACCCGGGCGCGCGCCCGGGACGACCTGCACGGGCTTCCCGCCCGCTACCGCGCCATTTGCCGCCCGCAAATGGCCGGCCTGGATCTGGACGCCAAGGTTTCCCTGGCGGCACGGGTGCTGCACGCCATGGGCCTGAACCAGCACCTGGCGCCCCTGGTGCTGCTGGTGGGCCATGGCAGCCAGTCGGCCAACAACGCCCACGCCGCCGCGCTGGACTGCGGCGCCTGCTGCGGCCAGACCGGCGAGGTAAACGCGCGCAGCCTGGCCCACTTGCTCAACGACAGTGCCGTGCGCCAGGGCCTGCGCGGCCAGGGGCTGGACATCCCGGACGGCACCACCTTCGTGGCCTGCCTGCACAACACCACCACCGACGAGATCGAGGCCTTTGACCTGGACCTGCTGCCGCCCGCGGCACGCGAACGCTGGGCCGGGCTGCAGCCCGTGTTGGCCCAGGCCGGTGACCAGGTGCGGCGCGAGCGCGCGCCCACGCTGGCGCTGGACGCGCGCGCCCCGCACGCAGCGCTGCTGGAACAACTGCGCCGCCGCGCCAACGACGGCGCGCAGACGCGGCCCGAGTGGGGGCTGGCGGGCAACGCCGCGTTCCTCATCGCGCCGCGCCAGCGCAGCCGCGGCGTGGTGCTGGGCGGGCGCAGCTTCCTGCACGACTACGACGCCAGCCAGGACGCCGACGGCAGCGTGCTGGAGCTGCTGATGACCGCGCCCATGGTGGTCACGCACTGGATCAACTGGCAGTACCACGCATCCACCTGCGATCCCGAGCGGCTGGGCAGCGGCAACAAGGTGCTGCACAACGTGGTGGGCGGCACGCTGGGCGTGTTCGAAGGCAACGGCGGCGACCTGCGCATCGGCCTGTCACGCCAGTCGCTGCACGACGGCCAGCGCTGGATGCACGAGCCCTTGCGCCTGACCGTGGTGATCGACGCGCCCCAGGCCGCTATCGACGCGGTGATTGCCAAGCATGCGGTCGTCAGTCAGCTGGTGGAGGGCGGTTGGCTCCACATGTGGCGATTCCATGAATCAGGCTTCGTGCGATACGCCCAAGGCATATGGATGCCTGTACTGGTGACGGAGTTTTGAAATGTTGTATCTTATGTAGGGTTATTTTTGAGCTCGGCGCCAATAGGGCGCGGCAAATATGTCAATGGAAAAACCCACCGCAGTACTTTTATGCAACCTGGGCACGCCGGAGGCCCCGACGGCAAGTGCGCTGCGCCGTTACTTAGCGCAATTCTTGTCCGACCCGAGAGTAGTGGAGATTCCACGCATCTTCTGGTTGCCGTTGCTTCACGGAGTGATCCTGCGTGTTCGCCCCCGCCGATCGGCAGCGAAATATGCATCTGTTTGGAGCGAAGCCGGGTCTCCCCTGGCAGTGTGGACGCAGCGGCAGGCAGATTTGCTTGGGCAGCGCTTGAGTGAATGCGGCCTGCCAGCGCCCGTACAACCTGCCATGCGCTATGGTCAGCCGGCGGTAGGCACACAGTTGCAGGCACTGTTGGACGCAGGGGTAGAACGGGTGTTGGTGATGCCTCTGTATCCGCAATACTCGGCTGCCACTACCGCCAGCTTGTTTGACGGTGTTGCGGGTTGGGTGCGGCGCTCGCGCAGGTATCCGGAGCTGCGCTTTGTCAATGATTACCACGACCACCCCGACTACATCGCGGCCCTGGCCCACAGCGTGCGTACGCACTGGGAGCGCAAAGGGCAACGCGCGCAGCATTTGGTGATGAGTTTTCATGGGATTCCAGAGCGCAACGCGCGCCTGGGAGACCCTTACGCTGAACAATGCCGCAACACGGCCTGTCTTTTGGCGCAGGCGCTACAGCTACAGCCCGAACAATGCACGGTGACTTTCCAGTCCCGCTTTGGTCCCGCCCGATGGCTGCAGCCCTACACGGAGCCAACGTTGCGAGCACTTGCCGAAGCCGGCACGCGTAGCGTCGACGTGATGTGCCCAGGTTTCGTCAGCGACTGCCTTGAGACGCTCGAAGAAATCAACATGGAAGCGCGGCATACGTTTTTACAGGCTGGAGGGCAAGCGTTTGACTACATCCCTTGTCTCAACGACAGCTCAGAGTGGATCGTTGCACTGAAGCGGATCACAGAACAGCATCTCGCAGGCTGGGTTGCCGTGCCAGCCTGAAACGTTTGATGCTATTAAATTTCAAGTGTTTGTTCAATCCGCCAGGAAACGCTACTGCCGCGCACTGTCGCAGCTATCTTCTGCCCCAGCCGCTGCTCGATCACCGGCTTCCACGGCACCAGGCTGAATTCCATGCCGTCATCGAGCATCGCGTAGCGCCCGCTGGCGAGCATGACGCTACGCCGGTAAATGCCGGCTACGCGCTGCCCGTCGGCCACCGGGCGATGCTCCAGGCCGGTTTCGGCGGCAATGTCCTTGGCGGCCTGCGCCAGTTCCCGGTTGCGCAACGTGCCTAGCAGGTTGCGCGCCAGGATCACGCGCTGCCCGCGCCCCACCGGGCGATGCTCCAGGCCGGTTTCGGCGGCAATGTCCTTGGCGGCCTGCGCCAGTTCCCGGTTGCGCAACGTGCCTAGCAGGTTGCGCGCCAGGATCACGCGCTGCCCGCGCCGCTCGGCCAGCCCCTGTTCGGCCAGGAAGTCGGCGCGCTGCTGCATCGCCTGCCTGGCCTCGCTGCCAAAGCCCAGCTCGCCCAGGCCCGAGCCGCCGCCGATCAACTGCTGGTCGAGCCAGGTGGCCCCGATCACGCGCGCCTGCCGCTCGATGGGCAGGTGCGATTTCAGCTCCACGGCCACACCGCCCAGGCGCTGCGCGTCGTAGCGGCGCCCCTGCTCGGGCAGGTCGCCCGGCACCTTCCATAGCCCTTCGGCCACGCGCTCCACGATGCCGGCCCGGCGCAGGGCTTCCAGCCTGCGGACGTGGGCGGCCACGACCTCTTGCGGGTCGCGGCCCGGCACGGCCTTCAAACTGGTCTGCCGGGTGCATGCCCGCCACGATGACGTGATCCAGCGTGCGAACGTCCACCAAGGCCAGCGCCTCCTTGAGCCGCTGGGTCAACATCTTGTCGGCATCGCTCGGCTCAGGATTCCCGCTCGGATGGTTGTGCGAAATGATGACCGCCGCCGCGTTATGCCGAAGGGCCGCCTTGACCACTTCTCGCGGATGCACC
>MKTG01000006.1:0-15470 GCA_001897615.1 Burkholderiales bacterium 68-10
TCTTCGCCGGGGCGGCCTTCTTCGCCGGAGCGGCCTTCTTCGCCGGAGCGGCCTTCTTCGCCGGGGCGGCCTTCTTCGCCGGAGCGGCCTTCTTCGCCGGAGCGGCCTTCTTCGCCGGTGCAGCCTTCTTCGCCGGTGCGGCCTTCTTCGCAGTTGCCATTTTTTTCTCCTTGATCAAGTTGAACGTTCAACAGCAGGAAACGCTTCACGCCTGTTGTGACGCATGAAGCGGTTCATGGCGCTGGGGCAGGCCCCAACCCCATGAACAGGGGCGCACCCGGCCAACGGCATCAGCGCGTCGGCGGCAGGGAGCAGATCGGGTGGACACATGCGATGGGATGGCTCGTCAGTCCCACGACAGCGCGCCACCGGTCTGGTACTCGATGACGCGCGTCTCGAAGAAGTTGCGCTCTTTCTTCAGGTCGATCATCTCGCTCATCCACGGGAACGGGTTTTCCTCGTGGGGATAGAGCGCGTCCAGACCGATCTGGGTGGCGCGGCGGTTGGCGATGTGGCGCAGGTAGCCCTTGAACATCGAGGCGTTCATGCCCAGCACGCCACGCGGCATGGTGTCTTCGGCGTAGCGGTATTCGAGCTCGACCGCTTGCTCGAACAGCGCGCGGATCTCGGCCTTGAAGGCGGGCGTCCACAGCTGGGGGTTTTCCAGCTTGATGGCGTTGATCAGGTCGATGCCGAAGTTGCAGTGCATCGATTCGTCGCGCAGGATGTACTGGTACTGCTCGGCCGCGCCGACCATCTTGTTCTGCCGCCCGAGCGCCAGGATCTGCGTGAAGCCGACGTAGAAGAACAGGCCTTCCATCAGGCAGGCGAACACGATCAGGGACTTCAGCAGGCGCTGGTCGGCCTCGGGCGTGCCGGTGCGGAAGTCCGGGTTCATGATGGTGTCGATGAACGGGATCAGGAACTCGTCCTTGTCGCGGATCGACGTCACCTCGTGGTAGGCGTTGAAGATTTCGCCTTCGTCCAGGCCCAGCGATTCCACGATGTACTGGTAGGCGTGGGTGTGGATCGCTTCCTCGAAGGCCTGGCGCAGCAGGAACTGGCGGCATTCGGGGGCCGTGATGTGGCGGTAGGTGCCCAGCACGATGTTGTTGGCGGCCAGCGAGTCGGCGGTGACGAAGAAGCCCAGGTTGCGCTTGACGATGCGGCGCTCGTCCTCGGTCAGGCCCTTGGGGTCCTTCCACAGCGCGATGTCGCGGTTCATGTTGATTTCCTGCGGCATCCAGTGGTTGGCGCAGGTGGCCAGGTATTTTTCCCAGGCCCACTTGTACTTGAAGGGCACCAGCTGGTTGACGTCGGTCTGGCCGTTGATGATGCGCTTGTCGGCGGCGTTGACGCGGCGCGGGTTGGGGGTGGCGGCGCCGCTGTGCGCGGACGGTGCCCGCGTGACGGCGGAAGGCGCGGACTCGGTCACCGGCTGCAGGCGCGGCTGCGGCGTGGTGACGGAAGTGGCCTCGTGATCCCAGGTCAACATGATTTTTCCAATGCTCCGATTATGGGAGCAACGCGATGAAATGCAAAGCATTCCGTCACACGGCTCCCCGATTGATGGGGTGATGGTGTTGCAGCCAGGCATCGCCGAGCGCGACCCCGCGTCGTCATGCACGTCATTGACAGGCTTCGCAGCCGGGGTCGTCGATGGCGCAGAAGCGGATGTCGGTGGCGGGCACGGCGTCGGTGCAGGCGGCGGCGGCGCCCGAGGCATCGAGCCCGCGCATGGTGAGTGCGCCGTCATCGCCGCTGGGCACGGCGTTCAGCCGGCCAGACTGGATGGTGGACTTCTCGGCCTGCGTGGCGCTGGTGGTGCGCAGGTAGTAGGTGGTCTTGAGGCCGCGCAGCCAGGCCAGCTTGTAGGTTTCGTCGAGCTTCCTGCCCGAGGCGCCGGCCATGTAGAGGTTCAGGCTCTGCGCCTGATCGATCCACTTCTGGCGCCGCGCCGCGGCCTCGACCAGCCATCGCGGCTCGATCTCGAACGCGGTGGCGTAGAGCTGCCGGATGTCGGCCGGCACGCGGTCGATCGCGCGCAGCGAACCGTCGAAGTGCTTCAAGTCCATCACCATCACCTCGTCCCACAGGTCCAGGCGCTTCAGATCGCGCACCAGGTGCTGGTTGATGATGGTGAACTCGCCCGACAGGTTGCTCTTGACCGACAGGTTGCCGAAGCTGGGCTCGATCGAGGCGTCGACGCCGACGATGTTGCTGATGGTGGCGGTGGGGGCGATGGCCACGCAGTTGGAGTTGCGCATGCCGTCGCGCGCGATCTTGGCGCGCAGCGCGTCCCAGTCCAGGGTGCTGCCGCGGTCCACCTCGACGTAGCCGCCGCGCGCCTGCTCCAGCAGGCGCAGGCTGTCCAGCGGCAGCACGCCCTGCGCCCACAGCGAGCCGGGGTAGCTGCTGTAGCGCCCGCGCTCGGCCGCCAGTTCGGTGGAGGCCCAGTAGGCGTGGTAGCAGAGCGCCTCCATCGACTCATCGGCGAACCGCACCGCCGCCTCGCTGGCGTAGGGCAGGCGCAGCGCGTACAGCGCGTCCTGAAAACCCATCACCCCCAGGCCGACCGGGCGATGGCGCAGGTTGGCGTCGCGCGCCTTCTTGACGGCGTAGTAGTTGATGTCGATCACGTTGTCGAGCATGCGCATGGCGGTGCTCACGGTGCGGCGCAGCTTGTCGTGGTCGATGCGGCCGTCCCGCAGGTGCTGCGCCAGGTTGACCGAGCCCAGGTTGCACACCGCCGTCTCGCTGTCGCTGGTGTTGAGCGTGATCTCGGTGCACAGGTTGCTGGAATGCACCACGCCGGCGTGCTGCTGCGGGCTGCGCAGGTTGCAGGCGTCCTTGAAGGTGATCCAGGGATGGCCGGTCTCGAACAGCATCGACAGCATCTTGCGCCACAGATCGACCGCCGGCATGGTCTTGCTGGGCTGGATCTCGCCGCGCGCGGCGCGCTCTTCATACGCCACATAGGCGGCCTCGAACTCGGCGCCGAACTTGTCGTGCAGATCGGGCACGTCGGAGGGCGAGAACAGCGTCCAGGGGCCGCCCTCCATCACCCGGCGCATGAACAGGTCGGGAACCCAGTTGGCGGTGTTCATGTCGTGCGTGCGGCGGCGGTCGTCGCCGGTGTTCTTGCGCAGCTCCAGGAACTCCTCGATGTCCAGGTGCCAGGTCTCCAGGTAGGCACACACCGCGCCCTTGCGCTTGCCGCCCTGGTTGACGGCCACGGCGGTGTCGTTTACGACCTTGAGGAACGGCACCACGCCCTGCGACTCGCCATTGGTGCCCTTGATGTGGCTGCCCAGCGCGCGCACGCGCGTCCAGTCGTTGCCCAGGCCGCCGGCGTACTTGGACAGCAGGGCGTTTTCCTTGATCGACTCGTAGATGCCGTCCAGCTCGTCGGGCACCGTGGTCAGGTAGCAGCTGGACAGCTGCGGGCGCCGCGTGCCGCTGTTGAACAGCGTGGGCGTGCTGCTCATGAAGTCGAAGGACGACAGCACCTCGTAGAACTCGATGGCGCGCGCCTCGCGGTCGATCTCGTTCAGCGCCAGCCCCATCGCCACGCGCATGAAGAAGGCTTGCGGCAGCTCGATGCGGCGCTTGCCCAGATGCAGGAAGTAGCGGTCGTACAGCGTCTGCAAGCCCAGGTAGTCGAACCGCAGGTCGCGCTCGGGCTGGAGGGCGGCGCCCAGGCGGGCCAGATCGAACTGCAGCAGGCGCTCGTCGAGCAGCTCGCCCGCCACCCCCTGACGAATGAAGGTCGGGAAATAGTCGGCGTAGCGCCCCGCCAGCGCCGGCAGGCTGACCGCCTCGCCCAGCACCTCGGCGGCGATGGTGTGCAGCAGCAGGCGGGCCGTGGCGTGGCTGTAGTCGGGTTCGCGCTCGATCAGCGTGCGCGCGGCCAGGATGGCGGCCTTGTAGACCTCCTCCACCGGCACGCCGTCGTACAGGTTGCGCAGGGTCTCGGCCAGGATGGGGGCGCTTTGCACCGCCGGGTCCAGATTGGCGCAGGCCTGGTTCAAAAGGGCTTCCAGCGCTGGCTGGTCCAGCGGCACCAGCTCACCTTTTTGAAGCACGTGCAAGACCAGGGCGGCCGGCTGGGCGCTGGCCGTCTGGCGCGCCCGCTCCTGCGCGCGGCGCTCGCGGTACAGCACGTAGGCGCGCGCCACCTCGTGGTGGCTGCCGCGCATCAGGCCCAGCTCGACCTGGTCCTGCACGTCCTCGATGTGGAAGGTGCCGCCGGCCGGACGCGAGCGCAGCAGGGCGCGCACCACGGCCTGGGTCAGCTCGTCGACCGTCTCGCGCACGCTGGCCGAGGCGGCGCCCTGGGTGCCGTGCACCGCCAGGAAGGCCTTCATCATGGCCACCGCGATCTTGCCGGGCTCGAACGCCACCACGGCGCCATTGCGCCGGATGATCTGGTAGTGCGCCAGCGTCGGCGCGGTCGTGGCCATGGGGGCGGCGCGGTCGACGGCGTGCGCGCCCGGCGGGCCGGCGACGCTGGAAGGCGTGACATGGGGAGTCTGCATGGGATCCTCTGACGGTGTGTGGACGGGGTGCGGGGGCGCGACGGCGTGGCCCACGGCGATTTGCCGCCGGTCAAGGGGCCGCGACGGCAGACACTATATCTAGTGTTTGATTCAAGTTCAACACACAAGGGATTGTGTATGGCGGATTGGCCGCGTGCATCGTGATGGGTCACCCGGCGGCCGTGGCGGCGTCACCTGGCGGCAGCGTCAGGCTGCACGCGGGCGTGTCCCCGCGCGTGACGGCGGGGCGCGGCCCAGGACGGGATTTGCGCCGCCAGGGCGCATGGTTCGTGGCTTTGTGGGTGCGCGCCAGGCTGGGCGCGGCGCCGGTGTCGTGGATTACCCGAGGGCGCCTTCGGCAAAGCGCCCGGCAGGCCAGCGCAGCAGGCGCCGCAGGCGCGGCCAGTCGAAGCCGGGGCCGGGATCGTGCTTGCGGCCGGGCGCGACGTGCTCGTGGCCGGCGATGGCGTCGATCGGGTAGCGCCTGGCCAGCGCGCGGCACAGGCGGGCCAGTGTGGCGTACTGCGCGGGCTCGAACTGGCCGCCCTCCAGGCCCTCCAGCTCGATGCCGACCGAATAGTCGTTGCACTGCTCGCGTCCGCGAAAACGCGACGCCCCCGCGTGCCAGGCGCGATCGTCGCAGCTGACGAACTGCCACGGCGTGCCGTCGCGTCGCACGTAGAAATGCGCCGACACCTCGATGCCGCGGATCTGCTGGAAGTACGGGTGGGCGTCCCAGTCCAGCGTGTTGGTGAACAGCGCCTGCACCTGGTCGCCGCCGAACTCGCCCGGCGGCAGGCTGATCGAGTGCACGACGATCAGACTGACCGCGCTGTCTGCCGGGCGCGGCCCATGGTTGGGCGAGGGCAGGGCGTGTGCCGCGCCGTACCAGCCCGATCGCCAGGCGCCACGGCGCAGCGCCGGTGTGCGGGGCTCATTTGCCGCCATCGGAGCCGGGCTTGTCGTCGCTCGGGGCGGTGATGCCCAGGCGGGCCATGCGGTAGCGCATCTGGCGCAGGTTCAGGCCCAGCCGGGCCGCGGCGGCGGTGCGGTTGAAGCCGGTTTCGTCGAGCGCGCGCACCAGCACCTCGCGCTCGCGCGCATCGAGCCAGCTTTCCAGGTCGCTGGGCAGGGCCGCGGGCTCGGCCGACGCGGACGCGTTCCGTGCGGTCGGTGGGCACGGCTCAATTGCTATTGAAACAGGAGCTTCTGGCGCAGATGGGACAACGGGTTCAAGCCCGCCGAAACCGGAAGCGCCGGCCTCGCCGAGGGCCACGGCGCGGTGCAGCAGGTTTTCCAGCTCGCGCACGTTGCCGTCCAGCGGCGCGGCGGCGATGTCCCGCAGCTGGCGCGCCGACAGTGTCGGCACCGGGATGCCGGCGTCGGCGGCGATGCGCGCCAGCAGGGTCTGGCACAGCGCCGGCAGGTCCTCGCGCCGCTCGCGCAGCGGCGGCACGATGATCTCGATCACGTTCAGGCGGTAGTACAGGTCCTGCCGAAAGCGGCCGGCCTGCACTTCGGCCGCCAGGTCCTTGTGGGTGGCGCTGACGATGCGCACGTCCACCGGCTCTTCCTGCGTCTCGCCCAGCGGGCGCACGCGCCGCTCCTGGATGGCGCGCAGCAGCTTGGCCTGCATGGCCAGCGGCAGCTCGCCGATCTCGTCCAGAAACAGGGTGCCGCCGCGCGCGGCCTGGAAGAAGCCCTCGCGGTCCTGCGTCGCCCCGGTGTAGGAGCCCTTGCGGGCACCGAAGAACTCGGCCTCCAACAGGTTCTCTGGGATGGCGCCGCAGTTGACCGGCACGATGGGGCCGCTGCCGCGGTGGCTGCAGGCATGGATGGCGCGCGCCACCAGTTCCTTGCCGGTGCCCGACTCGCCATGCACCAGCACCGGCGCCATGCTGCGCGCCACCTTGGCGATGCGCTGCTTGACCGCGCGCATGGCGGCCGATTCGCCCACCAGGCGCGCCAGCGCGGCGGCGCCGGCGTCGGTCGGGGCGGTCGCGGGCGCCGTGGCCTCGGGCGGCTTCGGCGCTCGCACGGCTGCCGACGGGGGCGCCGGCTCGTGGCCGCTGACCGGGTCCGGCGCCTGCAGCGCGGCGCTCACCACACCGCGGAACTGCTTGAGGTCGATCGGCTTGGTCAGGTAGTCGAAGGCGCCGCACTTGAGGGCCTCCACCGCGTTCTCGGCCGAACCGTAGGCGGTGATGACGATGCTGCGCTCGCGGCGTTGCGTCGCCGCCATGTCGCGCAGCAGCTCCAGCCCCAGGCCGTCGGTCAGGCGCATGTCGGTGATGACGACGTCGTAGGCGTGGGCGGCCAGCAGGGCGCGCGCCTCGGCCAGCGAGCCGGCCGATTCAACCTGGTGGCCTTCGCGCAGCAGCGTCAGCTCGTACAGGGTGCGCAGATCGGGTTCGTCGTCCACCACCAGCACGCGGGCGGCGCCGGTCAGGTTCACGGGGGCGTTCATGGCTGCGCGCTGTGCTCCAGGTTCAGAAGGTCGAATGGCCGCTGTGGCCGCGCCGGAAGTGGACGAAAAATTCGTTGCCCTCGACGGTCTGCGGCCCCTGCGGGCGCGCCGTGCGCTCATGCGCGATGGTGGCGCCGTGGCGCTCGCACAGCTCCCGGCAGATGTACAGGCCCAGACCGCTGGAGCGGCTTTCGGACGAGAAGAAGGGTTCGAACAGGTGGCGGCGCACCGCCGCTTCCATGGCCGGGCCGTCGCTCCAGACCAGCAGCGTGACCGGGCCGTGACGCACCGCCCGGGTTTCCACCTGGATGGCGCCCGTGCGGCGCGACGCATAGCGCGAGGCGTTGTCCAGCAGGTTCACCAGCACGCGCCGCAGGTGCTCGCGCCCGAACTGCACGTACGCATCGCCCGCGCCCAGGCTGACCCGCAGGCGCTGGAGCTCGCCGTGCTGCACGGCCCATTCGTCGCAGAAATCCCGCACGTGCGCGTCGAGCGCGAGCGCCGACAGCTGGGCGCTGTCGCCGCCCTGGCCCTGCACCCGGGCGACGTCGAGCACGTCGTCCACGATGTGCTGCAGCCGCTCGGCGTTCTGCCGCACCATGTCGGTCAGGCGGCGCTGCATGGGGGCCTGCAGGTCCTCCTCCAGCAGCGCGTTGGCCTGGCTGATGGCGGCCAGCGGGTTGCGGATCTCGTGCGCCACGGCGGCCGACATGCGGCCCATCGAGGCGAGTTTTTCGGTGCGCAGGCGCGCCTCCAGCTCGCGCAGATCCTGCAGGAACATCACGCACAGGCTGACCCCGCTGCCGCCGATGGGCGGCGTGCGCTGCGTGCGCACCTGCAGGTGGCTGCTCATGCGGTCCTCGTGGTGCAGCGTCACCTCGGTGGCGTCGACCGGCGCGTCGTTGAACGTGGCGCGCGCGATGTGTCTGAGCTGCGCCCAGGCGGGGTTGTCCTCCAGGCTGAACACCGGCGGCGTCACGTCCTGGTCCGAGCCCAGCATCAGGCGCGCCGCCGGGTTGGCCGCGTGCACCACGTGGTCGCCATCGATCACCAGCACGCCATCGGGCAGGGCTTCGATCACCATGCCGTTGACCATGGCCTGCACATGAGCTTCGACCCGACTGCGGCGCGCCAGGGCCTCCTCGCGTGCCAGCCGGATGGCCATCAGGTTGGTCAGCAGCGCCAGCCCCAGCAGGCCGGCGCCGGTCAGGCCGGCCTGGGTCAGCTCGGCGGCACTGGCCCAGGCCGAGCCACTGACCGTCCACAGCGAATGGGCCAGCAGCATCAGCGTGACCAGCGCCGCCGTGCCCAGCGCCAGCGCGCGCGTGCCCATGACGGCGGCCATCAGCACCGGCAGCGCCAGCAGCGGCGTGTAGTTGATCGGCGAGGCGCTGGGTTGCAGTTGCAGCGCCGAGAAGAACAGCAGGTCGACCCCCACGGTGGGCAGCCACTGTCCGTCGAAGGCGAGGCCCGGGCCGCGGGGTTCGCCCATCACGCGCACGGCGACGGTGAACAGCGCATAGACCGCGCTGACCCCCAGCAGCCAGGGCGAGACCGGCCGTGCCAGCAGGTGGAGTGCCAGTTGCAGGCCGAGCAGCGCCAGCGCGATGATGACCCGCGCCGACATGAAGGCCGACCACAGGCGCGCAAAGCCGGGCGAGGTATCGGTGTCGGTCGCCAGCGCCAGGCCGACCGGTGGCGACACCACCGGAAGCTGCGTGCCGAACCAGGTGGCCTGCTCGCGCGCGCCGCGGGACGACATCAGGCGCCCTCGGCTTCGCGGCGGTGCGCCACGGTGCAATAGCTGCCCTGGCTGCCGCGCACCGCGTCCTGGCCGGGCAGGTGCACGCCGCAGCGCGCGCAGCCCACCATGGGCAGGGCCTGGCCGGGGGTGCGCCGGCCGGCCGGTCGCTGGTCGGACAGCCGGCGCCCGCGCCGCCACAGCCAGACGCCCGCCAGCACCGCCAGCAACACGATCAGCAGCTTCACGTGGTCCGCCCCAGCAGCACTTCCAGCACGAAGCGCGAGCCCACGTAACCCAGCAGCAGCAGCGCCGCGCCGATGTACAGCACGCGCACCGCGCGCCGCCCGCGCCAGCCGAACCACCAGCGTCCGGCCAGCAGGGTGCCGAAGGTCAGCCAGGACAGCAGGGTGAAGACGCGCTTGTGGTCCCAGCGCCAGCCGGTGTAGCTGGCGCCGTAGAGCTGCTCGCCAAAGAAGGCGCCGGCCAGCATGGTCAGCGTCAGCAGCACGAAGCCGGCGCCCAGAAAGCGGAACATCAGGCGCTCCAGCGTCAGCAGCGGCACGCCGCCCTCGACCGCCTGCGTGGCCTGGCGCATCTGGCCCTCGGCGCGCTGCATCAGCCAGCCGTGCGCGACGGCGGCGGCCAGCAGGCCATAGGCGGCGATGCCCAGCGCCCAGTGCAGCGGCAGCAGCGCCGAGCTGGTGGCCGGCGGGTGCGCGCCCGGAAACAGCAGGGCCAGCACGATCGCCAGCGTGCCGAAGCCGGCCAGCGCCCAGCGCGCCTTCATCTGCGGGTAGAGCTGGCTTTCGATGGCGTACACCGTCAGCACCAGCCAAACGGTGATCGACAGCGCCGGCGCGAAGCCGAAGCGCGGCTCGCGGCCCAGCACGCCCCAGGCCAGCAGCGCGCCGTGCAGCAGCCAGGCCAGCAGCAGCACGCGCCGCGCCGCTTGCGCGCCCAGGGCGCGCGCGGCCAGCGCCGGTACCGCGTAGGCCAGGGCGGCGGCGGCGGCCAGCAGCAGGCTGACGGGGGAGGCGCTGGCTAGAATCATGGGCAAAGTTTAGCGGCTTGCCCCTCTCGCTCGGCGCGGCTGGGTTGCCCGCCGCGAGTTTTCACATGCTTTTGGCGCGCCCTGCACGGCACGAACCCCTCGAATGGCCACCGCCCTCACCGACAAGCTCTCCGGCCTGGTCAAGAAGATCAGCGGCCAGGCCCGCATCACCGAATCCAACGTGCAGGACATGCTGCGCGAGGTGCGCATGGCCCTGCTGGAGGCCGACGTGGCCCTGCCCGTGGTGCGCGACTTCATCGCCCGCGTCAAGGACAAGGCGCTGGGCCAGGAGGTGCTGGGCAGCCTGAAGCCCGGCCAGGCGCTGGTGGGCATCGTCAACCGCGAGCTGGCCGCCACCATGGGCGAGGGCGTGAGCGACCTCAACCTCGCCGCGCAACCCCCGGCGGTGATCCTGATGGCCGGCCTGCAGGGCGCGGGCAAGACCACCACCACCGCCAAGCTGGCGCGCCACCTGATCAGCAAACGCAAGAAGAAGGTGCTGACGGTGTCGGGTGACGTGTACCGCCCGGCGGCCATCGAGCAGCTCAAGACCGTGACGGCGCAGGCCGGGGCCGACTGGTTCCCCTCCAGCCCGGAGCAGAAGCCGGTGGACATCGCGCGCGCGGCGCTGACCCATGCCCGCACGCACTTCTACGACGTGCTGCTGGTCGACTCCGCCGGCCGCCTGGCGATCGACGAGGCGCTGATGGCCGAGATCCAGGCCCTGCACGCGGCGCTGAACCCGGTCGAGACCCTGTTCGTGGTCGATGCCATGCAGGGCCAGGACGCGGCCAACACCGCCAAGGCCTTCAAGGACGCGCTGCCGCTGACGGGCATCGTGCTGACCAAGATGGACGGCGACGCGCGCGGCGGCGCGGCGCTGTCGGTGCGGCAAATCACCGGCGCGCCGATCAAGTTTGCCGGCGTCAGCGAGAAGATCGACGGCCTGGAGGTGTTCGACGCCGAGCGCCACGCCGGCCGCATCCTGGGCATGGGCGACGTGCTGGCGCTGGTCGAGCAGGTCACCGCCAACGTCGACATCGAGGCCGCCAGGAAGCTGGCCGAGAAGGTCAAGAGCGGCAGCGGCTTCGATCTGCAGGATTTCCTGGGTCAGTTGCAGCAGATGAAGCAGATGGGCGGCCTGTCGAGCCTGATGGACAAGCTGCCGGCGCAGATGGCCGCCAAGGCCACCGATGCCGACCTGACGCGCGCCGAAAAGGACGTGCGCCGCAAGGAAGGCATCATCAACAGCATGACGCCGGCCGAGCGCCGCAAGCCCGAACTGCTCAAGGCCAGCCGCAAGCGCCGCATCGCCGCCGGCGCGGGCGTGCAGGTGCAGGAGGTCAACCGCCTGCTCAAGGAGTTCGAGCAGATGCAGGGCATGATGAAGCAGTTCAAAGGCGGCGCCCTGGCCAAGATGATGCGCCGCATGGGCGGCATGAAGGGCATGGGCGGGCTGCTGGGCGGTGGCGGCATGCCGCCGCTGCCGCCGGGCATGGGCGGGCCGGGCGGCGGCAAGCGGCCGTTTTGATCCGTCAGAGTTGAACAAAAACGCCCGCAGCGCCCGTCTGACAAGCGCAAGCAGCTACTAAAACAATAGTAAATGGAAATCGGGTGACGGCGCTCTGGGCCTCAGGTGCGCACGCGCCCGTCGCCGGTCAGCATGGACAGCTCGGCGAAGTGCGAGGCCACGTGTTTGCCCGGACCGAAGGCCACCCTAAAGCCCCCGAAATCCTCGTTGATCGACTCCAGTCCGGTGATCAGCGCGTCGCGCGTCGGCTTGGCGCCGGCGCGCCGCAGGCCCTCGGCAAACACCTTGGCGGCCAGGTAGCCTTCCATGGACGAGTAGTTGGCCTGCACCTTGCCGCCCGTCTGGCGGGTGGCGGCAATGAACTCGCGCGTGATCGGCCGCGCCGCGTCATACGGCGAGGGCACCACCTGCGACACCGCCACGCCGGCGCCGTCCTTGCCGAGTTCGTCGGCCAGCGCCTGCGTGCCGACGAACGAGACGTTGTAGAAGTTGCCGCCATACCCCGCCTTGCGCGCCTCGCGGATGAAGGCCGCGCAGGCCTGGTAGGCGCCGATCTGCACGATGGCCTGGGCGCCCGAGCTGGCCAGCCTGGCCACCGCCTCGCGCACGTCCGACGAGTTGCGCTCCACCGTGGCGGTGGCCAGCGGCTTCAACTGGCGCGCCGCCAGCGCCTTGGTCACGCCCGACAGGCCGGCCTGGCCGTAGGCGTCGTTCTGGTGGAACACGGCGATGCGGTTCTGGCCCAGCACGGTGAGCTGCCGCACGATCAGCTCGGTTTCGTCGTCGTAGGAGGCGCGCAGGTGAAACGCTTCGCGGTGGAAGGGCTCGCGCAGTCCCATGGCGCCGCTGAAGGGCGCGATGAACGGCAGCTTGGCGGCGGTGGCCAGGGGCAGCGCCGCCAGGCTGGTGGGCGTGCCGATGTAGCCGAACAGGGCCAGCACCTCGTCGCGGATCAGGCGCTCGGTGTTGGCCTTGCAGCGGTCGGGCTCATAGCCGTCGTCCAGGTGGCGGATCTCGATCTGGCGCCCGTTCACGCCGCCACGCGCGTTGAGCTGATCGAAGTGCAGCTTGGCGCCGGCGTGGAACTGCGTGCCCAGCTGCATGGCCGGGCCGCTGAAGGCCGCCGACTGGCCGAGCACCAGGCGCGCGTCCTGCGCCCGCGCCAGCCCGCTGCACGCCACCAGGCTGGCGCCCAGCACCGCGTGGAAACGACGTCGGTTGAAAGACAATGGACCGCTCATGAGATGTGTGGCCGCCGAAGGCGGATCTTGATTTGCACGATGTTCTATATGGTACAAAAGTTCCTATTTCAGTCCATGTATTTTGGGTTCGGCCGTTGTGTATCGGCGACTGGGGGCCGCTGAGGCGTGGCGCAGGCTTCTGGCCTGGGGTGTCGCCGGGCTTGGCCTGACTTTGCTGGGCGGCTGCACGGCGGCCGGGTACTACGCGCAGGCGGTCCGCGGCCATCTGGCGCTGATGCAGGCGGCGCGCCCGGTCGAGGCGCTGCTGGCCGACCCGGCCACCCCGGCCGAACTGAAGCCGCGCCTGGCGCTGGCGCGCCGGATACGGGCCTTTGCCGTGGCCGAGCTGGCCCTGCCGGACAACGCCAGCTACCAGCGCTACAGCGACCTGCACCGCCGCGCGGCGGTGTGGAACGTGGCGGCGGCGCCGGCCGATTCGCTCACCCTCAAGCGCTGGTGCTTTCCGATCGCCGGCTGCGTGGCCTACCGCGGCTACTTCGAGGAGGCCCAGGCGCGGGCGCTGGCCGATCGCCTGGCGCGGCAAGAGGGGCTGGAAGTGCGCGTCTACGGCGTGCCGGCCTATTCCACCCTGGGCTGGCTGAACTGGGCCGGCGGCGACCCGCTGCTGTCCACCTTCATCCGCTACCCGGAAGGCGAGCTGGCGCGCATGCTGTTTCACGAACTGGCGCACCAGCAGGTCTATGCCAGCGGAGACACCGCGTTCAACGAGTCCTACGCCACCGCGGTCGAGCGCCTGGGCGTGGCGCGCTGGCTGTCGACGAGCCAGGCCAGCGAAGCCGCCCGGCGCGACTATGCGGCCTTCGACGCGCGCCGTCAGGCGTTCCGGCAGCTGACCCGCCAGACGCGCGCCGAGCTGGCCGAAATCTATGAGCAAAATCGGCAGCTGGCGCTTTCCCAGACAGCGCTGACAGCTATCAAATCAGAAGCAATGGCGCGATTTCACCAGCGCTACCAGGCGCTCAAGGCCGCCTGGGCGGCGGCCGGCACGCCCTACGACGGCTACGATCCCTGGGTGGCCGGGGCCAACAACGCCTTCTTCGGCATCCAGGCCGCCTATGACGGCTGGGTGCCAGCCTTCGAGACCCTGTTTGCCCGCGAGGGCGGTGACTGGGCGCGCTTTCATGCGGCGGTGCAGGCGCTGGCCCGCCTGCCGCAGGCCGAGCGCCAGCAGCGGCTGCGGACGCTGGCGGACGGCTGACGGCCGGCGCGCCGCGAAGGGGCTCAGCGCAGCGACTCGATCAGCGCGATGTACTGGTTCATCGCCTCGTCGGCGCTGGTGCCGTCGAGCTTCTTCCAGGCGTCCCACTTGGCGCGCGCCACCATGTCGGTGAAGCCGGGCTTGGGGTCGGCGTTGTCGCCGGCCGTGGCCTGCTTGTAGAGCGAATAGATTTTCAGCAGCGTCGGGTTGTCGGGGCGCTCGCTGAGCGACTTGGAGTTGGCGACGGCGGCTTCGAAGCGCGCTTTCAGATCGGACATGGAGGACTCCTCGGTAACGTGGGGACAGGCCGGCATGGTAACGGTGCCGGTGGGGCCGCGGCTCAGGGCGGGTCGGCCGGGCGATAGGCGTCGATCAAGGCCAGCATCTGCGTGCGGGCCGCGCCGCCCAGGTAGGGCATCAGCAGGCCCAGCACGTGCCAGGCGCCGCGCAGCAGCGCGTCCTGGGCGTTTTCGGGCTCCATGGCGGTGCGCGGCTGCAGCACGTATTCGTAGCTGAGCCAGTAGGTCAGCAGCACCACCATGCTGGCGGCGATGGCGTTGCGCGCTCGCTGATCGTCGGCCGTGGCCGCCGGGGCGTCGGCCAGCGCATCGACGATGGCGCGCAGCGCTGCCTTCTTGCGCGCCAGGAGGTCGGGAAACCGCGTCTCCAGGTGCCGGTTGCGCGACAGCAGGTGGTTCAGGTCGCGGTAGAGAAAGCGGTATTCCCAGATCAGCTCGAACAGCGAATGCAGGAAGAACCAGGCGTCCTCGGCGTCGCGCACCTCGTCGGCCGCCGCCAGCAGCGCGCCGAGCGCCTGCTGGTACTGATCGAACAAGGTGTTGATCAGCTCGTCCTTGGACGGGTAGTGGTAGTACAGGTTGCCGGGGCTGATGCGCAGCTCGGCCGAGATCATGGTGGTCGAGACGTTGGGCTCGCCAAAGCGGTTGAACAGCGCCAGCGAGCTGACCAGAATGCGCTCGGCGGTGCGGCGGGGCGCTTTGCGGGTCATGGCGTGCCCTCAGTTCGAGCCGGCCGGCGGCGCCGGCGCGCGCTCGGGCAGCGCCGCGGCGACGGGGGTGGGTTGTGCCCAGGCGGTGGCCACGTCGTACTGCACCGCGTCGCCGTTGGCCTCGGTGATGCGCACGCGCACCGGCAGGTAGTCCAGCGTGCGGCCCAGCCAGAGCTCGATCCGCGCGTCGCCCGCGTCCTGAGCGGCATGTACCAGCCGCACCGTGGGCAGGCTCCGGCCCTTGAGGGCCGGCAGCGCTTCGTCGGCCTCGACCACGAAGCGCCAGCGTCCCGTGCCGGTCGGGTGCACGGCGGGCAGTCGGCCCCGGTCCCGATCGAGCCTCCGACGACGGCACAGGTTGCGGCGACAGCGCTGGAATTCGCGCCACAGAGCGGCGATGCACCCGTGCGCGTGCCGCGCGCGGCCGAGCTGAGCTACCGCGCCGTGGGCCGCATCGGCGAGCAGGATTTCGAGCTGCCGACGACCTTGCACTGGCGCCAGGACGGCCACCTGTACGAGATCCGCTGGACGCTCTACAGCCCCCGCATCGGCGAGCAGACGCGATACGCCGTCGGCCTGCTGTCGCCCCATGGCCTGGTGCCGATACGGGCCGAACTGCGCACGCCCGACATCAAGGACATGCGCTTCGACTACGCGCGCCAGCGCGTCA
>MKTG01000007.1 GCA_001897615.1 Burkholderiales bacterium 68-10
TATTTCGCCAAGTCGCCCAACCCCAGCGCGCCCAGCCGCGACAACTGGCTGGGCACCGACGACCGCGGGCGCGACCTGCTGGCGCAGCTGATCTACGGCTTTCGCGTCAGCGTGCTGTTCGCCCTGGCGCTGACGGCCGTGGGCGTGCTGCTGGGCGTGGCGGCGGGGGCGGTGCAGGGCTTCTTTGGCGGCAAGACCGATTTGGCCTTCCAGCGCTTCATCGAAATCTGGGGTTCCATGCCCGAGCTGTACCTGCTCATCATCTTCTCGGCCATCCTGGCGCCCAGCCTCGGGCTGCTGCTGGTGCTGCTCAGCCTGTTCGGCTGGATGGGCCTGTCGGACTACGTGCGCGCCGAATTCCTGCGCAACCGCCAGCTCGACTACGTCAAGGCCGCGCGCGCCCTGGGCGTGCCCAGCGCCCAGATCATCTGGCGCCACATCCTGCCCAACAGCATGACGCCGGTGGTCACCTTCCTGCCGTTTCGCATGAGCGCGGCCATCCTGGCGCTGACCTCGCTGGACTTCCTGGGCCTGGGCGTGCCGCCGGGCACGCCCAGCCTGGGCGAGCTGCTCAGCCAGGGCAAGAACAACATCGACGCCTGGTGGATCTCGATTTCCACCTTTGGCGTGCTGGTGCTGACGCTGCTGCTGCTCACCTTCATGGGCGACGCGCTGCGCGACGCGCTCGATCCGAGGAAGACGCAGTGATAGGCAAGAAACTCCAGAACGCAGAGGACGCGAAGGATTCGCGGAGGACGCAGAAAAAACGACGTCCAAGGCTGCCCTTCTACGACCTCCGCGGCACTTCTGCGTGCTCTGCGTTCGGCGGTTTGTCATGACAACCACTGCCACCGCCCCGTTGCTTCAGGTCGAGGACCTGCGCGTCGCCTTCGGCGCCAAGACCGTGGTCGAGGGCGTGTCGTTCTCGATTGCGCCCGGCGAGAAGCTGGCGCTGGTGGGCGAGTCGGGCTCGGGCAAGACGGTGACGGCGCTGGCCCTGCTGCAACTGCTTCACGATGCGCGCGTGCAAGGCCGGGCGTTGCTGTACGACGACCGCGAGCCGCGCGATCTGCTGGCGCTGCCCGAGCGCCAGATGCGCGCGCTGCGCGGCGACCAGATCGCGATGATCTTCCAGGAGCCGATGACGGCGCTCAACCCGCTGATGACGGTGGGCGAGCAGATCGCCGAGGTTTTACGGCTGAAAAGGGCTATGACGACCGCCCAATCAGCGCAAGAAGCTATCGAATTGTTAGCAAAAACCGGCATCCCGGAGCCTGCGCGGCGCGCTGGCGCCTACCCGCACCAACTCTCGGGCGGCCAGCGCCAGCGCGCCATGATCGCCATGGCCCTGGCCTGCGCGCCCAAGCTGCTGCTGGCCGACGAGCCCACCACGGCGCTGGACGTCAGCTTGCGCGGTCAGATACTGGACTTGCTGGAGGAGCTGCGGCGCGAGGCCGGCATGGCGGTGCTCTTGATCACGCACGACCTTCAGCTCGTGCGCCGCTTTGCCGACCGTGTGGCGGTCATGCAGCAGGGCCGCCTGGTGGAGCAGTGCGCGACCGCACAGTTGTTCAACGCGCCGCAGCACCCTTACACGCAAAAGCTCATGGCCAGCCGTCCCGAGCGCCTGCTTGACGAGCATGCCGCCGCCGTGCCGGGCCATGCGCCGGCACTGGCGGCGCAGGGGCTGCGCGTGAGCTACCCCGTGCCGCTGCCCGGCATCCGTGGCTGGTTTCGCAAGGGCGCCTTCGTGGCGCTGCACGGGGCCGACTTTGCCATCGCCCGCGGACGCACGCTGGGCGTGATCGGCGAATCGGGCTCCGGCAAGTCCACACTGGCCCAGGCCGCGCTGGGCCTGCTGCCGCCCCCGCAGGTGGGCGGGCAGGTGGCGGTGGCGGGGCAGCCCTGGCAGGGCAGGCCGGCCGCCGACCGGCCGCTGCGGCGCGTGGTGCAGGTGGTGTTCCAGGACCCGTTCTCGTCGCTGTCGCCGCGCCTGACCATCGACGAGATCGTCGGCGAGGGCCTGCGCGTCCACGCCCCCGAGGTGCCGCCGCCCGAGCGCGCCGCGCGCGTGCGCCGCGCCCTGGCCGACGTGGGCCTGACGGAAGGCGACTTTCCGGGCCTGCTGGCGCGCTATCCGCATGAATTTTCGGGCGGCCAGCGCCAGCGCATCGCCCTGGCGCGCGCGCTGATCGTGCAACCCGAGCTGCTGGTGCTGGACGAACCCACCAGCGCGCTCGACGTCACCATTCAGAAGCAGGTGCTGGCGCTGCTGCAGCAGTTCCAGCGTGAACGCGGCCTGGCCTACCTCCTGATCACGCACGATGTCGCCGTGGTGCGCGCCATGGCGCATGAGGTCATCGTGCTCAAGGACGGCGAGGTGGTGGAGGCCGGCAGCGCCGCGCAGGTGCTGGGCGCGCCCAGGCATCCATATACGCAGCATCTGCTGGCGGCGGCCTGATCGCGACACTATTGATTCGATAGCTGCTGCCGCCGGCTGGGCGCCGCACCAGGGCTTCAATGGCATTGAGCAAGGTCGGCCCGGCAGCCACCACCGCCCGAGCCCCTGGCAGCATGCGCCGCGACGCTCGCATGTTGCGGCATGAGGCGAATTTGTGTTAAAATCGCCACAATTGACGACCAAATGGGCGGCTTGCGGACCGCCCATTTTTTATGGTCGATTGTCGGGTTGATCGACCCTGGCACCAGGTCAGGCGTGGCGCCTGACCACATCGCGGGGCCCGGGCTGGTCTCGGAATTTTGAACAACGTGTCATTGCAACAGACGATTGACGACACCGTGCGGGGCCTGGGCCTCGAACTGGTGGAACTGGAGCGTTCCGCCGGCGGATTGCTGCGCGTCACGGTGGATTTCCCCTGGTCGCCGGGCGAGTCGTCCGAGCGCTGGGTCACGGTCGAGGACTGCGAGCGCGTCACACGCCAGCTGCAGTACGTGCTGGAAGTCGAGGGCGTGGATTACCACCGGCTGGAGGTCTCCTCGCCCGGCATCGATCGCCCGTTGCGTCATGCGCTGGATTTTCAGCGCTTCGTCGGCGAGCTGGTCGATTTGGTGCTGAAGGCGCCCATCGGCGCCGCCGCCGCGGCGGGTCAGGTGGCCGCCAACCGCAAGAAGTTCCGTGGCACGCTGCACCCGGGCGACAGCGGCGGCTGGCAGATCGTCTGGCGCGACGAGCCGGCAACCAAGCCCGGCCAGCGCGTCAGCGCCAAGCGGGCGCCGGCGCCCGAGCAGGCGCTGAGCTTCGAACTGGACGAATTGCAGTCGGCGCGACTGGCGCCGGTGGTGGATTTCAAGGGCCGCAGGCGAGCGCCGGCGGCGGATGACAACGATTGAAACGCAGGAACAGGGCGCCGCAGGCGCTTTCATTCCGGGAGCATTGGAGCAGGTGACAATCATGAATCGCGAACTGTTGATGCTGGTCGAGGCGATCTCGCGCGAAAAGAACGTCGAGCGCGACGTGGTGTTCGCCGCCGTCGAGGCGGCGCTGGCCCAGGCCGCCAAGAAGCTGTACGAAGGCGAGGTCGACCTGCGCGTGGCCATCGACCGCGACACCGGCAACTACGAAACCTTCCGCCGCTGGCACGTGGTGCCCGACGAGGCCGGTCTGCAACTGCCCGACCAGGAAATCCTGCTGTTCGAGGCCAAGGAGCAGATCCCCGACATCGAGGTGGACGAATACATCGAGGAGTCGGTCGAGTCGGTGCCCATCGGCCGCATCGGCGCCATGGCCGCCAAGCAGGTGATCCTGCAGAAGATCCGCGATGCCGAGCGCGAGATGCTACTCAACGACTTCATGAGTCGCGGCGAAAAAATCTTCACCGGCACCGTCAAGCGCATGGACAAGGGCGACATCATCGTCGAGAGCGGCCGCGTCGAAGGCCGCCTGCGCCGCAGCGAGATGATCCCCAAGGAAAACCTGCGCAGCGGCGACCGCGTGCGCGCCATGATCATGGAGGTCGACCTGACGCTGCGCGGCGCGCCCATCCTGCTGTCGCGCTCGGCGCCGGCGTTCATGATCGAGCTGTTCCGCAACGAGGTGCCCGAGATCGAGCAGGGCCTGCTGGAGATCAAGAGCTGCGCGCGCGACCCGGGCAGCCGGGCCAAGATCGCCGTCGTCAGCCACGACAAGCGCGTCGACCCCATCGGCACCTGCGTCGGCGTGCGTGGCACGCGCGTCAACGCGGTCACCAACGAGCTGGCGGGCGAGCGCGTGGACATCGTGCTGTGGTCCGATGACCCGGCGCAGTTCGTGATCGGCGCGCTGGCGCCGGCCAACGTCTCGTCGATCGTGGTCGACGAAGAGCGGCATGCCATGGACGTGGTGGTGGACGAGGAGAACCTGGCCATCGCCATCGGCCGTGGCGGCCAGAACGTGCGCCTGGCGTCCGATTTGACCGGCTGGAAGATTAACATCATGGACGCGGCCGAATCGGCGCAGAAGGAGGCCGAGGAGACCTCCGGCCTGCGCGCGCTGTTCATGGAGAAGCTGGACGTCGACCAGGAAATCGCCGACATCCTGATCGAGGAAGGCTTCACCAACCTGGAAGAAGTGGCCTATGTGCCCATCCAGGAGATGCTGGACATCGAGGCTTTCGACGAAGACACCGTCAACGAGTTGCGCGCCCGCGCCAAGGACGCCCTGCTGACCCAGGCCATCGCGCGCGAGGAGAGCGTGGAGTCGGTGTCTCAGGAGCTGCGCGACCTCGAAGGCCTGACGCCCGAGTTGATCGCCCAGCTGGCCGACGCCGGCGTGAAGAGCCGCGACGACCTGGCCGACCTGGCGGTCGATGAGCTGACCGCCATCACCGGGCAGTCCGAGGAGGACGCCCGAGCCCTGATCCTGAAAGCGCGCGAGCACTGGTTCGTGGATCAAGCGTAAGGACCATGGAGGCCTGCACCGAATATGACGACCATCACCGTTGCCGATTTTGCGAACGAACTCAAGCGTCCCGCTGACGCGCTGCTGGAGCAGCTCCAGGCCGCCGGCGTGGGCAAGAAGTCGGTGTCCGACGCCCTGACCGACAGCGACAAGCAGCAGTTGCTGAACTACCTGCAGGCCAGCCATGGCACGGGCGCGGCGCGCAAGAAGATCACGCTGACCAAGAAGACCACCAGCGAGATCAAGCAGGCCGACGCCACCGGCAAGGCCCGCACCATTCAGGTCGAGGTGCGCAAGAAGCGCACCTTCATCAAACGCGACGATGAGCACGCCCCCGGCGCCGCGGAGCCCGAGCCGGCCGCCGCGCCGGCGCCTGCCCCGGCGCCCGAGCCGGTGGCCGCCGCCCCCGTGATCGACGCCGCCGAAGCGGCGCGGCGCGAAGACGAAGCGCGCCGACAGGCTGAGCTGCTGCGTCGCCAGGAAGAAGACGCCGCCGAGCGGCGTCGCCAACGCGAGCAGCAGGAGCGCGAATCGTCCGCGCCGCAGACCGCGCCCGAAACCGCGCCGCCTGCCGGGCAGGCCGACGGATCGGCGCCCGAGCCCGTGGTTGCGGCACCAGCGGCGCCGGCGCTGGAACAAACCGGCACCGTGCCCGCCGCCGCGGCGCCCGCCACGGCGGTGCCCGAGGTGCCCAGCGCCGAAGACGAGGCCGCGCGAGCCCGCGAGCAGGAGGAAAACCGCCGCAAGGCACTGGCCGAGGCCGAAGCCATTCGCGCCATGATGAGCGCCCCGCGCAAGGTGCTGGTCGCCAAGAAGCCCGAAGACAAGAAAGTCGAGGCCAAGACCACGCCGCAAAAGGCAGCCGGGACGGCCAAACCCGCGGGCGCAACGACGGCGCCCAAGGAAGTCAAGTCGGCCAAGCTCTCGTCCAGCTGGGCGGGCGATCCGGCCAAGAAAAAGGGCATTCCCACCCGGGGCGATACCAGCGCCGGTCGCGGTGGCTGGCGCAGTGGTCCGCGCGGACGGCGCGGCGACCGTGGCCGCGAGGAGCAGGTCGTCGCGGCGCCGGTGGAGCAGCGGGTGCTGGAGGTTCATGTGCCCGAAACCATCACCGTGGCCGAGCTGGCGCACAAGATGGCGATCAAGGCGTCGGAGGTCATCAAGGCGCTGATGAAGATGGGCCAGATGGTCACCATCAACCAGCCGCTGGACCAGGACACGGCCATGATCGTGGTCGAGGAAATGGGTCATACCGCCGTGGTCGCAGCGCTGGACGACCCGGAAGCGTTCACCGAGGAAGAGGTGCAGGCGCAGGCGGCCGACGCGCTGCCGCGCCCGCCGGTGGTCACCGTGATGGGCCACGTCGACCACGGCAAGACCTCGCTGCTGGACTACATCCGGCGCGCCAAGGTGGCGTCGGGCGAAGCCGGCGGCATCACGCAGCACATCGGCGCCTACCACGTCGAGACGCCGCGCGGCGTGGTGTCGTTCCTCGACACGCCGGGCCACGAGGCCTTCACCGCCATGCGCGCCCGTGGCGCCCAGGCCACCGACATCGTCATCCTGGTGGTGGCGGCCGACGACGGCGTCATGCCGCAGACAAGAGAAGCCGTCAAGCACGCCAAGGCGGCCGGGGTGCCCATCGTGGTGGCGATCAACAAGATCGACAAGCCCGAGGCCAACCCCGATCGCGTCAAGCAGGAGCTGGTGGTCGAGGAAGTCGTGCCCGAGGAATATGGCGGCGACTCGCCCTTCGTCGAGGTGTCGGCCAGGACCGGCCAGGGCATCGACAACCTGCTCGAACAGGTGTTGCTGCAGGCCGAGGTGCTGGAGTTGAAGGCGCCGGTCGAGGCCGCCGCCAAGGGTCTGGTGATCGAAGCCAGCCTGGACAAAGGCCGCGGCCCGGTGGCCACGGTGCTGGTGCAGTCCGGCACGCTGAAGGTGGGCGACGTGGTGTTGGCGGGTCAGACGTCCGGGCGCGTGCGCGCCATGCTGGACGAAAACGGCAAGCCGACCAAGGAAGCCGGCCCGTCGATTCCGGTCGAGATCCAGGGTCTGACCGAGGTGCCGCAGGCCGGCGACGATTTCATGGTCATGGTCGACGAGCGCCGTGCGCGCGAGATCGCCACCTACCGTGCCGGCAAGTTCCGCAACACCAAGCTGGCCAAGCAGCAGGCCGCCAAGCTGGAGAACATGTTCTCCGACATGACGGCCGGCGAGGTCAAGACACTGCCCATCGTGCTCAAGGCCGACGTCCAGGGCTCGCAGGAAGCGCTGGCCGCCTCGCTGCTCAAGCTCAGCAACGACGAGGTCAAGGTGCAGATGGTCTACACCGGCGTGGGCGGCATCAGCGAATCCGACATCAACCTGGCGATCGCCTCCAAGGCCATCGTGATCGGCTTCAACGTGCGCGCCGATGCCGGTGCCCGCAAGCTGGCCGAGGGCAACGACGTCGACATCAAGTACTACAGCATCATCTATGACGCGGTGGACGAGTTGAAGACCGCGATGGCCGGCATGCTGGCGCCCGAGCGCCGCGAAGAAATCATCGGCCATGCCGAGATCCGTACCGTGTTCGTGGCCTCCAAGATCGGCACCGTGGCCGGCTCCTACGTGCTGGACGGCGTGGTGCAGCGCAACGCGCACTTCCGCCTGCTGCGCGACAACGTGGTCATCTACACGGGCGAGATCGAATCGGTCAAGCGCATGAAGGACGACGTCAAGGAAGTCAAGGAAGGCTTCGAGTGCGGTATCAAGCTGCGCAACTACAACGACATCAAGGAAGGCGATCAACTGGAAATCTTCGAAGTCAAGGAGATCGCCCGGACCTTGTGAGGTTCGGCGCGCGGCGTTGAGCGCGGTTCACCTCGCTCAACGCTCAACGCTCAACGCGAAGCGATGCCCAAACGCAGCAGCAAACCCAACCGCAGCTACCAGGTGGCCGACCAGATCCAGCGCGATCTGTCGGAGCTGATCGCGCGCGAGTTGAAGGACCCGCGCGTCGGCCTGGTGACGCTCAGCGCGGTCGAGGTCACGCCCGACTACGCCCACGCCAAGGTGTTTTTCAGCCTGCTGACCGGTGACCCGAAGGACACCGAAGAGGCGCTCAATCACGCCGCTGGCCATCTGCGCAACGGCCTGTTCAAGCGCCTGCACATCCACACCGTGCCGACGTTGCACTTCGTGTTCGATCGCACCACCGAGCGGGCGGCGGACATGAACGCGCTCATCGCACGGGCCGTGGCATCGCGCTCCAAGGACGAGGACTGAGATGAACGCCGCTCCTCGTGCACGGGTGCAGCGGCGCCCCGTGCATGGGGTGCTGCTGCTCGACAAACCGCTGGGCCTGTCCAGCAATCAGGCGCTGCAAAAGGCCAAGTGGTTGCTGCGCGCCGAAAAAGCCGGCCACACCGGCACCCTTGATCCGCTGGCCACGGGCGTGCTGCCCCTGTGTTTTGGTGCCGCCACCAAGTTCAGCGGTCTGCACCTGGACGCCGACAAGACCTATCGGGCGACCCTGCAACTGGGCGTGCGCACCAGCACCGGCGACCGCGAGGGCGAGGTCATCGAGCGGCGCCCGGTGCCGCCCATCACGGCCGAGCTGCTGGAGTCCGTGCGCCAGCGCTTTCTGGGCCGCGTCACGCAGATCCCGCCGATGCACAGCGCCCTCAAGAAGGACGGCAAGCCGCTGTACGACTACGCGCGCGCCGGTGTCGAGGTGGAACGCAGCGCCCGCGACATCGTCATTCATGAACTGAATCTGGCGCTGCCGCCCGATGGACAAGCGCAAACAGCTATTGAAATGATAGTGAAATGCAGCAAAGGCACCTACATCCGCACGCTGGGCGAGGACATCGGCGAAGCCCTGGGTTGCGGCGGCCACCTGAGCGCGCTGCGCCGCGTGGCCACCGGCCCGTTTGACGAGCGCCAGTGCATCACACTGGAAGAACTGACGGCGATCGACGAGCCTGCCCGCCTGGCCTGTCTGCGCCCGCCCGAGGCGCTGCTGGACGATCACTTGCCGATCACCTTGTCGCCCGAAGAAGCCGGCCGCTTTCTGTCCGGCCTGCGCCGACGCGGCCCGTGGCCCGACGCCGATCGGGTGGCCGTGCATGGCGAGCAGCCACGCGCCTTGTTGGGAACGGCGCACGTGCGGGCGGGCGAGCTGATTCCCGGCCGGCTGCTGTCGCCCATCGAGTTGAAGCAAATGCTGAGCCTGCCATGACCGCCGTGCCACAGCCCTCCCTGGATTCGGCTGCCGCCGCCCTGGCACGCGCCGCGCAAGCCTGGCAAGCGGGTGCCTGGGGCGAGGTCGTCGCCGTGCTGACCCCTTGGGCGGATGCGCACCAGCCCTTGCCGGACGCCTTGCTGCTGGCCGCGATGGCACACCTGAGACAGGGCCAAACGGAGCAGGCGCTGGCCCGGCAGCGGCAACTGGTCCAGCTGCAACCTGCCAGCGCCGCGGCGTGGATCAACCTGGCCAGCACGCAGGCGGCCATCGGCCTGACCGAGGAAGCGCTCGCAAGCCTTGATCAAGCGTTGACGCTGGATCCGATGCAGCCGGCAGCCCACTTCAATCGCGGAAACGTGCTGATGCAGCGGGGTGATGCCGCGGCTGCCTGCGACAGCTATCGCCGTGCCGCCGAGCTGGCCCCCGATCGCGCGGATCCGCGGTGCAACCTGGCCATGGCCTTGAATGCGCTGGGGCGCCATGACGATGCGCTGGCGATCATGCGCGACGTGGTCGAGCGTCACCCCGGTCTGGCGGTGGGCTGGAACATGCTGGGCATGACATGGCACCGGCTGCAGGCTGACCGCGAGGCACTGGAGGCCTACCAGCAGGCCGTGCGGATCGACCCGACGCTGGTTGACGCCTGGAGCAACGGCGCGCAGGTGCTGGCGCGCCTGGAGCGGCGCGATGAAGCGCTGACGTGGGCACGCCATGGCGTGCAGCTGAACGCCGAGCACGCGGCCGCATTGCGCACGCTGGGCGTGGTGCTGGCGGGTGGCAAGACACCACAGCTGGAGGCACGGCAGTGGCTGGACAACGCACTGGGGCACGACCCGCGCGACGCCATTGCGCTCAGCAACCTGGTGAATCTGGACACCATTTATTGCGACTGGACCGCGCTCGACGCGCATCTGGCCCAACTGCGAACTCTGTGGACCGAGGGCGAGATCGAAGGGCTCGAGCTGTGGCGCTTGCTCAGCCTGCCAATACCCGGTGATGAATTGCGCGCAGTGACCGAGGCCACCTGTGCGCGGCGCTTTGGCAGGGCGGCGAGCCGATCCGTTGCGCTGCCCAATCGGCACCGGGGCCAGCCACGTCCGGCCCGGCTGCGCATTGGGTACTTTTCCAGCGACTTCCGGCAGCACGCCACCAGTGTTTTGATGGCCGGCATGTTCGAGTGTCACGACCGCGCGCGTTTCGAAACCGTGGCGTATTGCCTGGCCCAGAACCCGCCAGACCAGAGCGACGCGATGCGTCGGCGCCTGCTTGCGGCCTTCGACCGGCTGCAGGCAGTGGGCCATCTGCCCGAAGCCGATCTGGTGCGCCTGGCGCGTGAGCAGGACCTGCACATCGCGGTAGACCTCAATGGTCATACCGCCGGCGGCCGCATGGGCATTTTTGTCAGTCGCGTGGCGCCGATCCAGGTGCACTACCTGGCTTATGCCGGGACGCTGGGCATGCCGGGCAGCATCGACTATCTGGTGGCCGACCCGGTCGTTGCGCCGCCCGATGCGCGGTCGCATTTCAGCGAGAAGCTCATCCAGTTGCCGGACAGCTATCAGGTCAACGACCGCCTGCGGCTGGTGGACCCCAGGGTGCCGTCGCGCGCCGAGCTGGGGCTGCCCGCGGATGCCTTCGTGTTCTGCTGCTTCAACAACAACTACAAGATCCGTCGCGATGTGTTCGCCATCTGGATGTCCGTGTTGAGCGAGCGGCCCGGCAGCGTGCTGTGGCTGCTGGCCGATCACGATGAAACGGTGCGTCGGCTGCGACTGGCGGCCAGCGGACACGGCATCGACCCGAACCGGTTGGTGTTCGCCGAACGCACCGCTTTGCCGCAGCATCTGGCGCGACACGCCCAGGCGGACCTGTTCATCGATACCTGGCCCTACAACGCGCACACCACCGCCAGCGATGCCCTTTGGACGGGTTTGCCGGTGGTCACCTGCGCCGGCCAGACCTATGCCTCCCGCGTGGGGGCCAGCCTGCTGCGCGCCTGCGGCTTGCCGCAACTGATCACGCACGATCCGCGGGCCTATCGGCACAAGCTCCTGGAGCTGTCGGCCGCGCCCCAGTCCCTGCAGGCGATTCGCCGGCAGTTGCTCGACACGCGTCTGACCGTGCCCCTGTTCGACACCGAACGTTTCACGCGACACCTTGAGCGCGCTTACGACATGGCGTGGGAACGCCACACCCAGGGCCTGCCGCCCGATCACCTCACGGTGGCGCCGCTCGCCTGAACCATTGCCCTTCACTGTATCGATCACATCATGACCCGACAGATCCGAAACATCGCCATCATTGCCCACGTCGACCACGGCAAGACCACCATGGTCGATCAGCTGCTGCGCCAGTCCGGCACCTTCGCCGAGCACGAGAAGGTGGTCGACACCGTGATGGACAACAACGCCATCGAGCGAGAGCGCGGTATCACCATCCTGGCCAAGAACTGCGCCGTCAGCTGGCAGGGTACGCACATCAACATCGTCGACACGCCCGGCCACGCCGACTTCGGCGGCGAGGTGGAGCGCGCGCTGTCGATGGTCGACGGCGTGCTGCTGCTGATCGACGCCCAGGAAGGCCCCATGCCGCAGACGCGCTTCGTCACCAAGAAGGCGCTGGCGCTGGGTCTCAAGCCCATCGTGGTGGTCAACAAGGTCGACAAGCCCGGCGCCAACCCGGACAAGGTGATCAACGCCGCGTTCGACCTGTTCGACAAGCTGGGCGCCAATGACGAGCAGCTGGACTTCCCGGTGGTCTACGCCTCGGGCATCAACGGCTGGAGCTCGCTCGCTGAGGGCGAGCCGGGCGAGCAGTGGGGCCCGGACATGGCGCCGCTGTTCGAGACCATCCTCAAGCACGTGCCGCCACACGCTGGCGACGCGGCGGCGGCGCTACAGCTGCAAATCTCGGCGCTGGACTTTTCCACCTTCGTTGGCCGCATTGGCGTCGGCCGCATCAATGCCGGCACGCTGCGGCCGGCGCAGGACGTGCTGGTGATGGCCGGGCCCGATGGCGCCAGCTACAAGGCGCGCGTCAACGAGGTGCTGACCTTCCAGGGGCTGGACCGCATCAAGGTCAGCGAGGCCGGGCCGGGCGACATCGTGCTGGTCAATGGCATCGAGCACATCGGCATCGGCGAGACGCTGACCGACCCGGCCGACCCGCAGCCGCTGCCCATGCTGAAGATCGACGAGCCGACGCTGACCATGAACTTCTGCGTCAACACCAGCCCGCTGGCCGGACGCGAGGGCAAGTTCGTCACCAGCCGGCAGATCTGGGATCGGTTGCAGCGCGAGCTGCGCTCCAACGTCGCCCTGCGTGTGAAGGAGACCAGCGAAGACGGCATCTTCGAGGTCTCCGGCCGGGGCGAGCTGCACCTGACCATCCTGCTGGAAGAAATGCGCCGGGAAGGCTACGAGCTGGCCGTTTCCAAGCCGCGCGTGGTGTTCAAGGACATAGCCGGTGAGCGCTGCGAGCCGATCGAGCTGGTGACCGCCGACATCGAGGAAGGCCACCAGGGCGGCGTGATGCAGGCGCTGGGCGAGCGCAAGGGCGAGCTGGTCAACATGGAGCCGGACGGCCGTGGCCGCGTGCGCCTCGAATACCGCATTCCGGCGCGCGGCCTGATCGGCTTCACCAACGAGTTCCTGAACCTGACGCGTGGCTCGGGCCTGATCAGCAACATTTTTGACGGCTACGAACCGCACAAGGGCGACATCGGCAGCCGCAAGAACGGCGTGCTGATCAGCATGGACGATGGCGAGATCTTCACCTACGCCCTGGGCAAGCTGGACGACCGCGGCCGCATGTTCGTGCGCGCCGGCGATCCGGTGTACGAGGGCATGATCGTGGGCGTGCACAACCGCGACAACGACCTGGTGGTCAACGCCACGCGCACCAAGCAGCTGACCAACTTCCGCGTCAGCGGCAAGGAAGACGCCATCAAGATCACGCCGCCCATCCTGCTGACGCTGGAATATGGCGTCGAGTTCATCGAGGACGATGAACTGGTCGAGATCACGCCCAAGAGCATCCGCCTGCGCAAGCGCTTCCTGAAGGAGCACGAACGCAAGCGCGCCAGCCGCGAGGCCTGATTGTCGGCGCCCACCCCGTCCGCCGCGCCGCGCTGGAGCCACGGGCGCGCCGCCTGGACCATGGTGTTGACCACCTTGCTGTGGTCCAGCGCCGGAGTCGTCACGCGCCAGCTGGCGCACGCTCAGGGCTTCGAGGTGACGTTCTGGCGCAGCTTCTTCACCGTGGTGTCGCTGCTGCTGATCCTGCCACTCTGGCAGGGGCCGCGCGTGTTCGCGCGCATGCCTTGGCGACAAGGGGCGTTCTGGCTGTCGGGCTGGTGCTGGGCGGTCATGTTCACCGCCTTCATGGTCGCGCTGACCATGACCGGCGTGGCCCGCGTGCTGGTCACCATGGCGCTGGGGCCCTTGCTGACGGCGCTGCTGGCGCGCGTGGTCACCGGCCACCGGCTGCCGGCACGCACCTGGGTGGCCATCATGCTGGGCGGCGCCGGCATGGCCTGGATGTTTGCCGGCCAGATGGGCGAGGCCACCAGCTCCAGCGCCTGGATGGGCTCGTTGGTCGCACTGGGCGTGCCGGCGGCGGCGGCGGTCAACTGGACGGTGGTGCAGCGCAGCCAGGCGCATGGCGAATCCATTGACCTGGTGCCGGCGGTGCTGCTGGGGGCCGTGATCTCCAGCGCCGTCACCTTGCCGCTGGCCTGGCCGCTGACGGCGGGAGGGCGCGATCTGGCCTGGCTGGCGGCGCTGGGTCTGGCGCAGCTGGCCATTCCCTGCGTGCTGGCCGTGCTGTGCGCGCGGGTGCTGCCGGCGGCAGAGGTGGCCTTGCTGGGTCTGCTGGAGATCGTGTTCGGCATCCTCCTGGTGTGGTGGTTTGCCGGCGAAGTGCCCCGGCCGGAGGTGCTCAGCGGTGGCGCGCTGGTCATGGGCGCGCTGCTGGGCAACGAACTGTTGGGCTGGCGCGCCGCTCGACGCGCGGCCAGCCAAGAGGCCGCCAGCGACGTCGCGCCGCTGGGACCGGCTTGAGTCGACGTGCCATCGACTTCAAAAAAACAGCCCTCGGGGCATGCCGGAAGAGCGCCGGTAGCTATCAAATTGATAGTTCTCCGGGTGCCCGCCGCGGGGCCGACCGGCGCGCAACGCCTCAGCGGTGGCGCTGCTTCATGACCCGCTCGACCTCGCGCTTGCCCTCACGCTCCTTGATGGTGTCGCGCTTGTCGTGCGTGGCCTTGCCCTTGGCCAGCGCGATCTCGCACTTGACGCGGCCGCTCTTCCAGTAGAGCTTGATCGGCACCAGGGTATAGCCCTTTTGCTCCACCTTGCCGATCAGGCGCTGGATCTCCTCGGCGTGCAGCAGCAGCTTCTTGGTGCGCACGGCGTCAGGCCGCACGTGGGTGCTGGCCGTGCCCAGCGGGTTGATCTGACAGCCAATGACGAACAGCTCGCCGCCACGGATCACCACGTAGCCGTCGGTCAGTTGCGCCTTGCCCGCGCGCAGCGCCTTGACTTCCCAGCCTTCCAGCACCATGCCGGCCTCGTAGCGCTCCTCGAAGAAGTAGTTGAACGCGGCTTTCTTGTTTTCGGCGATGACCGGGTTGCTGGTCTTGGGTTTCTTGGTGGCCATCCGTGGAATATGGTGGGTTGCTCGCGCTTTGCAAGCGCATGCGCCAGCGGCGGCGCCTAAAATCGGCGGCAGGCAGCGATTCTATGAAATCCGTTCACAAGTCCGTCCTGATCTGGTACAGCGCGCGGGAGATGTTCGATCTGGTGATCGACGTCGAGCACTACCCGGCCTTTCTGCCCTGGTGCAGCCACGGCAGGGTGCTGTCGCGCGAGCAGGGCGGCATGACCGCCGAGGTCGGGATCGACTTCAAGGGCGTGCGGCAAACCTTCATCACCCGCAACGAGCATGTGCCGGACCACGAGGTTCGACTGCATCTGGTCAAGGGGCCGTTTTCGCGCCTGGAAGGGCAGTGGGTTTTCACGCCCGTGGGGCAGGGCGGGCAGCGCGCCTGCCGGGTCGACCTGAAGCTGAACTACGGGTTTTCCAGCGCCGTCCTGGCCAAGGTCGTCGGCCCGGTGTTCGACCGCATCGCCAGCAGCCTGATGGATGCCTTTGTCAAGCGCGCCGAGCAGGTCTATGGCGCGGCAGCGGCATGAGCCCGCCGCCACCTGTTGCCGCGCCGGCA
>MKTG01000008.1:0-495 GCA_001897615.1 Burkholderiales bacterium 68-10
AAGTCGGAGGGCCGGCTGCCGCCAGCGTGCTCCGACATTGTGAACGCTGCGGGGCCAGCCGATCAGTTCGGCTTGACTTCCAGCATGATTTCCGTGAACGAGGGCATGTCGTCCTCGCCGGGCGTGGCCAGTTCGGCGAACTGGCTGGACGGCGCGGCATGGCTGGCCTTGACCACGTCGTTTTCCAGGCGCCACATCAGGTTGGTGGGCGAATCGGCGTTGGCCAGGCCTTCCTTGCGGTCGATGCGGTTTTCCAGGATCAGGCGCGCCAGATCCTGCTCGAAGGTCTGCGAACCTTCGGCGATGGCGTTGTCCATGGCTTCCTTGACGCCGGAGAAGTCGCTCTTTTCGATCAAGTCGGCCACCAGCTTGGTGTTGAGCAGCACCTCGACCGCCGGCACCCGCTGGCCGTCCACGGTGCGGATCAGGCGCTGCGAGACGATGGACTTGAGCGCCGCCGCCAGGTCGCCCAGCAGGGTGGGGCGCACTTCGACC
>MKTG01000008.1:785-1268 GCA_001897615.1 Burkholderiales bacterium 68-10
TGCCGTTGCCGGTGGCGCCCACCATCAGCACCAGGCCGCGCTTTTCCATCACCAGGTGCTTGAGGATGCTGGGCAGGTTGAGCGACTCGATGTCCGGGATATCGGGGCTGATGAAGCGGATCACCGCCGCGTAGGTGCCCCGCTGGCGCATGGCCGACAGGCGGAAGTTGCCCACGCCGTAGATCGGGATCGCCATGTTGAGCTCGCCCGTCTCCTTCAGCTCCTCGATGCGGTTGGGCGGCACCACGTCCATCAGCAGGTTCAGCGTCGCCTCGGGCGGCAGCAGCTGGTTGTTGATGGGCATGCTCACGCCGTTGATCTTGATGGTGGCCGGCGCGTGCGCCGACAGGTACACGTCCGAGGCCTTCTTCTCGGCCATCAGGTGCAGGATGCGGTCCATCATGGTGGTGGGGGCGACGGGCTTGGGCATGGGCGTGGGGCGGTGAGGCAGGGTGGACAGCCGATCGCGCGGCGCGGCGGGGG
>MKTG01000008.1:1306-16757 GCA_001897615.1 Burkholderiales bacterium 68-10
TTGTAGGGACCCGCGCGCGGCGCGGGCACCGGCGTGTGTTCACTATGTCACGTTTGGCGCCGCGCCTTGCGGCGGGGGCTGGGCCGCCCCAGGGCCGGCCGCGGCCCGGGGCCGGCTGGTTTGGTGAGGTCCGCGCGGCGGGTGGGCGCACCGGCCGGGCGGCATCGTCGGCAGGGCGTTTGGCGGTGGGGCCGCGGCGCGCAGGTGCTGGATTTCCCTAGGTTGCAGGGGCTTGCATCGCGTCGAGTTTCAATTTGTAATGTACCGCATTATGCTTACATTCATCAGTGGCTTGGCGATGATCTACACCAAATCCGAAACGGGGCTGCACGCCATCAAGGACCGACACGCCGTGGACATCACGCGGGCGCAGCGGTCGGCGCTGATCCTGTTCGACGGCAAGCGCAGCCTGCGCGAGGTGCTGGACGCGACGGCATCGCTGGGTGTCACCGCCTCCGACGTGGAGGTGCTGGTGGCCAGCGGCCTGCTGCTGCCATCGGCTGCCGTGCCGGGCGCCGCGCGGTTGGAGGGCAGCGCCGCCGTGCCGCAGACGGCGGCGCGCCCGGACGACGCGGCCGTCCCCCTGAGCGAGGAAGAGCGCGTGCGCCGCTACCGCGTGGCCTACCCCCTGGCCACCCAGCTGACGGCCAAGCTGGGGCTCAAGGGCTTCACGCTGAACCTGGCGGTGGAGTCGGCGCAGGGCTTCGACGGCCTGGTCGAGCTGCTGCCGCGCCTGCGCAGCGCACTCGGTGACGAGGGCGTGCGGCCACTGCAGGCGGTGCTGCAAGGGCGCTGAGGGCGTCGCCGGGACGGCGTGCGGGCGCGGTCGCCGCCGCTGGGCCGCGGAATTTGAGCGAAATTCGGCTTTCGCGCTTGCCAGTCGTGCGCAAGCAGCTATTGATTCAGGAGTGATCCGTGCCGGCTGCCCAGGCGCGTCGGGCCCGGTGATGGCGCTGGCGCGCGCTATCATTGCCGGTTCACGTGTTTCACCCTCGGCCCGCGGGCCCGTCTTGCGCCAGTGCGTCTCAATTCCATCAAGCTGTCGGGCTTCAAGTCCTTCGCCGAGCCCACCAACTTCCTGCTGCCCGGCCAACTGGTGGGCGTGGTGGGGCCCAACGGCTGCGGCAAGTCCAACATCATGGACGCCGTGCGCTGGGTGCTGGGCGAATCCAAGGCGTCCGAGCTGCGCGGCGAGTCGATGCAGGACGTCATCTTCAACGGCACCACCACGCGCAAGCCGGCCTCGCGCTCGTCGGTGGAGCTGGTGTTCGACAACAGCGACCACCGCGCTGGCGGCCAGTGGAGTCAGTTCACCGAGATTTCGGTCAAGCGCGTGCTCACGCGCGACGGCACCAGCAGCTACTACATCAACAACCAGCCAGTGCGCCGGCGCGACGTGCAGGACGTGTTTTTGGGCACCGGCCTGGGCCCGCGCGCCTACGCCATCATCGGCCAGGGCACCATCAGCCGCATCATCGAAAGCCGCCCCGAAGAACTGCGCCTGTTCCTGGAAGAAGCCGCCGGCGTCAGCAAATACAAGGAGCGCCGCCGCGAGACCGAAAACCGCCTGCACGACACGCGCGAGAACCTCACCCGGGTGGATGACATCCTGCGCGAGCTGGGCAGCAACCTCGACAAGCTGGAAAAGCAGGCCGAGGTGGCCCAGCAGTACCAGGGCCTGCAGACCTCGGCCCAGCTCAGGCAGAACCAGCTGTGGTTCCTCAAGCGCGCCGAGGCCGACGAAGGCCAGGGCCGGCTCAAGCAGGACACGGAAAAAGCCGTCAACGACCTGCAGGCGCGCCTGGCCGACCTGCGCCACGTCGAGGCCGAGCTGGAGACCATCCGCCAGGCGCACTACGCCGCCGGCGACCAGGTCAACCAGGCGCAGGGCCTGCTGTACGAGGCCAGCGCCGAGGTCGGCCGGCTGGAGGCCGAAATCCGCTTCGTCGTCGAAGGCCGCCAGCGCGCCGAAAACCGCCTGGTGCAGCTCAAGGAGCAGCTGGCCCAGTGGGCCGAGCGCCGCGGCCAGGCCGAAGCCGACATCGAACAGCTGGCCGCCCAGGGCGTCGACGCCGAGGACCGGGCCATCACCCTGGCGGCCCAGCTCGAAGAGCAGCAGTACACCTTGCCCGACCTGCAGGAGGCGCTGCGCGCCGCCCAGGCCGGCGCCGCCGAGCAGCGCACGGCCGTGGCCCAGGTGCAGCAGCAGATCCAGGTGCTGGCGGCCGAACAGCGCGGCATCGAGGAGCAGTCGCGCCAGTTGCAGGCGCGGCGCGAACGCCTGGCCGCCGACCGCAACGCCCTGGCCGCGCCGGACGATCAGCGCCTGCACAACCTGCAGCAGCAGCTGGCGGCGGCGCAGGAAGCCGCCGAAATCGCCCAGGCCCGCCTGGACGAGTTGCAGGACAGCGTGCCGCGACTGGACGAAGAGCGCCGTCAGGCGCAGCAGGCGGTCAACAGCGAATCGGCGCGCCAGGCCGACTTGTCGGCGCGGCTGGACGCCTTGCGCGCGCTGCAGGACAAGCTCAAGACCGACGGCAAGCTGCAACCCTGGCTGCGCAAGCACGGCCTGGATGGCCTGCAGGGCCTGTGGAGCCGCCTGCACATCGAGCCGGGCTGGGAAGCGGCGCTGGAATCGGCGCTGCGCGAGCGCATGGCGGCGCTCGAAGTCAGCCGCCTGGACATGGTGCGCGCCTTCGCGCAGGACGCGCCGCCGGCCAAGCTGGCCTTCTACAGCCCGCCCGCCGCCGCGCTGCCCGATGCCGCCGGCGGCCTGCCGCGCCTGGCCGATCTGCTGCGCCTGCACGACGCCGGCCAGAAGGCGCTGCTGGCCGACTGGCTGGCCGGGTGCTACACCGCTGACAGCCTGGAAGCCGCGCTGGCCCAGCGCGGCCAGCTCAAGCCGGGCGAGACGATCTACGTCGCCAGCGGCCACGCCGTCGGCGCGCATGGCGTCAGCTTCTATGCACCGGATTCCGAGCAGGCCGGCCTGCTGGCGCGGGCGCAGGAAATCGAGAACCTGGACAAGCAGCTGCGCGCCCAGCAGCTCATCAGCGACGAGGCGCGCGGCACCCTGGTGCGCGCCGAGGCCGCCTACAGCGCCGCCGCCGAGCAACTGGCCGGCAGCCGCCGCGAGGCCGCCGAGGCGCAGCAGCGCGCGCACGAGCTGCAGGTGGAAACCCTTCGCCTGAGCCAGCTGGCCGAGCAGACGCGGGCGCGCAGCCAGCAGATCAGCGGTGACCTGGCCGATGTCGATGCCGGCCTGGAGGCGCTGGCCGAGCGCCGCGTGACCGCCGAGGCGCGCTTTGAAGAGCTGGACATGCAGCTGGCCGACACGCAGGAGCGCCATGCCGGGCTGGACGAGCGCGTGATCGAGGCCGAGCAGCGTCTGAACCAGGCGCGCGAGCAGCAGCGCACGCTGGAGCGCGAGCTGCAGGAAGCGCAGTTCACCCAGCGCAGCCTGCAGGCGCGCCGCGAAGAGCTGACGCGCGCCATCGACACCGCCGCGCAACAGACCGCGGCCATCGAGGCCGACCAGCAGCGCGCGGCCGAGGAGCTGGGCCGCCTGACCGACGTCGCCGCCCAGGCCGGGCTGCAAAGCGCGCTGGGCCTGAAGCTGGAGCGCGAGAAGGCACTGGCCGCGCAGCGCAGCAGCTACGACGACCTGACCGCGCGCCTGCGCGCCAGCGACGAGCGCCGCCTGCAGCTGGAGCGCGAGCTGGAGCCGCTGCGCCAGCGCATCACCGAGCTGCAGCTCAAGGAACAGGCCGCGCGCCTGGGCACCGAGCAGTACAGCCAGCTGCTGGCCGACGCGCAGGCCGACCTGGAGGCGGTGGCCCGCTCGATCGAGGAAGGCAATGTGCGCCTGGCTGGCCTGCAGGGCGAGATCGACCGCCTGCACCGCGATATTCAGGCGCTGGGCGCGGTCAACCTGGCGGCGCTGGACGAGCTGACGACGGCGCGCGAGCGCAAGCAGTTCCTCGACGCCCAGTCGGCCGACCTGACCGAGGCCATGACCACGCTGGAAGACGCCATCAAGAAGATCGACGCCGAAACGCGCGAGCTGCTGGGCGGCACCTTCAACACCGTCAACGAGCACTTCGGCCGCATGTTCCCCGAGCTGTTCGGCGGCGGCCAGGCCAGGCTGATGATGACCGGCGAGGAAATCCTCGACTCCGGCGTGCAGGTCATGGCCCAGCCGCCGGGCAAGAAGAACCAGACCATCCACCTGCTGTCGGGCGGCGAGAAGGCGCTGACGGCCATCGCGCTGGTGTTCGCCATCTTCCAGCTCAACCCGGCGCCGTTCTGTCTGCTCGACGAGGTGGACGCGCCACTGGACGACGCCAACACCGAACGCTACGCCAAGCTGGTCACCAAGATGAGCGGGCAGGGCACGCAGTTTTTGTTCATCAGCCACAACAAGATCGCCATGGAAATGGCCGAGCAGCTGATCGGCGTCACCATGCAGGAACAGGGTGTGTCGCGCATCGTGGCGGTCGACATGGAGAGCGCCGTGGGGATGGCGCAGGCATGAGCGCCCCCCTGAATCGGCCTGTGGCCGCCGTCCCCCCGGTGGGACCACGCCAGTGCCCGCTGAAGATGAGGGCACGGCGTTCGCTGGCGTGGCCTGCTCCGCGGCCACTTGATCGACGTGGCATGGCCGACGTCCGCGGCACCCAAGGAGCTTTGCGACCATGAGTTCTCTGCAAGTGGGCCTGGCGGTGGCCGGTGGCCTGATCCTGGGCGGGGTGATCGCCTACAACACCTGGAACGCGCGCCGCCACGAGCCGCGCCAGGCGCAGCCCGAGGTGCCCACGCCGGCCGAGCGGGTCGAGCCGGGGCTGGACGAGGCCATGGCCGCGCCCGAGCGGGTCGAGCCCGGGTTCGACGCCGACGCCGCCCTGCCGCCGCTGGGGCCCCTGCCCACGCCCGACAGGCGCCCGCGCCTGGACGCGCTGATCGACGTCATCGCCCCCATCGCCCTGGACGGCCGGGTGGTGTCGGGCGACGCCCTGCTGGCGGCACTGCCGGCCACGCGCCGCGTGGGCAGCAAGCCGTTCGCGGTCGAAGGGCAGAACGAAGCCAGCGGCGAGTGGGAATACCCGGTCGCGGGCCAGCGCTACAACGCCGTGCAGGCCGGCGTGCAGCTGGCCAACCGCACCGGGGCGCTCAACGAAATCGAGTTCTCCGAATTCGTCATGAAGGCGCAGCACTTCGCCGATACCGTGGGCGGCGCGCCCGAATTTCCCGACATGCTGCACGAGGTGGCGCGCGCGCGCGAGCTCGACCAGTTCGCCAGCGCGCACGACGCGCAGCTGGGCTTCACCCTGCGCGCGCGCGGCGCCGCCTGGAGCCCCGGCTTCGTGCAGCAGCAGGCGGCGCGGCAGGGCTTCGTGGCCGGCGCCATTGCGGGGCGCATGGTGCTGCCCTCGACCGAGTCCGGCCTGCCGCCGCTGCTGGACTTGAGCTTCGACGCCCGGGCCGCGCTGTCGGAGGACGTGGCGCAATCGGCCATCGGCGCGCTGACGCTCAACCTGGACGTGCCGCAGGTGCACCGCGCCGAGCGCCCGTTCGAGCGCCTGCGCGACGCCGCCTTCGCGCTGGCCGAGTCCATGGACGGCCTGATCACCGACGACGCCGGCCAGCCGCTGCGCCCCGAGCTGATCAACGGCATCGGCGGCGACCTGGAGCGCCTGTACGACACGCTGGAGCAGCACGACCTGGCCGCCGGCTCGGCGCAGGCGCGGCGCCTGTTCAGCTGATCGTTCCCTATCCATTTCGGCTACAGCGCTTGTCTGATAAGCGCCAGCAGCTATGAATACAGAAGCAGACCCGAGCCGCCGCGCGGCCGAACTGCGCGCCCTGCTGCAGCGCGCCGCGCACCAGTACTACACGCTCGACGCGCCCGAGCTGCCCGACGCCGAATACGACCGGCTGTTCCAGCAGCTGCAGGCCATCGAAGCCGCGCATCCCGAGCTGCGCACGCCCGATTCGCCCACCCAGCGCGTCGGCGGCGCCATCCTGGACAGCCTGGCGTCGGTGCGCCATGCCGTGCCCATGCTCAGCATCCGCACCGAAACCGACACCACGGCCGCAGGGGCCGAAGCCTTTGATGCCCGTGTGCGGCGCGAGCTGAAGCTGGCGCCCGACGCGCCCCCCGTCGTCTACGTGGCCGAGCCCAAATTCGACGGTCTGGCCATGAGCCTGCGCTACGAAGATGGTGTGCTGGTGCAGGCCGCCACGCGCGGCGATGGCGAAACCGGCGAGGACGTGACCCACAACGTGCGCACCATCGGCCAGATTCCGCTGCGCCTGCATGGCGCCGCGCCGCCGATGCTGGAGGTGCGCGGCGAGGTCTACATGCGGCGCGACGACTTCGAGCGCCTGAACGAGACCATGCGCCAGCGCATGGCCGTCGGCGACAAGGCGGCGCGCACCTTCGTCAACCCGCGCAACACGGCGGCCGGGGCGGTGCGCCAGCTCGATCCGGCGCTGGCGGCCGAGCGGCCGCTGAGCTTCTTCGCCTACGGCCTGGGCGAAGTCACCCCGGTACAGGACGGCGGCCCGCGCTTGGACACCCACTGGGCCGTGCTGCAGGCGCTGAAAGCATGGGGTTTTCCGGTCTCGGCGCTGGCCAGGCAAGCGCGAGGCGCTTCTGAATTGATAGCGTATCACGCCGACATCGCCGCCCGGCGGGACGGCCTGCCGTTCGATATCGACGGCGTGGTCTACAAGGTCGACGCGCTGGCGCTGCAGCGCGAGCTCGGCTTCGTCACCCGCGAGCCGCGCTGGGCCGTGGCGCACAAATACCCGGCGCAGGAGCAGCTGACCACGGTGGAGGCGATCGACGTGCAGGTCGGCCGCACCGGCAAGCTGACGCCGGTGGCCAAGCTGGCGCCGGTGTTCGTCGGTGGCGTCACCGTCACCAACGCCACGCTGCACAACGAGCTGGAAGCGCGCCGCAAGGACGTGCGCGTGGGCGACACCGTGGTGGTGCGCCGGGCGGGCGACGTCATCCCCGAAGTGGTGTCGGTGCTGACCGACAAGCGCGTGGCCGGCAGCGCCGAATTCACCATGCCCGCGCAGTGCCCGGTGTGCGGCAGCGCGGTGGTGCGCGAGGAAGGCGAGGCCGACCACCGCTGCACCGGCGGCCTGTTCTGCCCGGCGCAGCGCAAGCAGGCGCTGCTGCATTTCGCCAGCCGGCGCGCCATGGACATCGAGGGCCTGGGCGACAAGCTGGTGGAGCAACTGGTCGATGGCGGCGTCGTCAAGGCCTTGCCCGACCTGTACCGCATGGGTTTCGTCAGCCTGGCGGCGCTGGACCGCATGGCCGAAAAATCGGCACAGAACCTGCTGGATGCGCTGCAAAAATCAAAGCACACCACGCTGGCACGCTTTCTGTTCGCGCTCGGCATCCGCCACGTGGGTGAAACCACGGCCAAGGATCTGGCGCGCCACTTCGGCCAGCTCGACGCGATCATGGACGCCAGCGTCGAGCAACTGCTGCAGGTGCCCGACGTCGGCCCGGTGGTGGCCGGCAGCATTCAGGGCTTCTTTGCCGAGCCGCACAACCGCGAGGTGGTGGCCCAGCTGCGCGCCGTCGGCATCGACTGGCCCGAAGGCGAGCCGGCCGCTGCCGCGCGGCTGCCGCTGGCCGGCCAGACCTTCGTGCTGACCGGCACGCTGCCCACGCTCAGCCGCGATGAAGCCAAGGCCATGCTGGAGGCCGCCGGTGCCAAGGTCGCCGGCAGTGTCAGCAAGAAGACGCACTGCGTCGTCGCCGGCGCGGAAGCCGGCAACAAGCTGGACAAGGCGCGCGAGCTGGGTGTGCCGGTGATCGACGAGGCGCAGCTGCGCGCGCTCGTCGCGGGTGAGGGCTGATTCTTGCGTTTCGAAGGCCGGCTGGCTCAATGGAACGACGAGCGGGGCTTCGGGTTCATCGAGCCCACGCAGGGCGGTGAGCCGGTGTTCGTGCACATCAGCGCGTTCCCGGCGGCCGGGCGTGGCGCGCAGGCGCGTCCGCGCGTGGGTGAGCGTCTGAGCTTCGAAATGGACGTCGATGCCCGAGGCCGAAAGCAGGCGCTGCGCGTGGCGCGCCCCGCAGTGCCCGGCATGGGCTCCGGGGCCAGCCCGCGGGTGGAGCGCGATCGCGGTCGCCAACCCTCGGCGGCGCCACGCGGCTCACTTGGCCTGGTCGGGATACTGCTCAGCGCGGCCTTGCTCGCCGGGCTGGGGTGGAAGGGTTACCAGCGGTGGACCGCCTTCGACGCCGGGCGCGGGCGTGAACCGGCGGCGCTGCTGGCGCCGGAGCCTGTGCCTGCGCCGGCGGCCAGCCCGGGGGTGACGGCCGCGGTTTTCCGTTGCGACGGTCGCCAGCACTGTTCGCAGATGAGCTCTTGCGCCGAGGCCAAGTTCTTCCTGCGCAACTGCCCCGGCGTCAAGATGGATGGTGACGGCGATGGCGTGCCCTGCGAGCAGCAGTGGTGCGCCAGCCCCTTGGCCAAATGACGTTGCCGCCGATCCGCCTGGGCATCGACCTGGGCGGCACCAAGATCGAGATCGCCGCGCTGGACGCGCAGGGTGGCTTCTTGCTGCGTGAGCGCGTGGCCACGCCGCAGGGCGACTATGCGGCCACGCTGCGCGCCATCGCCGCCCTGGTGGCGATGGCCGAGGCGCGGCTGGGCGCCACTGGCCTGCCGCTGGGCGTGGGCATGCCGGGCAGTCTGTCGCCGCTGACGGGTACGGTGCGCAACGCCAATTCGACCGCGCTCAACGGCCAGCCGCTGCGCGAGGACCTGCAGGCGCTGCTGGGGCGGCCGGTGCGGCTGGAAAACGACGCCAACTGCCTGGCGCTGTCGGAGGCGACCGACGGCGCCGGGGCAGGCGCCCAGGTGGTGTTTGCCGCCATCCTGGGCACTGGCGTGGGCGCCGGCATCGCGGTGCGTGGGCAGGTGCTGCACGGCTGCAACGGCGTGGCCGGCGAGTGGGGCCACAACCCGCTGCCGCGTGCCAGCGCGTCGGAGCTGGCGCTGCGCTGCTGGTGCGGGCGCACGGCCTGCCAGGAGCTGTTTCTGTCCGGCGTCGGGCTGGCGGCCGACCACGCGCGGGCCGGCGGCGCGCCGGCCGACGCCGCCGCCATCGTGGCCGCGGCGCGTGCGGGCGATGCCGCGGCGCAGGCCAGCCTGGCGCGCCACGCCGAGCGACTGGCGCGCGCGCTGGCGCAGGTGATCAACCTGATCGATCCCGACGTCATCGTGCTCGGCGGCGGCCTGAGCAAGGTGGACGAGCTGTACGTCCAGGTGCCGCGCCTGTGGCGGGCGCATGTGTTCAGCGACGTGGTGCGCACGGCGCTGGTGCCGGCCCGGCACGGCGATTCGTCGGGCGTGCGCGGGGCGGCCTGGCTGGCGGGCGCTGGTTGACGGATACCGGTGGTTGCGATTGCCGGGTCAGCCGGCGCACGGGCGGGAACGTTGTGGACGCTAACGGTGTCTCAACATCGTCTGGCGGCCGTTGAGCGTTTGCACCTGTCGGTGTCGCCGGCCGTCCCTCAAGGGAGCAATGCACATGGTTCGTTGGAATGCTGTTGTGGTCGCCCGCGGGCTGGGCGCTGGTGCGCTGGCGGCGGCGCTGGCGCTGCTGGGCGGCTGCGTGGTGGCCCCGGTTGAGCCGTATGACGTCGGCGCGCCGGTGGCCTATCCGGCGTACGGCAGCACCGTGGTCACGCCCGGCTACTACAGCGCGCCTGCGCCTTACTACTACGGCGCGCCGTCGGTGTCGCTGGGGGTGTGGGGCTGGTCGGATGGTCACCGCCGCTGGCGCGATCCACCGCCGCCGCCGCGCCCGGACTGGGGCCGGCCGCCGCCGCCGCGTCCCCACTACTGGGGCCGGCCGGATGGCCCGCGCCCCGACGTCAGGCCGCCACCGCGCCCGCCCCAGGGCCAGTGGCAGCGACCGACCCCGCCGCCGCGCCCGCGCGCGCCGCTGATCAATCCTGAAGGGATAGGGGGCTGAGCACCGGCGGCCGCGCCGCGGCCGTGCAAGCCCAGGCTGCGATGATGCGCGCATGAGCGTCCGCGACATCCTGAAAATGGGCGACCCGCGCCTGCTGCGCGTGGCGCGCCCGGTCGAAGCCTTCGACACCGACCCACTGCACCGGCTGGTGCTGGACTTGCTGAACACCATGCGCGCCGCCCAGGGCGCTGGCCTGGCGGCGCCGCAGATCGGCGTCGATCTGCAGGTGGTGGTGTTCGGCACCGACGCGCCCCACCCGCGCTACCCCGACGCGCCGCCGGTGCCCCGCACCGTGCTGTGCAATCCGGTCATCACGCCGCTGTCGGACGAGCAGGAAGACGGCTGGGAAGGCTGCCTGTCGGTGCCCGGGCTGCGCGCCGTGGTGCCGCGCTGGCGACGCGTCGCCTACCGGGGCTTCGACCCCTGGGGCGACGTCATCGAGCGCGAGGCCGAGGGCTTTCACGCCCGCGTGGTGCAGCACGAGTGCGACCACTTGATCGGCCAGCTCTACCCGATGCGGGTGCGCGACTTCACGCGCTTTGGCTTCACCGAGGTGCTGTTTCCAGGGTTGGACGCCAGCGACGATTGAGCGCCCCGGCCGCGCCTGGGCGTCCCGCGCCCATGACCGCCGCGCCGGATCGCGCCTGCCACGCCAGGCCCGAAGTGAGTCGGCAAAAAAAGAGGGCCCTCGCGGGCCCCTACCTTTGGAGGAAGGTAAATCGGTCAGCCGGTCAGATGCGGTCGCCGGCCAGGGGCTGTTCGATCTCGGCAGGTGCCGGCAGGGCGTACTTGCCAGCGCCGCCGCCCAGGCGCACTGCGCTGGGCGCGGGGCCCTGGCGCTCCGTCAGGCGCGGCAGGGCGGTGGTGGCGGGCGCTTCGGCGGCCGGCGCGCTGGCCAGCACGCGGCGTGCGCCGTTGAAGCGGTTCTGCCAGTAGCTGATGTTCATGCTTTCGACGCGAACCTGCGAACCGGCGCGCGGCGAATGGATGAACTTGCCCTCGCCCAGATAGATGCCGACATGGCTGTAGGCGCGACGCAGGGTGTTGAAGAACACCAGATCGCCGGGCCGCAGATCGGTCTTGTCGATGGAGGCGGTGGCGGCGGCCTGCTCGGCCGCAGTGCGTGGCAGCATCAGGCCCACGGTCTGCTGGTACATGCTGCGCACAAAACCGCTGCAGTCAAAGCCGGTTTCGGCCGAGGTGCCGCCGCGGCGATAAGGCACGCCCAGCGCGCCCATGGCGTTTCGGATCACGTCGCCGGCGCGGTCGGTGGCCTGATGGATGCTGTCGCTCAGCCGGCTGGCCAGGCCCTTGTGTTCCGGCAGGCGGTCGGTGTCATCCTGAGCGGGCGCGGCGTGGGCGTACTGCGCGGCCGCGGCCAGCAGGATCAGCGAAGCAACGAGTGTCTTGGGCATGAAACCGGTGCAAAGGGAAGATGGCGACCTGGCAAACGGCAGTTCAGGACGCAGCAGGATGAGTATTGAATACTTTTACTCTATTTGCTACCCATTTTTGGGGAGTCGCCGCGTAGTGTAGGCCATGTAAGGACCCAGGCAGGCCGCTGGTGTGTTGCGGATTTCGGGGTTTACCCGAAAAATGCACGGCCTGTGGCACCCGCTTGCACGGCAGGGCGTGATGCGTGACAGTGTCCCAGATCGGTCTGCCAGGTCGGCGGGCCGCTGCACCCAGCCGGTACGACGCCATGAAAGCGCCTGTGTCCCTGTTCTTCGCGCTGGCCCTGTCGGGGGCCGCACCGCTTGCCGCGCAGGCGCCGCCGGCTGCCGTCCAGGTGCAGACCGTGGCGCGCGGCTTGCAGCATCCCTGGGCGGTGGCGTTTCTGCCCCAGGGACGCTTTCTGGTGACCGAGCGCCCCGGCCGCCTGCGCGTGGTCGAGCCTGATGGCCGGCTGCGGCCGCCGCTGACGGGCCTGCCCGACATCGCCGCCGGCGGCCAGGGTGGTCTGCTGGACGTGATCACCGACGCGGATTTCGAGCGCAACCGCACGATCTACTTCTGCTTTGCCGAGCCCGGACCGGGCATGGCCAACGGCACGGCGCTGGCGCGCGCGCGGCTGGCCGAGGACCTGACGGGCCTGACCGAGCTGCGGGTCATCTTCAGCCAGCAACCCAAGGTGGCCAGCCAGCTGCACTTTGGCTGCCGCATCGTCGAGCGCCGGGTCGGCGGCCAGCCGGACGGCACGCTGTGGCTGACGCTGGGCGAGCGCTTTTCGCGTCGTGACGACGCCCAGCGGCTGGACAACCACCTGGGCAAGATCGTGCGCGTGGGCAAGGACGGCCGCGTGCCGGCCGACAACCCGCTGGCTGGCCGCGCCGGCGCCTTGCCCGAGATCTGGAGCTTCGGCCACCGCAACGTGCAGGGTGCCACGCTGGCGCCGGACGGCACGCTGTGGACGCACGAGCACGGCCCGATGGGGGGCGACGAGATCAACCGGCCGCCGCCGGGCGGCAACCACGGCTGGCCGCTGGTGAGCTTCGGCCTGCACTACGATGGCTCGCCGGTGGGCAGCGGCGCCAGCAGCCGCCCGGGCCTGGTGGCGCCGCTGCATCACTGGACGCCTTCCATCGCGCCGTCGGGCATGGCGTTCCTGAGCAGCGACCGCTACGGGCCGGCCTGGCGCGGCAACCTGTTCGTCGGCGCGCTGAAGCTCCAGTACCTGGCCCGGATCGAGCTGGAGGACGACCGGGTGGTGGCTGAACACCGCCTGCTGGAAGATCTGGGCCAGCGCATCCGCGACGTGCGCCAGGGGCCGGACGGCTGGCTGTACGTGCTGACCGACAGCCCGTCCGGGCAGTTGATCCGGATGCTTCAAAAATGATAGCTGTCGGCGCTCGACAGGCGGGCGCTGGAGCCTGATATGGCAATGAAAAAAGCGCCGCGAGGCGGCGCTTTGGGGTCTGTGGGCGGCGTGCGGGCTTACTTGAAGCCCACGCGGTCCAGCATCTGCTGCACCTTGACCTGGTTGGCGCCCACGGCGCCGACCGGGATGGTTTCGCTCTTGAACTGGCCGCTGCCGCCGGTCATGGCCTTGAGGGCGGGGTTGTCGGTGCTCACGCCCTTGGCCACGGGCCACTCGTTGTTGCCGTTGGCAAAGTAGTTCTGCGCCGACGGGCTGGCCAGATATTCCAGGAACTTGGTGGCGCTGTCCACGTGCTTGGCGTGGCGCGCCACCGCCGCGCCGGCGATGTTCACGTGCGTGCCCCAGCTCGACTGGTTGGGGAACACCACGCCTACTTTTTCGGCCACCGCGCGGTCCTCGGGCTTGGAAGAGCGCATCAGCCGCGCCAGGTAGTAGCTGTTGGTGACGGCGATCTGGCATTCGCCCGCGGCCACGCCCTTGATCTGGTCGGTATCGCCGCCCTTGGGCGGGCGCGCCATGTTGTCCACCAGGCCCTTGAGCCAGGCCTCGGTCTTCTGGGGGCCCATGTGCTCCAGCACGGCGCCGAACAGGCTCAGGTTGTAGGGGTGCGAGCCGCTGCGGATGCACAGCTTGCCCTTGTTCTGCGGGTCGGCCAGCTTCTCGTAGCTGTCGACCTCGGTCGGCTTGACCTTGATCTTGTCGTAGACGACGACCCGCGCCCGGGTGGAAAAACCGAACCATGGAATGCCGCCGTCGGCGGCCGGCTGAGCGCGCAGGCTGGCGGGGATGGCGTCTTCCAGCGGCTTGGACTTGATCGGCAGGAACAGCCCGTCCTGCTCGCCGCGCGCCAGGCGGGCGGCGTCGACCAGCAGGATCACGTCGGCCGGCGAGGCGCTGCCCTCGGCCTTCAGGCGCGCGATGATGCCGGCGTCGTCGGCGTCCACGCGGTTGATCTTGATGCCGGTGGCCTTGGTGAAGTCGTTGTACAGCGCTTCATCGGTCGAGTAGTGGCGGGCGGAGTACAGGTTCAGGGCCTTGTCCTGGGCGTGCGCGGTGCCGGCGCACAGGGCGGCGATGGTGGCCAGCAGGGTCAGATATTTTTTCATGGGTCGAGCGTGTGGCTTGGATGGGTATGGATGGGCTCGATCATAACGTAAACGATAATCGTTCGCATATCATTCGATCCGACCTCTCTTCCTGGCGCGGCAGGTGATGCCAGACGCAAAAAAAGGGCCGATCTTGCGATCAGCCCTTGAAGGGATCCCTGAACCTGTACGGTGTCGAAAGGATCCGAGGAGACAAGCCTTCGGTGCCGGTAGGGGCACCAGAGCAAAACCCGCGCGGGGCACCGGTTTGGCTCTGGCGGCTTTGCCGGCCGGGGGGGCCGGCAAAGCGCACGTTCGAGGTCACGTTCGCGCAACTGTGGCGGCGGTCGAAACCGTCCGCCAGAGCTGGCGTGCGCGATCAGCGCTTCTTGGCGGTCGCGGTCTTGGCGACGTTGGTGGCGCTGGTGGCCACGGCGTTGAAGTTGGCTTCAGCGACGTCGGAAGCCTGCTTGACAGCCTTTTGCACCGACTCGAACGCGTTGTTGGCGGCAGCCACGGCGCTCTTCATCATGGCAACGGCGGTCTCGGAGCCGGCCGGGGCGTTCTTGGCGGCGTTGTCCACCAGGGCGGCGAACTGGGCCTGGCCTTCGGCAACCTTGCCTTCGAAGGCCTTGCTGAACTCGGTGCCGGTGCCCGAGGCGATGTCGTACAGGTGACGGCTGTAGGCAGCGGCCTTCTCGGCCAGCGGCTGGAACAGGCCGGCCTGCAGGGCGATCAGCTCCTGGGCGTCCTTGACCGACAGCATGGCGCTGGCGTGGGCTTGCGACTCGGCCAGAGCGGCCTTGGTGGCTTGCAGGTTCAGCTCGACCAGCTTCTCAACGCCTTCGAAGGCCTTGGTGGTCAGGCCATACAGGGTTTCCATGTTGGCTTTCTGGGAAGCAACGACTTGTTCGGGGGTCAGCATAGGGTTCTCCTTGACAATGGTGGATCAAAAACTTGCTTGGTCTGCTGCTTGTTATGTTGCAGTGCAGCATGGATCGAATTTTAGGCCCTCGGGCCGTGATTGCAAGCGGTTTTGGTGCATTGCAGCATTTTTAGATGCGGCGGTCTAACCGGCGTGTCCGGCGCCGTCTGCCCGGGTGATCGATGAAGACCTTCTATTCGACGCAACTGAGTTTGCCCTTGCCGCCGGGCCACCGCTTCCCGATGGGCAAGTACGCCGCCTTGCGCGATCGCCTGGCAGCCGAGTGCGAGGGGCTGCGACTGGCGCAGGCGCCGCCGGCCAGCGACGCCGAGCTGGCGCTGGCGCATGCGCCGGCCTATGTCGCCGCGGTGGCGCAGGGCCGGCTGGATGCGCGGGCGCAGCGCGAGATCGGCTTTCCGTGGAGCGAAGCGATGGTCGAGCGCTCGCGCCGCTCGGTCGGCGCCAGCATCCAGGCCACGCGCGTGGCGCAGCGCGAGGGCGTGGCGGCCAACCTGGCTGGCGGCACGCACCACGCCAGCGCACAAGCCGGCA
>MKTG01000008.1:16795-26467 GCA_001897615.1 Burkholderiales bacterium 68-10
CGCATCGCCGTGATCGACCTCGACGTGCACCAGGGCAATGGCACGGCCAGCATCTTCGCCGACGATCCCAGCGTGTTCACGCTGTCGCTGCATGGCGAGAAGAACTTTCCGTTCCGCAAGGTGGCGGGCGACCTGGACGTGGGGCTGCCCGACGGCACGGGTGACCAGGCCTACCTGGACGCGCTGGATCTGGCGCTGGTCGAGCTGGACAGCCGCTTTCGCCCCGATGCCGTGTTCTACCTGGCCGGCGCCGACCCGCACGAGGGCGACCGCCTGGGGCGCCTGAAGCTGAGCTACGACGGCCTGCTGGCGCGCGACCGCCGCGTGTTCGACTGGGCCTGGACGCGCCGGCTGCCGCTGACGCTGTGCATGGGCGGTGGCTATGGTCACGACATCGGCACCACCGTGCAGGTACAGGTCAACACCTTCGGCGTCGCCCTGCAGTACTGGCGCCGCTGGCAGAATGCCCGCCCATGAGCCCGACCCGCCCGCAACCCGACCCGCGCGACAGCTATCGCGCCTTTCGCACCATCACCACGCGCTGGATGGACAACGACCAGTACGGCCACGTCAACAACGTGGTGTATTACTCGTGGTTCGACACCGCCGTCAACGCCCACCTGATCGAGCAGGGCGTGCTGGACACGGCCGGCGGCGCCACCATCGGCCTGGTGGTGGAGACGCAGTGCCACTACTTCGCGCCGCTGTCGTTTCCGCAGACCATCGAGGCCGGCATCCGCGTGGCCCACATGGGCAGCTCCAGCGTGCGCTACGAGGTTGGCCTGTTCGCCCAGGGCGCGCCACTGACGGCGGCGCGCGGGCATTTCGTGCATGTGTACGTGGACCGCGCCACGCAGCGCCCGGTGCCGCTGCCCGAGCCGCTGCGGCAGGTCCTGCGGCAGTTGTGAGCCAGCTCAACGCCCCCATTGCCGACCCCGCCAGCGTGGATGCGGCGATCGAGCGCCGCTATTCGGTGCGCGCCTTCCTGCCCACGCCGGTGCCGCGGCCGCTGATCGAGGACATCCTGCGCGTGGCCAGCCGCGCGCCCAGCGGCACCAACGCCCAGCCGTGGAAGGTGTACGTGCTGCAGGGGGCGGTGCGCGACGAGCTGGTGCGCCAGGTCAGCGATGCGCACGAGGCGATCCGCCGGCGCCCCGAGCTGGCGGCCGAGTACCGCGAGGCCTATGACTACTACCCGCGCCAGTGGGTCGAGCCCTACCTGAGCCGCCGGCGCCACAACGGCTGGTCGCTGTACGGCCTGCTGGGCATCGAGCGCGGCGACAAGGACCGCATGCACGCGCAGCACCATCGCAACTACGGTTTCTTCGATGCGCCGGTGGGGCTGATGTTCACGCTGGACCGGGTGATGGGCCAGGGCAGCCTGGTCGACTACGGCATGTTCCTGCAGAACATCATGCTGGCGGCCCGCGCGCGCGGCCTGCACACCTGCGCCCAGGGTGCGTGGAACCCGTTTTCGCGCATCGTGCTGCCGCTGATCGGCGCGTCGGAGCAGGAAATGCTGGTCTGCGGCATGGCGCTGGGCTACGCGGACGAGTCGGCGCGCGTCAACGCCTTCTGGACGCCGCGCGAGCCGGTGGAGGTGTTCACCCGCTGGGTCGACCAGCCCGGCGCCACGAGGGACGGCGAAGCCAGCCCCCAAGGCTGACGCCGTGCCCGCGCGCCGACGGGCGCGCGCAGGTTGCCGGGCGGTCAGCGCACCAGCACGGCGCCGGCCGTTTTGTGGCTGGCGGTATCGACCAGGATCATGGCGCCGAGCACGCGCGACCGTTCAAACGGCGCAGCGGGCAGGGGCTCTTGCAGCAGCAGCTCCACATGGCCGATGGCGTTTGGGGCGAGCTGGTCGGCATCCTGCTCGGCCAGGGTGTGGATGTCGAGCTGGTGCACCACGCGGCGCACCTTGGCCTTGATCCAGCGGTGGCCGTGCAGCGCCCAGTACACGCGCCCCGCTACCAGGGGCTCGTCGTCCATCCAGGCGATGGTGGCGGCAAGCTCGCGCTGGCCGGGCCAGGGGCTTTGCGCGGCGGGGGTGTCGAAGTCGTCCTCGGCGGCCTGCACCGCCGCCGGGGCGGCCAGCAGCCAGTCGCCGCGCGACACGTCCACCTCGCGGTCGAGCACGATGCCGGCCGACAGGCCAGCGGTCACGCCCTGTGGGCGGCGGGCGTGGTCCAGCACCTGGGCCACGCGCGCCAGCTGGCCGCTCGGAAAGACCTGCACCTGCGCGCCCACCTGGGCGCCGCCCGCGGCCACGCGGCCCCAGAACACGCGCCGGCCCTGGCGGGTGTCGCTGGACGACGAAAATTTCTCCACCCACTGCACCGGGAAGGCCAGCGGCAGGTGGGTGTCGAACGGCGTATGGGGCAGCTGCTCCAGGATCTGCAGCAGGCTGTGGCCTTCATAGCCGCACCAGCCGGGCCGGGCGTCGACCACGTTCCAGCCCTTGAGGGCCGACACCGGCACCGTGGCCGCGACCTGGATATGGGCTTCCCGCGCGAATTGCAGCAGCGCGGCGCGGATGTTGGTAAACGCCAGGGCCGGGTCGGCCACGGCGTCGAGCTTGTTGACTGCGAACACCAGCGAATGCACGCGCAGCAGGTGTACCAGCAGGCTGTGGCGACGGGTTTGCGCCAGCAGCTGCAGGCCGGGGTTCTGCCAGTCGAGCTTGGTCGCATCGACCAGCACCACGGCGGCGTCGGCCTGCGAGGCGGCGGTGACCATGTTGCGCGTGTACTGCTCGTGACCGGGGGCGTCGCCGATGATGAACTTGCGTTCCTCGGTGGCGAAGTAGCGGTAGGCGACGTCGATGGTGATGCCCTGCTCGCGCTCGGCGGAAAGCCCGTCGGTCAGCAGCGCCAGATCGACCTCGCCCGAGCGCGTGACGCCGGCAATGTGGTCTTGCAGCACGGCGCGGCTATCGACCAGGAGGCGCCCAATCAGCGTGCTCTTGCCGTCGTCCACGCTGCCGCAGGTGATGAAGCGCAGGGCGGAGTTGTGGTCGTTTTGGGCTGCGGCGCTTGCTGGATAAGCGTGAGCAGCTATGGAATTGATAGTGTTCGTGTTCATTAGAAATACCCATCCTTCTTGCGCTTTTCCATCGAGGCTTCGCTGGTCTTGTCGTCCATGCGCGTCGCGCCGCGCTCGCTGACCTCGGCGGCCAGGGTTTCGATGACGATGTCGGCGGCGCTGGCGGCGGGGCTCTCCACCGGGCAGGTGCAGGTGATGTCGCCCACGGTGCGAAAGCGCACGGTGCGGGTTTCGATCTGCTCGCCGTCCTTAGGCTGCGTCAGCGGTGTGACGGGCACCAGGAGGCCCCGGCGCTCGACGACCTGGCGCTGGTGCGCGTAGTACAGGCTGGGCAGGGCGATGTTCTCGCGGGCGATGTACTGCCACACGTCCAGCTCGGTCCAGTTGCTGATGGGGAAGACGCGGAAATGCTCGCCCGGGGCGATGCGGGTGTTGAACAGCGTCCACAGTTCGGGCCGCTGGGCTTTCGGCTGCCATTGGCCAAAGCTGTCGCGGTGGCTGAAGATGCGCTCCTTGGCGCGCGCCTTTTCCTCGTCGCGGCGGGCACCGCCGATGAGCGCATCGAAGCGCAATTCCTCGATGGCCTCCAACAGCGTGACCGACTGGTGCACGTTGCGGCTCTCGCCCGGGTGCGCCAGGCGCACCGTGCCGCGCGCCATGGAGTCCTCCACGCTGCGCACGATGAGTTCGGCGCCCAGCTCCTGGGCGCGGAAGTCGCGGAAGTCCGTCACCTCGGGGAAGTTGTGGCCGGTGTCGATCATCAGGAGCGGGTAGGGAATGCGGCCGATGCCGAATGCCTTCTCGGCGCATTTCAGCATCACCAGCGAATCCTTGCCGCCCGAGAACAGCAGGGCGGGGCGCTCGAAGGCGGCTGCCACTTCGCGCAGGATGAAGATGGTTTCTTCCTCCAGCGCGTCCAGGTGGCGGTTGCTCAGGTGGTGGGTGGCGGATTGCAGCACGGCGGTGTCGGTTCGGGCGTTCATGGTTTTTTTCCGGCAGTAGCGTCAGTGGGCAAGGTGCAGGCCGCATTCGCGCTGCTCTTCGCCCTTGGTCGGGTCCACGTAGTCGAAGTTGTTGGGCAGGCCATGCAGCACGCAGTACTCGTGCAGATCCTTGGACGACCAATGCAGCAGCGGCGCGACCTTGATGAGCCCATCGGGGTTGATGCTCACGGGCTCCATCTGCGCGCGCACGGCGCTGTCGCTGGCACGCAGGGCGGTGAACCACACCTGGGGCGCGGTTTCGCGCAGGGCGCGGGCGAAGGGCTCCAACTTCACCTCCTGCGTGAAGGCATCGTGGCCCGCTGCGCCAATGGCGGGCGTGGGGCCATCGACGGCTTCGCGGTGGGCGCGACTGCGCAGCGGCAGGTAGGTCTTGAGGTTGAGCTTGAGCAGCTTGGCCACCTCGTCGGCGTAGCGGTAGGTGGCGGGCGTGTTGTAGCCGTTGTCCATCCACACCACGGGCACGTCGGGCTGCACGCGGGTGACCATGTGCAGGATCACGGCCTCGAACGGGCGAAAGTTCGTCGTGACGATCGCCTGCTTGCCCAGGCCCAGCGCCCAGGCCACCAGGGCGCTGGCGTTGCGGCCGAGCTCGGCGTTGATGCCGGCCAGGTCGATATCGGCGGCGTGGCTCATGCGGCCTCCCGGGCGAAGAGGGGGCGGGGTTCGAGCACGTCGCCCTGGTAGAAGGCGCTGAAACGCTCGAACTGGCGCTGTGCTGCCGAGGCATCCACACCCGGGGCCAGCACGGCGCTGGAAAAGCCGCTGCGGTGCATGTGCACCAGCTGGTCGATCAGCACGTCGCCCGTGGCCCGTATGTCGCCGGCAAACTTGTAGCGGCGGCGCAGCAGCAGGGCCTGGCTGTAGGCGCGGCCATCGGTGAACTTGGGGAACTGCAGCTCCACGCGGGCCACGCCTTCCAGCGCGCCGCTGGCAGCGATTTCGGCCAGGTCGGCGTCGTTGGCGATTTGCAGGGTGTTTTCGGCCTCAACGCTTGCGGGAACAGCGTCGGCAGCAATGATATTCATAGCGGTTACCTGGGAATCTTGTGAATCAGTGCACGGCTTCTTCGGCCTTGGCGTGGCGCGCCGCGTTGGCCGCCTGCTTGAACGGGTCGTGGCCGATGCGGCGCAGGGCGTCGATGAACAGCTCGCCCGGCTGGCGCAGCGCGCGGTAGGTGTCCAAGATCGCCTCGATCACGCCCGGCACCTCGGCGGCGGTGAACGAGGGGCCGACGACCTTGCCGCCAATGGCGGGGCCGGAAAGCTGCGAGCCGTCCGCGCCGCCCAGCGTGATCTGGTACCACTCCTTGCCGTCCTTGTCCACGCCCAGGATGCCGATATGGCCGCTGTGGTGGTGGCCGCAAGAGTTGATGCAGCCGCTCATGTGCAGGTCGATGGGCCCCAGGTCGAACAGCTCGTCCAGATCCTGGTAGCGCTCGGTTACGGCCTCGGCAATGTGCAGCGAGCGGGCGTTGGCCAGCGAGCAGAAGTCGCCGCCCGGGCAGGCGATCATGTCGGTCAAGAGGCCGATGTTGGGCTGCGCCAGGCCCAGCTTGCGCGCCGCCTCGTACAGCGCGGGCAGGTCGCTCTCGAACACCCAGGGCAGCAGCAGGTTCTGCTCGTGCGTCAGGCGCGCTTCGGAGGCAGAGAACTGCTCGGCCAGCTGCGCCAGCGCGTCCAGGGTGTCGGCGTCTGCGTCGCCTGGGGCAAAGCCCAGGCGCTTGAAGGACAGGGTCACGGTCTTCATGCCCGGCAGCCGGTGGCCGCGCACGTTTTGCGCCAGCCAGCGCTGGTAGAGCTGGCCCTGAGGATCGACCTTGCTGGGCAGGTTGGCGGGCTTCAATTCCGGCACGACGAAGTGGCTGGTCACGCGGTCGAGCTCGGCCTGGGTGATGCGGTGCGGCGCGCCGTCGAGTTCGACGATGTCGCGGTATTCCTTCTCCACGGCGGTGATGAAGGCCTGGCCCTCGCTTTTCACCAAAATCTTGATGCGCGCCTTCCACTTGTTGTCGCGCCGGCCGTAGCCGTTGTAGACGCGCACGATGGCTTCGATGTAGTTCAGCAGCTCGGCCCAGGGCAGGAATTCGCGCACCACGGAACCGATGATGGGCGTGCGCCCCATGCCGCCGCCGACCTTGACGGTGAAGCCGACCTCGCCCGCGTCGTTTTTCAAGGCCTGCAGGCCGATGTCGTACCAGCCGATGGCGGCGCGGTCTTCCTTCGCGCCGTTGAAGGCAATCTTGAACTTGCGCGGCAGGTAGCTGAATTCGGGGTGCAGCGAACTCCACTGGCGCGTGATTTCGGCAAACGGGCGGCAATCGACGATGCCGTCCTCGGCAATGCCTTCGAGCGCATCGCAGGTGATGTTGCGGATGTCGTTGCCGCTGGTCTGTATGCCGTGCATGGACACGCTGGCCAGCAGGTCCATTACGTCGGCCGCGCGGGTGATCGGAATCCAGTTGAATTGCACATTCGTGCGCGTGGTGAAGTGGCCGTAGCCGTACTTGAGCGGTGCGGCGGCCAGTGTGGCGCCGGGCTGCGCGGCTTCGAGTTCGTCTTGCGTGGCCTGGGCGTGGGCCAGCAGCTCAGACGTAGGGCGGTCGTATTCGCGTGCGATGTGGCCCAGCGTGCGCAGCTGCAGGCTGCTGATCTCGCCGTAGGGCACGGCGATGCGGGCCATGGGCGCGTAGCGCTGGATGTACCAGCCGTTTTGCAGGCGCAGCGGCAGCATTTGCTCGTCGGTCAGCTCGCCGCGCTGCCAGCGCTCCAGCTGGTCGCGGAACTGCTGGGCGCGCAGTGTGACGAATTGGCGGTCGAAGTCGGTGTATTGGTACATGGCGTGGAGACAGAGAAATCAAAAAAACCAAAAAATCAAACCAAAACCAGCTTGGCCCCGGCCCAGGCCAGCAGCACGGAGAGGATGGAGCGAATCAGCCGTTCGGGCGTGCGGCTGACCAGGCGCGCGCCCAGCCAGATGCCCGGCAGCGAGCCCATGAGCAGCTGCGCCAAGAGCGGCCAATCGACCGAGCCCAGCGACGCGTGGCCCAGGCCCGCGACCAGCGTCAGCGGCACGGCGTAGGCAATGTCGGCGGCGATGATGCGCGGCAGCGGCAGGTGCGGGAAGACGAGCAGCAGCACCGACACGCCAATCGCGCCCGCGCCCACCGAGGTGAAGGTGACCAGCAGGCCGATGACGGCGCCCAGCAGCACCGGCAGGCTCCAGTGGCGCGGGGCCGTGGCGTGCGCAAACTGGGCGCTGCGGCGCGTGGCCTCGGCGCGGGCGCGCTCGGGCGAGAACACCAGCACCTTGTAGAGGGTGGCCGCGGCCGTGAGCAGCAGGGCCACGCCCAGGGTGCTGGTCATCAGGCGCTGGGCGGCGGCACTCTCAGGCCCCAGGTGGCGCAGCGCCCACAGCGCGGCCAGGGCGGCGGGAATGCTGCCCGCGCACAGCAGGCACACCACGCGCCAGGGCACCAGGCGCTGGCGCGCCAGGCTGACGGTGCCGCCCAGCTTGGTGAAGGCGGCAAACAGCAGGTCCGTGCCCACGGCCAGGTAGGGCTTGACGCCGAAGAAGAAGATCAGGATGGGCGTCATCAGCGAGCCGCCGCCCACACCCGTCAGCCCCACGATGAGGCCGACGGCGAAACCGGCGAGGATGAACGCGAAATCAAGCATGGCCGCGACTGTAGGCGCGCCTTATGCGGGTACAAACGATTTTTTTGTTGTTCTTATATTCGTTCCGACTATTTGGCGGGCTGCTGCCGCGCGCCAGCCCCGGCGGATTGCGGCCGTCCGTGGCAATGTGGCTACACTGGCGCGAACCGTCCCCCTGCGCGGGTGGCCCGACGAGAGAGACAAGACATGCCCGGCATCATTCCCAGCCTGCTCGATACCGACTTGTACAAGTTCACCATGATGCAGGCGGTGCTGCACCAGTTTCCGGGCGCGCAGGTGCAATACAAATTCAAGTGCCGCACGCCGGGCGTGCAGCTGACGCCCTACCTGGAGGAGATCGAGGACGAGATTCGCCAGCTGTGCGAGTTGCGCGTGTCCGAGGGCGAGCTGGACTATATGCGCGGCATGCGCTTCATCAAGAGCGATTTCGTCGATTTCCTGGGGCTGTTTCGCCTCAACCAGAAATACATCACCCTCACGCCGCAGGACAACGGCGAAATCGACATCCGCGTGCGCGGCCCCTGGCTGCACACCATCCTGTTCGAGATTCCGGTGCTGGCCATCGTCAGCGAGGTGTATTACCGCAACACCCAGCCCGGCCTGGACCGCGCCGAAGGCCGCCGCCGCCTGGACACCAAGATCGCCCAGATGCAGGCCCCCGGCCTGCGCGAGCTGAAGATCGCCGACTACGGCACGCGCCGGCGCTTTTCGCTCGACTGGCAGCGCGAGGTGCTGGGCACGCTGAAGGCCCGCCTGGGCTGCGACGCCGACGGCCAGCTGACCGGTACCAGCAACGTCATGCTGGCGCGCGAGCTGGACCTGCGCCCCATGGGCACCATGGCGCACGAATACCTGCAGGCCTGCCAGGCGCTGGGGCCGCGGCTGCGCGACACGCAGGTGTTCGGCTTCGAGAAGTGGGCGCAGGAATACCGGGGCGACCTGGGCATCGCGCTGTCGGACGTGTACGGCATGAACGCCTTCCTGCGCGACTTCGACATGTATTTCTGCAAGCTGTTCGACGGCGCGCGCCACGACTCGGGCGACCCGTTCCAGTGGGGCGAGCGCATGATCGAGCATTACCGGCTCAACCGCTGCGACCCGCGCACCAAGGTGCTGGTGTTCAGCGACGCGCTGACGATTCCGCGCTGCATCGAGCTGCACCAGCGCTTTCTCGGCCGCATCCAGACGGCCTTCGGCGTCGGCACCAACCTGACCAACGACCTGGGCCCCGATGCGCTGCAGATCGTGCTGAAGATGATCGAATGCAACGGTCAGCCGGTGGCCAAGATCTCCGACGCGCCGGGCAAGACCATGGTGGAGGACGAGGGCTACCTGAAGTACCTGCGCCAGGTGTTCGACTTGCCGGCGCCGGCGCTGGCGGGGCCGGTGCGCCGCTCCATCCCCGGGGCGCTGTGATGCAGATCACTATTTAATTCATAGCTGCTGGCGCTCGCCACGCCTGCCGTGCAAGCCTGTTTCACTGATATTTCGTTGCCGCCTACCGCCATGTCCGCCTCCACCATCCAGCCCTTGTTCCGTTCCCTTCCGCTGCCGCGTCTGGTGCTGGCCGGCCTGCTGCTGATGCTGGGCACGCAGGCCCAGGCGGCGTCGCTGGACGGCAGCCAGCTGTCGCTGGCCTGGGCCGTGCCCTTCGTGGGCATTCTGCTGTCGATCGCCATCTGGCCGCTGGCCGGGCCGCATTTCTGGCACCACCACTTCGGCAAGGTGGCCGCCGGCTGGGCGCTGCTGTTTCTGCTGCCGTTCGCGGTCGTGTTCGGCCCCGGCGCGGCGCTGGCCGGCCTGGTGCATGCGCTGCTGGCCGAGTACGTGCCCTTCATCCTGCTGCTGACGGCGCTGTTCACCGTCTCGGGCGGCATCTACATCCGCGGCAACCTGAAGGGCTCGCCGGCGCTCAACACGGCGCTGCTGGCCATCGGCGGCGTGCTGGCCAG
>MKTG01000009.1:0-1897 GCA_001897615.1 Burkholderiales bacterium 68-10
TGCTGAACCGCCTGCGCAGCCGCATCCGCGTGCAGGCCGACGGTCAGATGAAAACCGGGCGCGACGTCGTGATCGGCGCCCTGCTGGGGGCCGACGAATTCGGCTTCGCCACCGCGCCGCTGGTGGCCGAGGGCTGCATCATGATGCGCAAGTGCCACCTCAACACCTGCCCGGTCGGCGTCGCCACGCAGGACCCGGTGCTGCGCCGCAGGTTCTCGGGCAAGCCCGAGCACGTCATCAACTACTTCTTCTTCGTGGCCGAGGAAGTGCGCACCATCATGGCGCAGCTGGGCCTGCGCCGCTTCGAGGAGCTGATCGGCCGCGCCGACCTGCTGGACACGCGCAAGGGCATTGCCCACTGGAAAGCCAAAGGGCTGGACTTCAGCCGCGTGTTCCACCTGCCCGCGGTGCCGCCCGAGGTGCCGCGCCTGCAAACTGAAACCCAGGACCACGGCCTGGCGCGGACGCTGGACCGCAAGTTCATCGAGCGCTGCCAGCCGGCCCTGGAGCGCGGCGAGAAGGTGCAATTGATGGACGAGGTGCGCAACGTGCACCGCAGCGTCGGCGCCATGCTGTCGGGCGAGCTGGTGCGCCGCCAGCCCGAGGGCCTGCCAGACCAGACCATCGTGATGCAGCTCGAGGGCACCGGCGGTCAGAGCTTCGGCGCCTTCCTGGCCCGTGGCGTGACCCTGCACCTGATCGGCGACGCCAACGACTACACCGGCAAGGGCCTGTCGGGCGGCCGCATGGTCGTGCGGCCCAGCATCGACTTCCGTGGCGATGCGATCCGCAACATCATCGTCGGCAACACCGCGCTGTACGGCGCCACCAGCGGGGAGGCCTTCTTCCGCGGCGTGGCCGGCGAGCGCTTCGCGGTTCGTCTGTCGGGCGCCACCGCGGTGGTCGAAGGCACGGGCGACCATGGCTGCGAATACATGACCGGCGGCACGGTGGTCGTGCTGGGCCACACCGGCCGCAACTTTGCCGCCGGCATGAGCGGCGGCGTGGCCTACGTGTTCGACGAGGACGGCCGTTTTGGCGAGCGCTGCAACACCAGCATGGTGGCCCTCGAAAAGGTGCCGCCGCGCGATGCGCAACCCGGCGTGCCGGTCGGCTGGCACCGCGAGATCGCCGACGAGGACCTGCTGCGCAAGCTGATCGAGGAGCACCTGCGCTGGACCGGCTCGCAACGGGCGCGCGAGATCCTCGACCACTGGGCCGATTCACGCGCGCGCTTCGTCAAGGTGATGCCCCGCGAATACCAGCGGGTGCTGGCCGCGCATGCCGAGCAGGCCGCCCTGGCCACCGCCGACAGCGCCATGGCCAGGGCGCGCACCCATGCCGCCCTGACCACGGGGCAATGACATCCATCCAAGCAAGACCACATCATGGGAAAAATCACCGGCTTTCTGGAATATGAACGCGTCGAGGAACGCAGCGAGCCCGTGCCCGCGCGGCTGAAGACCTGGAAGGAATTCGTCATCACGCTGGACAGCGCGCAGGCGCGCACCCAGGCGGCACGCTGCATGGACTGCGGCACGCCGTTCTGCAACCACGGCTGCCCGGTCAACAACCTGATTCCCGACTTCAACGACCTCGTCTATCACGACGACTGGCATCGGGCCATCGAGGTACTGCACCAGACCAACAACTTCCCGGAATTCACCGGCCGCGTCTGTCCGGCGCCCTGCGAGGCCGCCTGCACGCTCAACATCAACGACGACGCGGTCGGCATCAAGAGCATCGAGCACGCCATCATCGATCGCGCCTGGGCCGAAGGCTGGGTGACGCCGCAAGCGGCGGCCGTGAAAACCGGCAAGAAGGTGGCGGTGGTCGGCTCCGGGCCGGCGGGACTGGCGGCGGCGCAGCAGCTGGCACGCGCTGGTCATGAGGTGAC
>MKTG01000009.1:1912-8705 GCA_001897615.1 Burkholderiales bacterium 68-10
CGATTTCAAGCTGGACAAACGCCACATTGACCGGCGCATCGAGCAGATGACGGCCGAAGGCGTGGTGTTTCGCACCGGCGTGCTGGTCGGCGCGCTGGACCAGGACAGCAAGGTCACCAGTCACGCCGGGCAGACGCTGAGCGCCGAGCAGCTGCTGGCCGAGTTCGACGCGGTGCTGCTGACCGGCGGCAGCGAAGTCAGTCGCGACCTGCCGGCGCCTGGCCGCGCGCTTGACGGCGTGCATTTCGCCATGGAGTTCCTGCCGCAGCAGAACCGGGTGGTGGCCGGCGACAAGCTCAAAGGCCAGTTGCGCGCCACCGGCAAGCACGTCATCGTGATCGGCGGCGGCGACACCGGCAGCGACTGCGTCGGCACCAGCAACCGCCAGGGCGCCGCCAGCGTGACCCAGTTCGAGCTCATGCCCATGCCGCCCGAACAGGAAGACAAGCCCCTGACCTGGCCGTACTGGCCCTACCGCCTGCGCACCAGCTCCAGCCACGAAGAAGGCTGCGAGCGCCAGTTCGCCATTGCCACCAAGGAGTTCATTGCCGGCGCCGGCAAGGACAAGGGGCGCATCGTCGGGCTGAAGACCGTCGAGGTCGAATGGGCCGGCGGCAAAATGACGGAGGTCCCCGGCACCGAGAAGACTTGGCAGGCCGACCTGGTGCTGCTGGCCATGGGCTTCGTCCACCCCGTCGGCAGCGTGCTGGAGGCCTTCGGCATCGACAAGGACGCGCGCGGCAACGCCCGTGCCGGTACCGACGCCGTCACCGGCTATCGCACCAACGTCGAGCGCGTGTTTGCCGCCGGCGACATGCGCAGGGGCCAGAGCCTGGTGGTGTGGGCCATCCGCGAAGGCCGGCAGGCCGCGCGGGCGATCGACGAGGCGCTGATGGGCAGCAGCACGCTGCCGCGCTGAGCGCCGTCAAGGCACCGGCCGGGCCATGCGGCAGCTGTGCGCCATCGATGCACTGCGGGCGTCGATGCGGCGCACCACGCGAAAGCCGTAGCCCGAGCCTTCCACATCGAACGGCACGCCGGGCGCGCCCTGGCGCTCCATCACGCCCACCGCCAGCGGTTGCTGGAACTGGTGGTCGTCGGCGCGCATGCGGCCGCGCTGCCCGGCCAGCGTGACGTCGGCCTGCTCCAGCGCCTGCGCCAGTGCCAGTGCGTCATCACCGCCGGCGCGCTCGATGGCCTGCGCCAGCGCCTCGATCATGAGCTGCATGCGCAGGTGCACGTAATCGTCCTGCGGGCGGGGAAAACGCTGGCGGAACGCGCGGTAGAACGCGGCGCTCTCGGGCGTGGGCAGGTTGGGCAGCCAGTCGGCCACCGCCACCACCTTGCCAATGCCAGCCTCGCCGATGGCCGCCGGCACGCCCAGCGCATTGCCATAGAAGGTGTAGAAGCGCCCGTCGAAGCCGGCGTCGCGCGCCGCCTTGACCAGCAGCGTCAGATCGTTGCCCCAGTTGCCGGTCAGCACCGCCTGCGCGCCCGAGGCCTTGATCTTGAGCGCGTAGGGCATGAAGTCCTTCACGCGGCCGACCGGGTGCAGCTCGTCGCCGACGATGGCCACGTCAGGCCGGCGCATCCCCAGCTGCCGACGCGCCTCGCGCAGCACGGCATGACCGAAACTGTAGTCCTGCCCGATCAGGTAGATGCGCGCCAGCTGCGGATCGTCCTCGATCAGCTGCATCAGCGCCGTCATGCGCATGTCGGCGTGGGCGTCGAAGCGGAAGTGCCAGAAGCTGCACGCGGCATTGGTCAGCGCCGGATCGACCGCCGAATAGTTGAGAAACAGCACCTGGCGCTGCGGCTCGCGCGCGTTGTGCTTGTCGATGGCGTCGATCAGCGCCGCCGCGGCGCTGGACGAATTGCCCTGCAGCACCACGCGCGCGCCGCTGTCGATGGCGGCGCGCAGCATGGCCAGCGTTTCTTCGGTCTGCCCCTTGTTGTCAAAGCGCAGCAGCTCCAGCGGCCTCGTCCCCTGCGCGGTGCGCACCCCGCCGCGCGCGTTGACGCGCTCCGCGGCCCAGCTGAGGTTGCGATACACCGCCTCGCCGGTGTTGGCGAACGGCCCGCTAAGCGACTCGATCAGGGCCAGGCGGATCGGCTCGGTACGCGGGGCGCGGGTTGACGCCAGGGCGGGCAGGCTGGCGCCGAGCAGGGACAGGAGGGTGCGCAGCGCGGCGCGGCGGTGGAATGCGTGGGACATGGGTGGGCTTCAGACTTCGGAAGAAGGTGCGCAGCCGGTCGAACCGTGACGGGCGCCACGGACCAGAAGCGTTCGGTCAGGACAGGCGCTCTGGACTCTGCGCCTGCGGCGTGCGCCGGCCGGGCACGTCCACGCGGTCCAGGTAGGTGCCCAGCAGCTCGAAAAAGCGCTCATACAAAGCGGCGTCGGTGACGGTTTCACTGGCCACCTTGACCATGGAATCCATGCTGCCTTCGACCGGCAGCGACAGCGATCCCAGGCCGCCCACGCCGAGCGAGGCCGACTCCTTGATCTTGCGCACGATGTACTGCTCGCGCAAGCCGCTGACGAACACCACCGCCGCGTCGGCATCGTCGGCCTTGCTGGCGCACACCACGCGGAACTCGAGCTGCACATGATGCTCGGGGCTGGGCTGGAAGTACTTGCGGCCCGACACCTGCTCGGCCTGCGCCGTGCCCACCACGTAGCCCTGGCTCAACAAGGCGCGCCGCGCCGCTTCGCACGCGCGTGCCGGGTCGAATTTGACGTGCCGCACATAGGCTTCGCCGTCAAAGCGCTCCGGCTGGTAGCCATGCAAGGGCGCCGTGGCGGCCGGCCAGCCGGCGCACGCAGCCAGCCCGCACGGCGCCACCAGAATCAGAAAACGACGCCACATCACCACCCAAGACATCCGGATTCACTGCCTGACAGAAAACCGCAAATACTAACGCCCGGCGGGGCAGAACCGGCCCCCAGCGGCAAAAAATTCCGCCCGACGGCGAATCAGGCCGCCGTCAGCTCGTGCAGCGGCCAGCGCGGCCGCACGTCGAAGGCGTAGTCGGCGCGCGGCGCCTCGACGCCGGCCTGCACCCGCATGGCCGCCGCCAGCGCGATCATGGCGCCGTTGTCGGTGCACAGGTGCAGCTCGGGGTAGTGCACGCGCACGCCGCGAGCGGCGCAAGCCGTGTCCAGTTGCTCGCGCAGCAGTTGGTTGGCACCCACGCCGCCGGCCACCACCAGGCGCCGCAGCCCGGTCTGCGCCAGCGCCTTGAGCGATTTCTTGACCAGCACTTCGACGATCGCCGCCTGCGTGCTGGCGGCCAGGTCGGCGCGCTGCAGCTCGCAGGGCTGGTGTTCCAGCTTGCGCGCCTGCGTCAGCACCGCGGTCTTCAGGCCGGCAAAGGAAAAATCCAGGTCGCCGCTGTGCAGCAGCGGGCGCGGCAGCGCGAACGCCGTGGCGTCACCAAACTCGGCCAGCCGCGCCAGCGCTGGCCCGCCGGGGTAGCCCAGGCCCAGCAGCTTGGCCGACTTGTCGAAGGCTTCGCCGGCGGCGTCGTCGATGGTCTCGCCCAGCAGCGTGTAACGCCCCACGCCGTCGACACGCATCAGCTGCGTGTGGCCGCCGCTGACCAGCAGGGCGATGAAGGGAAATTCGGGCGGATCGCCGCTCAGGAACGGCGACAGCAGGTGCCCTTCCAGGTGGTGCACGCCCAGCACCGGCCGGCCCAGCGCCGCGCCCAGGGCGCAGGCCACGCCAGCCCCCACCAGCAGCGCGCCAGCGAGGCCGGGGCCGCGCGTGAACGCTACGATATCAATAGCTGCCAGTGCTTGCCCTGATTGCGCCAGCACCTGATTGGCCAATGGAATCACGCGCCGGATGTGGTCGCGGCTGGCCAGCTCGGGCACCACGCCGCCGTAGTCGGCGTGCATGGCCACCTGGCTGTGCAGCGCGTGGGCCAGCAGCTCGGGCACGCCGTGCGCGCGCGTGCGCACCAGCGCCACGCCGGTTTCGTCGCACGAGGATTCGATGCCCAGGACCAGTGAAGACATGGCGCGGGATTATCCGCGCCCCGGGAGCGGCAGCGGCTTCAGCCCAGGTTGCCGGAGATGTAGTTCTCCATCTGCTCGATCATGAAGCGCTGCGCCTGCAACTGCGCGTTGACCAGGTCGCCGATGGACACCAGCCCGACCAGCTTGCCGCCGTCGACCACCGGCAGGTGGCGCAGCCGCCCCTTGGTGATCACGCCCAGGCATTCCTGCACCGTCTGGTGCGGATTGACCACGTACAGGCGCGTGGTCATGACGTCGGCCAGCAGCGTGTCGGCCGACGCCAGGCCCTTGAGCACCAGGCGGCGCGCATAGTCGCGCTCGGTGAAGATGCCCAGCAGCGCGTCGCCCTGCACGATGAGCACCGAGCCGATGTTGCGGTCGGCCATGATTTGCAGCGCCTCGCGCACGTTGGCGGTGGGCGGCAGCGTCGCCAGCGTCGTGCCCTGGCGCGAATTCAGAATCTCGGCGACGGTGTGCATGAGGATCCTCCTGGCATGGCTGAAATGAATACGTCGGAATACGTCGATACGTCGGAATCAGACATTTTGCCGACTTTGGCCGCGTTGGGAAGTGCTTGCGTCAAATTCTGTGCAGATACCACGGCGCCAGCGCGTCGGCCCGCGATTTGGCGGCACAATGGTTTCGATGTACGCCGCCGTCGCTCTCATTTGAATAGCTGCCAACGACCGCTGTGTACAGCTTTGTGACCGATTTGAATTTTCCATTCCACTGTCCAGCCGCATGGCCGCCGCCCTCACCGTCATCTCCTCCATGGCCACCCGCAAGCTGCTGGCCGAGCTGCTCGCCAGCCTGCCCGGCGTCCCGGCAACGGTCGAATCGGTCGGCGGCGTCGACGCCGCGCGGCGCGTGGCGGCCGGCGAGGCGTTCGACGCCGTGGTGCTGGGCGCCGACGCCATCGACCGACTGATGGCCGACGACCACCTGCGCGCCGGCAGCCGGGTCGACCTGGTGCGCTCGGGCGTGGCGCTGGCCGTGCGTGCCGGCGCGCCGCGGCCGGACCTGAGCAGCGCGCAGGCGGTGAAGGCGGCCGTGCTGGCGGCGCGCCACATCGGCTATTCAACCGGTCCCAGCGGCGTGGCGCTGGCCGCGCTGTTCGAGCGCTGGGGCATCGCCGGGCAGGTGCAGGCCAAGCTGGTGGTGCCGCCGCCCGGCACGCCAGTGGGCGCGCTGATCGCCAGCGGCGAGATCGAACTGGGTTTTCAGCAGCTGAGCGAGCTGATGTTCCTGCCCGGCATCGACGTCGTCGGCCCGCTGCCGGACGAGATCCAGATCACCACGGTCTTTGCCGGCGCCGTGGCCAGCGCGTCGCGCCAGCCGCAGGCCGCGCGCGCCCTGCTGGAGGCCCTGGCCGACCCGGCCCTGACCGCCATCAAGCGCGCCAACGGCATGGACAGCGCCTGAGCCCGGCCGGCCTGCCATGAAGGGCGACCCCGAAACCACCCTGGCCATGGTGCTGCGCGGCGCGCGCCAGGCGCTGCAGGCCGAGCGCCGCCCGCTGCCCCAGCCCGGCCCCGGCCAGGTGCGCCTGCGCGTGCGCGCCTGCGCCGTCTGCCGCACCGACCTGCACCTGCAGGACGGTGATCTGCTCATGGCGCGCTGGCCAGTGGTGCCGGGCCACGAGGTGGTCGGCGCGGTGGACGCCCTGGGTCCCGGCGTGACCGCGCTGCGCCTGGGCCAGCGCGTCGGCGTGCCCTGGCTGGGGGGCGCCTGCGGCCGGTGCCGCTACTGCCTGGCAGGCCAGGAAAACCTGTGCGACGCGCCCGAGTTCACTGGCTGCACCCTCGACGGCGGCTTTGCCACGCATGCCGTGGCCGACGCCCGCTTCTGCGTGCCGCTGGACCGGCTGGCGCTGGACGACGCCAGCGCCGCCCCGCTGCTGTGCGCCGGCCTGATCGGCTGGCGCTCGCTGCGCCTGGCGGGCGATGACGCGCGCGTGCTGGGCCTGTACGGCTTCGGCGCGGCCGCCCACCTGATCGCTCAGGTGGCGGTGGCGCAGGGGCGGCGCGTGCACGCCTTCACGCGCGCGGGCGATGTGGCGGCCCAGCAGCACGCGCGCGCCCTGGGCTGCGTGTGGGCGGGCGACGCCGAGCAGGCCCCGCCCGAGCCGCTGGACGCCGCCATCCTGTTTGCCCCGGTCGGCGAACTGGTGCCGATGGCGCTGCGGGCCGTGCGCAAGGGCGGGCGCGTGGTGTGCGGGGGCATCCACATGAGCGACATCCCCAGCTTTCCATACGCCCTGCTGTGGCAGGAGCGGCAGCTGCGCTCGGTGGCCAACCTGACGCGCGCCGACGCGCAGGAGTTCTTTGCCGCGCTGCAAACCCTGCCGCCGCTGCGGGTGCGCACCACGCCCTATCCGCTGCAGGCCGCGCAGCAGGCCATGGACGACCTGCGGGCAGGGCGCTTTCAGGGCGCGGCGGTGCTGCTGCCGGATTGACGCCGACGGCGGGGCATCGCCCGTCGTCCAAGCATCAAAAGTGCCGCTGGCGCTTGTGCAACCAGCGCAAGCAGCTCTATATTTTATAGCAAACCAATGCCGGCAAAAGCCGCTCAATGTTCGTGGTCCGCGGCCTTCTTGAGCGATTTCTCGGTGAACAGGAACTCGCGCAGCTCCTTGTCGAACACCTTGTTGTTGCGGCGGATCCACTCCAGCGCCATGGCGGCGTGCTCGATCTCCTCGTCGCGGTTGTGCTCCAGCACCGCCTTCAGCTCGGGGTCGGTGCAGGCGTCGGCGCGCTGGTTGTACCAGTC
>MKTG01000009.1:8727-23886 GCA_001897615.1 Burkholderiales bacterium 68-10
TCGTGGAACTGGGTGCTCGACATGGGATTCTTCTCCTCGTTGGGGTGGGACAATTGCGTGCCCCACTGTAGCGCCATGAGCCTGCCCCTGACCCACCCCGACCTGCGCGCCCTGCTGGCGGCCACCCTGGCGGCGACGCCGTCCGCCGGCGCGGTGATCTGCCTGTGCGCCGCCTGGTGCGGCACCTGCCGCGCGTTCGAGCCGGGCTTCCGGCAGGCCGCGCTTGCTCACCCGGGCCTGGCGTTCCGCTGGCTGGACGTGGAGGACGAAGCCGACGCCCTGGGCGATCTGGACATCGAGACCTTCCCCACCCTGGTCATCGGCGCCGCCAATGGCGCACCGCGCTTTGCCGGCCCGGTGCCGCCGCAGCCGGCCCAGATCGGCCGTCTGCTGCACAGCCTGGGCTTGTGAGCCAGGCGAGCGGGGTATCCTTGACGCTGGTCAATTGAGTGGCGGCCACCGGCACCGCACAATCCTTCTCATGTCGATCAGTTCGTACATCAAGATCATCGGCCGCGCCGCCCCCGGCGCGCAGCCGCTGTCGCGCGAGCAGGCGGCCGACCTGATGGGCCAGGTGCTCGACGGCAGCTGCACCGATCTGGAGATCGGCGCCTTCTGCGTGGCCATGCGCATCAAGGGCGAAACGCCGGAAGAAATGGCCGGCTTCCTGGACGCCGTGCATGCGCGCATGAATCGCCTGCCGGCCAGCGATCGCCCGGTGGTGGTGCTGCCCAGCTACAACGGCGCGCGCCGGCTGCCGGTGCTGACGCCGCTGCTGGCGCTGATGTTGGCGCGCAAGGGCCTGCCGGTGCTGCTGCACGGCGCCTCGACCGAGGACGGCCGCGTGACCAGCCGGGACGTGCTGGCCCAGTTGGGCATCGGCACCCATGCGCCGGCCGATCGCATCGCCAGCGGCCGTGTGCACGTGGTGCCCACCGAACGCCTGCTGCCCGGCCTCAAGCGCCTGCTGGACGCGCGCCGCGCCATCGGCCTGCGCAACACCGGCCACGCCCTGGTCAAGATGATGAACCCCATCGACGGGCCAGCCCTGGTGGTGACCAGCTACACCCACCCCGAATACGCCGCCTCCATGGCCACCACCTTCGACCTGTTCGACACCGCCGCGCTGCTGCTGCGCGGCACCGAGGGCGAGCCGGTGGCCGACGCGCGCCGCACGCCGCGCATGGTGCTGGTGAACGACGGCGTGGCGCAGTGCGTGCAGGAGGCGCAGGTCGGCCCGCTCACCAGCTTGCCGCGGGTGCCGACCATCATCGACGCCGCCACCACCGCCGACTTCACCCGCGCCGTGATGGAAGGCCGCCTGCCGGCGCCCGCCCCCGTCACCCTGCAGGTGGAGCACATCGTGCGCGCCTGCAAGGCGCTGGAAGCCGCGTACGATCCGACCCTGCTGCAACCCTTGGTGACCCCGGCATGAGCTCCTCTTCACCCGGCCATGTCACGCTCGTGGGCGCCGGCCCCGGCGACCCCGAGCTGCTGACGCTCAAGGCCGTGCGCGCCATCCAGGCCGCCAGCGTGATCCTGGTCGACGACCTGGTGGGCGATGGCGTGCTGGCGCATGCCCGGCCAGACGCCCGCATCACCTACGTCGGCAAGCGCGGCGGCTGCCAGAGCACGCCGCAGGCCACCATCGAGCAGCTCATGCTGCAGGCCGCGCTGGCGGGCGAAAACGTGGTGCGCCTGAAGGGCGGCGACCCCTTCATTTTCGGCCGCGGCGGCGAGGAGGTGGACAGCCTGCGCCGCGCCGGCATCGAACCGGTGATCGTCAACGGCATCACCGCCGGCCTGGCGGCGCTGAGCAGCCTGGGCGCGCCGCTCACGCACCGCGACTACGCGCAGGGCGTGGTGTTCGTCACCGGCCATCCGCAGAAGGACGGCCCGGGCGTCGACTGGGCGCGCCTGGCCGAATCGGCGCGCGAACTGCGCCTGACGCTGGTGATCTACATGGGCATCAGCAGCGCCGCGCGCATCCAGGCCGGGCTGCTGACGGCCCTGCCCGCCGACACCCCGGTGGCGGTGATCGAGCGCGCCAGCCTGCCGGCGCAGCGCCAGTGCGTCACCCGACTGGGCGATCTGCTGGCCGACCTGCGCCAGTGCGGCCTGGGCAGCCCGGCCGTGGTGGTGGTGGGCGACGTGGTGCGCGGCGTGGCGGCGGCCCACCAGCACCAGCCCCTGCTCAGCACCGCCTGAACCGCGCCCCGGCATATGGCTGCGGCGGGCGCCTTCGACGCCGTCATCCTGGGCGCCGGCGCCGCCGGCCTGCTGTGCGCCGCGCGGGCCGGCCAGCGCGGGCTGCGCGTGCTGCTGATCGACCACGCCGAGCGCGTGGCCGAGAAGGTGCGCATCTCCGGCGGCGGACGCGCCAACTTCACCAACCGCGAGCTCGATGCGGCAACGCCCGAGCGGCACTACCTGAGCGCCAACCCACGCTTTTGTCGCTCGGCGCTGGCGCGCTTTCGGCCGCCCGACTTCATCGCCCTGCTCGAGCGCCACGGCATCGGCTGGCATGAAAAACACCGCGGCCAGCTGTTTTGCGACCGCTCGGCGCGTGATCTGATCGACATGCTGCTGGCCGAATGCGCCGCCGCCACCGCACACGGCGGCCGGGTCGAGCGCTGGCAGCCGTGCCGCGTCGAGCGCGTCGAATTCATGGCAAAAATCGACTCCATCGCCCAATCAGCAAGCGCCAGCAGCTACATTATTCATAGCGATCGGGGCGCCGTGACCAGCCCCGCGCTGGTCGTCGCCACCGGCGGGCTGTCGATCCCCAAGATCGGCGCCAGCGGCCTGGGCCTGGCGCTGGCGCGGCAGTTCGGCCTGCCGCTCGTGCCCACCCGCCCCGGCCTGGTGCCGCTGACCTTCGATGCCGCGGCCTGGGCGCCCTATGCGCCGCTGGCCGGCGTGTCGCTGCCGGTGCGCATCGCCACCGGCCGCAAGGCGCAGCGCGCCGAATTCCACGAAGACCTGCTGTTCACCCACCGCGGGCTGTCCGGCCCGGCGGTGCTGCAAATCTCCAGCTACTGGCAACCCGGCACGCCGATCGACATCGACCTGGCCCCCGGCGTCGACCTGCTGGCCGAACTGCAGGCCGCCAAGGCGCGCTCGCGCCGGCTGATCGCCAACGAACTGGCCCAGTGGCTGCCGGCCCGCCTGGCCGAGGCCTGGTGCGCGCGGCAGCCGGCCTGGCAGCGCCCCATCAACGAGGCCGGCGACAAGGCGCTGGCGCAGCTGGCCGAGCGCCTGCAGCACTGGGAGCTCACGCCCACCGGCACCGAGGGCTACGCCAAGGCCGAGGTCACCGTGGGCGGCGTGGACACCCGGGCGCTGTCCTCGCGGACGCTGGAGGCCAGCGGCCAGCCGGGGCTGCACTTCATCGGCGAGGTGGTCGACGTCACCGGCTGGCTGGGGGGCTACAACTTCCAGTGGGCCTGGGCCAGCGCCGCCGCCTGCGCCGACGCCCTTGCCGCCACGGCGCAATGATCTATAATCGTGGGCTTTGCTGGCAAAAGCCCCGCCGGCCAAATACCAGTTATTGTGCGGGGCATGTTTTGCGGCGCATGGCGATGTGCCGGTGGGCGGGGCCTGATCTACCCCGCTGCATCACCGCCTTCACCCTCTGGCCGCGTATTCAACGGAAATTGAATGACCACCATCCGCGTTAAAGAAAACGAGCCGTTTGACGTCGCGCTGCGCCGCTTCAAGCGCACCATCGAAAAGCTGGGCCTGCTGACCGAGTTGCGCGCCCGCGAGTTCTACGAGAAGCCCACCGCCGAGCGCAAGCGCAAGAAGGCCGCCGCCGTCAAGCGCCACCACAAGCGCGTGCGCAGCATGCAGCTGCCCAAGAAGCTGTACTGATCGGCTTCTTTCGCCACCCTTCAAAGGCTCGCCGGGGACGCTCAGCGGGCCTTTTTGCTTTCCGCCATCAAAATCGCCATGACCCTCAAGGACCAGATCACCGAAGACATGAAGACCGCCATGCGCGCCAAGGACAGCGCGCGGCTGGGCACCATCCGCCTGCTGCAGGCGGCGATGAAGCAAAAGGAAGTCGATGAGCGCGTCACCCTGGACGACGCCGCCGTCGTCGCCATCGTCGACAAGCTGATCAAGCAGCGCAAGGACAGCATCGCCGCCTTCACCCAGGCCGGCCGCCAGGACCTGGCCGACCAGGAAGCCGCCGAGATCCAGGTGCTGCAGGCCTACCTGCCGGCGCGCCTGTCGGTCGACGAGATCGCCGCCGAGGTGCGCGCCATCGTCGCCGAACTGGGCGCCAGTGGCCCGGGCGACATGGGCAAGGTGATGGGCGCGGTCAAGACCCGCCTGGCCGGCAAGGCCGAGATGGCCGCCGTCAGCGCGGCGGTCAAGGCGGCACTGGGTGGCACAAACTCCTGAAATGATAGCTGCCAGCGCTTTCCCAGAAAGCGCCAGGCAGCGATTTCATTCATAGTCCGGCGGCATGGCGGCACCAGCGGCCGACCACCCGCCCAGTCACATTTCGACGCAAACTGCGGCCGGACTTTGCACGCCCGACACCTGGCCGGGCAAACCGCCGGCGGTGCTGGCGCGTTGAATGGGAGCCGGTACAGCCTGGACTTCCTGTGCCGGCCCGACACAGGCCATGGCATCTGTTTTTTCCCGTTTCTCCTGGCGCCGCTGGTGTGGCGGCGCCCTGCTGCTGGCGCCGCTGCTCGGCTGGGCGCAGGTCGACCCACCGGCCCGCGTGGCCTACGTCAGCGCGCTGGAAGGCGCAGCGCAGATCGCCACCGACGGCCGCCACCTGCAGCCGGCCGGCCTGAACTGGCCGGTGAGCACCGGCACCCGGCTGCTGGTCGACCCCGGCACGCGCGCCGAGCTGCAGGGCGGCTGGACCGCCGCGCGCCTGGCCGGCCCGGCCGATCTGAGCATCACCCGGCTCGACGACGACACCACCCAGCTGGCGCTGACCGACGGCAGCCTGTCGCTGCGCGTGCGCCAGCTGCAACCGGGCGAGCGGATCGAGATCGACACCCCGCAGCTGGCCGTGGTGGCCCAACAGCCCGGCGAATACCGCGTCGACGTCGACCCGCGCGGCAACACCACGCGCCTGACGGTGCACGCCGGCAGCGCCACGGTGTATGGCGGCACCGGCCAGTCGGCCGGCGTGGGCAACCGCCAGCAGGTGACGTTTGTCGGGCGCGATCTGCTCGTCACCCAGGCCGCCCCGGCGCTGCGCGACGGCTTCGACCAGTGGGTCGCCACGCGCGACGCGCTGGAGGAGCGCTCCCGCTCGGCGCAGTATCTGCCGCGCGATGTGCCCGGTTACGCCCAGCTCGACGCCTGGGGCGAGTGGGCACAGGATGCCACTTACGGCAGCGTCTGGTACCCGACCCGCACCGTGGCCGACTGGGCGCCGTACCGCTACGGCCGCTGGGCCTGGGTCGAGCCCTGGGGTTGGACCTGGGTGGACGACGCGCCCTGGGGCTTCGCCCCCTCGCACTACGGCCGCTGGACGCAGATCGGCCCGCGCTGGGCCTGGGTGCCCGGGCGCTTCGGGCCGCGCCCGGTGTATGCGCCGGCACTGGTGGCCTTCGTCGGCGGCGGCAGCGGCAGCCTGAGCTGGGGTGTGTCGCTGGGCAGCGGCGCGCCTGGCGCGGCCTGGTTTCCGCTGGCCCCGGGCGAACCCTGGACACCGCACTACCACGCCAGCGACCGCTACCGCCGCGGCCTGAACTGGGACGACGGGCGCGAGCGCGTGCGCCCGCCGCCGGACAGCTATTTCTTCCAGCGCCGGCCGGGCGCCATCAGCGTGGCGCCGGTGGACCATTTCGGCGGCGGTGGAGACCGTGGCCGCCGCCCGCATTTCGGCGACGGCAGCCGGCTGCCGCCGGGGGCGCTGGCCGAAGGCCGCGTGGTGGCGCCGCCGCCCCGCGCCTACGTGCCGGGCCTGGCCACGCAGGCCCCGCTGCCCCCACCGCGCCCCGGCGGCACGGTGATGCCCAGCCCACGCCCACCCCCCGGCGCCGGCGTCGATCGCGACTTCCCACCGCCCGGCGTGCACCCGCCCCGCCCCGGCGACGGCGCCCAGCGGCCCGACCGGCCGATACCGCCGCGCGCACCCGGCCTGCCGGGCGATGACCGCCGCGAGCGCGACCGCTGGCTGCGCGATCCCGGCCCGCGCAGCGGCCTGCCGCCGCCCACGCCGGTCACACCACCCGATGCCACGGCGCGCGAGCAGCAGCTTCAGCGGCAGTTGCAGCAGCGCCAGGAAGCCCTGGTGCGCGAGCGCCAGCAGCGCGAGGCCCAGCAACCGCTGCCGATGCAAGCCCTGCCGCCCGTCGCCCGACCGCCCCAGCCGCCACCGATGGAGCAGGCGCCGCGTGTGTTCGAGCGCGCCGCGCCACCCTGGCGAGCGCCACCACCGAGCGAAGGCCGCGGCATGCCGCCGCCGCCACGCACGCCACCGGTGTTCGAGTCGCGGCCGATGCCGCCGCGCGAGCCGGGCACCTTCGCGCCACGCGAGCAAAGGGTGCGCGAGCCACAGCCGCGCCAGCGCGAATTCGAGCCGCACGAACGCCGGGAGCGCGCCCCGGCCCGGATCTCGCCCGAAGGCATGGGCGGCTGAGCCGGGCCGGCGCTCAGGCGCTCAGTTGCCCGCCACCGTCATGCGGTCGATCAGCACCGAACCGACGGTCTTGGAGCCGAAGGTGTAGGCATCGGCCCCCACGGCCTGGATGCCCATGAACATGTCGCGCAGGTTGCCGGCGATGGTGATTTCCTGCACCGGGTAGGCGATGCGGCCGTTCTCGACCCAGAAGCCGCTGGCGCCGCGCGAATAGTCGCCGGTGACGTAGTTCACGCCCTGGCCCATCAGCTCGGTGACGAACAGGCCGGTGCCCAGCTTGCGCAGCATCTCGTCGAGGTCGTCGCCCGGCTGCGTCAGGCGCGAGGCCAGCACCAGGTTGTGCGAGCCGCCGGCGTTGCCGGTGGTCTTCATGCCCAGCTTGCGCGCCGAATACGAGCTGAGGAAGTAGCCCTGCAGCCGGCCGGCGTCGACCACCTGGCGCGGCCGCACGCGCACGCCCTCCTCGTCGAACGGCGACGAGCCCTTGCCGCCGCGCACGAACGGGTCTTCGCTGATGTCGATGTGCGCGGGAAACACCGGCTTGCCCAGCGAATCGAGCAGGAACGAGGTGCGCCGGTACAGCGCGCCGCCGCTGACCGCCTGCACCAGGCTGCCCAGCAGGCCGGCGGCCAGCGGCGACTCGAACAGCACCGGGCAGGCGCCGGTGGCGATCTTGCGGCCGCGCAGGCGGCTGAGGGCGCGCTCGGCCGCGTAGCGACCCACGGCCTCGGGCGCCGCCAGTTCGCGCGCGTCGCGCATCGAGCTGTACCAGTAGTCGCGCTGCATGTCCTCGCCCTTGCCGGCGATCGGCGCCACCGAAAGGCTGTGGCGCGAGCTGGCGTAGCCGCCGCGAAAGCCGTGCGTGTGGGCGCTGAAGAAATGGCTTTGCTGCGCCGACACGCTGGCGCCTTCGCTGTTGGTGATGCGCCGGTCGACGGCGAAGGCGGCGCGCTCGCAGGCCAGCGCCAGCTCGGCCGCCTGCTCGCTGGTGATCGGCCAGGGGTGGAACAGGTCCAGGTCGCGCTGCTCGCCGGGCGGTGCCACGTCGGCCTCGTCGGGCAGGCCGGCGGCCGGGTCTTCGGCGGTGAAGCGGGCGATGTCGTAGGCCGCCTGCACGGTGCGCTCGATGGCGGCGCGCGAAAAATCCGAGGTGCTGGCGTTGCCGCGGCGCTGGCCCAGGTACACCGTCACGCCCAGCGACTTGTCGCGGTTGCGCTCCACCGTCTCCAGCTCGCCCTTGCGCACGCCCACGCTCAGGCCCACGCCCTCGGAGGCCTCGGCGCCGGCGTCGCTGGCACCCAGCGCCCTGGCGTGGGCGACGGCCGCGTCCACCAGGTCCTCGAAAAAGGCGCGGGAATAAGAAAAGCCCGGCAACGGGCGAGCAGTGTCTTGCATGGTGGCGGCTATCATACTTGCGGACTTTTGAAGCTTTTCCCCTATGTCCCGCAAACCCCGAAAAGGCTATTACGTGCGCGGCCAGTTCGTCGCCGAAGGCAGCGAACTGGACCAGGAGCTGCGCCGCGAACAGCTGGCCGACGGCCCCAGCAAGACCGAGCTGAAGGCGCAAAGCGCCGAGCTGCAGGCGCTGGGCGAGCAGCTGCTGGGCCTGCGCGCCAACCTGCTGGAGCCGCTGGCGCTGCCGGCCCGGCTGCTGGACGCGCTGGACGAGCTGCAGCGCATCAGCAACTTCGAGGGCAAGCGGCGCCAGAGCCAGTACGTCGGCAAGCTGATGCGCCAGCTGCCGGGCGAGGACGTGGCCGCCATCCGCGCCGCGCTGCATGAGCAGCGCCAGGGCGCCGCGCGCGACACCCTGCGCCTGCACGCCGCCGAGCACTGGCGCGAGCGCCTGGCCACCGACGACACCGCGCTGGCCGCCTGGATCACCCAGTTTCCTGATACCGACGCGCAGCAGTTGCGCGCCCTGGTGCGCCAGGCGCGCAAGGACGCGCCGACGCCGCAGGACGACGCCACGGCGCGCGCCCACGGCCAGGCGGCGCGCCACGGCCGCGCCTGGCGCGAGCTGTTCCAGCTCATCCAGGCGGCGCTGGCGCGCGCCGAGGCGGCCGGCCCCGGCCTGGACGATGAGCCGCCCTATGCCGATGACACCCGCGCCGGCTGAGCGTCGGCAGCTTCTGTTTCGATAGCTATTTCCATGAATTTCCACGACCCCGTCACCATCGGCATCGTCTCCATCAGCGACCGTGCCTCCAGCGGCGCCTACGAAGACAAGGGCCTGCCCGCGCTGCAGGACTGGCTGGGTCGGGCGCTGAAGAACCCGATCCGCTTCGAGCCGCGCCTGATCCCGGACGAGCAGGACGGCATCAGCCGCACGCTGGTTGAGCTGGTCGACGCCGGCTGCGCCCTGGTTCTGACCACCGGCGGCACCGGCCCGGCGCCGCGCGACGTCACGCCCGAGGCCACACTGGCGGTGGCCGACAAGCTGATGCCCGGCTTTGGCGAGCAGATGCGCCAGATCAGCCTGGCCTTCGTGCCCACCGCCATCCTGTCGCGGCAAGTCGCCGTCATCCGGGGCAAGAGCCTGATCATCAACCTGCCCGGCCAGCCCAAGGCCATCGCCGAGACGCTGGAGGGCCTGAAGAACGCCGACGGCCAGCCCCAGGTGCATGGCATCTTCGCCGCCGTGCCCTACTGCATCGACCTGATCGGCGGGCCCTACCTGGAAACCGACGACGCGGTGTGCCAGGCCTTCCGGCCGAAGAACGCGCAGCGCCCGCCCCGGGCCTGACGCCGCCGCCTGGCCGGCCGTGGCGGAACGTCCTCGGTCCGGCTCCGCGCTCGCTATCGAAACAGAAGCTGCTGGCGCACAATGGGCGCGCGCTGGAGCCCAAAAATACGGATCAATTGGTCGCCAAACGTGACCGCTTCACCAGGGCGCGGTAACCCCTGGTTGCCTCTGGGCCTGGCTTGTCACACCCGAATGGGGGATCGGCGCCAAGATGCGGCCCATGCAAGGAATCACCCCCATGACAAGCCCATCACCCCGTCTTCGCCACCTCGCCCTCGCCGCCGCCCTGCTGGCCGGCCTGGCCAGCACCGGCTGCGCCAGCCGCCCCACCAATGCCCAGATCGGCACCGGCGTCGGTGCGGTGGTTGGCGGCGCCACCGGCCATGTGCTGTTTGGCGGGCCGCTGGGCACCATCGGCGGCGCTGCCGCCGGCGCGCTGATCGGCAACGAGGTCGGCAAGAACCAGCGGCGCTGACGCGCGGCGATCACTTGCCGACCAGCTGGTTCAGCTTGTCGGCCTCGAAGCTCTCCTGCTTCGAGGCGTCGTCCGGCACGCAGTCCGGGTCGATCTGGCAGGCCAGCTTCTCCACCGCCTGCCACAGCAGGGCGATCTGGTGTTCGTGCGTGGCGGTGCCGTCGATCAGCCCGCGCAGCGCCTGGCTGACCGGATCGTCGCTCTGCGTGACACCATAGGCCGAAAAACCCATCTTGGCCGCCGCTTCCTCGCGCCGGGTCAGCTCGTCGGCCAGGATGATGCGCGCCGGGTTGCCCACCGCCGTGGCGCCGGCCGGCACCGGCTTGGTGACCACCGCGCTGGAGCCGATCTTGGCGCCGTCGCCCACGGTGAAGCCGCCCAGGATCTGGCTGGACGCGCCCACCACCACGCCCTTGCCCAGCGTCGGGTGGCGCTTGCTGCCCTTGGCCAGCGAGGTGCCGCCCAGCGTGACGCCCTGGTAGATGGTGCAATCGTCGCCGATCTCGGCGGTCTCGCCAATCACCACACCCATGCCGTGATCGATGAACACGCGCTCGCCGATCTTCGCGCCCGGGTGGATCTCGATGCCGGTCAGGAAGCGCCCCCAGTGCGAGATCCAGCGCGCCAGCCAGTGCCAGCCGGCGTTCCACAGCGGGTGCGCCAGCCGGTGCAGCACCAGGGCATGGAAGCCCGGATACGAAAACACCACGTCCCACACGCTGCGCGCGGCGGGATCGCGTTCCAGGATGGCCTGGGTGTAGGAGCGGATACGGGACCACATGGGGGGTGAAAGTCTAGCGCGGCGGCGCCGCGTCCGCGCGCGCCGGCGCGTGGCCGGCCACCGCGGCGTCCTGCATGGCGCGGGCGATGCCACGCAGGATGTGAAGCTCTTCCAGCGTCGGCTGGGCGCGGTTGAACAGCTGCCGCAGGCGCGGCATCAACTTCCTGGGCGCGGCGGGGTCGAGAAAGCCGACGTCGATCAGCGCCTGCTCCCAGTGCGCCAGCATGGCGGCCAGCTGCGCGGCATCGGCATGGCGCGGCGCGGCGGTCGCGGGCGTGACGTCAAAGCCGCCAAAGCGCGCCGCCAGCGCCTGCCGCCAGTCGTAGGCGAGCAGCTGCACGGCGGCGGCCAGGTTGAGCGAACCGTAGTCCGGGTCGGTCGGAATGCTGAGCGCGACATGACAGCGGTACACGTCCTGGTTGCGCATGCCGTAGCGCTCGGAGCCGAACAGGAAGGCCACGCCCTGCGCCGATTCAAGATCAAAATCGACCGCCGGCGCTTGCTGGTCGAGCGTCAGCAGCTCCTTTTTCAATAGCAAATCAAAGTGGTCGCGCGGCGCCCGCGTGGGCGGCCCGAAGTCGCGCGGCGTCATCGCCGTGGCGCACAGGTGGGTCATGCCGACGAGCGCCTCGTCCAGCGTGGCCACGCAGCGCGCGCGCGCCAGCACGTCCGCGGCGCCGCTGGCGCGCTCGACGGCTTCGGGCCGGCTCAAAACGTCGGGCCAGCGCGGGTTGACCAGCACCAGGTCGTCGAAGCCCATCACCTTCATGGCGCGCGCCACCGCGCCGACGTTGCCGGCGTGGCTGGTCTCGATCAATACGAAGCGGGTGCGCGGGGGGCTCATGGGCGCGATTGTCGCCTTGCCGATAACATGCGCGGCTTGTTTCCGTCTCACACCAGCGCCTTCATGACCACCACGCACATCGCCAACGTCACCCTCGACACCCAGGCCAACGTCTACTTTGACGGCAAGTGCGTCTCGCACGGCTTTCAGCAGGCCGACGGCCGCCGCGCCAGCGTCGGCGTGATCCTGCCGGCCACCCTCACCTTCAACACCGGCGCCGCCGAGGTCATGGAATGCGTGGCCGGCGGCTGCGAATACCGCCTGGCCGGCGACAGCGACTGGAAAGCCTGCGGGCCGGGCCAGCGTTTCAGCATCCCGGCCAACTCCTCGTTCGAGATCCGCGTCGCCGAGGCCTACCACTACATCTGTCACTTCGGCTGACCCGCGATGGCTGTCCCGCACCCCGCCAGCGACGCCCGCCTGATTGATTCGCGCACCGCCGCCTGGCGCCTGCTGGTGGTGGTGCTGCTGGTGACGCTGGGCAACAGCGCCATGTACGTGGTGTCGGTGGTGCTGCCGGCGGTGCAGGCCGAATTCGGCATCGGCCGCGCCGGTGCCTCGCTGCCCTACACCCTGATGATGGTGTGCCTGGGCATCGGCGGCCTGTGGACCGGCCTGTGGGCCGACCGCTGGGGCATCGCCCGCGTGCTGTGGCTGGGCTCGGCCGCCGTCGGCGCCGGCTACGTGCTGGCGGCGCTGTCGGGCAACGTGTGGCTATTCGGCCTGGCCCACGGCCTGCTGGGGCTGCTGGGCGGCGCCGCCACCTTCGCGCCGCTGATGGCCGACACCGGCCTGTGGTGGCACCGGCGGCGCGGCATTGCCATGGCCATCTGCGCCAGCGGCAACTACATCGCCGGCACGCTGTGGCCGCCGCTGGCGCAATGGGGCATCACCCACTACGGCTGGCGGCCGACCTATGTCGTGCTGGGGCTGGTATGCGGCACGGGCATGGCGCTGCTGGCGCTGGCCATGCGCCGGCCGCCGCCCGCGCTGTCGGCCCATCCGACCAGCCAGGGCGCCGCGGCGGCGCGCGTCACGCCATGGCCCCCGGAGCGCCCGTTCGGCCTGGCGCCGGCGCAGGCGCAGTGGCTGCTGTGCGTGGCCGGCGTGGCCTGCTGCGTGGCCATGTCGATGCCGCAGGTGCACATCGTGGCCTATTGCACCGACCTGGGCTACGGCGCGGCGCGCGGCGCCGAGATGCTGTCGCTGATGCTCGCCAGCGGCATCGTCAGCCGCCTGGTGTCGGGCTGGATCTGCGACCACATCGGCGGCATCCGCACGCTGCTGCTGGGCTCGGCCCTGCAGGGCGTGGCGCTGCTGATGTTCCTGCCGGTCGACGGCCTGGTGCCGCTGTACGTGGTGTCGGCGCTGTTCGGGCTGTTCCAGGGCGGCATCGTGCCGTCCTACGCCATCATCGTGCGCGAACACTTCGCGCCGCGCGAGGCCGGCGCCCGCACCGGCGCGGTGATCATGGCCACGCTGCTGGGCATGGCCCTGGGCGGCTGGATGAGCGGCTGGGTGTTCGACCTGACCGGCAGCTACCGCGCCGCCTTCATCAACGGCATCGGCTGGAACCTGCTGAACCTGGCCATCGCCAGCTGGCTGCTGTGGCGCACGCGCGGGCCGGGCCTGCGGCTGGCGGCGCTGCGCTGAGGGCTGCCACCAAATCGCACCGACCGGCGCCTCACACGCCCGAACGGCGCCATCAACGGGCATGCCCGCAAGGGGAAAGGGTACGCCCGGCCCATGCCGCGCGCCGTGCAGACCATGCACGCCACGGAAAGCCCGGCCATCGCGGCGCGTGACCGGCGCTTGCGCATTGGGCTTGACTGCGCCACCCCAACAGGAAGAAGCTGTGGCCATCGACCGCTGGTCCAGTCGCCCCACCGGCCCCGCCCTGCCCGACACCAGGGAGCCCGAACACCCGAAGTCCCCTCAGGATTCACCCTAATGGTATTCTTGAATTGCCTATTTTAAAATTTGCGTTCCGTTTAATAGAATTTTTGAGCGATTGTCGAACCTCCATCCCAGGCAGGCGATTCGTCCATGACCACAAGACTACTGGTAGGCGCCATCAGCGGTGAAGCCACCCGCCTGGCCACCCGGGTGCTTGACCACCTGCTGAGCAGCCCGGTGGCGCGCTGCGGCGCGCTGTCGCCCTGGCCGGCGCACGCGATCACGGACCAGAATGAGCAGCAGCCGCTGCTGGCTTTCACGCGCATGCTCAGCCATGCCGCACAGCAAAGCGGCCGCCAGCAGCTGGGGCTGGAGATGGCCGCCTTTGAGTCCGAGTCGACCCCCAGCATCTTTGGCGAGCTGTTCACCTGCGCGCCCACGCTCGGCGACGCACTGCATGCCCTGGCGCGCTACTTTCCCGTCAGCCAGACCGGCACCACGGTCGCGCTGACGCAGTCGCACGGCATCGCCCATTTGTCCTACCAGATTCGCGACCCGGCGGTGGGCGACCCGCTGCACGATGCCGCCTACACGCTGGGCAAGATTCAGCGCTCCCTGCGGCGCTGCGCCGGGTCGTCCTGGCGGCTCGATCACGTCACGCTGGCGGTGCCCGCCCCGGGCGGCACCGACGCTTATCAGCGATTTTTCGGCGCGCCCGTGGTTTGCAACGCCGCCTACACCGGCCTGCATTTCTCAGCCCGGGCCCTGGAGCGCCCGATCCCCACCGCCGACGCCCGGCGCTACCGCAACTTCTGCGCGCAGCTGGAGCTGCGCATGCCCCGCTCCGCCACCCCGGGGCTGCTGGGTGACGCGCTGCGGACCTGGATGACCTACGCCGCCAGGGAGGGCCGCGCGACGCTGGAGCAGGCCGCCAGCGACTTCGGCGTCACGCCGCGCACGCTGCAACGCCGCCTTCAGGAGCAAGGCGTCGGCTTTCAGGACCTGCTGGCCCAAGTGCGCATGCAGACCGCCTGTCGTCTGCTGAGCGAGAGCCGGTTACCCGTCACGCGGATCGCCGAGCAGTTGGGTTTCAGCGAAACCAGCGCGTTCACGCGCGCCTTCCGCAACCACGCGCGGATGAGTCCGCGCGCGTTCCGCCAGGCCGCCACCGCGACTTGAGCCGCAGCGCCCGCGCCACGGACCGATTGTCGTGATCGGTCAAGTCCTTTCGGCAATCGCTGGGTACGCTGTGGCCTCGCTTTCACCCCTCATGGACAAGTCCGCGCACGCGCCCGATCCACCGCCAACCTGACTTGTCCGCCGACCGATCCTCCTCAGCAAGGCACCCCAATGAGCAGCACCCCCAGCGCCAACTGGCAAAAGGATATCGCCCACGTCGTCCATCCTTACTCCAACCTCGACGCACACGACAGGCGCGGGCCCGTGGTCATCACGCGCGGCGACGGCTGTTACGTGGAGGATGAGAGCGGCAAGCGCTACCTGGAAGGCATGTCCGGCCTGTGGTGCGCCTCTCTAGGCTTTTCCGAAAAACGCCTGGTCGACGCCGCCATGGCGCAGTTCAACACCCTGCCCTACTACCACCTGTTCAACCACCGCTCGCACCCGCCGGGCATCGCGCTGGCGGAAGCGCTCACCGCGATCGCGCCGCAAGGGCTGAACCACGTCCTGTTCGCCAATTCGGGCTCCGAAGCCAACGATGCGGCAGTCAAGCTGGTCTGGTACTACAACAACCAGCTCGGCCGGCCGAAGAAAAAGAAGATCATCTCCCGCATCAATGGCT
>MKTG01000009.1:23932-26149 GCA_001897615.1 Burkholderiales bacterium 68-10
AGCCACTACCACTTCGCCCAGCCGGACGAAACCGAGGCGCAGTTCGCCGAGCGCCTGGCGAACAACCTGGAGCAGATGATTCTCAGGGAAGGCCCGGACACCGTGGCGGCCTTCATCGCCGAGCCGATCAATGGCTCGGGCGGCGTGATCGTGCCGCCCGCCGGCTACTTCGACCGCGTGCAGGCCATCCTGAAGAAATACGACGTACTGTTCATCGTCGACGAGGTGATCTGCGGGTTCGGTCGCACCGGCCAGATGTTCGGCAGCGACAGCTTCAAGCTCAAGCCCGACATGATGACCGTGGCCAAGGGCCTGTCGGGGGCCTACCAGCCGATCTCCGGCCTGCTCATCACCGACCAGATCCACGAAGCCCTGAAAGCCGGCAGCCGCAAGCTGGGCGCCTTCGCCCATGGCCTGACCTACGCGGCTCACCCGGTGGCTGCCGCCGTGGCACTGGAGACGATCAAGCTCTACGAGGAGCGCAGGATCGTCGAGCATGTGCAAGCACTCGCGCCCTATTTCTTCGAGCGGTTGAACGGTCTGGCCCATCACCCCCTGGTCGGCCAGGTGCGAGGCATGGGTTTGCTGGCCGCCGTCGAAATCACGGCCGACAAGGCCAGCAAGACGCCCTTCGCGGCCGACAAGGCGGTCGGCGCCTGGATCCAGAACAAGGCCATGGAACACGGCGTCATCGTGCGCGCCATCGCCAACTGCATCGCGCTGTGCCCGCCGCTGATCAGCGAACGCCAGCACATCGACGAGCTGGTGGACGGGCTGGCCAAGGCGCTTGACGCGGCGCAGACCCAGTTCGGCACCGCGGTCGCCGCTGGCTGACTCGCCTCAACCACACCAACCCAACGGTCTGAACTCGGAGCGTCTCTTTCATGTACGAAACCTTGGCCCTCTACATCGACGGCGAATTCATCCAGGGCGGCGGCCGCGTCGAGCAGCCCGTGCTGGACCCCGCCACCGGCAACACCATCGGGCAGCTGCCGCATGCCACGCGCGCCGACCTGGACCGCGCGCTGGCGGCCGCTGAACGCGCCTTCGCCACGTGGCGGCATGTGTCGCCAATGGAGCGCAGCGCCATCCTGCGCAAGGTGGGCCAGCTCAGTCGCGAACGGGCCAAGGAGATTGGCCGCAACATCACCCTCGACCAGGGCAAGCCGCTGGCCGAGGCCGTGGGCGAGGTGGCGCGCTGCGCCGACCACTGCGACTGGCACGCCGAGGAATGCCGCCGCATCTACGGTCGGGTGATTCCGCCGCGCACGCCGAACGTGCGGCAGTTCGTGCTGCGCGAGCCGATTGGCGTGTGCGCGGCCTTCACCCCCTGGAACTTTCCCTACAACCAGGCGATCCGCAAGATCGCCGCCGCCATCGGGGCGGGCTGCACCATCATCATCAAGGGTTCCGAGGATTCGCCCAGCGCCGTGGTGGCCATCGCGCGCCTGTTCCACGAGGCGGGCCTGCCTCCCGGCGTCCTCAACGTGGTGTGGGGTGTGCCGCACGAGGTGTCGGACTACCTGATCGCCTCGCCGATCGTGCGCAAGGTGTCGTTCACGGGCTCGGTGCCGGTGGGCAAGCAACTGGCCGCGCTGGCCGGCAGCCACATGAAGCGCATCACGATGGAGCTGGGGGGGCACTCGCCGGTCATCGTGTGCGCGGACGCCGACGTCGAGCGCGCGGCGACCATGCTGTCGGCGATGAAGTTCAGCAATGCCGGCCAGGTGTGTGTGTCTCCGACGCGTTTCTTCATTCAAGAGCCGGCCTGGGATCGCTTCATGGCCCGCTTCACCGAGCTCAGCCGAGCCATCAAGGTGGGCCCGGGCCTGGAGGCCGACACCCGGATGGGGCCGCTGGCCCACGCCCGTCGCGTGACGGCGATGGCCGAGTTCGTCGAGGATGCCGCCGCGCGCGGCGCCCGCATCGAGACCGGCGGTGAACGCCTGGGCGACATCGGCAACTTCTTTGCGCCAACGGTGATCGCCGCGCCCCCGGACGACGCCCGCATCATGCAGGCCGAACCCTTTGGTCCGATTGCCGCCTGTGTCCCGTTCAAGGATCTGGACGAGGCCCTGCGGCGCGCCAACAGCCTGCCCTATGGCCTGTCGTCCTACGCCTTCACCAGCAACACCCGCAGCGCCCTGCAGATCCAGAACGGCCTGGAGGCCGGCATGGTCAACATCAACCATTTCGGCCAGGCGCTGCCCGAAACGC
>MKTG01000009.1:26173-27303 GCA_001897615.1 Burkholderiales bacterium 68-10
CCTGGTCACCAAATTCGTCACCCAGATGGACTGAGCGAGGTCGGTCGCGACTTCCCCCCTATCGACACCTGACCTGCCAGTCCGCACGCACTGCCCACCTGCTCTGCCCCCACCCATTCCCCCCCTGAGTCAACTCCACCCGAGGACTTCCCCATGAAAAAACCGATGAGACAACTCCTGAGCACCTCCGTGCTGGCCGCCTGCCTGAGCGCAACCGCCGCCTGGGCGGCAACGCCGGCCGACACGCTGGTCATCGCCCGCGACATTGGCACCATCCTCAGCCTGGATCCCCAGGAGGCGTTTGAAATCGCCCCGGGCGATGCCCTCAACAGCCTGTACCTGCGCCTGGTGCAGCACGATCCGGCGGACTTTTCGAAGATCATCCCGGGCGTCGCGCAGAGCTGGCAAGCGGCGCCCGATGGCAAGCAGATCGTGTTCCAGATCCGCAAGGACCTCCGTTTCCAGTCGGGCAACCCGGTGACGGCCGAGGACGCCGCTTTCTCGCTGCAACGCGGCATCCTGCTGGACAAGCAACCGGCCATCATCCTGCGCCAGTTCGGCTGGAACAAGGACAACGTCAAGCAGCGCGTGAGGGCCGATGGCGACAAGCTGGTACTGAGCTTTGACCAGCCCTATTCCACCGAGCTGATCCTCAGCGCGCTCAGCGCCGCCATCGCCTCGGTGGTCGACATGAAACTGGTGATGTCCAACGAGCGCAACGGCGATCTGGGCAACGGCTGGCTGCGCACCCGATCGGCGGGCGCCGGCGCCTACAAGCTGGTCGAATGGAAAGCCAAGGACGCCGTGGTGCTGGAGGCCTTTCCTGGCTTCAAGGGCGGCACGCCGGCCAAGCTCAAGCGCGTGATCATCCGCCACATCGCCGAGCCGGCCACCCAGCGCTTGCTGCTGGAAAAGGGCGACATCGACGTGGCCTCCGACCTCAAGGCGGACCAGGTGCAGTCGATCAAGGGCAACTCCAACCTGAAGATGGTGCAGATCCCGCGCGGCACCGTCTATTACCTGGCGCTCAACACCGCCAACCCCAACCTGTCCAAGCCGGAGGTCTGGCAGGCGATGCGCTGGCTGATCGACTATGACGGCATCGCCAACAAGCTGTTTTCGGGCCAGTA
>MKTG01000009.1:27355-28537 GCA_001897615.1 Burkholderiales bacterium 68-10
GAGCCGTACAAGCTGGACCCCGCCAAGGCCAAGGCCCTGCTGGCAAAAGCCGGTTTCCCCAACGGGTTTTCCATGTCGCTGGAGACCTCGGGCGCCAGCCCGTATCACGAGGTGTCGCAGTCGTTGCAGTCCACTTTCGCCCAGGGCGGCATCAAGGTGGAGCTGCGCATGGGTGAGCCGTCCCAGGTGCTGACGCGCTACCGCGAGCGCCGTCACGACGCGCTGGTCTTCGTCTGGGCACCGGACTACTCCGACCCCAGCTCGACCCTGGAGTTCTTCAGCCGCAACACCGACGACTCGGACAAGGCCAGCAACAAGAACGCGCCGTGGCGCGCCCACTGGCTGACGCCCGAGCTGACCGCCGAAGCCGACAAGGCCTCGCACGAAGTCGATGACGGCAAGCGCATGAGGATCTACGCCGACATCCAGCGCAAGCTGCGTGACGAGTCGCCGTTCACGTTCCTGATTCAGAAGCTGGAGCCGATCGCCATGCGCTCCAACGTGCACAACTATTCAGGTGCCGTGACGTTTGACTCCACGCCCTACTGGGTGATCGAGAAGCGGTGAACGAGATGGCCACCTCAGCCGCGCCACCGGGCGACGATGACGGCGTCGAGCTCGCCCCCCGCCGCCGGGGCCGCTCGGCGCGGCTGAAGCGTGGCCTGCGCTGGCTGGGCTCCACCCTGCTGACCTCGTGCATCACGTTGGTGGGCCTGCTGGTGGTGACCTTCGCGCTGGGACGCGTGCTGCCGTCCGACCCGGTGCTGCGCGTCGTCGGCGACCGCGCCTCGCAGGAGCAGTACGACGAGGTCTTTCGGCAGCTGCGCCTGGACCGGCCGCTGACGGAGCAGTTCGCAGCCTATGCCAGCGAGATGGTGCGTGGTGACTTCGGTCAGTCGCTGGTCACCCGCAATCCCATCAGTTCCGACATCGCGCGCTACTTCCCGGCCACGTTCGAACTGGCAACGGTGGCTATTTTGCTGGGCGTGCTGTTCGGCATCCCGATAGGGGTGATGTGCGCGCAGTACGCCAATCGCCTGCCCGATCACCTGGGTCGCATGGTGTCGCTGATCGGCTATTCGGTGCCGGTCTTCTGGCTCGGCATCGTCGGCCTGCTGGTCTTCTACGCCAAGCTCGAATGGGTCGCCGGCCCGGGCCGACTGGACACCGTGTACCGCTACT
>MKTG01000009.1:28663-29826 GCA_001897615.1 Burkholderiales bacterium 68-10
CGCGTTGGGTTACATCGCGCGCATGACGCGCAGTTTTTTGCTGTGGCAACTGCGGCAGGACTACACCACGGTCTTGCGCGTCAAGGGCCTGTCCGAGGCCGCCATCATCTGGCGCCACGCGCTCTACAACGCCGCCGGGCCGGTGCTGGCCATCGTCGCCCTGACCTACGCCTACCTGCTCGAAGGGGCCGTGCTGACCGAAACGGTGTTCGCCTGGCCTGGCCTGGGCATGTACATCACCGATTCCCTGTTCGCCTCCGATGTGCCGGCGGTGCTCACGGCCACCTTGCTGGTCGGCGTCATCTTCATGGTCGTCAACATCGCCAGCGAAGTCATACAGGCCGCGCTGGATCCGAGGTCACGTCTGGCATGAGTACCCTGTCCAACACGCTGCAATGGCTGTCTTCCGACACGCCAGCCACGCGCACCCAGGCCAAGCTGGGCGCCATCTACCGGCTGCTGCGCCGCTTCCTGACGCATCCCATCGGTGTACTGGGCTTGATCATGGTGGCCCTGATCGTGCTGACAGCCTTGTTCGCCGCATGGCTGCCGCTGGCCGACCCGGTCGCGCAATCCCTGGATCAACGTCTGCTACCGCCGTCGACCCAGCATTGGCTGGGCACCGACACGCTGGGGCGCGACATCCTGTCGCGCGTGATCCACGGGGCCCGTCCCACGCTGGCCATCGTGGCCCTGGTGCTGTTGATCAGCGTGCCCATCGGTTTGCTGGTGGGCGCCGCGGCGGGTTTGTGGGGCGGTTGGGTGGACGCCGTGCTAATGCGCGTAGCCGACGTGTTCCTGGCCTTCCCGCGCCTGATCCTGGCGATTGCCGTGGCCGCCGCGCTGAGCGCCGGCCTGTGGACGGCGGTGATCGCCATCGCTGCCACCGGCTGGCCCCCGTATGCCCGAGTGGCACGCGCCGAGATCGCGGCGTTGCGCCGGTCTGAGTTCATACAGGCTGCCAAGGCGATCGGCGTGTCGCCGCTCAGGCTGCTGGTTCGGCACGCGCTGCCGCTGTCGCTGCCCTCGGCATTCGTGCGGGCCGCGCTGGACGCGCCGGGCATCGTGCTGATCGTGGCGGGCCTGGGCTTCCTGGGGGTCGGCCTGCCGCCACCGCAGCCCGAATGGGGCGCCATGGTGGCAGAAGGGCGCGCCCTCGTTTT
>MKTG01000009.1:29945-30072 GCA_001897615.1 Burkholderiales bacterium 68-10
ATGAACAACGTACAGCGCGAAAGCGCCGCGCCCCTGCTCGACATCGAGAACCTGCGCATCAGCTTTCCGACCGCGCAGGGACGCACGGAGGCGGTGCGCGGTGTCAGCCTGCGCATGGGCCGTGAAC
>MKTG01000010.1:0-8507 GCA_001897615.1 Burkholderiales bacterium 68-10
AGCGCCAGGCGTATCGTCAACTCGGCTTTCGGCGCTGCTCGAGCTGCAACGTGCGCAAGAACCAGAGGTCAGCATCGGGTTCTTTGAGGTTGCAGGTGACGAGTTGCTTGATGGACTTCGTGAAGGCCGCTACGACGTAGGGGTGTCGCTTCAAGGATCGAGCGATCCGGTCATCCAAACCCAGCCCTTGTGGGTTGAGAGCATGGCCGTTGCGATGCCGCTGCGGTTTCCATTGCTGGATCAGGCATCGCTCACCATCGCTGACCTACAGAACTACCCGATCTTTCGCTGGCGGGCTGAGACGTGCTCTTCGCTGGATCATCGACTGCTCTCGCACCTGCCTGCCGACCAGCAAAATCTTCAGTACGTCACATCCTTCGAGATGATGGCGCTATGGGTTTCTGCCGGCTACGGTGTCGGGGTATCCGCGCAATCGCGCATCAAGCGCGCCCATGGATGGGGAATCAGCATGCGACCGCTGGACGACGGCCCCTACGAGATCGTGACGCACCTGCATAGACCCCAGGGACAAGCGAACTCTGTTTCCGAGCGATTCGAGCGAAGGGCACTGCAGATCGCAAAATCGGTCGCTTCCTGATCGCAGTGGCTGTCGGTGGCCGCCAGCGGAAGGCGGTGGATGTACGTCTTTCGCCAAGAGGGTCGGGGTGGTACACTTAGAGGCCATTTCTGGATTGGGTAACCAGAAAAAATCTTTATTAATCAATGAGTTGGCTGCCTTGGGTGATTCCCTTCACCCGCTCCAGCAGCTCAAACTGCAGGCACAAGACCCCCAAGATACGCCCACACAGGCCGTCAGTCGAGCGAGATCTTCGCGAAGTCCGCAACCTTCTTCCACTGCGCGGCATCGGCTTGCATGAAGCTGACCATGGCCTGCGCGCCCAGCCAGACGGGCTCCGCGCCGGCCTTGAGCATGGCGGCTTTGACTTCCTCCACGGCGGCGACGCGCTCGAGCGCCTGCTCCAATTTTTGCTGCACCGGTGCCGGCAAGCCAGCAGGCGCCGCCAGACCGAACCAGGCAGACACCTGGTAGCCCTTGACACCGGCTTCCTCCATGGTGGGCACCTGCGGCAACACGCTGCTGCGTTGCGCCGTGGTGACCGCCAGCGCCCGCAGGCGACCGCTCTGGATCAGGCCGAGTGCCGACGGCAGGTTGTCGAACATGAAGCTGACTTCACCCGCGATCACGGCGGTCAGTCCGGCGGCAGCGCCGCGATAGGGAATGTGCGTGACGAACACTCCTGCCTGGTTCTTGTACAGCTCGGCGCTCAGGTGCAACGAGGTGCCGTTGCCGTTCGAGGCGTAGTTCAGTTCCCCGGGACGTGCCTTGGCGCGCGCCGTCAGCTCGGCGACGCTCTGGATTCCCGAAGCGGCACTGACCACCAGCACGTTGGGCACACGCCCCAGCAAGCCAATCGGCGCGATATTGCGCGGCTCGTAAGGTAGCTTCTTGTAGAGCGCCGGGTTGATGGTCAGTGGCGGCGACGCCATCAGCAGGGTGTAGCCATCCGGCGCCGCGCGCGAGACCTCGCCCGCGCCAAGGTTGCCACCGGCACCCGGCTTGTTGTCGACGACGATCGGCTGCCCCAGCTCCTGCGCCAGCCGGGGGGCGATCAGACGCGCCATGTTGTCAATCAGGCCACCGGGCGGAAAAGAGACGATCAACTTGATCGGCCGGCTGGGCCAGTTCTGCGCCAGCGCCGCCGGTGCCAACAGGTTCAAGCCCGGCAGGGCGGCGCAAGCCAGGACGACGTGACGACGTTGCATGCGGTCTCTCCTGATTCTGGTTCAGCGCAGCCATCATACAAAGCCGTGCTCGGTGCCGGTCAGGCGGCGCCAGGCACACCACCGAAGCCTGACGCATGGGCGCACCGGGAGGCCGCGCGGCCTTTCACGCCATCACATCCACCACCACGCGCCCGCGCACCTGCCCGGCCAGCAGGCGGGCGGCCACGCCTGCGGCGTCGGCCAGGGCGATGGTTTCGGTGTTGCGCGGCAGCAGCTCGGCCGGCAGTTCGCGCGCCAGGCGCTGCCAGGCCTCGGCGCGGCGCGCATGGGGCGCCATCACGCTGTCCACCCCCGCCAGCGTGACGCCGCGCAGAATGAAGGGCGCCACCGTGGACGGGAAGTCCATGCCCTGCGCCAGCCCGCAGGCCGCCACCACGCCGCCGTAGCGGATGCCCGCGCAGACGTTGGCCAGGGTGTGGCTGCCCACGCTGTCCACCGCGCCAGCCCAGCGTTCCTTCTGCAGCGGCTTGCCGGGCGTGTTGAGCGTCGCGCGGTCGATGATGTCGGTGGCGCCCAGCGCCTTCAGGTGCTCGGCCTCGGCCAGGCGGCCGGTGCTGGCGTGCACCTCGAAGCCCAGCCGCGCCAGCAAGGCAATGGCGATGCTGCCCACGCCGCCGTTGGCCCCCGTCACCAAAACCGGTCCCTGCGCCGGCAGCAGGCCGTTGCGCTGCAGCGCCATGACGCACAGCATGGCGGTGTAGCCGGCGGTGCCGATGGCCATGGCCTGCGCCGCCGTCAGGCCGGCGGGCAGGGGCAGCAGCCAGTCGGCCTTGACGCGCACCTTCTGCGCCAGCCCACCCCAGTGCGATTCACCCACGCCCCAGCCGTTGAGCAGCACGGCGTCACCCGGGCGATAGCGCGGGTCGCTGGATTCGAGCACGGCGCCGGCGAAGTCGATGCCCGGCACCATGGGCCAGCTGCGCACCACGGGCGCCTTGCCGGTGATGGCCAGCGCGTCCTTGTAGTTCAGCGTCGAGTGCGACACCTGCACCAGCACGTCGCCCGCCGGCAGTTGCGCCTCGTCCAGTTCGGTGATGGCCACCTGCGGCGCAGGGACTTCGGTCTTGGTCAGCAACAGGGCCTTGAACATGGCGGGACTCCTCGCAATCGGTGGTGACCGACAATCTTAGTCGCCCGTGTGCGCTGCCCACGGCGCACTGCCGCCCTCACCATGCTCCGCCCGCTCAGACACAAGGACTTCGCCGCCGACGCCCCGAGCGTGGCCCGCGCGCTGATCGGCGCCACCCTGCTGGTCGATGGCGTGGGCGGGCTGATCGTCGAGGTCGAGGCGTATGACGAAGACGACCCGGCCTCGCACTGCCACCCAGGCCGCACGCCCCGCAACCAGGCCATGTTCGGTCCGCCGGGACACGCCTACGTGTATTTCAACTACGGGCTGCACTGGTGCCTGAACTTCGTCTGCGGGCCCGAGGGCCACGGCAGCGGGGTGCTGATCAGGGCGCTGCAGCCCACGCACGGCCTGGAGCGCATGCGCGAGCGTCGCGGGCTGGATGACGAGCGCCTGCTGTGCGCCGGGCCCGGGCGCGTGGGCCAGGCGCTGGGCATCACCAAGGCGCTGTACGGCCTGCCACTGGACCAGCCGCCGTTCAAGGTGCTGGCGCCGGACCGGCGTCAACCCATCGACGTCGTGTGCGGCCCGCGCATCGGCATCCGCCGGGCGGTGGATACGCCATGGCGCTTCGGTCTGGCCGGATCGCGCTACCTGAGCCGTCGTTTCTGATGCGGCGTGCAGCCGGCACCCACCGGCTCGATCCCTGAGAATTGCAGGAAAAACACCGTTTGACGCATATCTGGCAAGCGTCAGCAGCTTCTATAACGATAGCAATCGACATGCAGGGAGGTGCCGCCTCAGGCGGCCATGCGACGCCGGCGCCAGTGCTCCCAGGCCGACACCGCCGCGATCACCGCGAAGCCCGCCGGCACGCCGAAGAAGCCCGCCGACACCGGGTGGATGCCCCACCACAGCCCGCCCGGCGCCAGCCCCCACCAGGCACGCAGGCCGGCGCTGGCCTGCAGCATGTAGCCCACGGTGACGGCGATGCCCACCAGCATGCCGGCCACCGCGCCGCGCCGCGTGGCACCGCGCCAGAACAGGCCCAGCGTCAGCGCCGGGAAGAAGGTGGCCGCCGCCAGCGAGAACGAGGCCGTCACCAGCGAGATGATCTCGCCCGTCTTCAGCGCCGCCGTCGCCGCCGCCACCATGGCCACCGCCAGCAGGGCGAACTTGGACAGGATCACCCGGTTGTCGGACACCCAGACGCGGCCGCCGCGCATGGGCGCGGTGTCGTGCACCAGCGCGTTGCTGATCGTCAGCAGCAGCCCGTCGGCGGTGGACAGCGCCGCCGCCAGCCCGCCGGCGGCCACCAGGCCCGACACCACGTAGGGCAGTCCGCCCAGCTCCGGCGTGGCCAGCATGATCATGTCGGCACCCAGGCGGATCTCGCCGAACTGCAGGATGCGGTCGCCGTTGACGTCCTGCACCGAGATCAGCCCCGGATCCACCCGCGCCCACTGGGCGATCCAGTTGGGCAACGCATCGAAGCTGCTGCCCACCAAGTGCTGCATCACCTCGTACTTGACCAGCGCCGCCAGCGCCGGCGTGGCCAGGTACAGCATGGCGATGAACAGCAGCGACCAGGCCACCGAGCGGCGCGTCTCGGCCACGCTGGGCGTGGTGTAGAAGCGCGTCAGCAGGTGCGGCAGGCTGGCCGTGCCGATCATCAGGCAGAACATCAGGGCCAGGAAATTCAGGCGCGAAGTGTTGAACTCGGCGCGCTCGGCGGGCGTGCCGTCGGGGTTGCCGGCAAAGGCCTGGCCGTGGCGCGGCAGGCCGCCCAGCGGCTTGGCACGCTCCTGCGCCTCGTTCATGGCGCGCGTCCACAGCTCGCGCGCGCTGGCTTCGTCCTTGGGCAGGGCCGACAGCTCGCGCCGCGCCATCATGACGAACGAGAAATCGGCCCCCTCGGCTCGCAGGGCGCGGATGCGGTCCTCCAGCGCGCTGCGCTCGCGCGCCAGCGCCGCCGCCGGGTCGCGCAGGCGCTCGGCGTAGTCGCGGGCGCGCTCGCCGAAGTGCGCGCGCACCTCCTGCTCGGCGGGTGAATCGATCAGCTTGCGCTCCAGCTGTTCGATCTTGGGCAACTGCTGACCGTACGCCAGCAGGGCCAGCGGCGTGCCCAGCTGCTTGTAGGCCAGCCAGGACACCGGGATCAGAAACGCCACCAGCAGCACCACGTACTGCACCACCTGGGTCCAGGTGATGGCGCGCATGCCGCCCAGGAACGAGCACAGCAGCACGCCGCCCAGGCCCAGCAGAATGCCGATCTCGAACTGCACCCCGGTCAGCCGCGAAGCGATCAGGCCAATGCCGTAGATCTGCGCCACCACGTACATGAACGAGCAGGCCACCGCCCCCAGCGCCGCCAGCAGCTGGGCGCCGCGCCCGAAGCGCACGGCAAAGAAGTCGGGCACGGTGTACAGCCGCATGGCGCGCAGGCGCGGGGCCATCAGCAGGCCCACCAGGCAGAAGCCCCCGGTCCAGCCCAGCACGTAGGCCAGGCCACCCGGTTGCGCCGGCGTGCCGGAAAAGCCCTGCAGGTACAGCGCGCCGGCCAGGCTGATGAACGAGGCCGCGCTCATCCAGTCGGCCGCCGTCGCCATGCCGTTGTACATCGCCGGCACGCGCCGGCCGGCGACGTAGAACTCCTCCGGGTCGGTGGTGCGGCCGGAGATGCCGACCGACGCATACATCATCACCGACAGGAACAGGAAGATCGGCCCGATCCAGCCGCGCGACAGGCCCGCGCGTTCGGCCCAGTGCATCAGCAGCAGGAACGCCAGCAGCCCCAGGGTGAACAGCAGCAGCTTGCGGTGCAGCCGCCGGGCGTAGGCGCGCGACGCTCCGGGCACGCTAGCGGTCCTCGTCGTCGGCCGCGGGCGCGGCGCGGCCCATCCACCACGCGTAGACCATCACCACGCCGATGAACAGCAGCACCCCGCCCTGCGCCAGCCACCAGTAGTTGAGCGGCCAGCCGGCCACCACCTGGTTCAGGTCGCGGGCGAAAAACGCCACGCCAAACGACGCCGCGGCCCACAGCAGCAACAGCGCGGCACGCAGCCACGCGGCGCCAGACACTTCTTTTTTTTTAGCTGCTGGCGCTTTCATGGTGGGCGCTGGATGGCGTTTTGCTTATTGCGCGAGCAGCGTCCAGGTGTCGATCACGCTGTCGGGGTTGAGCGAGATCGAGCTGATGCCCTCGTCCGCCAGCCAGCGCGCGAAGTCCGGGTGATCGCTGGGGCCCTGCCCGCAGATGCCGATGTACTTGCCCTGCGCGCGGCAGGCCGTGATGACCTGGTGGATCAGCGCCTCGACCGCCGGGTCGCGCTCGTCGAAGTCGGCCGCCAGCAGCTCCAGACCGGAATCGCGGTCCAGCCCCAGGGTGAGCTGGGTCAGGTCGTTGGAGCCGATGGAAAAACCGTCGAAATGCGCCAGGAACCGCTCGGCCAGGATGGCGTTGCTGGGCACCTCGCACATCATCACCACCTTCAGCTCGTTGTCGCCGCGCTTCAGGCCCTTTTGCGCCAGCAGCGCCACCACGCGCTCGGCCTGCGCCAGCGTGCGCACGAAGGGCACCATCACCTGCACGTTGGTCAGGCCCATCTCGTCGCGCACGCGCTTGATGGCCTCGCACTCCATGGCGAAGGCTTCGGCGAACTCCTGGCTGATATAGCGCGCCGCGCCGCGAAAGCCCAGCATGGGGTTTTCTTCCTCCGGCTCGTAGCGGCTGCCACCGATCAGCTTGCGGTATTCGTTGCTCTTGAAGTCCGACAGGCGCACGATCACCGGCCTGGGCCAGAAGGCGGCGGCGATGGTGGCCACGCCCTCGGCCACCTTGTCGACGTAGAAGGCGCGCGGGCTGGCGTGGCCGCGCGCCACGCTCTCCACCGCCTTCTTCAGATCGGCGTCGACCTGCGGGTAGTCCAGGATGGCCTTGGGGTGCACGCCGATGTTGTTGTTGATGATGAATTCCAGCCGCGCCAAACCCACACCTTCGTTGGGCAGCTGGGCGAAGTCAAACGCCAGCTGCGGGTTGCCGACGTTCATCATGATCTTGGTGGCGATGGGCGGCATGGCGCCGCGCTGGATCTCGGTCACCTCGGTTTCCAGCAGGCCGTCGTAGATGCGGCCGGTGTCGCCCTCGGCGCAGCTCACCGTCACCAGGGTGCCGCTCTTCAGGCGAGCGGTGGCGTCGCCGCAGCCGACCACGGCCGGGATGCCCAGTTCGCGCGCGATGATGGCGGCGTGGCAGGTGCGCCCGCCGCGGTTGGTGACGATGGCGCTGGCCTTCTTCATCACCGGCTCCCAGTTGGGATCGGTCATGTCGGTGACCAGCACGTCGCCGGCCTGCACCTGGTCCATCTGGCTGATGTCGCTCACCAGCCGCACCGGGCCGGTGCCGATCTTCTGGCCGATGGCGCGCCCCTCGGCCAGCACGGCGCTGCTGCCCTTGAGCTTGTAGCGCAGCTCGGTGCTGCCCTGCTGGCTCTTCACCGTCTCGGGCCGCGCCTGCAGGATGTAGAGTTGGCCGTCCTGGCCGTCCCTGCCCCACTCGATGTCCATCGGTCGGCCGTAGTGCTGCTCGATGACCAGGGCGTAGCGCGCCAGCTGCTCGACCTCGGCGTCGGTGAGCGAATAGCGGTTGCGCAGCTCGGCCGGCACATCGGTGGTCTGCACCAGCTTGCCGCTGGCCGCTTTCTCCTCGGGCGTGGCAAACACCATCTGGATCAGCTTGCTGCCCAGGTTGCGGCGGATCAGCGCGCGCTTGCCGGCCTTGAGCATCGGCTTGTGGACGTAGAACTCGTCCGGGTTGACGGCGCCTTGCACCACCGTCTCGCCCAGGCCGTAGCTGCTGGTGATGAAGACCACCTGGTCAAAGCCGCTTTCGGTGTCGATGGTGAACATCACGCCCGCCGCGCCCAGGTCGCTGCGCACCATCCGCTGCACGCCGGCCGACAGCGCCACCACGTCGTGCGCGAAGCCCTTGTGCTCGCGGTAGCTGATGGCGCGGTCGTTGTAGAGGCTGGCGAACACCTCCTTCATCTTGTGCAGCACGGCCTCGACGCCGACCACGTTGAGAAAGGTCTCCTGCTGGCCGGCAAACGAGGCGTCGGGCAGATCCTCGGCCGTGGCCGAGGAGCGCACGGCAAAGCTCGCCTCGGCGTTGCCGCCGCTCAGCGTGGCAAAGGCGTCGCGCACGGCCTTTTCCAGGTCGGCCGGAAAGGGCTGTGCCTCGACCCAGCCGCGGATTTCGGCGCCGGCCTCGGCCAGCGCGCGCACGTCGTCGACGTCCAGCGCCGCCAGGCGGGCGCTGATGCGCTCATGCAGGCCCTGGTGCTTCAGAAACTCGCGAAACGCATGCGCCGTGGTGGCAAAGCCGGTGGGCACGCGCACGCCCTGTGGCAGTTGCGAGATCATTTCGCCGAGGCTGGCGTTCTTGCCGCCGACCACCTCGACATCGGTCATCCTCAGGTTTTCGAACGGCACGACCAGGGCGGTCGGCGAAAACAGTGCAGACATGGGAAAGCTCCAGAGTTTGAAAACCGGTGGCTGCGAACGCCCTGAAACCGTGGCGGCAACGCGACCCATGTACTGATTTTTCTCGGGTCGGGGCGGCCGGCGGCGC
>MKTG01000010.1:8517-17560 GCA_001897615.1 Burkholderiales bacterium 68-10
CGCACCGTGTTTTTCGTCTCCGATGGCACCGGCATCACGGCCGAAACCTTCGGCAACGCCATCCTGGCGCAGTTCGACTTTCAGCCACGCCACGTGCGCCTGCCCTTCATCGACACGCCGGACAAGGCTCACCAGGCGGTGCGCCAGATCAACCACACGTGCGAGGTCGAAGGCCGCAAGCCGATCGTCTTCACCACCCTGGTCGACCGCGAGGTGATGGGCATCGTGCGCGAGGGCTGCAAGGGCATGCTGCTGGACATGTTCGGCACCTTCGTGGCGCCGATCGAGCAGGAACTGGGCATCACCAGCCACCACCGGGTGGGGCGCTTTTCCGACATCAGCAAGAACCAGGCCTATCAGGACCGCATCGAGGCCATCAATTACAGCCTGGCCCATGACGACGGCCAGAGCAACCGCGACCTGGAGACGGCCGACGTCATCCTGATCGGCGTCAGCCGCAGCGGCAAGACCCCCACCAGCCTGTACCTGGCGATGCAGCATGGGGTGAAGGCGGCCAATTACCCGCTGATCCCCGAGGATTTCGAGCGCCGCCAGCTGCCGCCGGCACTGGTGCCGCACAAGAAGAAGATCTTCGGCCTGACCATCGCGCCCGAGCGCCTGGCCGAGATCCGCGCCGAGCGCCGGCCCAACTCGCGCTACGCCAGCCTGGAGAACTGCCGCATGGAAGTGGGCGAAGCCGAAGCCATGATGCGCCGCTCGGGCATCCGCTGGCTGTCGTCGACCACCAAGTCGATCGAGGAAATCGCCACCACCATCCTGCAGGAGGTGCGGCCGGAGCGGCTGAGCTACTGACGCCCTCGCCGCCCGCCCTGGCAGCGACGTTTGTCGCGCACCCGAATGCTATTTAATTAATAGCTGTTGACGTTTGCCACGAAAGCGCCAGCAGCCGTTTTTATTCAGATCAGGCGTTCAAAGTCCCAGCACCGCGATGCCGGCGCGGGCCACCTGCGTGTCCTCGGCCGGCTTGGCGCCGCTGACCCCGATGGCGGCGATGCACTGCCCGTCCTTGACGATCGGCACGCCGCCTTCCAGCATGCCCTCCAGCGGTACCGACAGGAAGGCATGGCGCCCGCCATTGATCATGTCCTCGTAGCCCTTGCTCTCGCGCCGCCCCAGCGCCGCGCTGCGCGCCTTGCCCGGTGCGATGTGGGCGCTCACCGGCGCCGCGCCGTCCATGCGGTGCAGGTGCAGCAGATGTCCGCCATCGTCGACCACGGCAATCGTCATGGCCCATTGCTGCTTCAACGCCTCGGCTTCGGCGGCGGCCACGATGGCTCGCACTTCGGCGGCTTCGAGAACAGGCTTAGTCTTCATGGGTGTCGGCTCCAGTAGGTGGCGGGATGCCCCGCAAGCATAACCGCCGGCCGGGGAACCGATGCGCCAGCGCCGACTCTACGTAGAATGACCCCGATCGCCGCCGCAGTGGTGGCGGATGCGGGCTTTCAAAGGAGAAACCGAGACATGAACGATCGCACTCAGACCCTGGCCTACGTGGACGCCGCGCGCGGCGGCGTCGCGTCCCAGGAGCAACGCAACCGCGTGTTGCGCAACACCTACTGGCTGCTGGCGCTGAGCCTGCTGCCCACCGTGCTGGGCGCCTGGCTGGGCGTGGCCACGGGCGTGACGCGCGGGCTGTCCGGCGGCCTGGGGCTGGTGGTGTTCCTCGGCGGCGCCTTCGGCTTCATGTTCGCCATCGAGAAAACCAAGAACTCGGCCGCCGGCGTGCCCGTGCTGCTGGCCTTCACCTTCTTCATGGGCCTCATGCTGTCGCGCATGATCGCCCTGGTGCTGGGCTTCAAGAACGGCAGCGAACTGGTGATGACCGCCATGGGCGGCACGGCCGGGGTGTTCTTCGTCATGGCCAGCCTGGCCAGCGTCATCAAGCGCGACCTTTCCGGCCTGGGCAAGTGGCTGTTCGTGGGCGCACTGGTGGTGATGGTGGGGGCCATCGTCAACGTCTTCGTCGGCTCCACCGTCGGCATGCTGGTGATCAGCACGCTGGTGATCGGCGTGTTCAGCCTGTACATGCTGTATGACCTCAAGCGCATCATCGACGGCGGCGAAACCAACTACATCAGCGCCACGCTGGCGCTGTACCTGGACCTGTTCAACGTGTTCCAGGGCCTACTGGCCCTGCTGGGCCTGGGCGGCAGCAGCGACTGACACCACCGCCAGACGGCCGGCGCATTGCGCGAGCAAGCGCGCGCCGGCCGCGTGCCGCACACCAGGGCCCCACGGGGCCCCTTTTGCTGGGCAGGCTCGGCAACGGGCACTGACCCCCGAGCAGCGAGCATCCGCAAACCACGCGGAATGCCCTATAATTTGCGGTTCTCAGTGGTGGCTGTAGCTCAGTTGGTAGAGTCCAGGATTGTGATTCCTGTCGTCGTGGGTTCGAGTCCCATCAGCCACCCCACCGAATCGAAGCCCATGGTCACGAATGCACGGACCATGGGCTTTTTTCTGGCCCCAAGCTTGGCCGCCGCACGACGCGTTGCCTGATTCCGGAAGCGCGTGCCTCGGACACAAAAAAAGCGCCGTTTGGCGCTTTTTCTGAAGAGTGCTGGTGCTCGTTCAGCGCGACGCCTTGTCGGCCGCCGCAGCGGCCGGCGCCGGGGTCAGGATCTGGGCCTTGTAGCGGGCCTTGAGCAGTTCGTAATAGCTGCGCGCTTCGGCCAGTCCCCAGAGCTGCCCGTAGCGCGCCTGGCTTTGCGCGGCCTGCTCTGCGCTGGGCGTCTGTGCCGGGAGCACCTTGTCCACGCGCGCCACGGCGTAGCCGTCCACGCCCAGGTCCACGCCGACGAAGGTCGGCAGCTTGGCCGGGTCGGCGCGCAGCACCGCCTCCACCAGGGTCATCGGTTGGCCTTGCGGCTCGTCGCGCGACAGCACCACCGGCGCGGGCAGCGACGTGGCCGATGCCGGCTGCGCCGTCCAGGCCTTCTGGCGGGCCTGCCCCTCCTGGCGCGCCAGCTCTGCACCGCGCTCGCGCAGGAAGGCGCTGCGCACCTCGGCCTTGACCTCGTCGAACGGCCGCGCGTGCGCCGGCGTGTGCGACACCACGCGGCCAGACGCAATCTGGTTGCCGCCGAGGTCGACGGCTTCGGTGTTGCGCTTCTTGTCGATGGCGTCGGCGGCGAACAGGGCGCCGAGGAACTTCGGGTTGGCCAGCGGGCCACTGGCACCGGGCGCCGGCGCGGGCGACACCTTGTCGGCCGTCTGGATGCTCAGATGCAGTTTGTCGGCCGCGGGCTTGAGGCTGTCCGACTGCTCGTACACCAGGTTGCGGAACTCGTCGGCCATTTCACCGAACTGCTGCTGCGCCTGACGGGTGCGCAGCTGGTCTTCCAGCTGGGCGCGCATTTTTTCGAACGGCGGCACGGCGGCTGGCTTGACTTCGGTCAACCGTACGATGTGAAAACCGAAGTCGCTTTCCACCAGATCGCTGATGTCGCCGACCTTGGCCAGCCCGAAAGCGGCCTGGGCGATGGCCGGATCCATGCCCTTGTTGCGCTCGAAGCTGCCCAGATCGCCGCCGCTGGCGGCGCTGGTCTCGTCCTGCGAGGACTTGCGCGCCACCGCGGCAAACGTGTCGGGCGCCTGCCGCAGCTGCGCCAGCAGAGCGGTGGCGGCGGCCTTCGCCTTTTCGCGCTCGGCGGCCGGTGCGTCGCGGGACACGCTGAGCAGTATGTGGCTGGCGCGGCGCGTCTCGGGGGCACCGAAGCTGGCGGCGTTCTGTTCGTAGTAAGTGCGCAGGTCCTGCTCGCTCACGTTGACGCTTTTCTTCAGGGTGTCCAGATCCAGCACGACGTACTCGACGCTGGCAGTCTCCGGCGCCTGGTAGCGCGACGCGTTGGCCTGGTAGTAGGCTTGCAGGTCGGCATCGGTCGGCTGGACCTTGTCGGTGAAATCGGCCGGCGCAAAGCGCTGCACGCGCGCCTCGCGGCGCTCCTGGAAGGCGCCCATGGTCACTTGCGCCTGGGCCGCGCTGGAGAACCCCGTGTCCGTCACCCCGCCCAGCACCTGGCGCGAGGACAGCTCGAAGCGCGCATTGGCCTCGAAACCGGCCGGCGTCAAGCCTTGCGCGGCCAGCAGTTGCTGGTAGCGCTCCATGTCCAGCGTGCCATCGGCACGGCGCAGGCTGGCGATGGTCGGATCGCGCTGCAACTCGGCCGCCAGGCGGGCGTCGGTGGCGATCAGGTGCTCTTCGGCGGCCGCCGCGGCCAGCACGCGGTCATGCACCACGCGCTCCAGCGTGGCGTACTTGAGCGCCGGCGAATCCAGCAGGCTCAGGTCCAGGCTCGGGTTGCCCTGGCGCAGGCGGTCGATCTCCAGGCGGTGCGCGTTGTCCCACTCGGTCTGGGTGATCGGCGTGCCGTTGACGGTCGCGACCTGGGTGGCGCCGTCATTGAAGCGGGTGTAGCCCTCGATGCCGAACAGCACGAAAGACGGGATGATCAGCAGAAACAGCACGCCCATGATGAGCTTGGTGTGCTGACGGACGAAATCGAACATGCGCGGGACTCTTGGTGTACGCGGTGGCGTAACAATGAAAAAGGCGAACCGGGGTTCGCCTTTGCTGCAATCGGTGGAGGATGCTGGTGGGTGCTGAGGGGTTCGAACCCCCGACCTACGCCTTGTAAGGGCGCCGCTCTACCAACTGAGCTAAGCACCCCAGCGAAACCGACATGGCATCAGTTCAGCGCGTCCTTCAAGGCCTTGCCTGGACGGAACTTGGGTACCTTGGCTGCCTTGATTTTAATCGTTGCGCCGGTGCGCGGGTTGCGACCCGAGCGTGCCGCGCGCTTGCCCACGGCAAAGGTGCCAAAACCCACCAGCGACACCGTGCCGCCCTTGCGCAGCGTGGTCTTGACGGCACCGATGGCTGCCTCCAGGGCGCGCGTGGCGGCGGCCTTGGAAATGTCCGCGTTTTTGGCGATGTGCTCAATCAGCTCGGTCTTGTTCACGAATGTGTCCCTCTCAAAAAAATCAAGAACCTGACCAGCGGCGCAGCCGTGTTCGGCAAGCCGGTCAAGCCCGGTTCTTCTGCTTGGCCCCCGCCGCGGCAGGGCTGCTTGATCACGCGGTGGCCCGCGTGCTGCTGGGTTTTGGCTTGTGCAAAGCCCAGGCGGCGAGGGCCGCATTCTAGACCCAATTACCCAGGCTTCAGGGGGGTATCAACCCGGTCGGTGCGCCGCTACAACGGCCACGGCGTGATTTTTCGCCTGTGCTTGTGCCGCATCGGACACAGCGCCCGCCCACGGGGGCGCTTGTCAGGCGCGCGCGGGCGGCGGCGGCCGCACCACCAGGCTGACGCCGAAGGCCGTCATGGCAATGCCGGCCAGCGTGGTGGCGGTGATCGGCTCGCCGAACAGCAGCCAGGCCATCACCGCCGTGGTGGGCGGCACCAGATACATCAGGCTGGCGACGCTGGCGGCGGCGCCGCGCTGGATCAGCAGGTACAGCAGCGAGCTGCCGCCCAGCGTCAGGCCCAGCACCGACCAGGCCAGGGCGCCGACGACCTGGCCGTTCCATTGCACCGATTCGGGCTCCAGCCAGGCCAGCGGTGCCGTCACCAGGGCGGCGGCCAGCAACTGCACGGTGTTGGCGGTGCGCACGTCGCAAGGCCGCACGAAGCGCTTCTGGTAGAGCGTGCCGGCGGTGATGCTGAGCAGCGCCAGCACGGCCCAGCTCAGGTTGGCGGCCGTCACGTGGTCGCCCGGCGCGCCCTGGGTCAGCTTGCGCCACACCACCAGCACCAGCCCGGCGAAACCCAGCAGCAGCCCGCTCCACTGGCGCGCGCTGACGCGGGCGCCGGCCCCGCCCATGCCGGCCAGCCAGATGGCCGTCAGCACCGGCTGGATGCCGACGATCAGCGCCGACAGGCCCGAACCCATGCCGCCCTTGACCGCCGCCCACACGCCGCCCAGGTAGCCGCCGTGCATCAGCACGCCGGTGACGCCCAGGTGCAGCCATTCAAGGCCGGTGCGCGGCCAGGCCACGCGGGCGATGGCGATCCACAGCAGAAAGCAGGCCACCGAGGCCGCGTAGCGCAGCATCAGGAAGCTGAACGGCGGCGCATACGGCATGCCGTAGCGCGCCACGATGAAGCCGGTGGCCCAGATGAGGACGAACACCGCCGGCATCAGGCGGATCAGCGTGGCGCCCGTGTCCTGGGAGGGGTGGCTCATACGGGCGTCACTGCACGCGGGCGCGGATTTCGGGCAGCGCCTTGCGCAGGTAATACACCATCGACCACACGGTGAGCACCGCCGCCACCCAGATCAGCAGGTTGCCCCACCAGCGCGCATCGATGCGTTCCAGCAGCACGCCGTCGTACAGCAGGAAGGGGATGGCCACCATCTGCACCGCGGTCTTGAGCTTGCCGACCATGTGCACGGCCACGCTCTTGCTGGCGCCGATGTTGGCCATCCATTCGCGCAGGGCCGAGATGGCGATCTCGCGCCCGATGATGATCAGCGCCACGAACACGTCGGTGCGCTGCAGATGCACCAGCACCAGCAGGCTGGCGCAGACCAGGAACTTGTCGGCCACCGGGTCCAGGAAGGCGCCGAAGGCCGAGGTCTGGTTAAGCTTGCGGGCCAGAAAGCCGTCCAGCCAGTCGGTCCAGGCGAACACCATGAACATCACGGTGGCCACCAGGTTGGCGGTGTGCGGCGCCAGCGGCAGGTAGAACACGCCCACGATGAGCGGAATCGCGACAATGCGCGTCCAGGTCAGCAGCGTGGGCAGGGTGAAGAACATGGCGGCGATTGTGTCACGCGGCACCGGGGCGCGCCGAAGCGCTGGCCAGGCTCTTGAAAACTATCATATTGATAGCTGCTGGCGCTCGTTCCATAAGCGCCAGAGGCCGATTTGCCCAATATGCCATCAATGCAGGGCACGGTAGATGTCCTCGGCCAGCGGGCGCGAGATGCCCTCGACCGTGGCCAGGTCGTCCACGCTGGCCGCCTCCACCCCGCGCACGCCGCCAAAGCGCTGCAACAGGCGCGCGCGCTTGCGGGGCCCGACGCCGGGGATGTCTTCCAGCCGGCTGCCGCCCACGCGCACGCGGGCGCGCTGGGCGCGCATGCCGGTGATGGCGAAGCGGTGCGCCTCGTCGCGGATCTGCGCCACCAGCATCAGCGCGGCCGAATCGCGGCCCAGCGTCAGCTTCTCGCGCCCGTCGGCGAACACCAGCTCCTCCAGGCCGACCTTGCGGCCCTCGCCCTTTTCGACGCCGACGATCAGCGACACATCCAGGCCCAGCGCCTCGAACACCTCGCGCGCCATCGCCACCTGGCCCAGGCCGCCGTCGACCAGCACCAGGTCGGGCATGCGGGCAGCCACCGTCAGCGCCTCGCTGCCCTGCTCGCGCCGGGCCTCGGCGATCTTGGCGTAGCGGCGCGTCAGCACCTGGCGCATGGCGGCGTAGTCGTCGCCCGGCGTGATGCCTTCGATGTGATAGCGCCGGTACTGGCTGCTCTGCATGCGATGGCCCTGGAACACCACGCAGCTGGCCTGGGTGGCCTCGCCGGCGGTGTGGCTGATGTCGAAGCATTCGATGCGCAGCTCGTCGAGCTGGTCCACCGGCAGGTCCAGCGCCTCGGCCAGCGCGCGGGTGCGCGCCTGCTGCGAACCCTCCTCGGCCAGCAGGCGCGCCAGTTGCAGCGCGGCGTTCTGCCGCGCCATCTCCAGCCACGTGCGACGCTGGCCACGCGGCGCATGGGTGGCGCCGATGCGGCGCTCCTGCTTGTCCGACAGCGCCTGCAGCAGCGCGCCCGATACCGGCTCGCTGGTGATCAGCTGGGGCGGCGCCGGCATGGCCAGGTAGTGCTGGGCGATGAAAGCGTCCAGCACCCGCGCCTCGATGGTGGGCAGCTCGGCGTCGCGCTCGTCCAGGGCGATGGCGTGCGCCTCGTCCACCTGGCTGGGAAAGTAGGCACGATCGCCCAGGTGGCGCCCGCCGCGCACCATGGCCAGGTTGACGCAGGCACGCCCGCCCTGCACCTTCACGGCCAGGATGTCCACGTCTGCGTCGCCGCCCACCTCCACCGCCTGCTGGTGCAGTACCTGCGACAGCGACTGGATCTGGTTGCGGATCAGCGCCGCCTGCTCGAACTCCAGCGCGTCGGCATGCGCCATCATGCGACGCTCCAGCGTCTGCAGCAGGTCCTGCGTCTGGCCGCGCAGGAACTGCTCGGCGTGGGCCACGTCGGCCGCGTAGTCGGACTGGCTGATGTAGCGCACGCAGGGCGCGGTGCAGCGCTTGATCTGGTAGAGCAGACAGGGCCGCGTGCGGTGCGCGAACACCGTGTCCTCGCAGGTGCGCAGGCGAAACACCTTCTGCAGCAGCTGGATCGTGTCCTTGACCGCCCAGGCGCCGGGGTACGGCCCGAAGTAGTGGTGGCGCCGGTCGGTGGCGCCGCGGTAGTAGGCCATGCGCGCATAGCCCTCGGGCGGCGGCGAGCCGTCGCCGCTGTCGGCCTGCCCCTCGGTGCCGGTGATCTTCAGGTAGGGGTAGCTCTTGTCATCGCGAAACAGGATGTTGTACTTGGGCGCCAGCTGCTTGATCAGGTTGTTTTCCAGGATCAGCGCCTCGGCCTCGGAGCGCACCACCGTGGTCTCCAGCCGCGCGATCTTGCTCACCATGTGGCCGATGCGCGTGCCGCCGTGGTCGCGGCCGAAGTAGCTGGCCACGCGCTTCTTCAGGTGACGCGCCTTGCCGACATACAGCACGTGGCCCGCCGCGTCGTAATAGCGGTACACGCCCGGCAGACCGGGCAGCGCCGCCACCTGCGCCAGCAGCTCGGCGCTGTGGCGCGGCGCGGCATCGGCAGGCGGCAGCGCGTCGTCGGGCACCACGGGATCGGACATGAGCGCCAGTGTACGGACAGCCGCCGCGCCACAGGCGGGCAGGGCCTTGCCGGACAATGCGCCGGTGCCCGATCACCCGCCACCGCTTCGCTGGGACATCTTCTGCCAGGTCGTCGACAACCACGGCGACCTGGGCGTGTGCTGGCGCCTG
>MKTG01000010.1:17585-33052 GCA_001897615.1 Burkholderiales bacterium 68-10
CCGCCGTGCAGGTACTGCCCTGGACGCAGCCACTGGACGCCCGCCTGCTGGCCAACCTGCCGCCCGCCGACGTCTGGGTGGAGGCCTTCGGTTGTCAGATTGCTCCTGAATTCATAGCTTTCGGCGCTCGACAGGAAAGCGCCAGGGGTTCAAATCACTCCAAGCTACCGGTCTGGATCAACCTCGAATACCTGAGCGCCGAACCCTACGTGGAGCGCCTGCACGGCCTGCCCTCGCCCGTGCTGCACGGGCCGGCCAGCGGCTGGACCAAGTGGTTCTTCTACCCCGGCTTCACGCCCGCCACCGGCGGGCTGCTGCGCGAAGACGACCTGGACGCCCGGCAGGCCAGCTTCGACCGCCGCGCCTGGCTGGCCAGGCAAGGCATCGACTGGCAGGGCGAGCGGCTGGTGTCCCTGTTCTGCTACGAACCACCGGCGCTGGCCGCCTGGATCGCACGGCTGCGGCAGGCGGCCGGGCCCACGCGCCTGCTGGTCACCGCTGGCCGCGCCGCACAGGCCGTGCAGCGCGTGCTGGAGGACGAAAAGCCGCTGCGGCGCACATCCAACGAGCGCGAGCAGCTATCCATTTCATATCTTCCGTACCTGAGCCAGAGCGCCTATGACGAGCTTCTGTGGGCCTGCGACCTGAACTTCGTGCGCGGCGAGGATTCGCTGGTGCGCGCCCTGTGGGCCGGCCAGCCCTTCGTCTGGCACATCTACCCGCAGCCCGAGGACGACGCCCACCACGCCAAGCTGCACGCCTTCCTGGACTGGCTGCGCGCCCCGGCCAGTCTGCGCGCGTTTCATCTCGGCTGGAACGGCATCGGCACCGGTGATCTGCCCGATGCCGACTTGCCGGCCTGGCGCGACAGCGTGCGTGCCGCGCGCCAGCGACTGCGCGCGCAAGCCGAGCTGTGCGCCCAGCTGATTCGCTTTGTGGCGCAAAAGACGTTATAATTCAAGGCTTTGCAAAATGGCCTGCAGGCAATCTGCACGCGGCCCGCTTTTGCCCCGCTGCCGCCGCGCGCACGCCCCATCTGACAGCCAGTGCACGAGCGGCCCACGCTCACCTCACACACTGGAATCACAGCCATGAAAATCGCCCAGGAAATCCGCGCCGGCAACGTCATCATGCACGGCAAGGACCCGATGATCGTCCTGCGGACCGAATACGCCCGCGGCGGCCGCGGCGCCGCCACCGTGCGCATGAAGCTCAAGGCCCTGCTGTCCAACATGGGCACCGAGGTCGTCTTCAAGGCCGACGACAAGATGGATCAGGTCATCCTGGACCACAAGGAGTGCACCTACTCCTACTTCGCCGACCCCATGTACGTCTTCATGGACGGCGACTACAACCAGTACGAAGTCGAAGCCGGCAACATGGGCGACGCCCTGAGCTACCTGGAAGACGGCATGGCCGTCGAGGTGGTGTTCTACGACGGCAAGGCCATCTCGGTCGAGCTGCCCACCTCGGTGGAGCGCGAGATCACCTGGACCGAGCCGGCCGTCAAGGGCGACACCTCGGGCAAGGTGCTGAAACCCGCCAAGATCGCCACCGGCTTCGAAGTGCCGGTGCCGCTGTTCGTCAGCCAGGGCGACAAGATCGAGATCGACACCCGCACCGGCGAATACCGCCGCCGCGTCTGACCCTGACCGGCAGAATCCCCAAAAAGCCCCTTTCGGGGCTTTTTTGTTGCCCACGCCGTCACACCGTGCGCGGGACGCTTTCAATAAGATGGCGCCATGGAATCCACGCAAGACATCAAGGAATCGTCCCTCGCCTCGATCCACGACGCCTGGGCCACGCTGCAGGCGCACGCACAGAACGGCACGCCGCTCGAACCCGCGGCCTACCGGCTGGCGTTCGCGGATCCCGAATTCCTGCTGCGGCCGGAGACGCGCGGCGTGCGCTTCCAGCTCGAGCTGCTCAAGCCCGACCTGGACCTGAGCGCCGCCGGCGTGCACAGCACCGTGGTCGTCTACGGCAGCGCGCGCTTCGTGTCGCCCGAGCAGGCCGATCAGCAGCTGGCCAACGCGCGCGCCAGTGGTGACGCCACCGCCATCGCCGCCGCCGAACTGGCCCGGCGCAACGCCGTCTACTACGCCCAGGCACGGGAGTTCGCGCGCCTGGTGGCCACCCACAGCGAGCGCCAGCGCGCCGAGGACCGGCTGTTCATCTGCACCGGCGGCGGCCCCGGCATCATGGAGGCGGCCAACCGCGGCGCGCACGACGTCGGCATGCCTTCGGTGGGGCTGAACATCGCCCTGCCCCACGAACAGCACACCAACGCCTACGTCACCCCGTGCCTGGCGTTCAAGTTCCACTACTTCGCGCTGCGCAAGATGCACTTCATGATGCGCGCCAAGGCGCTCGTGGCCTTCCCTGGCGGATTCGGCACCCTGGACGAGCTGTTCGAGGTGCTGACCCTGGTGCAGACGCGCAAGGCCAGGCCGGTGCCGATCGTGCTGTTCGGCAGCGCCTACTGGGGCCGCCTGCTCAACCTGGACATGCTGGTGGAAGAAGGCGCCATCTCGCCCGAGGATCTGGTGCTGTACCGGGTGGTGGACACGCCCGCGCAGGCCTGGGACTGCATCCAGCGCTTCTATCGTCTGTGAGGCCGCCGCACCCGCGGTCGGCTCACTGACGCAGCACGTCGGCGCCGACAGGCGGCTTGAACTGGAAGGTGCTGGCCGGCAGGGCCGGATTGACCTCGATCCGCCCGAACTTCATCACCGAGCGTTGGCCGAAGCTGTCCAGGATCTCCAGCGCCGCCAGCCGCTCGCCGTCAAAGCCCACCAGCACCTGCTGCAACTGGCCGTCGCGAGCCTTGGGCGCGGCGCTGACCCACTGCAGGCCATCGCGATCCGGCGCGGCCGTCAGCGTGAACTCGGCCTGCAGCGCGCGCAGGTCGGGCGCCGCGGCAATCAGCGCGGCCGGCGTCTGGCCCAGCACTTGCGCCTGCTCGCGCTGCGTCACCTGGTTCAGGTCGGCGTCATACAGCCACAGCGTCTTGCCGTCGGCGACGATGGTCTGCACGAAAGGCTTCTGGTAGTCGAAGCGAAACCTGTTCGGCCGCTGGAACTCGAAGCGCCCACTGGACGTCTTGACGCGCGCCGCCTGCCCCTCGCGCGCGGGCGCCGTCACGGTCTGCGTGAAGTCAGCGCCGCCGGTGCGGCTGTGCCGGATGAAGGCGTCCAGGCTCTGCAGGCCATCGGCCGCGGCCACGGTGGCGGTCCACAGCATGGCCGCGATGGCCGATCCCATGAACAGGCGGGGAATGCTCGGTGTCATGCGGGGTCAGATCAATGCAACGACAGGAAAGTTCAAGCGGCGCCGCTGCAACGCGTGGCGCTGCGCCCTCAAGACGGCGCGCCGTCGCTCGACGCGGGCGCGTCGGCCACCAGGGGGGCCTTGCGCGGCGGCTTGGGACGCGGCGGCGTGGAGGTGTGGATCGCCTGCGTGGCCGCCGCCATGTCGCCCGCCACCAGCAGGGGGAACGCGCGCGCCGCGCGATCGATGGCCTGCTCGATGCCGATCTGCTCGTCCAGCGGCGGCTTCTTCAGCACCCAGCCCACCACTTCATGCCTGGCGCCCGGATGGCCAATGCCCAGCCGCAGGCGCCAGTAGTCGCTGCTGCCCAGCTGGGCGTGGATGTCGCGCAGCCCATTGTGGCCGGCATGGCCACCGCCCTGCTTGAGCTTGGCCTCGCCCGCGGGCAGGTCCAGCTCGTCGTGCGCCACCAGGATTTCCTGCGGCGTGATCTTGTAGAAGCGCGCCAGCGCCGCCACCGACTTGCCCGACAGGTTCATGAAGGTCTGCGGCAGCAGCAACCAGACACTGGTGCCTTGCACGCTGGCGCGCGCCACCAGGCCATGAAAGCCGCGCTCGCTCACCAGTTGGACGTTCAACTGGCGCGCGATCTGGTTAATCCACCAGAAGCCGGCGTTGTGACGCGTGGCGGCATATTCCGGGCCGGGGTTGCCCAGACCGACGAACAGCTTGATCATGGGCAGCGATTATCGACGTGCGGCGCCCCAGCCAAAGAAAACGGCCCGCGCATCGCGGGCCGTCGGGGCGGGTGTGGCGGGCCGTCAGGCCGGCGCCATCACTTCTTGTCGCCCTCGGCTGCCGGGGTTGCGGCGTCCGATTCCTCGGCGGCCGGGTTCACCACCGAGACCAGCACCGTGTCCTCGGCCGTGTGGCCACGCAGCACCGGCTCGACGCCCTTGGGCAGCGCGATGTCCTTGAGGGTGACGGTGGCGCCCTTTTCCAGCTTGGACAGATCGACCTCGATCGCCTCGGGCAGGTCGGCCGGCAGGCAGCTGACTTCCAGCTCGTTCAGGATGTGGTTGACCAGGCACTTGTCGAACTTGACGGCGTTGGATTCTTCCTCGCCGCGGTAGTGCAGGGGCACCTTCATGTGGATCTTCTGCTTGGCCGACACGCGCTGGAAGTCCACGTGCAGCACCAGCTGCTTGTAGGGGTGGATCTGCAGATCACGCAGCAGCACCTTGGACACCTGGCCAGCCAGCTCCATGTCCAGCACGGACGAGTGGAAGGCCTCCTTCTTGATGGCCTGCCACAGCGCGTTGTGGTCCAGCTCGATCAGCTGGGGCTGACCCTCGCCACCGTAGACAATGCCCGGCACCTTGCCGGCATTGCGCAGACGGCGGCTCGCACCCGTGCCCTGCTTGGCGCGCTCGAAAGCGACGAATTTCATGACGTACTCCTTATGGGCCGACCGCGACCAGTGCGACCCGGGTTGAAAACGGCCCGCCGCCACCCGAAGGGTAGCCGCGCGAGCCTCTGAAGGTTCCTCAGAACAGGTTTTCCTGCTCCTGGAACAGACGCATCACCGACTCGCCGCGGGCGATGCGCTGGATCGTCTGTGCGATCAGCGGCGCCACGGAAAGCTGGCGAATCTTGGGGCACTGCGTGGCCGCGGCGCTCAATGGAATCGTGTTGGTGACCACCACCTCGTCGAGCGCGCTGCCCTTGGCGATGCGCTCGATGGCGGGGCCGGAGAAGATCGGGTGCGTGCAGTAGGCGTAGACCTTCTTGGCGCCGCGCTGCTTGAGCACCTCGGCCGCCTTCACCAGCGTGCCGGCGGTGTCGATCATGTCGTCCATGACGACGCAGTTGCGGCCCTCGATGTCGCCGATGACGTGCATCACCTCGCTCTCGTTGGCCTTGGGGCGGCGCTTGTCGATGATGGCCAGGTCACAGTCGAGCTGCTTGGCCAGCGCGCGCGCGCGCACCACGCCGCCGACGTCGGGGCTGACCACCAACAGGTCGTCGTAGTTCTGCTGGCGCAAATCGCCCAGCAGCACCGGCGAGGCATAGATGTTGTCGACCGGAATGTCGAAGAAGCCCTGAATCTGGTCGGCGTGCAGGTCCATGGTCAGCACGCTGTTGACGCCCACCGCCTGTAGCATGTTGGCCACCACCTTGGCCGAGATCGGCACGCGCGTGGAGCGCGGGCGGCGGTCCTGGCGGGCATAGCCGAAATAGGGAATGACCGCGTTGATGCGCTCGGCCGAGGCGCGCTTGAGCGCATCGACCATGACCAGCAGTTCCATCAGGTTGTCGTTGGTCGGCGCGCAGGTGGACTGCACCACGAACACGTCGCGCGCGCGCACGTTCTGCTTGATCTCGACGGTCACCTCACCGTCGGAAAAGCGCCCTACGTCGGCCGCGCCCAGGCTGATGCCCAGGTTGTAGGCGATCTCGGCGGCCAGCGTGGGGTTGGCGTTGCCGGTGAACACCAGGAAGTCGGAGGAGTCGGTGGGCTGCATGCGCTTTGCGGCGGAATGACACTGAAACGGTACGGCAAGAAGCCGAAATGGCGTGCCTGCTGGCACGCCACCCGGTCGCAGTCATTTGGCAGGGGAGGAAGGATTCGAACCCTCGCATGCCGGAATCAAAATCCGGTGCCTTAACCGACTTGGCTACTCCCCTACACAGGAAACCGTCCCGATACCACCAGGACAACCCCCTTCAATCTTCGTCTGGCGCCCAACCGCCAAGCGGGTGAGCCTCCAGGTTGCTGCACCAGCGCGCCTGCCAGCCCGCGGGAACCTGCACATCGACCGCATGGCCGGGCGCGCTTTCCGCAACTGGCGCGAACACCGCACTGCCCGAACCGGTCATTCTGCCCAACAGGCCTCGCCGCGACAGCAGCACCAGCCCTTGGGCAACCTGCGGGCATAGCCGCTCGGCAACCGGCTGCAGGTCATTGTGGCCAAAGCCGTACGGGTCTGCAGCAAAGCCTGAAATTGTAGCAGATTCGCTGTCGCGTTTCAGCTCGGGGGCTTGAAAAATGCGCGCGGTCTCCAGGCCCTGCGGCGGTTTCACCACAAGAAAGCGCGCCGGCGGCAGGCGCAGGGTCTGGATGCGCTCGCCGATGCCCTCCACCCAGCCGTGCCCGCCGTGCAGGAAGAAGGGCACGTCGGCGCCCAGCGCCAGGCCGATGCGTGTCAGTTGCGCCCGGCTCAGGTTCAGGCCCCACAGGCGGTTGAGCGCCAGCAGCGTGGTGGCGGCGTCGGACGAGCCGCCACCCAGGCCGGCCTGCGCCGGGATGCGCTTGTGCACGGCGATGTGCGCGCCCGCGCCGCCGCCGCTGGCCTGCCGCAGGGCGCGCGCGGCGCGCACGATCAGGTCGTCGGCGGGCAGCGCCGGCCCCAGGTCTTCGCGGCTGACGACGCCGTCGGCACGGCGCTCGACATGCAGGGTGTCGCACCAGTCGATCAGCATGAAGGCCGATTGCAGCAGGTGGTAGCCGTCGGCGCGGCGGCCGGTGACGTGCAGGAACAGGTTCAGCTTGGCCGGAGCCGGCAGGTCGTACAGGGCGCGCATGACGGGTCGGATCAGCGGTCCAGCACCAGCCGCAGCTCGGCCGTGGGCAGCGGCATCAGGCGCTGGGCGAACAGGCGGCCATCGGGCAGGCCGCTCAGGTCGGCCTGCCAGCCGGGCACCGATTGCGGCTCGCCGTGCAGCCAGCCGAACAGCGCGCGCACCGGCAGCGGCGTGCCGGTGACCTGCGCCACCAGCGCTTCGAGCGAGTCGAAGCGCGCGGTCTGCTCGCCCTGCTGCAACAGCGCCTGGCCAGGCTGCCAGCGCATCACGGCCAGGGTGCTGCCCATGGGCGAGGTCAGCATCAGTTCGCCCGCCTGCGCGCTGCCGCTGAGGGCAAAGCCGGCCGAGTACGACTGTGGCGGCTCGGACGCCACGATGAGCCCCAGACGGCCACTCCAGTAGTCGGATTGGGCTTCCAATCTGCCGTTTGCGCCAGTCTGATGCGCGCAACCAGCTATCATATTAATAGCGATCAACAGGCCACCAAGACGCAGACGCAGCGCCCTCACAGCCGCACCCGAAAGCGCAGCAGGGTCTTTTTCAGCGTTTCGTTGTCGGCATCCAGGCGCTGGCCGTCGCGCCAGACGCGCAGCGCGCCCTCGCGTTCACCCTGGCTCCACAGCACCTCGCCCAGGTGCGCGGCGATCTCGGCGTCGGGGCGCTTCTTGAAGGCGGCCTCGAGCGTCTTGCGCGCCTGCCGCAGGTTGCCCTGGCGAAACTGAACCCAGCCCAGGCTGTCCTGGATGTAGGCATCGTCGGGCGCCAGCTGCACCGCCTTGTCGATCAGCGCGCGGGCTTCCGGCAGGCGCAGGTTGCGATCGGCCAGCGAGTAGCCCAGCGCGTTGTAGGCTTGCGCGGCTTCGGGCTTGAGCTCGATCAGCCGGCGCAGCAGCCGCTCCATCGCGTCGAACTGGCCCACCCGCTCGGCGGCCGTGGCGGTGTCGTACAGCAGGGTTTCCTCGTCGGGCGTCTGCTGCAGCGCGCCGCTCAGCAAGTCGTAGGCCTGCTGGGGCTGACGGTTGTCACGCAGCAGCTGGGCCTCGGCCAGCAGCTTCAGCCGGGCGTCCTCGGCATTGCGCTCGGGCACGGCGCGAATCAGCTGCCGCGCTTCGTCCAGCCGGCCCTGGCGCGCCAGCAGTTGCGCCAGCCGCGTCTGCACGGCGAGCGCCTGCTCGGGTGAATCGACCGACTCCAACCACTGGCGCGCCTGCGCCAGGTCTCCACGGCGCTCGGCAATGCCGGCCAGCATCATGCGCGCGTGCGCGCTGCCCTCGGGTTGCTCGGCGTCCGCGTCCGCGGGCATGGCCTCCAGCAGGCCCAGGTAACGGCGCAGGTCGGACTCGGCCTCGGCGTCCCGGCGTTCGTCGGCGTACAACGCGCCGCGCACCAGCCAGCTTTCCGGGTGCTCGGGGGCGCGGCGGATCAGGCGGTCCAGCTGCCGATGGGCGTCGGCGCCGCGGCCCTGCTCGATCAGCCCACGCGCGTAGGCGATGTACAGCTCGGGCCGCGCCTGCGCCGTGGCCAGGTGGCGCTCGACCAGGGCCTCGGCCTGGGTTTCGCCGCTGGCCATCAGTTGCAAGCCCAACAGGGCCGGCCATTCCGATTGCGCGTCGGCGTTCTGCCCCAGGGTGGCGGCCACCAGCGCGCCGGCCTTGTCGCCGGCCTGCAGGCGCAGGCGGCCGATGCTGGTCCAGGCGGCGGGCGCCAGCGCCGGCTTGCCCAGGGCGCCATCCAGGGCGCGCTCGATCACGCGCGCGGCCTCGGCCTTGTCGGGCACGCGCTGGTACAGCGCCGGCAGGGCAGTGATGAAACTCAGTTTTTCCGCGTCCGGCAGGGTGGCCAGGAAATGCCGCGCCGGCTCTTCGGTCTCGGCCACCCTGCCCAGCACGATCAGCACCTGCAGCTCGTACTGACCAGCCTGGGCGGATTGCGGGAACGCGTGGCGCCAGGCCCGCGTGGCCTCCAGCGCGGCGGGGCCGGCACGCGACTGGATCGCCAGCTCGGTGGCACGCTTGAACAGCGCTTCGTCACCGACGCGCCGGGCCGCGCTCAGCATGTAGGCCGCGCCCTGCTGGGCCTGGCCTTCGCGCGCCAGCAGCTCGGCCAGCAGCAGCTCGTAGAGCAGCCGCGCGTTCAGGCGCGACGGCTCGGGTGCGCCGGCTTCAATGGTCTGGGACGCGCCCGCCTGGGGGGCGGAAGGCGTCTGCGCGAGCGCCGCGACCGCCGCGCAAGCCACCACCACGCCACCAAGAATCCGTTGCCACTGCATCATCAATCCATAATAAATCATGCCCAGCGCCGACACCGCTCACTCCCCGCGCCATGCCCGAACTGCCTGAAGTCGAAGTCACCCGGCTCAGCTTTGCCGAGCGCATCCGCGGCGCCCGCGTCCTGGCCGCCCACCCCGGGTTGCCCTTGCGCTGGCCGCTCGGCTGCACCCCGGAGAGTCTGGTCGGCCGCACCGTGCAGGACGTGCAGCGGCGCGGCAAGTATCTGCTGCTGCAGCTGGACCACGGCGTGCTGCTGGTGCACCTGGGCATGTCGGGCAGCCTGGGTTTTCGCACGGCGCCGGCAGCGCCCGGGCGGCACGACCATTTCGACCTGGTGACCACGCACGGCACGCTGCGCCTGCATGACCCGCGCCGCTTTGGCGCCGTGGTGTGGTCGGCCGGCACGCAGGTGGATCCCGCGCGCAAGCTGCTCGGGTCGCTCGGCATGGAGCCGCTGGGTGAGCAGTTCGACCCGGCGGCCTTCCACGCCGGCCTGCGTGGCCGCCGAGCGCCCATCAAGCAGGTGCTGCTGGCTGGCGACGTAGTGGTGGGCGTGGGCAACATCTATGCGTCCGAGGCGCTGTTCCAGGCCGGCATCCGCCCCACCGTGCGCGCCGACCGGCTGTCGCGCGCCCGAGCCGACCGTCTGCACGCGGCGGTGCGACAGGTGCTGGCGCGCGCGGTCGAGCGCGGCGGCAGCACCTTGCGCGACTTCTCCAGCGCGACGGGCGACAGCGGGCACTTTCAGCTCGAAGCGGCGGTCTACGGGCGTGCCGGCCAGCCCTGTCCGCAATGCGCCACACCGGTGCGCCTGATCCGCCAGGGCCAGCGCTCGACCTACTTCTGTCCCCGCTGCCAGCGCGCCTGATGCGCATTTGCTCACGCCGCGCGGGCCTGTCCCGGCCCAGGGGCGCGGTCGGGGCCGGTTACGCGATGTAATATGAGCCAAACGATCCGGAGTGGCATGGTGACGGGTTTCAGCGAACAGTTCGACAGGCACGGCGCATGGCGCCGCGAAATGGGAGCGCGCCTGAAAGACCTGGCCGCCTGGCTGAAACAGCACCACCTGCTGGACGATGGCGCCGACGAAGGGCTGCAACGGCTGACCGAGCAGCTGCGCACGGACAAGGTGATGGTGGCCTTCGTGGCCGAGTTCTCGCGCGGCAAGTCCGAGCTGATCAACGCCGTGTTCTTTGCCGGCTACGGCCGCCGCATCATGCCCGCCAGCGCCGGGCGCACCACCATGTGCCCGACCGAGCTGGCCCACGACGCCGAGCTGCCACCCTGCCTGCGCCTGCTGCCGATCGAGACCCGCCTGCAGCCGCAGGCCCTGATGGAATGGCGCCTGGCGCCCGAGAAGTGGACCCGCGTCGACCTGGACGTGAACGACCCCGAGCAGCTGGCCGGCGCCATGGAAAAGGTCTCCGAGGTGCTGCACGTCGAGCAGGACCAGGCGCGTGCGCTGGGCTTCTGGCACGACGATCGCCCGGAAGACAATCCGCCCGTCAACGCCCAGGGCCTGGTCGAGGTGCCGCGCTGGCGCCACGCCCTCATCAACATGGCGCACCCGCTGCTCAGGCAGGGCCTGGTGGTGCTGGACACGCCGGGCCTGAACGCCATCGGCGCCGAGCCCGAGCTGACCGTCAACCTGATCCCGCAGGCGCAGGCCGTGGTGTTCATCCTGGCGGCTGACACCGGCGTCACCAAGTCCGACCTCGGCATCTGGCGCGAGCACGTGGCCACCATGCAGGACAGCAGCAGCTCGCGCTTCGTGGTGCTGAACAAGATCGACGCCCTGTGGGACGAGCTCAGCACGCCGGCGCAGATCGAGGCGCAGATCGCCCGGCAATGCGCCGACACCGCGCAGACGCTGGCGCTGCAGGACGACCAGGTGCTGGCGCTGTCGGCGCAGAAGGGCCTGCTGGCCAAGGTGCGCGGCGATGCCGCCCTGCTGGCCGACAGCCGCCTGCCACGCTTCGAGCAGCTGCTGGGCCAGCAAGTGCTGGGCGCGCGCCACGTCATGCTGCAGGACGCCATTGGCGCCGGCGTGGCCCGCGCGCAGGCCGAGGCCGAGCGCACCCTGGGCATGCGCCGGCGCGAGCTGTCCGACCAGATGCTCGAACTTCAGGGCCTGCGCGGCAAGAACCAGCAGGTGATCCGCCAGATGCGCCTGCGCATCGAGCAGGAAAAGGCCGAGTTCGACCGCAGCGCCGCCAGCGTGCTGGCGGTGCGCTCGGTGCACATGAAGCTGCTGCGCGAGACCTTCCAGCTGCTGGGCAACGCTTCGATCAAGCGCGAACTGGTGTCGCTGAACACCGCGCTGCGCGAGCCCGGACTGAAGCTGGGCATCCGCAAGTCCTACGCCCAGGGTTTTGACAACCTGCGTGGCGTGATCCGCCAGGTGCAGACGCTGGAAGGCGAAATCCACGCCATGCTGACGGCGGCGTTCCGCCAGCTCAACACCGACTACGGCTTTGCGCTGCAGGCCACCGAGCCGCCGACGATGGAGCGCTTCACCGCCGACCTGGACGCGGTCGAGCGCAGCCACCTGCGCTACCTGGGCCTGGGCCACATGGTGCAGCTGGCGCGCGCCGAGTTTTCCGAGAAGCTGGTGCGCGCGCTGCTGGCGCGGGTGCGCTCCATCTTCGAGACCGCGCTGGGCGAGATCGAGCTGTGGAACAAGGCCACCACCAGCCAGCTCGACACCCAGCTGCGCGAGCGGCGGCGCGCCTACAGCCGCCGCATCGAAGCCATCGAACGCATCCAGGACGCCGCCGGCGGCCTGGACCAGCGCCTGCGCGACCTGGAGCAGGAGCAGGCCGCGCTGCAGACCACGGCGCAGCGCCTGCGCGAGCTGGGCCACGACATGCGCCGCGCCAGCGTGGCCAGCACCACCCCGCCCGAGCTGACCGAGGTCGTCCCCGCGTGACGGCTGGCGCCGCCGGGCTGGCCACGCGCGTCGTCGCCTGGCAGCGCCGCCACGGCCGCCACGACCTGCCCTGGCAGGGCACGCGCGAGCCGTACCGCGTGTGGCTGTCCGAAATCATGCTGCAGCAGACGCAGGTGACCACGGTGCTGGCCTACTACCCGCGCTTTCTGGCGCGCTTTGCCGACGTCACGCAGCTGGCCGCGGCCAGCGAGGACGAGGTGCTTGCCCTGTGGAGCGGGCTGGGCTACTACAGCCGCGCGCGCCACCTGCACCGCTGCGCGCGCGAGGTGCTGGCGCGCCATGGCGGCCAGTTTCCGCGCACGGCGGCCGAGCTGGCCACGCTGCCGGGCATCGGGCGCTCCACCGCGGCGGCGATCGCGGCCTTCTGCTTCGGCGAGCGCGCCGCCATCCTGGACGGCAACGTCAAGCGCGTGCTGACGCGCGCCCTGGGCTTCGGCGACGACCTGGCGGCAGCGCACCACGAGCGCGCGCTGTGGGCGCGGGCCGAAGCCCTGCTGCCCACCCGCGACCTGCACCGCGCCATGCCCGCCTACACCCAGGGCCTGATGGACCTGGGCGCCAGCGTGTGCAGCCGACGCCGGCCGGACTGCGCGCGCTGCCCGCTGCAGGACATCTGCGTGGCGGCGGCCCAGGGCCAGCCCGAGCGCTACCCGGTCAGGACGCGGCGCCTGGCACGCCAGCGGCTGGACCTGTGGCTGCTGCTGGCACGCGACGCCCAGGGCCGCGTGTGGCTGCAGCAGCGCCCCGAGCGCGGCATCTGGGCGCGCCTGTTCTGCCTACCCCTGTTCGACGGCCGCGACGCCCTGCTGGCCCGGCTGCCGGCACGGGCGCGCGATGAGGTCGTCACGCACCCGCCGCTGCGCCACGTGCTGACGCACCGCGACCTGGACCTGCACGTCATCAGCGCCCGGCTGCGCGCCGCCGATGTGGGTGAAGGCGAGGGACGCTGGTTCGGCGCCGACGAATGGCCGGCGCTGGGGCTGCCGGCGCCAATCCGCGGCCTGCTGGCCGCGCGCTGAGCGCGCGCGAGCGGCGACGCGGTGGTCACGCCGCGGATCAATATGATTTTGATAGCTGCTGGCGCTTGCCAGTCAAGCGTCAGAGCCATATTATTCATGAATTCGAGGCAGCCGGCGGCAGCACGTCCGCCACCGTCGCCTCGCTGTGCAGGACCTGCGTCCACCAGCCGGACAGCGCCTCGTCGGGCGCCAGCAGCAGGCGCTCGGCCAGCGGGCGCAGCGGCTGGCGCGCCGGCTCGATCAGCAGCACGTGGCGCGGCTCCTCGTTCTCGCCGCGGGTGTCCAGCTGCCCCACCCAATCCAGCGCGGCGAGCACGGCCAGCGCCGGCGACAGCTGCAGCGCGTCCACCCGCGCCGCCTGCGCCAGCTGGGGCAGCGTCAGGCCGCGGGCGGCGCCATCGCGCGCCGCGGCCAGCGCCTGCAGCACCTCCACCGCCAGCCGGAAGTCCCAGCCCGCGCCGCCACCGCGTCGCGCCACGCCCGACAGCAGGCTGGGCAGGTAGGCGGCGATGACGGCGCCCAGCAGCACGATCAGCCACGCCAGGTAGATCCACAGCAGCAGGATCGGCAGCGTGGCCAGGGTGCCGTAGATCACCGAATAGGTGGGGATGCGCGTCAGGTACAGACCCAGGCCATGCCGCGCCAGGCCCAGGCAGACCGTCACGAACAGCGCCCCGGCCAGCGCGTGCCGCCAGCGCACCGGCGTGTTCGGCACGAAGCGGTACAGCAGCGTCAGCCCACCAGCCATCAGCAGCAGCTGCAGGGCCGCCAGCGCCGCGTCCACGCCGCCGGGCAGATCGGGCAGCCAGCCGCGCGAGGCCGTCACGACGTAGGAGCTGATCGCCAGGCTGGCGCCCATCACCAGTGGCCCCAGCGTCAGCGCCGCCCAGTACACCAGGACGCGCTGGCCGAGCGGGCGCGTCTGGCTGGCGCGCCAGATCTGGTTGAGCGTCTTGTCGATGGTCAGCATCAGCGACACCGACACCAGGGTCAGCCCGGCAAAGCCCGCCAGGCCCAGCTCGCTGGCCTGACCGGCGAACTGCGTCAGGTAGCGCATCACGCTGTCGGCGATGCTGGCCGGGATCAGGCTGTCGATCAGCCACTGCTGCAAGACCTGCTGCAGCTGGGCAAAGGCCGGGAAGGCGGTGAACACCGACAGCGCGACGGCGAAGAAGGGCACCAGCGCCAGCACCGTGGTGAAAGTCAGCGCGCTGGCCGTCAGGCCCAGCCGGTCCTGCCGAAAACGTTCCCACAGCGTGAGCGCGGTGGGCCGCACCGGAAAGTCGGTGACGTCGGCGAGCAGGCGGCGCAACCGGCGGCGGGGCGCGGAGAAAAGCATGCTGGGTATGATGCCACCGCCCATGCCCACCCGTCCCCCGCCTGCCGTGCAGGCCAGCCGCCTCGTTGCCGTCGTCAGCCTGCTGGCGCTGATCGCGCTCGGCCTGGCCTGGGAGCTGTGGCTGGCGCCGCTGCGCCCGGGCGGCTCGTGGCTGGCGCTGAAGGTGCTGCCGCTGGCACTGGCACTACCGGGCCTGCTGCGCTATCGCATGCTGACCTACCGCTGGCTGGCGCTGTTCGTCTGGCTGTACTTCGTCGAGGGCGTGGTGCGCGCGGCCGGCGACGCGGGCGCGTCGGCGCGCTGCGCGCTGGCCGAGGTCACCCTGGTGCTGCTGCTGTTTGCCGCCTGCGCGGCCCAGGTGCGGCTGCGCCAGCGAGCGGCTCGCGCGACCGCGGCCGGCCCGAGCGATTCTCATTGATTTCTGGCGTCATCGCCTGTCCAGCGTGCGCCAACAGCTATTGTTTCAGGAGCATTCTCATCATGACCGCCAACCACGCTTTTCTGGATCAGCTGCGCCAGACGGTGGGCGCGCCCCATGTGCTGACCGAGGGTGACCTGACGGCCTACGAGCAGGACTGGCGCCGCCGCGTGCGGGGCCGCGCGCTGGCCGTGGTGCGCCCGGGCAGCACGGCCGAAGTCGCCGCCGTGGTGCGCGCCTGCGCCGCGCGCGGCGTAGCCATCGTGCCGCAAAGTGGCAACACCGGCTTGTCGGTCGGCTCGGTGCCGGACGACAGCGGCACCCAGCTGCTGCTGAGTCTGGGCCGCATGGACGCGGTGCGCGCCATCGACCGCGCCAACCTGACGCTCACGGCCGAGGCCGGCTGCATCCTGCAGAAACTACAGGCCACGGCAGAGGACGCGGGCTTGCTGTACCCGCTCAGCCTGGGCTCCGAAGGCAGCTGCATGCTGGGCGGCAACCTGGGCGCCAATGCCGGCGGCACGCAGGTGCTGCGCTATGGCAACACGCGCGAGCTGTGCCTGGGCCTGGAGGTGGTCACCGCGCAGGGCGAGGTCTGGGACGGCCTGTCGGGCCT
>MKTG01000010.1:33063-48114 GCA_001897615.1 Burkholderiales bacterium 68-10
GCACGCTGGGCATCATCACCGCCGCGACCATGAAGCTCTACCCGCGCCCCGCCGCCACGCTGACCGCCTGGGCGGCCGTGCCTTCGCTGGCGGCGGCGCTCGATCTGCTCGGACTGGCGCACCGGCACCTGGGCGCGGGGCTGACCGGCTTCGAGGTGATGGGCCAGTTCGCCCTCGGCCTGGTGGATCGGCACTACCCCCAGATGCGCGTGCCGCTGTGGCGCGACACGCCCTGGTGCGTGCTGCTGGACAACGCCGACCTGGAGAGCGAGGCGCACGCGCGCGCCCAGTTCGAGCAACTGCTGGAAACCGCGCTGCAAGCCGGCTGCGTGACCGACGCCGTGGTGGCCGAAAGCATCGCCCAGGCCAGGGGCCTGTGGCACATCCGCGAAAGCATCCCGATGGCGCAGGCCGAGGAAGGACTGAACATCAAGCACGACATCGCCGTGCCGGTGTCGCGCGTGCCCGACTTCGTGGCCGAGACCGAGGCCCTGCTGACGGCCGAGATCCCCGGCGTGCGGCTGGTCGTGTTCGGTCACCTGGGCGACGGCAACCTGCACTTCAACGTGCAGGCGCCCGAAGGCGGCGATGCGGCCCAGTTCCTGCGCCAGCAGGAAGCCCGCGTCAACACCCTGGTGTTCGACGCCGTGGCGCGGCACCAGGGCTCGATCAGCGCCGAGCACGGCATCGGTAGCCTGAAGGCGCACCTGCTGCCGCGCTACAAGTCGCCGGTGGCGCTGACGCTGATGCGCGCCATCAAGCAGGCGCTGGACCCGCAGGGCATCATGAACCCGGGGCGCGTGCTGGCCGCGCGCGACTGACCAAACGATTCAACCGTCCAGCGTGCGCGTCATGTAAAGCGCATCGGCGCCATAGCTGGCCAGCGCCGGTGGCTGGGCGGCAGCGGGCGCGAAGCCCTGGCGCCGCCAGAAGCCGCGCGTGCCCTGCACCGACACCAGCGCCGCGTGGCGCACACCGCGCACCCGGGCCTGGTGCCAGGCGGCGCCCAGCAGGCGCTGGCCCAGGCCCTGTCCGGCGTGGTCGGGCCGCACGGCCAGATCGTGCAGGTACAAGGTGTCGGCATCGGCGTGGGGCGCGAAGTCGCCATGCAGCGGTGTGACGGCGCCGCGCACCGACCAGTACGCCGCCAGGTAGGCCAGCAGACCTTCCTCGCCGCGCAGGCCCAGCCCGCAGTGCGCCGGGCTGGCCAGTCGGCGGGCATAGACCGCGGTGCCTTCGAGCAGCGCGTCACCGTAGCAGGCCGCCTGCACCTGCAGCAGCGCCGGCAGGTCGGCACCGGCCAGCGGCGAGACGCGCCAGGACGACACGTCGGCCGGTGCCGTCATCGCTCAGCGACCAGCGCGCCCCGGTGCGTAGGGGCGCGCGGCAGCGCCGGCGCGGCCACGGCCGGCGGCCGGCGCCGGGCGTGCCGGTCGAGCCGGGGCGCTTTTCTTTTGATAGCTGCCCGCGCCCGCCAGTCGGGCGGCAGGGCTGAAATCACCCTGATGATCCCGATGGGGACGGCTGGCACCACGCGGCCCCTTGCCGCGCCCGGCGCCGGCATCGCGCGGCGCCGGCTTGCGCGGCGCGCGCGGCTCGGTGACGGGTGGGAAGTGCTTGGTCGGCTCCAGCCCGGCCACCACCAGCGGGCGGAAATGCTGGCGCGTATAGGTCTCGATGTCGGCCAGGCGGCGGCGGTCGCGGAACTCGGCCAGCGTCACCGCCAGGCCGTCGCGGCCGGCGCGGCCGGTGCGGCCGATGCGGTGCGTGTAGTCCTCGGCCTTCATCGGCAGGCCGTAGTTGATGACGTGGGTGATGCTGGGCACGTCGATGCCGCGCGCCGCCACGTCGGTGGCCACCAGAATCTGCACCTGGCCCTCGCGCAGTGCGCGCAGGCGGCGGTTGCGCAGCGCCTGGCTGAGCGCCCCGTGCAGCGCCACGGCGGCAAAGCCGCCCTGCTGCAGGTCGGTGGCCAGCTGGTCGCATTCGATCTGCGTGCAGGCGAACACGATGGCCTGGCCGATCGACGGATCGCGCAGCCAGTAGTCCAGCAGGCGACGGCGGTGCTCGGGGCTGTCGGCCCAGTACAGCTCCTGGCGGATGTTGGCGTGGCTTTGCTGCGGCGTGGCCACCTGCACCTTCTGCACGCGCGCGCCATCGTCGTGCATGACGCGTATCGCCAGCTGCTGGATCGGCGCCGCGAAGGTGGCGCTGAACATCATGGTCTGCTGGCGCTGGGCGGTCAGCTGGTGGATCTCGGCCAGTGCGTCGGCAAAGCCAAGGTCGAGCATGCGGTCGGCCTCGTCCACCACCAGGAAGCGCACCTGATCGAGCACGATCTGGCCGCCGCGGTGCAAGTCCAGCAGGCGCCCGGGCGTGGCCACCACCAGGGCGGCGTTCTGCAGCTGGGCGATCTGCTGGCCATAGGGCATGCCGCCCACCACGTTGGCGATGCGCAGGCCGCGGCAGTGGCGCACCAGGTCGATGGCGTCACGCGCCACCTGCTGCGCCAGCTCGCGCGTGGGACACAGCACCAGCGCGCCCGGCACGGCGGGCTTGAACTGGCGCGGGTTGAGCGGGTTCTTGCGGCGCGGCTTCCTGGGCGGCGACTCGCCGCGCGCCTGGGCCTCGGCCACCTGGGCGTCCCAGGCGGCCTTGTCGCGCGCCTCGGCGTCGCGCTGCATGGCCAGCAGGGTGTGCAGCACGGGCAGCAGGAAGGCGGCGGTCTTGCCGCTGCCGGTCTGGCTGCTGACCATCAGGTCGTTGGCGCCTTCCGGGTGCGCCGCCAGCGCCAGCGGAATGGCCTGCTGCTGCACGGCGGTGGGCTCGGTGTAGCCCAGCTCGGTGACGGCGGCGAGCAGCTCGGGGGCCAGGCCGAGGGCCTGGAACGGATTCTGGGTCGCTACGGTTTCAATAGCTTCCGGCGCTTGACTGTCAAGCGCCAACGGGGTGTTTTCCTCGAACGAGGCCATGGTGCAAAGGCTTTCTCGCACGCCGCGGCGCTGTGCGCGCCGCGCGTGTCGGATGGTGGCGCGCCTGGGCGCGCCGGGTTCATGAATCGACACCCACCATCCGACAGCGCGAAAGTCCGTCACCCTGGGGTGCCCGGCCTTCGGATGCCACGGCCCCGTCGGGGCGATCGTGGCGAGGGATGCAGGCCGCCGAAAAACACGGGGCGGCCGCAAGCAAGAAGGAAGATGCGGTCTGCTCTTTCAGCGTGGACGGGCGCTGCGCGCCAGCCCACGACAGCCTTCGATTATCGCATCGAACCGCAAACTCTGCTGGCCGCCCCCTGGTGCCGCCGCTCACGCCAGCGCATCGTCACGCCGCTCGGCCAGCGTGCGCGCGTGCGCGACCAGGCGCCCGAGCAGCCCGTCGAGTTGCGCCTGCTCGGCCGGCGACAGACAGGCCACGATCTCGGCGTTGCGCCGCTCGATCACCCGCATCAGCCGACGCCACAGCTGCTCGCCCGCTGGCGTGAAAGCCAGCTCCACCCCGCGCGCGTCGGCGGCGCTGGGCGTCTTGACCACCAGGCCCTTGTCCACCAGCGACTGGGCGGCACGGCTGGCCTGGCCCTTGTCCACGTTGGCCCGGTGCGCCAGGTCCTTGACCGACAGCGGCGCGAAGGCGCCGATGGCCGCCAGGCAGCGGCCCTCGCCCAGCGGCAGGGCGGTCTCGTCCAGGTAGGCTGCCTGGGTGACGCGATCGGTCAGCTTGCCCAGCGTGTGCAGCCGGTGCGTGAAGCTGTCGCCCAGCGCCGGCGCCTTGCGGCGGCCGGCCGCGCGGCGCGAGGAAGGGGAATCGGCCATGGCCATGTCTCGTTGAAATAGTGGTATTGGTTGCGCGCGCAACCAATTACGTGAATAATAGCGCATCCTTGGGAACCTCTGCACAAGCTCTCGCGGCAAGCAGGCGCTGCGGATCGGGATGGGATGCAAGGCGCGAACCGCAGCGATGGCCGCAGCCATCGCGAGGATTTGCAACGCCGCGGACCGCCCGAGACCGCAGGTGCCTGCGGCGCAGGAGCTTGTGCAGAGGTTCCCTTGCACACGCGCCGAGCGAGCGCCTTCCGGAGACTTCATGCACCAGCCCACCACCACGCCGCGCCCTTCGATCTACTACGACTACCGGGTCCACGCGCCCTGGCTGCCGTCGCGCCACGGGCCGCAGCCGCGCCACCCGGTGCTGATCGCCGGCGCCGGGCCAGCCGGCATGGTGACGGCGCTGGAGCTGGCACGCCACGGCGTGCCCAGCGTGCTGGTCACCGCCGAGCTGCAGGTGTCGCAGGGCAGCCGGGCCATCGTGTTCACGCGCCGCTCGATGGAGATCCTGCAGCAGGTCGGCGTCGACCGGCGCATGAGCGAGAACGGCCTGCCCTGGCGCTTCGGCAACTCGATCTACCAGGGCCGCACGGTGTTCCGCATGGAGGCGCCACACGACGCCGACGACCGCTTTTTCCCCATGCTGAACATCCAGCAGCAGTACCTGGAGGAATACCTGCTGGACGCCTGTGCGGCGCAGCCGCTGATCGACCTGCGCTGGGGCAACAAGCTGGTGCGCATCGAGCCGCGGGCCGACCACGTCCGCGCCACGCTCGACACGCCCGAAGGCGAATACACGCTGGAGGCCGATTGGCTGGTGGCCGCCGACGGCGGGCGTTCGGGCATCCGCGAGCAGCTCGGCCTGAAGCTGGAGGGCGCGTCCTACGAAGGCCGCTTCGTCATCGCCGACATCCGCATCGACCTGCCGCTGCCCACCGAGCGGCTGGCCTTCTTCGATCCGGTGTGGAACCCCGGCAACACCATCCTGATGCACCGCGAGCCGCACGGCATCTGGCGCGTGGACTACCAGCTGCCGCCGGGCGAGGAGCCCGACGAGGCGCTGCGCCCCGAGTCGCTGAAGGCACGCATCGACGCCCAGTTGGCCATGATCGGCCACGCCGGCACGCCCTGGGAGATGGACTGGTGCTCGGTCTACTCGGCGCGCGCGCTGACCCTGCCCGACTACCGCCACGGGCGCGTGCTGTTCACCGGCGACGCGGCGCACCTGCTGCCGATCTTCGGCGTGCGCGGCGCCAACACCGGCTTTCAGGACGCGCAGGCACTGGGCTGGCAGCTGGCCTTCGTCGTCAAGGGCCTGGCGGGCCAGGCGCTGCTGGCCAACTACAGCGCCGAGCGCGTGGGCGCGGCGCGCGAGATCATCGACGAGGCCGGCAAGAGCACCCGCTTCATGGCGCCGCCCTCGCGCGGCTTTCGCCTGCTGCGCGACGCCGTGCTGTCGCTGTCGCTCACGCAGGACTTCGTGCGCCCGCTGTATCACTGGCGCACCTCGCGCCCGCACGAATACACGCGCTCGATGCTCAACAGCCCGGGCGACGACAACGCGCTGTTCACGGCCGGCCCCGGCCACGGCGCGCCACCGCGGAACGTGCGGCTGGGGGCCGACGACTTCCTGCTCGATCACCTGGGCGGCGGCTTCGAGCTGCTGTACTTCACCGAGGCCGCTGCCGTGCCGCAACCGCTGCAGGACGTGGTGGCGGCCGTGCGCGCGCGCGGCGTGGCGCTGCGCGTGACGGCCATCGGCGCCCGCGCGCCGGTGCAGGGCGCCGAGCAGACCCTGGCCGACGCCGACGGCCACCTGCGCCAGCGCTACGGCGTGCGCGCCAGCGGCGCGGCCTACCTGCTGCGCCCCGACCAGCACGTGTGCGCGCGCTGGCTCACGCTGGACGCCACGCGCCTGCAAGCCGCCCTCGACCAGGCCCTGCCCCGATAAGGAGACCCCAGATGTCCACACCGACCCTGAAACTGCCCGGCCTGGAGGCCGTGTACGACGCGCTGGCCCAGGCCATCGACCAGGCCGGCCCCGAGCGGACCGAGCTGCTGCTGGTCAAGCTGGCGCTGCTGAACGCCCACGCGCTGGGCGATGCCGACGCGGTGCAGCGACACATCCAGGCGGCCTTGCAGGATTTGTGAACGCCGCGCGCCGCCCCCGGCGGCGCTGCGCTATCCTCCCCCGACCCCCCGGGCGCGCCTTGGCGCGCCGGCCCACCTTCCAGGAGCCCCCATGTCCGCACTGAACGAAACGCACGACCCCGGCCTGCGCAGCTGGGTCGAATCGGCCAACGACGGCCGCACCGACTTCCCGATCCAGAACCTGCCGCTGGCGATCTTCCGGCGCAAGGGCAGCAGCGAGGCCTGGCGCGGCGGCGTGGCGATCGGCGACCAGGTGGTGGACGTGGCCGCCGCCGTGCAGGCCGGCTTCTTCGGCGGCGACGCGCTGGCCGCAGCCCAGGCGGCGGCCGAGCCGACGCTCAATCATCTGATGTCCATGGGCCCCAAGGCGGCATCCAGCCTGCGCAAGGCGCTATCACAAGCATTGCAGGCCGGTTCGTCGCGGCAGGCCGCGTTGCAGCCCTGCCTGGTGCCCCAGGCCGAGGCCGAATACAGCCTGCCCTGCCGCATCGGCGACTACACCGACTTCTACACCTCGGTGCACCACGCCACCAACATCGGCAAGCAGTTCCGCCCCGACAACCCCCTGCTGCCCAACTACAAGTGGGTGCCGATCGGCTACCACGGCCGCTCCTCGTCCATCGGCGTGTCGGGCCAGGCCTTCCACCGTCCGCGCGGCCAGGTCAAGCCGCCCGACGCCGACGCGCCCAGCCTCAAGCCCAGCGCGCGCCTGGACATCGAGCTGGAGATGGGCGTGTTGATCGGCCAGCCCAACGCCCTTGGCGCCCCCATCGGCATCGACGACGCCGAATCGCACGTGTTCGGCCTGGTGCTGTTCAACGACTGGTCGGCGCGCGACATCCAGCCCTGGGAATACCAGCCGCTGGGCCCCTTCCTGTCCAAGAATTTCGCCTCCACGGTCTCGCCCTGGGTGGTGACGATGGAGGCGCTGGCGCCGTTTCGCGTGCCGTTCACGCGCCCGGCCGACGACCCGCAGCCGCTGCCCTACCTGGCCAGCAGCGCTCACAGCGCGGCCGGCGGGCTGGACATCGAGCTGGAGGCGCTGATCGAGACCCCCAGGATGCGCGCCGCCGGCAGCCCGCCGGCCCGCTTCACCCACACCAACTACCGCCACGCCTACTGGAGCGCGGCGCAGATGGTGGCGCACCACACCGTGAACGGCTGCAACCTGCAGCCGGGCGACCTGCTGGGCACCGGCACGCTGTCGGGCCCCACGCTGGACCAGGCCTGCGCGCTGATCGAGCTGACCACCGGCGGCAAGAACCCGATTGCGCTGCCCAATGGCGAAACCCGCACCTGGCTGGAAGACGGCGACACCATCATCCTGCGCGGCTGGTGCGAGAGGCCAGGTGCCGCGCGCATCGGCTTTGGCGAGTGTCGCGGCACCGTGCTGGCAGCTCGCGACGCCTGAGAACCTACACTCAAGGGGCCTTGACCACCGCCCCTGTCCGCCGCATCGCCCACCTCGACATGGACGCGTTCTACGCGTCGGTCGAATGGCTGCGCTACCCGCAGCTGCGGGGCCTGCCGATGGTCATCGGCGGCGGGCGGCGGCGCGAGGACGAGCTGATCGCGCGGCTCAACCAGCAGCGCCCCGAGCGCGTCTGGACGGCGGCCGATCTGGCCGACATCCCGGTGGACTTCTTTCCGCTGCTGCGCGACTACGTGGGCCGCGGCGTGATCACCACCGCCAGCTACGCCGCGCGCCAGTTCGGCATCGGCTCGGCCATGGGGCTGATGAAGGCCGCGCGCCTGTGCCCGCGGGCCATCCTGCTGCCGGCCGACTTCGACGAGTACCGGCGCTGCTCGCGCGCCTTCAAGCGTGTGATTCTGGACATCGCGCCGGTGATGGAGGACCGCGGCATCGACGAGGTCTACATCGACTTCACCCAGGTGCCGGGCGGCCAGCGCGAAGGCGGGCGCGTGCTGGCGCGGCTGCTGCAGAAAAGCATCTTCGACGCGACGGGCCTGAGCTGCTCGATCGGCGTGGCGCCCAACAAGCTGCTGGCCAAGATGGCCAGCGAGTTCAACAAGCCGAACGGCATCAGCGTCGTGCATGAAGCCGACGTGCAGACGCTGATCTGGCCCCTGCCCTGCCGCAAGATCAACGGCATCGGGCCCAAGACCGACGCGCGCCTGCAGGGCCATGGCATCCACACCATCGGCGAGCTGGCGGCGCGCGAGCGCGCCTGGCTGATCGCGCAGTTCGGCAACAGCCACGGCGCCTGGCTGCACGACGCCGCCTGGGGCCGCGACGAGCGCCCGGTCGTCACCGAGAGCGAACCGGTCAGCCTGAGCCGCGAAACCACCTTCGAGCGCGACCTGCACGCGGTGCACGACCGGGCCGAGCTGGGCGCCGTCTTCACCTGGCTGGCCGAGGCGGTGGCGGCCGACCTGCAGCGCAAGGGCTACGCCGGCAAGACCATCGGCATCAAGCTGCGCTTTGACGACTTTCGCATCGCCACGCGCGACCAGACGGTGGCCGAGCCGACGCAGGACGCGCGCCGCATCCGCCAGGTGGCGGGCCAGTGCCTCAAGCGTGTCGATCTGTCGCGCCGGCTGCGCCTGCTGGGCGTGCGGGTGGGCTCGCTGGTGCGGCTGGACGGTCAGCCCGCCGCGCCGGATCAAGTGTCAAATCACGATCTACCGCTTTTTCAGCAAGCGCCAGCAGCTCCTGAAAAGTGAGCATTCTGGCACACCCCGTGCCGGTATTGACGGGCCCGGTTTGACCTGCCCCGGGCAACACCTTACAGTTTCCTGACGTGACAACGACAGGAGACGAACATGCTGACCGCGTGGTGCCTGAACGAGTTGCAGCGCATCAAGCGCTGGCTGGTGGCCCACAAGCCGAGCCACCCGCTGGAATACCACAGCTTCGACGTCGTGCTGACCTTGTGGATGATGGGCTGGATCGGCTGGCTGCCGGTGCTGCTGTTCGACGAGGTGCTGTGGGCCTGGCCGCTGTGCCTGCTGGGCATGTGGACACCGGCGCTCTACGTGGGCTGGCGTGCGCGGGCCCATGCGGCCGGCCGTCTCCGCTGCGACTGGCTGGCGGTGCTGGCCTCCACTACAGTGCGGGCATGAACACCGCTGACCTGACCTGCTTCCAGCTTTCCATTTCCGACCACATCGCCCACTTGGTGCTCAGCCGCCCCGAGGCGATGAACACCATGGGGCCCGCGTTCTGGCACGAGCTCGATCAGGTGCTCGAGCAGCTGCACCAGGGCGGCCAGGCGCGCGTGCTGCTGGTCTCCAGCACCGGCAAGCATTTCTCCGCCGGCATGGCGCTGGAGGTGTTTGGCGGCGCCATCCAGATGGACGACGCCAGCCCCGAGGGGCGCGCCGCCATCGCCGACCTGCTGGCCGCGCTGCAGGCCACCTTCACCCGGCTGGAGACGCTGCGCATTCCGGTGGTGGTTGCCATCCAGGGCGGCTGCGTGGGCGGCGCGGTGGACATGGTCACCGCCGCCTGCATTCGTTACGCCACGCAGGACGCCTTCTTCTGCGTGCAGGAGATCAACATCGGCATGGTGGCCGACGTCGGCACCCTGCAGCGCCTGCCCAAGCTGGTGCAGCTGGCCGTGGTCAAGGAACTGGCCTATACCGGCCGCCGCATGCCTGCGGCGCGTGCGCGCGAGGTCGGCCTGGTCAACGAGGTGTTCGACACGCCCGAGGCCTGCCTGGCCGCCGCCCTGCAGTGCGCGCGCGAGATCGCCGCCAAGCCGCCGGTGGCCATCTGGGGCAGCAAGCAGGTCATCCACTACGCGCGCGAGCACTCGGTCGAGGACAGCCTGCGCCAGATGGGCTGGGTGCAGGCGGCGATCTGGAGCAACGCCCACGTGCGCGAGGCCGTGACGGCGATGAAGCAGCAGCGCGCCGGCCAGTTCCCGCCGCTGGCCGAGCTGACGCCGTTCACCGAGCGCGATTGATCGCTACTGCCGCGCCGTGCGCACGTTGGCCGGCAGCGGACCCGGGTGGCTGGTGCGCCAGGGGTTGATGTCCAGCCCGCCGCGGCGCGTGTAGCGGGCGTACACGCTCAGCCGGGCGGGCCGGCAGCGCTCCCAGATATCGGTGAACATGCGCTCCACGCAGTGCTCGTGGAAGTCGTTGTGGCGGCGAAAGCTGATGAGGGAGCGCAGCAGCCCGGCCTGGTCGATCTGCGGGCCGGCGTAGCGGATCTGCACGCTGCCCCAGTCGGGCTGGCCGGTGACCGGGCAGTTGCTCTTGAGCAGGCGGCTGCTCAGCGTCTCCTCCACCGGCTGCTCGTCGAAGGCGGCGCTCAGCAAGTCGGGCGCCGGGTGCTCCCAGGCCTCGCAGTCGATGTCCAGGCGGTCGAGGTTCAGGCCGTCGAGCTCGTGCACCACCTGGCGGTCGAAGTCGTCGGGCGCGATCAGCCGCACGCCGGCCGAGGCCTGCACCGGCCCGCCCCTCCAGATGGCGGCGCTGACGTCCTCGCGCAGGCGCCGCGCCACCTCGTCGGCGCTGTCGATGCGCGTGCCGTTGAAACTGTTCAGATACAGCTTGAAGGACTTGCTCTCGATGATGTGGCTGCTGTCGCACGGCACCATGACGTGGGCCATGGCCACTTGCGGCTTGCCGCGCGCGTTCAGCCACGACAGCTCGTAGGCCGTCCACCAGTCGGCGCCGAAGAAGCGCGGCTGGCCGTGGATGCCGATCTGCTGGCGCTGCGGCGCGCGCGCGATGGGAAACAGCAGCGCCGGGTCGTACTGGTCGACGTAAGCGCTGGCGCGGCCCAGCGGTGAATCGTGCGGGGTGGCGGGTGGGGTCATGACGAAGGGGTGCTCGCGGATTGCAGGAAGGGCAGCAGCACGTCCAGCACGCGCCGCACGATCTCGGGGTGGCCGACGGGCGCCAGATCATGCGCCATGTCCGGAATCAGCGCCAGCCGCGCCCCCGGAATGCGGCGCGCCGTGTCGTGCGCGCAGGCCGGCGGCACCCAGGGGTCGTCGGCGCCGTGCACGACCAGCGTGGGGCAGCGGATGCGCGCCAGCTCGGCCGCGCGGCGGCCGTCGGCCAGGATGGCGGCCAGCTGGCGCGTGGTGGCGTCGCCGCGTGGCGAATGGCGCAGGGCGGTGCGGGCGAGCACCTCGCGCAGCTCGGCGTCGCTGGGGGCAAAGCGGTGGCTGGAGATCGCGCGCAGAAAGCCCAGGTAGTACTGCGCCAGGGCGGCGTCGTCCCCCGCGCGCGGCTTGCCGGCGGCCACGCGCAGCACGGTGGCCTGCGGCTTCATCAGGCCGCGCGCGCCGCTGCAGCCGCTGATGGAACTCAGGCTGCGCACGCGCGCGGGTGCCAGCAGGGCCAGGCGCTGCGCGATCATGGCGCCCATGCTCAGGCCGACCACGTGGGCGCGCGCCACGCCCAGCGCGTCCAGCACGCCGAGCGCGTCGCGCGCCATGTCGGCCAGCGTGTAGGGCACCCGCGGCTGCCGGCCCAGCCAGGCCTGCGCCGCCACCCAGGGGATGGGCGGCGCGCCCCGGTTGGTGAAATGGGTCGACAGGCCGGCGTCGCGGTTGTCCAGGCGCAGCACGCGCCAGCCGGCGTCGACCAGGCCCTGCACGAAGGCCGCCGGCCAGTGGATCAACTGCCCGCCCAGACCCATGAGCAGCAGCACCACGGGGCCGTCGCCGCCCGAATCCTCGACCTCCAGACGGATACCGTTTGCTTCAATTTGCATAGCTGCTGGCGCACGCCAATCGGTCGCAAACGCCGTGTTTCATGTAGGACCGGTCATTTGAACTCGCGCTCGCGCAGCCATTTGGTGGCGATCCACTTCTCGCCCGCGATGACGGGCGAGCCGCCGTGCAGCGTCTTGGTCGATGGGTGCGGGCGCTCGTAGCTGAAGAACACCGCGTTGCCACGCTTGGGGGCGACCTCGAAGAACACGTCCGGAAAGCTGGTGCCGCCGCCTTTTTGCGGCTCGCTCAGGTACATCACCACCGTGCCGACGCGCTGGCCGCCGCGCCTGAGGATGGTGGCGGAGCCGGGCTCCTTGGGGTCGAAGTAGTCGTAATGCGGCTTGTATTCGGTACCTGGCACGTAGTGCAGCACCTGGATGCCTTCGCCGTTTTCCACCGGCCAGCGGATCAGGCGGGCGATGCGCGCCTCGATGCGCGCCACCAGCTCGCTTTCGCCGCGCTGGAAGAACATGCCCTGGCTGGTGCGATCGGCGTTGACTTCGGAGCCGCCGGTCTGGGTGGCCACCGTGAGCGAGCGGCTCAGGCGCGGACGAGCGGCGGCGATCAGGGCGTCGCACTCCTCGTCCGACAGCAGACCGCCCAGGATCACCACGCGCGGCAGCGCCAACGTGCCCAGCACCGCCACTTGGCGGTCGCCACCGTCCAGGTACAGGGGTGAGTCGGCCACGTCGGGTTCGGGCACCGGCACGGCCGGCGGCAGGCCCTGCGCCAGCGCCTGATCGTTCAGGTGGCCGCGCAGCGTGTCTTCCATGGCCTGGATGGCCACGTCCTCGTCCCAGCCCGCGGCTTTCATCGACCGCAACACGGACTCGGCGCTGTGGCCGGCCTGGGCCTGTTCGACGATCCACTGGCGCAGCTCGGGAGTGATGGCTTGGGACATGGCGCAACCTCAGGTCTTACGGCGGAACACCAGGCGATCCGGTTCGGACGCCGCCGGGGCGAAGGCGTAGCCCTCCAGATCGAAGCCCTGCAGCTTCTGCGGCGAGCTGATCCGGTGCTGCGCCGCGTAGCGCATCATCAGCCCGCGGGCGCGCTTGGCGTGAAAGCTGATGATCTTGTAGCCGCCGCCCTTGTAGTCCTCGAACACGCAGTCGATCACGCGCGCCTGCAGCACCTTGCGATCCACCGCCTTGAAGTACTCCTGCGAAGCCAGGTTGACGACGATGGGCGTCTTCTGGCCGGCCAGCCGCTGGTTCAGGTAGTCGGCGATGCGCGGGCCCCAGAACCGGTACAGGTTGGGGCCGCGCTCGGTGGCCAGCGCCGTGCCCATCTCCAGCCGGTAGGGCTGCATCCAGTCCAGCGGGCGCAGCACGCCGTACAGGCCGCTCAGAATGCACAGGTGCTGCTGCAGCCAGTCCAGGTCGGCAGCCGTCAGCGTGCGCGCCTGCAGGCCCTCGTACACGTCGCCGTTGAAGGCCAGCACCGCCTGCCGGGCATTGCGGGCGGTAGCGCGCGGACTCCAGGCTTCGTAGCGCGCCACGTTCAGGCTGGCCAGCGCATCGCTGAGCTTCATCAGCGAGGCGATCTGGGCCGGCGACTGCCGGCGCAGCACCTCGATCAAAGCCGCGGATTCGGGCACGAACAGCGGCGGGGTGTGGGGCACGCCGGCGGGCAGCGGCGTGTCGTAGTCGAGCGCCTTGGCGGGAGACAATAGAAACAGCATGCTGCCGATTTTGTACCAGGACGCACAGCTCGTCGCCATCGACAAGCCCGCGGGCCTGCTGGTGCACCGCACGGGGCTGGACGCCGGCGAAACGCGCTTTGCCGTGCAGCTGCTGCGCGAGCAGATCGGCCGCCCGGTGTGGCCGGCGCACCGCCTGGACAAGGGCACCAGCGGCGTGCTGCTGTTCGCGCTCGATGCCGCCACCGCCGCTGCGCTGGCGCAGGCCTGGACGGGCGACGCCGTGCGCAAGACCTACGTCGCCATGGTGCGCGGCTGGCCGCCGGACGAAGGCCTGGTCGACCACCCGCTGGCGCGCCTGCCGGACGACGCGCGCAGCGCGCGCGGCATCGAATGCCAGCCGGCCATGACGCGCTTTCGCACGCTGCAGCGCCTGGCGCTGCCGCTGCCCGATCGCGGGTTCGATGACACCCGCTGCGCCCGACTTGAACTGGAACCCGTCACCGGCCGCCGCCACCAGCTGCGCCGCCACTGCAAGCACATGGCGCATCCCATCATCGGCGACGCCACGCACGGCAAGGGGGTGCTGAACCGGGCGCTGGCCGCGCTGCTGGGCACGCAGCGGCTGTGGCTGCATGCGCAGGCGCTGGTGCTGGATCACCCCGCCAGCGGCGCCCCCTTGCGCATCGAGGCTGCGCCCGGCCCCGAGTGGGGCCTGTGGGCGCCGTGGGCGCGTCCGTAGCGCCGCGTCAGGCCGGCACGGCGGCCGTCAGGGCCCGCATGCGCCGCCCCTGCAGGGCCCAGACCAGGGCCATCAGCAGCATGCCGGGCAGCAGGAACCAGTTCTTGCTGGGCCGGTCGGTGGGCACCTGCACGTAGGCGATGTCCCAGCCCTGCTCGAAGCCCGACTTGCGCGCCTGCGAGCCGAAGCGCACCGCGCCGACCTGCACCGCGTCGCCCAGGGACATCAGCGTCAGGCCGGCGTCGGCCAGGCGCGCGCGGCCGTCCTTGCCTTGGTCGCCCAGCTGCACGGCCACGGTCTTTTCGACCGCCTCGCCCTCCAGCGTGGTGCCCTGGATGACCAGCACCAGCGTGCCTTTGTCGGGCAGCGCGCGCGCCAGTTCGTACACCTGCGCGGCGGGCGCGCGGGCGTATTCGGGCGCCAGCCGATCCATGAAGAAACCCGGGCGAAACAGCATCACCACCGCCAGCGCCAGCAGGCCGAATTCCCACCAGCGCATGCGGATGCGCAGCCAGTTCATGGTCAGTGCCGCAAAACCCAGCATGGCCAGGGTGCAGGCCGACACCACCAGCAGCAGCTCGCCCCAGCCGTGCACGTCGATCAGCAGCAGCTGCGGGTTGAAGATCCAGATGAAGGGCAGGATCACGGTACGCAGCGCGTACAGCGATCCCTGGATGCCGGTCTGGATGGCGTCTTCGCCCGAGATCGCCGCCGCCGCGAAGGTGGCCAGCCCCACCGGCGGCGTGATGTCGCCCATGATGCCGTAGTAGAAGACGAACAGGTGCACCGCGATGAGCGGGATCACCAGCCCCGCCTGCGCGCCCAGCTCGACCACCACCGGCGCCATCAGCGTGGCCACCAGCACGTAGTTGGCGGTGGTGGGCACGCCCATGCCCAGCACCAGGCAGACGAAGGCGATGAACAGCAGCATGGCGATCACGCTGCCCTGCGAGACGAATTCCACGAACTCGGTCATGCGCAGGCCCAGCCCGGTGAGCG
>MKTG01000010.1:48124-55599 GCA_001897615.1 Burkholderiales bacterium 68-10
TGCGCGCGCCGTCATGGAAGCCGTGCACCACGGCGTGCCCGCCCTCGCGCCAGGCGCCGGGCGTGCGCACGCCGCGCAGCCCGTCCAGCAGCGGCCGCTGGGTCAGCATAAGCACGATCAGGGTGGCGCAGGCCCAGAACGCCGACAGCGCGGGCGACATCTCCTCCACCATCAGGCACCAGATCAGCACGCCGATGGGGATCAGGTAATGCAGGCCGGCGCGCACCGTGGGCCAGGTTTCCAGCCGCTGCGGGTTATGCACGTCGATGTCCTCCGGCAGGTCGGGGCTGACGGCGGCCTGGCGCAGCGCCACCAGGTACAAGGCCAGCAGCGCGCCGCCCACCGCCCAGGGCGCTGCGGCGCCCAGCGCGCTCTTGAAGAACTGCAACAGGTAGTACAGCGCGCCCACCAGCGCCAGCGAGCCGCTGGTGCCGATCAGCGTGCGCATCAGCCGGTCGCGCCAGGGCCGCGCCACGCCGCCCACGGCCGGCTGGATGCCCAGCTTGAGCGCCTCCAGGTGCACGATGTAGAGCAGCCCCAGATAGGACAGCGAGGCCGGCACAAAGGCGTGCCGCACCACGTCGGAATACGGGATGCCGACGTACTCGACCATCAGGAAGGCGGCCGCGCCCATCACCGGCGGCATGATCTGGCCATTGACCGAGCTCATGGTCTCGATGGCGCCGGCCTTGACGCCGCCGTAGCCCGCCTTCTTCATCATCGGGATGGTGAAGATGCCGCCCGACACCACGTTGGACACCGACGAGCCGGAGATCATGCCGTTGAGCGCCGACGACACCACCGCCACCTTGGCCGGGCCGCCGCGCAGGTGGCCCAGGGCGGCAAAGCTGACCTGCATCATGTAGTTGCCGCCGCCGGCGCGGTCCAGCAATGCGCCGAACAGCACGTAGATGAAGATGGTGCTGGCCGACACGCCCAGCGCGATGCCGTACACGCCTTCGGTGGTCAGCCACATGTGCGACAGCAGGCGCGATAGCGACGCGCCCTTGTGCGCCAGCACCTCGGGCATCCAGGGGCCGGCCACGCAGTAGGCCAGAAACAGCGTCGCCAGCGCCGCCATCGGCCAGCCGACGGCGCGGCGCGTGGCCTCCAGCAGCAGCAGCAGGCCGGCGCTGGCGGTGACGATGTCCATGGTGTTGGGCTGCCCCGGCCGCGTGGCCAGCTCGCGGTAGAACAGCATCAGGTAGGCGCCGGCAAAGGCCCCGGCGATGGCCAGCACCCAGTCGAGCAGCGGCACGTGGCGGCGCGGCGAACTGCTGAAGGCCGGCCAGGCCAGAAAGGCCAGCGCCAGCGAGAACGCCAGGTGGATGGCGCGCGCCTCGGTGTCGTTGAGGATGCCCAAGCCCAGCACGAAGGGCAGCGGCGACGCATACCAGAACTGGAACAGCGCCCAGGCCAGCGCCAGGCCAAAGATCAGCCGCGCCGTGAAGCCGCCGGGCTTGCGCCCGCCGGTGTCGGTTTCGGCGACCAGTTGCTGCAGCGCCTCGGGTGCTTTCTCGATGTCGGTGGCCATGACGTCCGCTCGATTGACTATGATTTTGTAGCTGCTCGCGCTCTACCTAAAAGCGCCGGAGGCCGGAAACGCCCTGAACGATGGGCCCATCAAAAAAGGGCGAAGTCGCCTTCGCCCTGGGGTCACGCTCTGGCACCGAGGGGCGCCAGCCGACGCATGGGGCTTACTTGATCCAGCCCTTTTCCTTGTAGTAGCGCGCGGCGCCGTCGTGCAGCGGCGCGCTCAGGCCGTTCTTGACCATGTCCTCGGGCTTGAGGTGGGCCAGCGCCGGGTGCAGCTTCTTGAACTCGTCGAAGTTGTCGAACACCGCCTTGGTGACGGCGTAGATGGTGTCGGCCGGCGTCTTGACCGAGGCCACCACGGTGGCCAGCACGCCGTAGGTCGGGGTGGCCTGCGGGTTGTTGGGGTACAGGCCGGCCGGGATGCTGACCTTGGCGTAGTACGGCTTGTCGGCCACCAGCTTGTCGACCACCGGCCCGGTGAGCGACACCAGCTTGGCGCCGCAGCTGGTGGTCGGGTCCTGGATGTTGGCGCTGGGGTGGCCGACGCCGTAGAAGAAGCCGTCGATCTTGCCGTCGCACAGGGCCGGGCCGTGCTCGTCGGCCTTCAGCTCGGAGGCCAGCGAGAAATCGGACAGCTTCCAGCCCATGGCGGTCAGCAGCTCCTCCATCGAGGCGCGCGTGCCCGAGCCGGGGTTGCCGACGTTGAAGCGCTTGCCCTTGAAGTCCTCGAACTTGCCGATGTTGGCCTCCTTGCGGGCCACCACGGTGAACGGCTCGGGGTGGACGGCGAACACGGCGCGCAGGTCGGCCACGGCGCCGCCGTCCTTGAACTGGCTCAGGCCCTTGACGGCGTTGTACTGCACGTCGGACTGGGCAAAGCCCAGGTCCAGCTCACCGGCCTTGATGGTGTTGACGTTGAACACCGAGCCGCCGGTGGACTCGACCGAACAGCGGATGCCATGCTTGGCGCGGTCCTTGTTGACCAGCCGGCAGATGGCGCCGCCGGCCGCGTAGTACACGCCGGTGACACCGCCGGTGCCGATGGTGACGAACTTCTGCTGTGCCGACACCGGCGCGGCCAGCGCGGCGGTGGACAGCGCGGCCACGGCGGCCAGGGTCTTGAGAACGGGGCGAAGGCGCATGCGACAAGGTCTCCTGTGAATGACGGGTGATGGCTCAGCCCTGCGCGATCGCCGCGTCGACGGCCTCGGCCAGCCGCTCGACGATCAGCGCCAGCTCGTCATCGGTGACGATGAACGGCGGCGCCAGCAGGATGTGGTCACCATAGCGCCCATCGACCGTGCCGCCCATGGGATAAACCAGCAATCCGCGTGCAAAAGCCTCGCTCTTGACGCGCGCGTGCAGGCGCCGCGCGGGGTCGAACGGGGTTTTGCCGGCGCGCTCGGCCACCAGCTCGACGCCCCAGAAGTAGCCACGTCCGCGCAGCTCGCCCACATGCGGGTGTTTGGCGAACTTTTCAGCCAGCAGCGCTTGCAGGACCTGCGCGCCACGCTGCACTTTTTGCAGCAAACCATCGCGCTCGATGACCTGCTGCACCGCCAGCGCGGCGGCGCAGGCCACGGCGTGGCCCAGGTAGGTGTGGCCGTGCTGGAAGAAGCCGCTGCCGGCCGACATGGCCTCGACCAGCTGGCCTTGCGCCAGCACCGCGCCGATCGGCTGGTAGCCGCCGCCCAGGCCCTTGGCGATGGTCATCAGGTCGGGCACCACGCCCTCCTGCTCGCAGGCGTGCAGGGTGCCGGTGCGGCCCATGCCGCACATCACCTCGTCCAGGATCAGCAGCACGCCGTGGCGGTCGCACACCTCGCGCACCGCCTTGAAGTAGCCCGGCACCGGCACCAGCACGCCGGCGGTGGCGCCGCCCACGGTCTCGGCCACGAAGGCCAGCACCTTGCCGGGGCCGACGCGGCGGATCGTCTCGTCCAGCTCGCGCGCCAGGCGCTGGCCATACTGCTCGGGCGTTTCGCCTTCGCGCTGGTCGCGGTAGGGATAGCAGGGCGACACGTGGGTGACGTCGACCAGCAGCGGGGCGAACTGGCGCCGCCGCCACTCGTTGCCGCCCACCGCCAGCGCGCCCAGGGTGTTGCCGTGGTAGCTCTGGCGCCTGGCGATGAAGTGGCTGCGCTCGGGCTGGCCGATCTCCAGGTAGTACTGGCGGGCCATCTTCAGCGCCGCCTCCACCGCCTCCGAGCCGCCGCTGACGAAGTAGGCGTGGCTCATGCCCGCCGGCGCGGTGCGGATCAGCTGGTCGGCCAGCTGCTCGGCCACCTCGGTGGTGAAGAAGCTGGTGTGGGCGTAGGCCAGCTGGTCGATCTGCCGGTGCATGGCGGCCAGCACGTCCGGGTGACCGTGCCCCAGGCAGGACACGGCGGCGCCGCCCGAGGCGTCGATGTAGCGGCGCCCGGCGGCGTCCTCCAGCCACACACCCTGGCCGCGCACGGCGACTGGTGGCGTGTGGCGCAGGTGTCGGTGCATGACGTGCGTGGTGCCCATGGCCCGCGGTCTCCGGTGGGTGGCTGGCCGTCAGCGCTTACTGCGCCGTCCAGCCGCCGTCGTTGGCCCAGGCCTGGCCGCGCACGTTGGCCGCCGCCGCCGAGCAGAAGAACACCGCCATGGCGCCCAGCTGCTCGGGCGTGGTGAACTGCAGCGAGGGCTCCTTCTCGCCCAGCAGCTCGCGCGTGGCCTGCTCGGTGCTGATCTTCTCGGCCGCGGCGCGCGCGTCGATCTGCTTTTGCACCAGCGGCGTCAGCACCCAGCCGGGGCAGATGGCGTTGGCGGTGACGCCGGTGGTGGCCAGCTCCAGCGCGGTGACCTTGGTCAGGCCGACGATGCCGTGCTTGGCCGCCACGTAGGCCGACTTGTCGCGCGACGCCACCAGCCCGTGCACCGAGGCGATGTTGATGATGCGGCCCCAGTTCTTCTGCTTCATGTGCGGGATCGCCAGCCGCGTGGTGTGGAACGCCGACGACAGGTTGATGGCGATGATGGCGTCCCAGCGCTCGGTGGGGAAGCTCTCGATCGGCGAGACGTGCTGGATGCCGGCGTTGTTGACCAGGATGTCAACGCCGCCGAACTTCTCGGCCGCGAAGGCCATCATGGCCTCGATCTCGGCCGGCTTGCTCATGTCGGCGCCGTGGTAGGCGGTCTGCACGCCGCAGGCCTCGATCTGCCGGCGCGGCGCATCCACGTCGCCAAAGCCATTCATCACGATGTGGGCGCCCTGCCTGGCCAGTTCGATGGCGATGCCCAGGCCGATGCCGCTGGTCGAGCCGGTGACGAGGGCGGTCTTGCCTTTCAGTGACATGTGGTGGTCCTTTCGTGCTTGGAAAATGAAAACCGGACGCGAAGAACGCGAAAAGTGCGCGAAAAACGCGAAAGAAACCAAAATTTCTCTTTCGCGTCCTTCGCGTGATCTTCGCGCCCTTCGCGTCCGGATGTGTTAAGTCGGCTGCTAGCCCTTTACCTGCTTGCGCGAGCAGCTACTGTTATTGAAGCAGCTTGACGCCCGTCTTGCCCTGCGCTTCGTCGAAGCTGACGTCCGGCGCCAGCTCGACCACCTTCAGGCCCTGGTCGGTGACATCGAACACGCCCAGGTCGGTGATGATGCGGTCGACCACGCCGACGCCGGTCAGCGGCAGCGTGCACTGGGGCAGGATCTTCATGTCGGTGCTGCCGTCCTTCTTTTTGGCGACGTGTTCCATCAGCACGATCACGCGCGCCACGCCGGCCACCAGGTCCATGGCGCCGCCCATGCCCTTGACCATCTTGCCCGGGATCATCCAGTTGGCCAGGTCGCCCTTGTCGGTGACCTGCATGGCGCCCAGGATGGACAGGTTGATCTTGCCGCCGCGGATCATGGCAAAGCTGTCGTGGCTGCCGAAGATCGAGCTGCCCTTGATGGTGGTGACGGTCTGCTTGCCGGCGTTGATCAGGTCGGCGTCCACCTCGTCCTTGGTCGGGAACGGGCCGATGCCGAGCATGCCGTTCTCCGATTGCAGCCACACCTCCTTGTCGGCGGGCACGTGGTTGGCCACCAGGGTGGGAATGCCGATGCCGAGGTTGACGTAAAAGCCGTCCTGCAGCTCCTGCGCCGCGCGCGCGGCCATCTGGTCTTGGGTCCAGGCCATGTCTCGATCTCCTTGATTACTTGTGCTCGCGCAGGGTGAGCTTTTCGATGCGCTTTTCGGGCGTGGGGTTGTGCACGATGCGGTGCACGTAGATGCCGGGCAGGTGAATGTCGTCCGGCGCCAGCTCGCCGTTGGCCACGATGCGCTCGACCTCGACGATGCAGACCTTGCCGGACATCGCCGCCGCCGGGTTGAAGTTGCGCGCCGTCAGGTTGAAGCGCAGGTTGCCACTGCGGTCGGCCACGTCAGCCTTGACCAGGGCCACGTCGGCCACCAGCGAGCGCTCCATGACGTAGGTCTGGCCGTCGAATTCGCGCAGCTCCTTGCCCTCGGCCACCAGGGTGCCGACGCCGGTCTTGGTGAAGAAGGCCGGAATGCCAGCGCCGCCGGCGCGCAGCTTCTCGGCCAGCGTGCCCTGGGGGGTGAACTCCAGCTCCAGCTCGCCGGCCAGGAACTGGCGCTCGAACTCCTTGTTCTCGCCCACGTAGGAGCTGATCATCTTCTTGATCTGGCGCGTCTCCAGCAGCTTGCCCAGGCCGAAGCCGTCGACGCCGGCGTTGTTGCTGATCGCCGTCAGGTTCTTCACGCCGCTGTCGCGCAGCGCGTCGATCAGCGCCTCGGGAATGCCGCACAGGCCGAAGCCGCCGACGGCCAGCAGCTGACCGTCCTTGACGACGCCCTTGAGCGCCTCGGCGGCCGATGGGTAGATCTTGTTCACGGGTCTCTCTCCAGTTGCGGAATCTCGGACAAACATCAGGCAGAACAACGGCGTCAACGATACTACGTAATCGACTACGTAGTATTTCGTAATGGCGATCCCTGCCCCGCCCGCCACCGACCCCGCGCCGCCGCCGCCGGATTACCGCATGGCCTTCCAGCTGGCGCCGGTCGGGCTGATCCTCTCGCGCCAGCGCCACATCGTCGACTGCAACGCGCGCGTGTGCGAGATCTTCGGCGCCGAGCCGGCGCAGCTCATCGGTCAGAGCTTTCGCATTCTCTACCCCAGCGCCGACGAATACGAGCGCTTCGGCGCGCGCATCGCCCCCGTGCTGCTGCGCGACGGCGTGTACGCCGACAACCGGGTGATGAAGCGCGTGGATGGCCGCCACGCGGGCGAAGCCTTCTGGTGCCACGTCACCGGCCGCGCCATCGACCGCCGCGCGCCGCACGATGCCGGCATCTGGACCTTCGAGGACCTGAGCGCGCAGCGCCCCATCGGCGCCGTGCTGACCCCGCGCGAGCGCGAAGTCGCCGCCCAGCTGACGCGCGGGCTGACCAGCAAGGAAATCGGCCGCGCCCTGGGCCTGAGCCACCGCACGGTGGAGGTGCACCGCGCCAAGCTGATGCGCAAGTACCGCGCCAGCACCACGGCCGATCTGGTGCAAAAGCTCATGGGCGGGCCATGAGGCGCCACCGGCCGCCGTCGAAACTACAAATTTCATAGCTGCCGGCGCTTGCCAGACGGGCGCCAGGCGCTATTTCTTTTCAGAACCAGCAGGAGGGCCGTCGACCACCTCGGCGGCGCTGCGAAAGGCCTCCACCGCGCACGGCACGCCGCAGTAAATGCTGGCGTGCAGCAGCACCTCCTGGATCTCGGCCGTGGTCGCGCCGTTGTTCAGCGCGCCGCGCACATGGCCCTTCAGCTCGTGCTGGCGACCCAGCGCGGTCAGCATGGCCACCGTCACCAGGCTGCGCGTCTTCAGGTCCAGTCCGGGCCGCTGCCACACGTCGCCCCAGGCGTTGCGCGTGATGTAGTGCTGCATCGGCTCGGTGAACGGCGTGGCGCCGGCCAGC
>MKTG01000010.1:55632-60152 GCA_001897615.1 Burkholderiales bacterium 68-10
CTGAGGACAAAGGCAGTCAGCATAATGACCCTGACCCACCCACGCGAGGAGCCCCCATGAGCCGCTACCCCCTGCCCGACCTGAACAGCCTGCCCGAGGACATTCGCGCCAAAATTCTTGAAGTGCAGGCCAAGGCCGGCTTCATCCCCAACGTGTTCCTGGCGCTGGCACGCCGGCCGGCCGAATGGCGCGCCTTCTTCGCCTACCACGACGCGCTGATGGAGCCCGAAGCCAGCGGCCGCACCAGCGGCCTGAGCAAGGGCGACCGCGAAATGATCATCACCGCCACCAGCGCCGCCAACGGCTGCCTGTACTGCGTGGTGGCGCACGGCGCGCTGCTGCGCATCTACGAGAAAAAGCCCCTCGTCGCCGACCAAGTGGCCACCAACCACCACAAGGCCGACATCACCCCGCGCCAGCGCGCCATGCTCGACTTCGCGATGAAAGTCAGCCAGCGCCCGCGCGAGCTGGGCGAGCAAGACTTTGCCCCGCTGCACGCCCACGGCCTGGACGACGAGGACATCTGGGACATCACCGCCATCACCGCCTTCTTCGGCCTATCGAACCGCATGGCCTCGTTCAGCAACATGATGCCGAACGCGGAGTTCTACCTGATGGGGCGGGTGCCGAGGGAGAAGAAGGCGGGCTGAGCCGACCAGGGCGACCTGCTTGGCGATGCGCTTTAGCACGCAACCCAACAGGTCAAGGAAAAGGCCTGACAGGTTGCCCCGTCAGGCCTTTGGGTACGGACGGGGTCTTGCGACCCCTCCTTATTGCAGCAACGGCTCTCACCCCGGATAACCACAATCGGGAGCGAGTATAGCAAGGGAGGTTTCATGGCGCAGTACGTCTTTGGATTGGATATCGGCATTGCCTCGGTCGGCTGGGCGGTGCTGGGTGAGCAGCGCATCTTCGACCTGGGTGTGCGCTGCTTCGACAAGGCTGAAACGGCCAAGGAAGGCGATCCGCTCAACCTCACGCGACGCGAGGCACGCCTGCTGCGCCGGCGCCTGTATCGCAGGGCATGGCGCCTGACGCAACTGGCGCGCGTGCTCAAGCGCGAAGGGCTGATCGACGACGCGAGGCTGTTTTCAAGGCAGTCAAGCTTCAGCGCCCCAGATCCGAACAATCGGGGCAAGAAGCAGGTGGTCAGCGCGTGGGAGCTACGCCGCGACGGGCTGGATCGACTACTGTCGCGACTGGAATGGGCACGCGTGATCTACCACCTTTGCAAGCACCGCGGTTTTCACTGGATCAGCAAGGCCGAGGAAGCCAAGGCCGACAGCGACAAGGAAGGCGGGCGCGTCAAGCAGGGCCTGAAAGACACCGCCGCCCGCATGAAGGACAAGGGCTACCGCAGCGCTGCCGAAATGGTGCTGGCCGAATTCCCGGACGCCCAGCGCAACAAGCGTGGGCAATACGACAAGGCGCTCTCGCGCGTGCTGCTGGGCGAGGAACTGACGCTGCTGTTCGAGCGCCAGCGCGCGCTGGGCAACCCGCATGCCAGCGAGCGCCTTCAGACACTGATTTTGGGCAACGGCGACCGCCGCAGCGGCCTGTTCTGGCGGCAAAAACCCGCGCTGGCAGGCGCCGACCTGCTCAAGATGCTGGGCAAGTGCACCTTCGAGAAAGGCGAATACCGCGCGCCCAAGGCCAGCTTCAGCGCCGAGCGCCATGTGTGGCTCACGCGCCTGAACAATTTGCGCGTGGTGATCGACGGCCGCTCGCGCCCCTTGAACGAGGCCGAGCGTGCCATCGCCCTGCCGCTGCCCTATCAGACCGAGGCGTTCAAGTACAAAACCCTGAAGGCCGCCTTCGTCAAGGCCGGACTCCGGGACGAGGGCGTGCGCTTTGGCGGCCTGTCCTATCCCAGCCGGGCGCAGGCAGAGGGCGAGAAAGCCAAGGACCCGGAAGACCAGCCGCTGGTCAAGATGCCGGCTTGGCACGAGTTGCGCAAGGCATTCAAATCCGCAGGACTCGAATCGCTGTGGCAGCGCATCAGCACTCCCGCGCTGGAAGGCAACCCCACACTGCTCGACCAGATCGCCACCGTGCTCAGCGTGTACAAGGACGGGGACGAAATCACCCGCGAACTGCGCGCGCTTGCGCTGCCCGAGCCTGATGCCTGCATCCCGGTGCTGGAGCGCATCAGCTTCGACAAGTTTTCCAGTCTGTCGCTCAAGGCCCTGCGGCGTATCGTGCCGCTGATGGAAACCGGCCTGCGCTACGACGAGGCCGTAGCGCAGATTCCTGAATACGGCCACCACAGCCAGCGCATCAAACCCGATGCAAACAAGCACCTGTACCTGCCGCCGTTCTATGAAGCCCAGCGCGAATACCGTGACAAGAACGACCACGTGGGATCGATGAAATTCCGCGAAGACGCCGACGTCCCGCGCAACCCCGTGGTGCTGCGCGCGCTCAACCAGGCGCGCAAGGTGGTCAACGCGCTGATCCGCGAATACGGCAGCCCCATGGCCGTGCACATCGAGATGGCACGCGACCTGTCGCGCCCCCTCGATGAGCGTCGTGAAGTACAAAAACTCCAGGACGAGTTCCGTGATCGCAACGACCAGGCCCGCGCTCAATTTGCGGAGCAGTTCGGCTATCAGCCCAAGGGCCGCGAATTTGAAAAATGGATGCTCTACCGCGAGCAGTTGGGCCAGTGCGCGTACAGCCAGCAAGCGCTCGACATCCAGCGCGTGCTGGACGACCCGAACTATGCTCAGGTCGATCACGCCCTGCCCTACTCGCGCAGCTACGACGACAGCAAGAACAACAAGGTGCTGGTACTGACACGCGAGAACCAGGACAAGGGCAACCGCACGCCCTACGAATACCTGACTGCGCTCGACGATGGGCAGGAGGGTGAACGCTGGCGCGCCTTCGCAGCCTGGGTGCAGGGCAACAAGAACTACCGCCTCGCCAAGCGCAACCGCCTGCTGCGCAAGAACTACGGCGCAGACGAACAACGCGGCTTCATCGACCGCAATCTCAACGACACGCGCTACATCTGCCGGTTCTTCAAGAACTACGTCGAGCAGCACCTGCAACTGGCCGCCCGCCCCGATGGCGACCTGAACCGCCGCTGTGTGGTGGCGAGCGGCCAGTTGACTGGGTTCCTGCGCGCGCGGTGGGGCCTTGCCAAGCTGCGCTCGGACAGCGATCGCCACCACGCGCTCGATGCCGCCGTCGTGGCCGCCTGCACACACAGCATGGTCAAGGCACTGGCCGACCACGCGCGCCGCAAGGAAATCGAATTCCTGAAGCAAGGCTTCCCCGACCCGGAGACTGGCGAAATCCTCGACCCCTCCGCGTTCGATCACGGCAAGCACTACTTCCCTGAACCCTGGCCGCACTTCCGCCACGAACTGCAGGCGCGCCTGTTCACCGACGACCTGGCGGCTCTGCGCACGGACATGCAGCGCCTGGGCACCTATTCAGACGACGATCTGGCGCGCCTGCGCACGCTGTTCGTCTCGCGCGCGCCGCAGCGGCGCAACGGCGGCGCCGTGCACAAGGACACGATCTATGCCCAGCCCGAGAGCCTCAAGGCCCAGGGCGGCGTGATCGAGAAGGTGCTGTTGCAGGACCTCAAGCCCGCCGATCTCGACAACCTGGTCGACCCCCACCGCAACGAACGGCTGTACGCGTCCATCCGCCAGCGACTCGAAGACCATGGCGGCAAGGCCGACAAGGCCTTCGGCCCCGACAACCCGCTGCACAAGCCCGACAGGAACGGCCAGCCCACCGGCCCCGTCGTGCGCAGTGTCAAGCTGGTGCGTGGCAAGCAAAGCGGCATCCCCATCCGCGGCGGCCTGGCCAAGAACGACAGCATGCTGCGGGTGGATGTGTTCACCAAGGCGGGCAAGTTCCACCTGGTGCCGGTGTATGTGCATCACCGGGTGACGGGGCTGCCGGATCGGGCGATCGTGGCGTTCAAGGATGAGACCGAGTGGACGCTGATCGACGAAAGCTTTGCGTTTCTGTTCTCTATTTACCCTAATGATCTGGTGCGAGTTGCACTCAAAAAAGACTCAGCGCTTGGGTATTACTCGGGCGCTGATCGATCAACGGGAGCAATCAACCTGTGGGCGCACGACAGATCAGCAGCGATCGGTAAAGACGGTTTGATCCGTGGCATCGGCGTCAAAACCGCCGTTTCCCTGGAGAAGTTCAACATCGACGTGCTGGGCCGCGTCTACCCCGCCCCGCCAGAGGTGCGCCGTGGTCTGGCGTAGCGTGGTCATCAACCAGCCGGCCAAGCTCAAGCGCGAGCACTTCGCGCTGGTCGTCGAGCAGGCACAAAGCGCGCGCGTGCCGTTCGAGGACATTGCCGTCATCGTGCTCAACCACCGCGAGATCACGCTGACACACCCGGTGCTGTCGGCCTGCGCCGACTACGGCATCGGCCTGTACAGCACCGGCGACAACCATCAGCCCAACGGCATCTTCATGCCGTTTCTGCCGCCCAGCCGTGCCACACGCATGCAGCGGCTGCAACTGCAACTGGACAAACC
>MKTG01000011.1:0-322 GCA_001897615.1 Burkholderiales bacterium 68-10
CCAAGGAAGAAGAACAGGATAGCCGCGACGAAGACCGACGCGCCGATCAGCTTGCCTTGAAGCGTGGTGATCGATGCTTCGATGAAGCTTGCCTGGCGAAAGGTAACGCGAGGCGCTTCCATGCCTGCGGGCAGCGAGGCCTTCAACCCGGTCAGCGCGTCCTCGATGGCGTTGGTCAGGGCGATCGTGTCGGCGGTGGGCTGCTTCTGGATGCCCAAAATCACGGCCGGCTTGCCCTCGAAGCCGGCATCGCCACGCTTGATGGCAGCGGCAAAGGTCACCTCGGCGATCTGGCGCAACAGGATGGGCTGACCCTGGCTGG
>MKTG01000011.1:513-1125 GCA_001897615.1 Burkholderiales bacterium 68-10
GACAGCAGTCGGGGACGCAGTACCCAGTCGGCGTACTCGCGCACCGCCATCGGGCTGATCTTCTGCGGATCGACGGGAATCGCGATCTGCATGATCTCGCCCATGACCGAGCTGATCGGACCCATGCGCGGCACGACGCCTTCGGCGAGGCCTTCCTCCATGGCCGACAGTCGCTCTGAGACGAGCTGCCGCGCGCGGAAGATGTCCGTGCTCCAGTTGAACGTGACGTAGAGGAAAGACAGGCCAGCCGACGAGGTCGAACGCACCGACTCGACGCCGGGCAGCCCGTTCATCGTCGTCTCCAGCGGGAAGGTGATGAGCTGCTCCACCTCCTCGGCGGCCATGCCGCCGGCCTCGGTCATGATCGTGACCGTGGGCTTGTTGAGGTCCGGGAACACGTCCACCGGCGTTTGGGACAGCGTGAAGGCGCCATAGGCCATCAGCACGACGCTGGCGATGATCACCAGCATCCGGTTGGCCAGGCTGTTGTCGAGAAGCCACTTGAACATGCGGACTCCTCAGCGCACCTGGTTGATCAGTGTGGCCCCCTGCGTGGCCACGCGGTCGCCGGCCTTCAGGCCCGACGTGATCGCCACGTTCACACCGTCCAGC
>MKTG01000011.1:1159-15802 GCA_001897615.1 Burkholderiales bacterium 68-10
TTGCTCTTGCTCTGCACGAAGACGCGCACCGGTTGGCCTACCGCCAGCGCCGACAGCGCGGCAGCTTCAGCGCGGAAGGCCAACGGCAATGCCTGTTCGCGCAGACTGTGCGCCGCACCGACGAAAGTCAACGGCACGCGCTCCTTGCCGACGGCGAGCGTGGCGCTACCGACATCCGAGCTGATCGCCGCATCGAAGGCGAGCGCCTCGATGCGCAGCCGCGCCGGATCGATGACTTCGAAGATGAGTTCGCGGGAATCGACTACTTGGCCCGCCACCGCGTTGGCGGAGGCAATCACGCCCGAGACGGGCGCAATCAGCACCTCGCGGGTCGCAAGTCCCCCACCCACAGCAGCGATGCGCTCGGTCAGGCTGCGTGCCTCGCTCTCGGCCGCCTCGATGTCCTTGCGCGGCACGGTGTCGGCCAGCTCCTGCAAGCGCGCGACGCGCTTGTCCGCCAGGCTCTTGGCTGCGCGCAGCTCGGCCAGTTGCGCGGCCTGGTTCGATCGCTCGATCGGCGCGGCCGAGGGCACGACATAGGCCAGCACTTCCCCTTTGCGCACCGCCTGTCCGGGATTTGGCAGACCTCGTGGCCCCGGTTCGATGCGGCCGGCATTCAGTGGCTGTACCTTGCCCCCTGCGTTGGGGTCCATCACCACCTTGCCATTCAGCTCGAACGAGCGCGGCAACTCGGCCTCTTCGGTGAGCAAGGTGCGCACGCCGAGTTGCCGCTGCGCGGGCTTGGGCAGAAACACGCTGCCATCAGGTAAGCGTTGTGGGCCATTGGCGTTCGGCGCGGCGGCTGCGTCGCCATGATCATGGCCTTCGCCGGCGAAAGCTGGAGTGGCTGCACCCAGCGACAGAGCGATGGCTATGGCAAGAAAAATGCGTTTCGAGGTCATGCGGCATCTCCAGCATGGCGTTGACGGGAGGACACCATGCGGCGGCCAATGGTGAACAGGGCCGCAAGCGCGGCCACTATGCCAATGGCCCAGGCCGCATAAGGTGTCCAAGGCTTGGAAGGCCCGGCAGCATCGGTATGCGCTTCTTCGTGGTGATCGAGTTCGCCGGCGAGCAAGTCCACCTCATTGCCTGCGGCGACCGTTGCGGTGATCGGCAGTACCCCAGGCCCAGGCTCAGCCGTCAGAACGACCTCGTAAACATCTTCGTGCTTCTCGGCCTTGAACTTTTCACCGGCAACTTCGAGTTCGATCTGGGCGTCTGTCACCGGGGTGTTGTCAGCGGTACGGTCAAGATAGAGGGTGATGTGCTTGCCGTTGAGCACGCCGACAAGTTCGAAGATGTCGGAGACGGCGATGAACCGTGGGAGCGCGGGGCCAGTAGTGGCCGGGGTCGCGTCGCCGTGGTCATGGCCTTCGCTAGCGCGCGCCAGCGGAGACAGGAGAAGGGCCGTGGCGATGCTGAGCACCGCCAGTAGGGGAGAAAGTTTCATGGTGAAGGTTCCAGATGGGATTCCAGATGGATGTGCTGCGTTATTAATAGCTGTTTACGATTGATGGATAAGCTCTGGGTGCCAATTTCACTCATATCCTGCCGTTCACTGCGGCAGCAGGCCCAGTGCCTGGCGCCATGTGGAAATCGCCGAGGCCAGCTCTATGCGGCTGCGCGCCGCCTGCCGTTCGGCCTCGGTGGCTTCGGCTTCGATGCGCAGCCGTGTCGGAAGATCGGTCTCGCCCAGGCGAAAGGATTTGTCGAAGAATCCGCGCGTCTCACGAGCCAAGGTGGCGCGGCGTTCCGCGGCTGCAAGCTGCGTGCGTGCCGCATTGACCCGGACCTCTGCGGCCTCCCTCTCCGACTGCAACCGCGCACGATCCAGCGCGAATTGGGCCTGTGCTTCCACAGCATCGGCCCGAGCAGCCGCCACGCGGCTGTCGTGGCGAGGGCCTGCGCCGAACGGAATTCGAATGCCCACCGTGATGGCTTGGTCGTAGCGCTCGCCGAATGCCCCACGTTCCCGCGTGGTGGACAGTGTCAACTCCGGGTTCGCCCGCGACTGCTTGGCGGCCAGGGCCGCGGTGCGCTCGGCCACGGCGGCACGGTCTTGCAACTCGTTGAGTGCAGGGTGTATTGGCATGTCTGACGAGGTGGGTTCAACCTCGGCAGGCGATGTACCCGTAGGCGCAGCGAGGGCAACACTGCCGGTCAGCGCCTTCAATTGCTGCTGCGCCGTCGTCGCTCCTGCCTCGGCCTGCGCCACGGCCGCTTCGGCTGCGGCCACAGCACCGTCGGCCTGGTGTTGGTCGGCCTGCGCCAGGTCGCCGGCCTTGGCGCGCCGCGCAACGTCGGTGGCGATGCGGCGAGCATTGTCCAGTTGCCCACGTGCGATGTCGGCGTCGATGCGCGTGCGTTCCCAATTCCACCAGGCCTCACGTACCGTGGCGGCGAGTCGCAGTCGCGCCGCTTCCACACGGCTCTCCACGGCCGCAGTCTGCGCATCTGCCAGTGCACCGCTGTTGCTTCGCTCACCTGGCAGCCACAGAGGGATGGCGATGCCGGCCTCTAGCTCACGGGCACCGTCGTTGCGCGTAAGCCGGTCCGTCTTGTTACTGATTTCGAGCGCGGGTGGCTCGGGCGTCCATGCCGCCGCCGCACGCCGCTGCGCTCGGACGGCATCACGGCGCATCAGCAGCGCCTGCGATTCGGGCTGCCGCGCCCAGGCTGCGTCGAAGACGTCCTTCAGGTTGGCTGGGAGCGCTTCCGGTTGGGCATATACGCCGGCGTTCACGCCGGCCAAGAAAGCGGCAAGTACGGCTTGCCGCAGACGGATTGATGTTTTTGTCTTCGGATACATCCGATGCTCCAGTGTTGAGGGGGATACACGGGAGACCGGCGAATAGCGACCATACGGCCGCGCCACATCTGAACGCCCACGTCAGCAGGCGTTCGGACGCGAACGGGAATCAGAAAAGGAAGACCCCGCTTCGCCGATCAGGCAAGGTGAGACCACTTGGGGCGCTCGGGTCTAAGGGAGTGGTACGCAGTACATGGCTCATCGTTGACCGCGATGGATGGACTGGGTATTTGTTCGAATCGCAGTGACTCGACACGGAGCAGCATGCCAGCGTATTGCCCGTGGCAGTGCCCGCAGTCATGACTCACGCCGAGCGTGGCATCGCTGCTGGAAACCGTCGTATCCGATTCATCGAGGAGCGTGGAAGCATGGCCGTGCGCAGCATGGTCATGGTGTCCGAGATGGCTCACCGCGGAGCCTAGCTTGTGCACGCAATAGCCAGCCACCGCCGCCCAGGTTGCCTGGGTAGGCAGTAGTACGAGCAGAAGTATGGCGAGCCAGCGGCGCATGGAGAAAGTGTAGCAGTAGCAATGTCAGTCCAGGAGCAACGATGAGGGGGTGTCTCTCCGGCCACCTCAATGCCCAGCGAGGTGCTGCTCGCTTTGATGAGGCGAGGCGGCATGGAAACAAACTCTGGCAGAGTGCGCGGGTGTCAGCAGTGTCAACCGCCGGAATACAGTTCCAGTCGCGCACGCTGTGCTTCCGGTGCTTCGCTACGCATCTCATCGACAACCTGCTGGCGCGTCTTCGGTGCTGCGGAACTCTTGATGGGCACCGGCAGTCCACGTTGCATCAGCGTGAGCGTACCGTCCTTGCGGGCTGCCTCGACCTCGGCCAGCACCTGGGCACGGGTCTTGGTACTCTTGAAATGATCGGGGTGATACGTGAAGCCCTGCTCATTGGACGCGGGGTGCCAGAGCGAATCGGCCTGGGCCGCCATGGGCAGTGCCGTGGCCAGGATAATGGCTTTCATGGCGACAAGATGGGTCAGTTTCATTGCATGGTCCTTTCCAGTGTGATTTGCAGAAAATCGATATGCCCGAAGGCATGAGCACAATGTAAGAACCGGCACCGAACGGGAGTAAAACGTGCAGATGACAATTTGGACAGGTTGCGAGAGACCGCAGCAGGAACGCTGCGCATGAAGCTGCTGATCGTGGAAGACGAAGCCAAGCTCGCGGACTATCTTCGCAAGGGACTCTCTGAAGAAGGCTATGTGATCGATGTGGCTGCCAACGGAATCGATGGCCTCCACATGGCCTCGCACGGCAGTTACGACCTGATCGTGCTCGACACCATGTTGCCGGGCATCGATGGCTTCGGCTTGCTGGCCGCGCTGCGGCAGAGCAAGCAGACGCCGGTGATCATGTTGACGGCCCGCCATCGCATCGAGGACCGCGTGCGCGGACTGAAGGCGGGAGCGGATGACTACCTCGTCAAGCCGTTCGCCTTTTCCGAGCTGGTGGCCCGCATCGAAGTGCTGCTGCGCCGCGTTGCTGGCACTGCGCCCGCACCCGATGCGCTGGTGCTGTGCCTGGGGGACTTGCAGGTGGACCTGGCGCGGCGGCGCGCTACTCGGGCCGGCCAGCGCATCGACCTGTCGGCAAAGGAGTTCCAACTGCTGACGCTACTCTTGCGCCGCAAGGGTGAGGTACTGTCGCGCACAGAGATCGCCGAGCAGGTGTGGGACGTGAACTTCGACTACGGCACGAACGTGATCGATGTTGCTGTGCGTCGGCTGCGGAACAAGCTCGACCTGCCCTTCGAGCGTCCGCTGCTGCACACAGTCCGTGGCATGGGCTACATGCTCGAAGATCGTCAGCCGTGAGACTGCGGCCTGCCGGATCACTAGGACGGCGGCTTGCCCGCTGGCTCGCCTTTCTTACGCTGGCCGGACTCGCCTTGATCTGCTTGGGCGTCTACACCGTCACCGCACTGAGTTTCAAGGAGCGGCAGATGGACACGCTGCGGCAGAAGCAGCTCCAAGTGAGCCATCTCATTGCCGAGGCGGGAGAGTTGGACAACGACACGCTTACGCACAAGCTCAATGACGCCATGGTCGGCCAGCAGGACGTGATGGTGATCCTGAGCGGTGCCGACGGCAGTGTTCTTTATGCCAGTTCAGCCGTTCCAATGGATCACCGCACGATCGACATGCGGTTCGAGGCCACGAACGGCACCACCTCCATCCAGGCGGTGCTGATCCTGGACGCCAGCGAGGACGATCGCGTGCTTGAGCGCTTAGCCCGCACGCTGGTCACGGCGGCGCTTGCTGGGACAGTGGTGATTGCCGTCGGTGGATTCACGCTGGTGCAAATCGGGCTGCGTCCAGTACACGATCTTTCGGCACAAATCCAAGCACTGGAGGCCGATACCCTGCACCAGCCTCTGGATGGCTCCGCTCAACCCGACGAACTGGTTCCGCTGGTGGCCCATGTCAATGAGTTGCTGAAGCGTCTGCACAAGGCCTATGAACAATTGGAAGCATTCAATGCCGATGTTGCCCATGAACTGTTCACGCCGTTAGCAACCTTGATGGGAGGCACCGAGATCGCTTTGCGCAAGGCACGCGACGCCGACGCGCTTCGGGATGTACTGGGTTCGCATCTCGAAGACCTCCAGCGCATGTCGATGATCGTGCAGGACATGCTCTTCCTGTCGCAGGCCGACCGCGGAGCCGAGGCCCGCCGCGAACACGTCGACAGCCTGGCCGATGTTGCGGGCGCGGTGGTGGACTTGCACGAGGCGGCCATCGAGGAAGCCGGTCTTCAAGTCCGTATCGACGGCGATGCCACATGCACGGCCGACGTGCGCCTGCTGCAGCGCGCGCTATCCAACCTGATCGGCAACGCAACCCGGCACGCGCATCAGCGCAGCACCATCTTGGTGCAGATCGACCGGCTGGACGACGAGGTGGCCCTACGGGTGGTGAACCAAGGTCACACCATTCCGACTGAACATCTACCCTACCTGTTCCACCGCTTCTACCGGGCGGATGCAGCGCGGTCGAACGCCGCCCGCAATCACGGACTGGGCTTGGCCATCGTGGCCGCCATCGCTCGCATGCACGGAGGGCGGACCGTGGCGGAATCAAACGGTGGCGTCACGTCCATCGGACTCACGGTGCCTGACCCTTTCAAGCCTTCTGCACCGCACCCAGAAGCCGCAACCCGTTGAGCACAACCAGCAGGCTGGCTCCCATATCGGCGAAGACGGCCATCCACATCGTTGCTCCGCCAAAAAGGGCAAGCACGAGGAAGACGGCCTTGATACCAAGCGCCAGCGTGATGTTCTGCCACAACACCGCGTGCGTCGATCGCGAGAGCTTCACTGTCTCGGCAATGCGTCGCAGGTCGTCGTTCATCACGACCACGTCGGCTGCTTCCATTGCTGTGTCGGTTCCGGCCGCACCCATCGCCACGCCGATGTCGGCCTGGGCCAGCGCGGGCGCGTCGTTGATGCCGTCGCCGGTCATCGCGGTCGGCCCCAGGTCTCGCTGCAAGGCCCTGATGGCTTCCAGCTTGTCCTCGGGCAGTAGATTGCCGCGTGCCTGCTCGATGCCGGCTTCGTGTGCTACAGCCGTGGCCGTGGCTTGGTTGTCGCCTGTCAGCATGACGGGAGTGATGCCCAGCGCTTGCAGCGATGCGACCGCCTCACGAGACGAAGGCTTGATGGTGTCAGCGACGGCAAACAACGCGATGACCCGCTCCGGACTGGCCAACAGCGTGACGGTTCGGCCTGCCTCTTCGTGCTGCTTCAGCCGTTCCTCCAGCGCCGGTGAGCACTGTCCGCGCTCTTCGATCAAACGGTGGTTGCCGAGCACATAGCTCACGCCGCTGACCTCTGCTTGTGCACCGCGCCCCGCCAGCGCCGTGAAATTCTTCGCTTCGACGCCATTCGGCTTCAGTCCGGCCGCGATCGCGCGCGAGACTGGATGGTCGGAATGGCTGGCCAACACCACGGCGACGTGTTCCGCGTCCGCCGACTCCGTCTGCGAATCGACGACGGCCCAGTCCACCAGCCTCGGCTTGCCCTCGGTGATCGTGCCGGTCTTGTCCAGCGCAATCGCCTTGAGCTTGCGCGCCTCTTCAAGGTAAATACCTCCTTTGATGAGAATGCCGCGGCGGGCGGCTGCCGCGAGCCCACTGACAATAGTCACCGGTGTCGAGATCACCAACGCACACGGACAGGCAATGACCAGCAGCACGAGCGCCTTGTAGATGGCCTGCATCCAGGTCCAGTCCAGCAGCCATGGTCCGAGCAACGCGACCGCCAGCGCGAGCACGAAGATGGCTGGCGTATAGACAGCCGCGAACCGGTCGACGAAGCCCTGCGTAGGCGCGCGCGTCGATTGCGCTACTTCGACAGCGTGGATGATGCGCGCAAGCGTTGATTCCGATGCGAGGGCCGTGACTTCGAACTCGAAAGTGCCCGACTCGTTGATCGTGCCTGCAAAGACGGTATCGCCAGCCGTCTTGTCGACAGGAATACTCTCGCCGGTGACAGGGGCCTGGTTAATGCTCGTCTGACCGGAGCGCACCACACCATCCATTGGCACGCGCTCACCGGGTTTCACGCGCAGCACTGCACTGACGGCGATCTCGGCCACCGGCAGGGTAGTCCAACTGCCATCGACTTGCCTCACCGATGCCTGCTCAGGCGCCATCTCCAACAGGCCCTTGATCGCATTGCGCGCGCGATCGACTGCCCGCGCCTCGATCGCCTCAGCGATGGCATACAGCGCCATCACCATCGCAGCCTCGGGCCACTGGCCGATCGCAAACGCGCCTGTCACCGCGACAGTCATCAGCGCATTGATGTTCAGGCGACCATGCCGCAGGGCCGTCAGTCCCTTCTTGTAGACATCAAAGCCGGCTAGCCAGATCGCTACCGCCGCCACGGCGAGGCCAGCGGCGCGCCAGATTGCGGTCTCCGGTGCGAAATACCCGATCAACTCGGCAGCGATGGCCATGATCAGCGCGGCAGCCAGCTTGGGCAATTGGCCTCGGACGCCTTCGTGATCGTGGCCGCCTTCCTCCGAATGCACCTGTCCTGCGCCTGCCGCAACGACCGGCTGGGGGTCAAACCCCACCTTGCGAATGGCCTCCAGCGCTGGCGCAATGGACGGTTCGTCAGCATCGACGGTCAGCATCCGCTGGCCGAGTTGAAAGCGCAGCCCACGGATACCTGGAACTCCGTCGAGAGCTCGGCGGATTTCCGACTCTTCCGCCGCGCAATCCATCGTGGCGATACGAAAACTGCGGCCGCGCGTGGCGGTCGGAACACGGGAAATAGGTGCCGTGTCGATGGAGCAGGCGCCGCAGCAATCGTTGCTGCGAGCGTCCGCATAATCTTGGTCAGTGTGAGTGTTTTTCATGGACGATCCTTTAACCTTTCCCATATTGCAAACCCTGTAGTCGGTGTAGAGTCAAGCCCATACTGCCTTGAAGACAGGCGGAAAGGGGCTGCTGATGAAGATTGGAATCTTGGCCGAAGCCACGGGAACGCCCGTTGAAACCATCCGCTTCTACGAGCGCGAAGGTCTGCTGCCGCCTCCGGCGCGTGCCGAAAACAACTACCGTATGTACTTGCCGGTCCATGTCGAGCGGCTGGCATTTGTCCGGCAGTGCCGCAACCTCGACATGACCCTCGACGAAATCCGCGCGCTGCTCGCGCTGCGGGAATCACCCGCGCAGGATTGTGGCGACATCAACACGTTGCTCGACGAACACATCGGCCACGTCGCGCAGCGCATCCGGGAACTTCGCGCGCTTGAGGCAGACCTCAAGGCGTTGCGCGCGCGCTGCATCGCACCGCATGCGGTCACCGAATGCGGCATCCTCAGTGGCCTCGACACCGCGGCTGCGGCGGGGCCGGAGCTAGCTAGGCGACGTCATGTGCATGGCGCGCACTGAGGGGTACAGCGGCGCATAGACTGTCGCCATCTGGGCCAGTCATCGCGGTTCGGCCAAGGGCTAGAGTCGGTTGCAGCACATCTGCTTGACATTGCGTTGACTTCAGGGTTTGAAATGGCACCGTCAAAACTCGACGTTGATTTTGTCAAGCCATGCCCGGCATACCGGCCTCACTGCTGCGGCTGGATGCAATGCGCGCAGCGCCTACCAGTCCCAGGGCCAGCCCTACGGAAACCAGTGTCATCATGACATCGAATGTCGCCACCCGGTGCGCGATCAACGGTTCCAGCGCGGTCTGTTGGCGCTGGAAGTGATCCACTTGGCGCGCGTACCCTTCGCAGTTTGCCGGGTCACCCAATGCCAATGGGAAGCGCAGAACTTCATCCAACGGAATGCGCCTATAGGCCAATAGCCGTGGAAAGCACCGGCGCCGACATCGATGCCAAGACCCTGCCCCGGCTGTTCAACCGCTTCTACCGCGCCGATGCTTCCAGGGCCCATCCGGATTCCGACGGCTCCGGGCTGGGTGTGCCCATCACGCGGGCCATCGCCGAGGCCCATGCCGGCCAGGTCACGGCGACCTCGGGCCAGGGGGCGAACCTGCTTCGCTCTGGTGTTTCCGCATCGCGTTGCCAAGCCCCGAAGCTGACAACAATGTCATCGGGTTGTCTGGGTTCTGTTGGGTAGGGGTTTCTACCATGAACACATCTCCTCAACGCCCGCCCAAGGCATTAGAGATGCAAGTTTCATCCAACCTCGTCAGGAGCTTTGACCATGACCCAACAACGCCTCTCCCTCTCCTCCATGATCGCCGCCGCGGCCGCAGTGGCCGCCCTGGGCCTTCCGGGGATGGCTTCGGCCGCATACGAGCACCCTGCCAACAACGAAACCGGAGTCATCGTTCACCCGGAGCACTTCAAGAGCGAGAAGACACGAGCACAGGTGATTGCAGAAACCAAGGCTGCCATGCAACAAGGCCGCCTTTCCTACGGTGAAAGTAATTACCCGATCGGCACGCCCACACCCGATGCAGGCTCTGGCAAGACGCGAGCACAGGTGATTGCGGAAACCAAGGCTGCCATGCAGCAAGGCCGCCTTTCCTACGGTGAAAGTAATTACCCGATCGGCACACCCACACCCGACGCAGGCTCTGGCAAGACGCGAGCACAGGTGATCAACGAATTGCAGAACGAATCGCCTGCCGAACGCAATGCTCGCCTGCGTTTCTACTCCCGGGGTTGATGGCCCCCCAGTTGGGATTGCAGTGGGCTGCGTTGAATCCATTTTATGGGATCGTTGGGGTCGGCCTGACTAGCCTCGGGACAGCCCAGGCCGCCGCCCAATTTCCCATGAAACCCCACCGCTGCGCACCGTCGCGGCGATCTGCCGCCCCAGCCGCTGTTCAATCACCGACCGCCACGGCACCAAGCTAAATCCCATGCCGTCATCGAGTACGGCGTAGCGTCCGCTGGCGAGCATGACCGAGCGCCGGTAGATGCCGGCCACACGCTGCCCGTCTGCCGTGGGGCGGTGCGCCAGGCCGGTTTCGGCGGCAATGTCCTGGGCAACCTGCGCCAGTTCCCGGTTGCGCAACGTGCCCAGCAGGTTGCGTGCCAGGATCACCCGCTGCCCCCGCCGCTCGGCCAGCCCCTGTTCGGCCAGGAAGTCGGCGCGTTGCTGCATCGCCTGCTTGGCCTCGCCGCCAAAGCCCAGGTCGCCTAGGCCCTTGCCGCCGCCGATCAGTTGCTGGTCGAGCCAGGTGGCGCCGATCACGCGGGCCTGCCGCTCGATGGGTATGTGCGATTTCAGCTCCACGGCCACGCCGCCCAGGCGCTGCGCGTCGTACTGGCGGCCACGCTCGGGCAGGTCGTCCGGCACCTTCCATAGCCCCTCGGCCACGCGCTCCACGATGCCCGCTCGGCGCAGGGCTTCCAGGCGCCGGACGTGGACCGCCACGACTTCGTGCGGGTCGCGGTCGGGCGTGGCCTGACCTTGCGCGATGGCGAAGTGATGATCGGTGCGGTACAGGCCATCGCCCGCCAGCGCGGCGATGTTCTTGTCGGCCGCGCGCACGTCGGCCGATCCCTTCACCTCCACCACGGCGCCGGTGGGATAGTTCGCCAGCTCGTCGCGGGCATTGAGTGCGACGTAGTGGGCCTTGCCGTCCACGCCGTCGATCACCAGATAGCCGCGGTCGCGCAGCTCGTCGGCCAGCCCCTTCGCGGCCACGCGGCCGAGGATGGTTCGGCCGTCGTCGCCTGGCTCGAACACCGCCAGCTCGCGCGGCTCGCCGCGCATGGCCCGCTGCATGGTGCGGATGATGTCGCCGCGTTCGCCCAGGGCGCGTAAGGTCTTTTCAGCATCGGCATGGACGGCCCAGGTTCCGGGCTGCATCTCGTCGGCCAGGCCCAGGCGCTGCAAGCGCTGCAGGCGACCGATCAGCAGCAGGCGCTGGCGTTGCAGCCGGGGTTCGTTGAAGCGTTCGATCTGCACGCGGCCATCGTCGTCAGCCTCGCGTTGCAGGGTACGGTCGAGACTCGTCCACCGTTCCTGTTCTACCTCGCGCTGCAAGGTTTGCTGGATCTCCAGCTCGGTGCGCGGCCCCAGCCATTCGGTCGCTAGCTCGGCGGCCCGATGGCGGAAGCCATCGGCGATGTAGTCGCCCGCGATGATGAGGTCTTTGCTTGTGTCGTCGCGCCCGCGCACGACGATGTGCGTGTGTGGGTTGTCGGTATTCCAGTGGTTGACGGCCACCCAATCGAGGCTCGTGCCAAGGTCGGCTTCCATGCGGCCCATCAGGTGCCGGGTGTAGCTGCGCAGGTCTTCCAGCTCGGCGCCATCCTCGGGCGAGAGGATGAAGCGGAAATGGTGCCGGTCGTCCTGGCAGCGTTCTTTGAACGCATCGAGGTCGGCTTCGTCGGTCTGCGACCCGTAGGCCCGGCCCGGCTCGCCATCGCGGCCCACGCCGTCGCGCTCGATGTAGCGCAGGTGCTTGGCGAGCGACTGCGGGCTGGCCTGGCGTTGATTGACCAGCAGCGTCTTGATGGTCACGCGCCGCGACATGGGCGTCAGCTTTGCGCCCGCGAAGCGCGCGGCCGTGTGGCCGCGCCCCAGGCGCGAGCCGGGCCGCTGGCCGGTTCCGGCACCCTTGCCGGCTCCTCCGGGACGGCGCACCGAAGACTTGCCGCTGCTGGCCTTGCCGGTCTGCTTGAGCACCTTGGAGACGAAGCCTTGGCCCCGATTCTTCGGGGCGCTGGGGCGGATGCGGAAATCATCGTCGCGGCGGTCGGTCATGGCCGCGCTCCCTGCAAGCCCCGGCGTGTCCGGTCGTGCGAAGCACGCGGACATGCCTGCATTGGTGCGGGCCACGCGCCCCACGCGGCACGGCGGCGAAGCCGCCCCGTGCCGCGCCACCCCCACGTGCAGACTGGCTTTGCGGGCGGCCAGGTGTCGCCCCCTTTTGTCTTGCCTTCCGCCTTTGCCCTTCGCTGTCGCTCCGGGTGTCGGCGGTCCGGCGGCGCTGTGCTGCTTGCAGCTAGCGCGCCGGCGAGCGCGCCAATGGCCGCAGGCCGGGCGCGTTCGAGGCAAGACGCCTGCACATTGGACGGCTGCGCCGGATGTTGCGCGAAGCGCGGCGCGGATGCGTTCGCGCTGCACGCGCGACGACATGGCAACAGCATCCAGAACGACATGCCAGATGGCACGATGAGATGCACGGTGACGTGCAGCGAATCGGCGGCCATCATGAGCGTGTCTCCAGCCAGACCGGATGCGCGACGCCGATCAGGACGGATGCGCTGACCGGCCCGAAATAGCGGCTGTCGAACGATGCCGGATTGGTCACGCTCAATAGGAACAGCTCGCCCTCGGCCAGCGGGCGGCAATGCGGCCAGGATGGCAGCGGCCGGCCCAGCCGATCAGCAGGCAGCGCGGCGGCCGTAGGCACGCCGTCGATGCGTACCTGACCGGCGACGATGCAGACGTGTTGCGGCGCGACCGCGCCCACACGTTTGAGCAGCGGAACGTGTGCCGGCAGGTAGCCGCGCTGCGCAGCGAGCGCGGCAGCGTCGGCAGGCAATAGGGTCAAGACGATGCTGCCCACGGACAAGGAACGTGGCAGCGAGGTGGCCCGATGGTCGAGCGGCTTCACGCGATACCAGCCGACCGGCACGCTGTCGGACGGGTTGTAGATCAGGCGCGGCAGCGGCTGCACGAACGCCGCCCAGGCCAGCGCAGCGAGGCCGCAGGCGGACAGGCCAGCCAGCACGATGCGAGCGCGCAGGCGCGAGCGAGGATGCGGCGCGGCTTCGGGCGTGCGTGCGACAGTGGAATGGACCGTCATGGCAGCGCCCTCCCGGTCAGCCAAGCGGCGTGCCGCTCGGCGGTGTATTCGGGCAGCGGCAGACGGGCCGCCAGACGGTTGCCCAGCGTGCGCCAGTACGCGGGCGAAACGTCGATGGCGGCGATGCCCTGCGCGCCGATGCCGTCGATGCGTTCGAGCACGGCACGCACCGCGTTCTCGCCTTCGGCGTGCAGCAGCAGGCGTGCGCCGGGCCGCACGCCGGGGATGCGCTGCACGTCGTCCAGCGGCGTGCCAGCCTGCATCACCATGAGCTGCCAGCGGATCGTTCCGTAGTCGTTGGCCTGCCAGCGAATGCGGCAGAACATCGCGCCCGGCAGGAACACCGCGCAGCGCCGCCAGCGGTCGAGCCGCAGCATGCGTGCCGGTTCGCCGAAGCGCAGGTAGAGCTTGAACTGCGGTTCGATGTAGGCCAGCGAAACGCGCGTCAGCGGCACGCTGCCGACGAGGCCAGCGAGTACCGAAGGCGCGCGCAGCGGCGCAGCCGTGGCCGCGTGCGCCGCAGGTAAAGCGGATGCGTTCATGGCATCTTCTCCGGGGGAAACTCCCGCTCCAGCAGGCCGCGCAGCAAGTCGGCCACGGTCACGCCCTGCGTGAAGGCCGACACCTTGATACGCGCCCGCAGCGCGGGCGTGATGTCGAGGGTCAGGCGGGCTGTGTAGAGGTCGCCCTTGTTCAGCGCATCGGCATCGCCCTGGCGAATCCACGCCTCGGCGTGTGGATTCGTGGGCGGACGCGCGCCAATGCCGACGCGCTTGGCGCGTGGTGACGGTTGCGCTGTCATGTCGGCCACCGCAGCAGTTCATCCACCAGGGCGGTGATTTCGCGTGCGGCGGCGCTGTCAGGTGCCGTTTCGCGGGCGAGTCGGCCAGCGGCCACGCTGTCGGCGAACACAATGCGCTGATGCACTTCCGCGCGCAGCGCAGGTAGCGGCTGGTCGGCGAGCGCCTGGCGTGCCTCGCGCCCGATCACGGTGGTGCTGACGCGCCGATTGATGACAAAGGCCGCGCGCAGCGCAGGCCGAAAGACTTGCGCCTCTCGGATCAGCGCCACCATCTCGGCGCTGGCCCACAGGTCATAGGGGCTGGGCTGCACCGGGATCAGCACGCGCTCGGCCGCCAGCAGCGCGGAACGCGCCAAGGCGGCGATGCGCGGCGGCCCGTCGATGACGACGTGATCGGCCCGACTGGCGAGTTCTGGCGCTTCCTGATGCAGCGTTTCGCGTGCCAGGCCCACGGCGCTGAACAGCCGTGGCAAGCCTTGCTGACTTCTGCGCTGCGCCCAGTCGAGCGATGAACCCTGCGGGTCGGCATCCAGCAGGATGACGTGCTGGCCACGCATTGCCAGTTCGCCGGCGATGTGTGTGGCGAGCGTGGTCTTGCCGACGCCGCCCTTCTGGTTGAGCAGAGCGACGATCATGGCGTGGCCCTCCATGCTGGAAAGCCTTGCTTTGATCGGTCTGCAAAACCTGTCGGCTGGTGGCTGGTATTACCTGCCGTTTCTGGCCGCGTGGTGGTTGTCCACCGCAGCGGCGTTGCCCTACTAAAAGTTAGAGA
>MKTG01000012.1:0-13954 GCA_001897615.1 Burkholderiales bacterium 68-10
TCTCCCTTACCAAGGGAGTGCTCTACCACTGAGCCACAAGGGCGATGTCTCTCAGGAACGCATTTGGCAAGCCTCTGGAGCGGGAGACGGGAATCGAACCCGCGTCATTAGCTTGGAAGGCTAAGGTTCTACCATTGAACTACTCCCGCAGTTCCTGGCCGCCACGCCTCGCGCCGTGACCTGCCTTGCGCACCTTTGTCTGCTGGTGGAGAGGGCTGGATTCGAACCAGCGTACTCGTAAGAGGGCAGATTTACAGTCTGCTGCCATTAACCACTCGGCCACCTCTCCGGCAGAGAACTTGCAATTATGCCATCAAACGGCGGGCGCGGACAAGTGGGGGCCACGGCCCGGGCGTTGCCCAGCCAGTCGATCGCTGGCTCGCCCTGGCGGCGCAGGAAGTCATTGACCTGCCCGAAGTGGCCGCAGCCGATGAAGGGCACCGGCGGGCGCTGGGCCGACAGCGGCGACGGGGGGTTGGCCGCCAGCCACAGGGGGCGCTGGGCGTCGGCCCCGGCGGGCCGCAGGGCCTGGGCGTGGGCGCCCCACAGCAGGAAGGCCAGCGGCCGCGGGCCGGCCACCAGACGGTCAAAGATCTGCGAGGTCAGGGCCTGCCAGCCGATGCGCGCGTGGCTGCCGGCCTGCCCGGCTTCGACGGTGAGGCTGGTGTTGAGCAGCAGCACGCCCTGGCGCGCCCAGTGCGCCAGCGGCTGGTCGGTGCCCGGCGGCTGACCGAATTCGCGCGCCAGCTCCTTGTAGATGTTGCGCAGGCTGGGCGGCGGGCGCACACCCGGGGCGACGGCAAAGGCCAGTCCGCAGGCCTGGCGCGGGCCGTGGTAGGGGTCCTGCCCGAGGATGACCACGCGCACCGCCTCGGGCGGCGTCAGTTGCAGCGCGCGCAGCGGCTCGGGCGGATAGACGGTGGCCCCGGCGGCCAGGCGGGCCTGCAGAAAATCGCTCAACCGCCGCCCCTCGGCGCTGCGCAGAAAGCCCCGCACCAGCGGCTGCCAGCCGGCGGCCAGCGCATCCAGCCCGGTGGGCCAGGCGGCAAGGGCGGCTCGCGATTCGCCTGTTCCAGGCATCAGATCGACCTCCAGCGTTTGTCCATAGCACGCCAGCAGCTTCTGTTTTCATAGCGATCAGTGGAACAGCTCGGCGAGCGCCAGCCCGGGCTCGTCGGCGCGCATGAAGGTCTCGCCGACCAGGAAGGCGTGCACGCCGGCGGCGCGCAGGCGCTGCACGTCGGCGCGGGTGGCGATGCCGCTCTCGGTCACCAGCAGGCGGTCTTGCGGCACGTCGGCCAGCAGGCCGAGCGTGGTGTCCAGCGTGGTCTCGAAGCTGCGCAGGTTGCGGTTGTTGATGCCCACCAGCGGGGTTTTCAGCTGGAGCGCGCGCCGCAGCTCGGCGCCATCGTGCACCTCCACCAGCACCGCCATGTCCAGGCTGTGCGCCACGGCTTCGAGCTCGGCCATCTGCGTGTCCGACAGGCAGGCGGCGATCAGCAGGATGCAGTCGGCGCCGATGGCGCGCGCCTCGTACACCTGATAGGCATCGATCATGAAGTCCTTGCGCAGCACCGGCAGGTCGCAGCTGGCGCGCGCCTGCTTCAGGTAGTCGATGCTGCCCTGGAAAAACGGGCCGTCGGTCAGCACCGACAGGCAGGCGGCGCTGACCTGGCCGTCGCCCTGGGCGTAGCTTTGCGCCAGGTCGGCGGGGATGAACTCGCCCTGCCGGATGACGCCCTTGCTGGGGCTGGCGCGCTTGATCTCGGCGATCACGGCGGCCTGGCCGGCGGCGATCTTGGCGCGCAGCGCGCCCACGAAGTCGCGCGTCAGCACACGGCTTTCGGCGTCGGCGCGCATGGCGGCCAGCGATTTCTTCCTCAGGCCGGCGGCGACTTCCTCGCGTTTGACGGCCACGATCCGGTCCAGAATGTCACTCATTTTTTGATAGCTCCTCGCGCTGATCGGGCGGCGGGTTTTTCAGGATTTTGACGAACACGCGGTGCATCACCAGCGCCGCCACCAGAAACAGGGCCGAGATGCCCAGGGCGATCCAGGTGCCTTCGTCCTGCCACATGGCCGGCCCCCGCTCAGGCCGCCGCCAGCGACTGCGTCAGCGCCTGCACCTGGGCCAGCCGGGCCTTGGCGGCGCCGCTCTCGATGGCCTCGAAGGCGCGGTCGATGCCGGCCTTCATGGTGGGCGCCACGCCGGCCGCGTACAGCACCACGCCGGCGTTCAGCGCCACGATGCTGCGCGCGGCGCCGTCCTGGTTGTCCAGCACGCCGCGCAGCATGGCGACCGACTGCTCCGGCGTCTCCACCCGGATGCTGCGGTTGCTCTGCATCTGCAGGCCGAAGTCCTCGGGGTGGATCTCGTACTCGCTGATCTCGCCGTTCTTCAGCTCGCCCACCAGGGTGGCGGCGCCCAGGCTGACCTCGTCCATGCCGTCGCGGCCGTACACCACCACGGCGTGCTCGGCGCCCAGGCGTTGCAGCGCGCGCACCTGGATGCCCACCAGGTCAGGGTGAAACACGCCCATCACGATGTTGGGCGCGTCGGCCGGGTTGGTCAGCGGGCCCAGGATGTTGAAGAAGGTCTTGACGCCCATTTCCTTGCGCACCGGCGCCACGTTCTTCATCGCCGGGTGGTGGTTGGGCGCGAACATGAAGCCCACGCCGGTCTCGGCGATGCAGCGCGCGATCTGCTCGGGCGTCAGCGTCAGCGGCACACCCAGCGCCTCCATCACGTCGGCGCTGCCCGACTTGCTGGAGACGCTGCGCCCGCCATGCTTGGCCACGCGCGCGCCGCCGGCGGCGGCCACGAACATGGCGCAGGTGCTGATGTTGAAGGTGTGCGAGCCGTCGCCGCCGGTGCCCACCACGTCCACCAGATGCGTGCGGTCGGCCACCTGGACCTTGTGCGACAGCTCGCGCATCACCTGCGCGGCGGCGGTGATCTCGCCGATGGTCTCCTTCTTCACGCGCAGGCCGGTGGTGATGGCCGCCACCATCAGCGGCGAGATCTCGCCCTTCATGACCAGCCGCATCAGGTGCAGCATCTCGTCGTGGAAGATCTCGCGGTGCTCGATGGTGCGCTGCAGCGCTTCCTGGGGGGTGATGGACATGATGACTTCGCCTTGAGGGGAAAAAGTGGAGGAATGCGCCCGTCAGCGCGCGCCCGGCGCCTGCGTCAGCGCCAGCCGCACGCCGAACACGATGAACAGCCCACCGGCCACGCCGTCCAGCCAGCGCAGTGCGCGTTGCAGGGCCCCGGCACGGCGCGCCGCCCAGGCCGCCGCCAGCGCCCAGCCGATGCACACCAGCAGCCCGTTGACGGTGAACAGCAGGCCAAGCAGCAGGAACACCCCGCCCGGCCGCGCCGTGCCGGGAACGATGAACTGTGGCACGAAGGCCAGGAAGAACAGCGCCACCTTGGGGTTGAGCACATTGGTCAGAAAGCCCCGACGCAGTACCACGGCCAGCGGCAGTTCGGCTTTAAATTCGGCCTTGGCGCTTGCCGGGTCAGCGTCAGCAGCTATCTTTATAGAAGCATCCGGACGCAAGGCCGCACGCAGCATCTGCGCCCCCACCCACACCAGGTAGAGCGCGCCCGCCCACTTGAGCAGCGAGAACGCCGTGCTGCTGGCCGCCAGCAGCGCCGACACGCCCAGCGCCGCCGCGGCCACGTGCACCAGGCAGCCGGCGGCAATGCCCAACGCCGCCGCCACGCCCGCCCGCGCGCCCGCGCGCACCGCGTGGGCGACGATGAACATGACGTCCGGGCCGGGCGTCAGATTGAGCACCAGGCCGGCGGCCAGGAACACCATCAGCTGCGCAAAGTCGGGCATGGCCTGTGGCTGGCGGCGCCTCAGCCGCGCAGGAAGTTGGCCAGCATGGCGTGGCCGTGCTCGGTCAGGATGCTCTCGGGGTGAAACTGCACGCCCTCGACGGCCAGCGTCTTGTGGCGCACGCCCTGGATCTCGCCGTCCTCGCTGGTGGCGGTGACCTGCAGGCACTCGGGCACGGCGTTGCGGTCGATCACCAGCGAGTGGTAGCGGTTGACGGTGAACTGGCGCGGCAGGCCGGCAAACACGCCCTGCTGGTCGGTGCTGATGACGCTGGTCTTGCCGTGCATCTGGGTCTGCGCGCGGATGATGGGCGCGCCAAACGCCGCGCCAATGGCCTGGTGGCCCAGGCACACGCCCAGGATCGGCAGCTGGCCGGCAAAGTGCCGGATGGCGGCCACCGACACGCCCGCCTCGCCCGGCGAGCAGGGGCCGGGGCTGATGCACAGGCGCGCGAACTGCCCGGCCTTGAAGCGCGCGTCCAGCTCGTCCAGCGTCACCTCGTCGTTGCGCAGCGTGACCACCTCGGCGCCCAGCTCGCCGAAATACTGCACGATGTTGAAGGTGAAGCTGTCGTAGTTGTCGATCATCAGCAGCTTCATTTCGGACTCCTGAAGATCGAACAGCCGAACGCAGAGGGCGCAGAGACTTCGCAGAGGACGCAGAAAAAATTCACCAAGAATTTCATAGCTTATTCACGATCCGGTGGACGCCCTTGACGACGGGAAACGCATGAAAGTTGATCAACAGGCCCAGCTTGAGACCGGAAACACGCAAGTACGACAGGAGCTGGGCACGATGCACCTCTTGAATCCCATCGATGGCCTTGATCTCGACGAGCACCTGGTCTTCCACCACGAAGTCGGCCCGGTAGGCCACGCCCAGCGGGCGGCCTTTGTAGACCGCGCTGATGGGAACTTCGCGCGCGAAGCGCACACCTCGCTCGGCCAGTTCGGCCGCCAGCGCGGCGCTGTATGCGCTTTCCAGCAGGCCCGTACCCAGAACACGCTGCACTTCGACAGCCGCGCCGATGATCTGATGCGAAAAATCATTTTCGATTTTCGGCTGTTCCTTCTGCGTCCTCTGCGAAGTCTCTGCGTCCTCTGCGTTCGGAAGTCCGGCTTTCATTCCAGCCCCTCCTCCACCAGCTCGCTGGCCCGCAGCAGGGCGCGGGCCTTGTGCTCGGTTTCGCGCCACTCCATCTCGGGCACGCTGTCGGCCACCACGCCAGCGGCCGCCTGCACGTGCAGCATCTGGTCCTTGACGATCCCGGTGCGAATCGCAATCGCCAGGTCCATGTCGCCGGCGTAGCTCCAGTAGCCGCAGGCGCCGCCGTAGATGCCGCGCTTGACGGGCTCCAGCCGGTCGATCAGCTCCATGGCGTGCACCTTGGGCGCGCCGGTCAGGGTGCCGGCGGGGAAGGTGGCCTTGAGCACGTCCATGGCGCCCAGGCCGTCCTTCAGGATGCCCTCGACGTTGCTGACGATGTGCATCACGTGGCTGTAGCGCTCGACGGCAAAGGCCTCGGTCACCTTCACGCTGCCGGTCTTGGCGATGCGGCCGATGTCGTTGCGCGCCAGGTCGATCAGCATCACGTGCTCGGCGCGCTCCTTGGGGTCGGCCACCAGTTCGGCTTCGGTCGCCTTGTCGGCCTCGGGCGTGGCGCCGCGCGGGCGCGTCCCGGCCAGCGGGCGGATGGTGACCTTGGTGCCTTCCGGCGTGTTTTCTTGCCGCACCAGGATTTCCGGCGACGCGCTGACCACGTGGAAGTCGCCGAAGTCGTAATAGATCATGTACGGCGAGGGGTTGAGCGAACGCACTGCGCGGTACAGCGACAGGGGCGATTCGGTGTAACGCTTGCTGATGCGCTGGCCCACCTGCACCTGCATGAAGTCGCCCGCGGCGATCAGCTCCTTGGCGCGCTCCACCGCCGCCAGATAGTCCTGCTTGGCAAAGGCGCGCTCGGCCGGGTAATTGGTGCTGGCGCGCACCTGCGGCGCGCTGACGGAAAAGCGCAGCTGCTCGCGCAGGTGCTTGACGCGCTTCTTGGCACGGGCATAGGCCTCGGGCTGGCCCGGGTCGGCGTAGACGATCAGGTAGAGCTTGCCCGACAGGTTGTCGATGACGGCCACCTCCTCGCAGTGCATCAGCAGGATGTCGGGCGTGCCCAGGGTGTCGGGCGGGCAGGTGTTTTCCAGCTTCTTTTCGACGTGGCGCACCGCGTCGTAGCCAAAGTAGCCCGCCAGCCCGCCGCAAAAGCGCGGCAGGCCGGGGCGCAGCGCCACCTTGAAGCGCTTTTGGTAGGCCTCGATCACGTCCAGCGGGTTGCCGGCGTGCGTCTCCACCACCTGGCCGTCGGTGACGACTTCGGTGCGGGCGGCGTCGCCAAAGCCGCTGGCGCGCAGGATGGTGCGGGCCGGCAGGCCAATGAAGCTGTAGCGGCCGAAGCGCTCGCCGCCAATCACGGACTCCAGCAGAAAGCTGTACTTGCCCCCGCCCGGCCCGCCGGCCAGCTTGAGGTACAGCGACAGCGGTGTTTCGAGGTCGGCAAAGGCCTCGCTCATCAGGGGGATGCGGTTGTAGCCCTGGCCGGCCAGGCTCTTGAATTCCAGTTCGGTGATCACAGGAGGCTCCCAGATCGGGCGGCGCGCGCGGCGCCGCGGGTTCATTCGGGGGATCGGCGGCCACCTGACGCGGGTGGGGCCTCGGGGGCACGCCGGGCAGTGCCCAGGCGGCGGGTCAAGGGTTCAGCGGCACAGGCTTGCGCCAGGGCCAGGCTCCCCGGCTCCCGTGACCTGCGATGAACGCGCTTGGAATGAACATGGCCCCGCAGTGTAGCAAATGACGCTCGGCCCCGGCCGCGCCGCCCGGCGCCGCGCGCGGCCCCGCCGATCGGGTGAAACCCCGATGCGCAATGTCATCAAAACATTAAACTTTAGTTATCAAATAGAACATTCGTGCTTTCAGGAGTCTGATCATGCGCATCATATTTCGCACCCTGTCCCTGGCGGCGTTGCTGCTGTGGGCGGGCACCGCCGTGGCCGCGGTGGACATCGCCGGTGTCAAGGTGGACGAGGCGCTCTCCGTGGCCGGCACCCGCTTGCAGCTCAACGGGGCCGGGGTCCGCTACAAGGGCCCGTTCAAGGTCTACGTGGGTGACCTGTACGCCACGCGTCCGGTCAAGTCGCTGGACGAGTTGATCGCCGCCCCCGGGCCCAAGCGCCTGGGCATGACCTTTCTGCGCGAGATCAATTCGGCCGAGTTCGGCAAGATGCTGACGCGCGGCATCGAGGACAACGTGAGCAGGTCCGAGGTCTCCAAGATCATCCCCGGCATGATCAAGATGGGTGACATCTTTGCGGCCAACAAGGCCTTCGCGCCGGGCGACGTGTGCGTGCTCGAGTGGGATCCGGCCAAGGGCCTGAGCGTCTGGGTCAAGGGCAAGCTGCAGGCCGAACCGATGAACGACCCGGTGTTCTTTCGCGCCCTGATGTCGATCTGGTTCGGCCACAGCCCGGCCGACTGGAAGCTCAAGGACGAGCTGCTGGGCGTCAAACCCTAAGGGTTGGTCTGCGCGACACGACCCGCCTTGCCTCCTCGCCCCTCCTGGCGCTGGCAGCGGCCCGCGCCCGGCTCAGCAGCGCAGGCTGCGCACCCAGGCCGGCAGCAGCTCGTGCAGGGCGTCGACAAAGCCGTCGGCATCGACCGCGCGCACCGGCTGGCCGTGGTTGTAGCCGTAGGTGACCAGCGCCACCGGGCAGCCGGCGGCGCGCGCGGCGGCGGCGTCGTTGCTGGAGTCGCCCACCATCAGCGTGCGCGCCGGCGGCGTGTCCAGCGCCTCGCAGGCCTTGAGCAGGGGCAGCGGATCGGGTTTCTTGCGCTCGAAGGCGTCGCCGCCGAACACGTGGTCGAAATAGCCGTCCAGCCCCTTGGCGCGCAGCAGCGGCAGCGCGAAGGCGCCGGGCTTGTTGGTCAGGCAGGCCAGGCGCAGGCCGGCGGCGCGCAGCGCCGTCAGCCCCTGCGCCACGCCGGGATAGACGGTGGCGTAGCGGCCGTTGATGGCCAGGTAATGGTGCTGGTAGCGTGCCCAGGCCTCGGGATAGAGTGCTTCAATTTTTGAAGCTTCTGGCGCTTTCCCAGACTGCTCCAGCACGTGATTGAGCACCGAACGCAGCAGGTGCTCTGAGCCCTTGCCGACCATGCGGCTGACGGCCTCGGCGTCCACGGCGGGCAGGTGCAGGTCGTCCAGCATGCGGCCCAGCGCCTCGACGAAGTCGCCCAGGGTGTCGACCATCGTGCCGTCGAGGTCGATGATGGCGGCGTCGATGCCACGCGGCGCGCTCACCGGACGACCCTCCGCACTGCGTGCCGCGGGATGCGCGCTTGGGAAAGGCCCGGCGCGCTCACTGGACGACCCTCCGCACTGCGTGCTGCGGGGTGCGCGCTTGGGAACGGCCCGGCGCGCTCATGCCAGCGCCTTTCGCATGGCGTCGATGACGGCGCGGTAGTCGCGCTGGCCGAAGATGGCGCTGCCGGCCACGAAGGTGTCGGCGCCGGCGTCGGCCACGCGGCGGATGTTGTCGGCCTTGATGCCGCCATCCACCTCCAGCCGGATGTCCTTGCCGCAGGCTTGGATGCGGCGGCGTGCCGCTTCCACCTTGCGCAAGGCGCTATCAATAAAGGATTGTCCGCCAAAGCCGGGGTTGACGCTCATGATCAGGATCAGGTCGATCTCCTCGATCAACCAGTCCAGCACGTCGAGCGGCGCGGCCGGGTTGAACACCAGCCCGGCCTGGCAGCCCGCCGCCTTGATGGCCTGCACGCTGCGGTGCGCGTGGGCGCTGGCGTCGGGGTGAAAGCTGATCAGGTCGGCGCCTGCCTGCGCGAAGGCCTGGGCCAGCGCGTCCACCGGCTGCACCATCATGTGCACGTCCAGCGGCACCGGCTGCCCGGCGGGGGTGACCGCGTGCGGCTTGATGGCCTGGCAGATCATCGGCCCGAACGTGAGGTTGGGCACGTAGTGGTTGTCCATGACGTCGAAATGGATCCAGTCGGCGCCGGCGGCGATGACGCTTTGCACCTCCTGGCCCAGCCGCGCGAAGTCGGCCGAGAGGATGGAGGGCGCGATGCGGTAGGTGGTGCTCATGACGCCGGATTGTCGCGCAGCTACCATGCGGGCATGCCGACCTACCAGTTCCACGTCGAGGTGCAACCCGAATACCTGCCCGAGCAGTCCGAGCCGGCGCAGGGCCGTTACGGCTTTGCCTACACCATCACCGTGCTCAACACCGGCCAGGTGGCGGCGCAGCTGGTATCGCGCCACTGGATCATCGCCGACGGGCGCGGACACACCGAGGAGGTCAAGGGCCTGGGCGTGGTCGGCCAGCAGCCGCTGCTGCAGCCGGGTGAAGCCTTCCAGTACACCAGCGGCTGCCAGCTGCGCACGCCCAGCGGCACCATGCACGGCAGCTATTTTTGCGTGGCCGAGGACGGCGAGCGCTTCGAGGTGGCGATCCCCCTGTTCGTGCTCGACGCCAGCGGCGCCGACGGCGGCAGCGCGCGCGTGCTGCATTGAAGCCGAGCCAGCCCCGCCCATGGCACCGCCCCGCCCCGAACTGAGGGACCTGCTGCGCACGCTGGACCCGCAGGCCCCGCTGGCCGAGCGCCACCTGTGGCTGATGCAGCTGCTGGACTGGGTGCGCGGCCAACAGGATGAACCGCAGGCCGCCGTGGCACGCGTGCGCATGCTGCTGGACATCGCCGAGCCGCGCCCCGACTGGCTGGGGCTGTGGCACCAGTGGTGGGCCCGCTTTCTGAGCGAGGTCGACGCCACCCCGCTGCTGGCCGACCTGGGTTTTGCCACGCGCAGCGCCTTCCTGGCCGAGCTGTCCGATCGCCTGCGCCGCAAGCTGATCCCGCCCACGCCGGAAACCACCGACCTGCGCGAGCTGTTTCCGCTGCTGTTTCCCAGCGAATTCGACGCCCGCTGGCTACGCGCGCTGGACAAGCCGACGCTGGAGCGGCTGCGCCGCACCCTGTTCGACGACGCGGCCGAGGGCAGCGCCCAGGCCTACACCCTGCGCACGCTGCTGAACGCGCTGGCCTATGCCATCAGTCAGATCAGCGCCGCCGGCCAGTCGGCCGAGCTGCGCACCCGCATGGCCGCGGCGGCACAGCGCGAGCAGCCGTTCGTCGGCCTGCCGATCGGCTTCGAAGCGCTGCGCCAGGCGGTGCTGACGCACGGCCGCGACAGCGCGCCGGCGCTGGTGGCGCTGGCGCAGCTGCGCGAGCAGCTTGACGCCTGCCGCGCCGCCGCCGCCACCGTCTACGCGCACCTGGAGGCGCACGGCATCTCGGTACACATCGAATTCCAGCTGCGCCAGCTGCGCCAGCGCATCATCCGCGTCAAGGCGCTGCTGCTGTGCCTGGAAACCGACGAGCCGGCGCAAGCCACGGCGCAGCTGCTGTCGCACCTGGTGCGGGTGCACCAGGACAGCCGCAGCGTGCGCGCGCTGGTGCGCAGCAGCACCGAGCTGCTGGCCGCCAAGGTGACCGAGCGCAACGCCGAGACCGGCGAGCACTACATCGCCCACGACGGCCCCGAATACCTGCGCATGCTGGGCGCGGCCGCCGGCGGCGGCGCGGTGATGGCGGTCACCACCTGCAGCAAGCTGCTGATCATGGCGCTGGGCCTGTCGGCGTTCTGGGGCGGCGTGGCGGCGGGGCTGAACTACGCCATCTCCTTTGTCGTCATCATGCTGCTGGGCTGGACGGTGGCCACCAAGCAGCCGGCCATGACGGCGCCGACGCTGGCGGCGCGGCTCAAGTCGCTGGACTCACCGGCGGCGCACGAGGACTTCGTCACCGAGGTCGTGTACCTGCTGCGCACGCAGTTCGTGGCGATCGTCGGCAACGTCGTGCTGGTGCTGCTGCTGGCCTTCGCGCTGGCGCTGGCCATCCAGGCGCTGGGCTGGGGCGCGCTGGTCGACGAGCACCACGCGCGCCAGATCCTGGCCGACCACCACGCGCTGGGCCGCACCATCCCGTTCGCCGCCATCACCGGCGCCCTGCTGTTCGCCTCCAGCCTGATCGCCGGCTGGGTGGAAAACTGGTTCGTGCTGCACCGGCTGGATTCGGTGATCGCGCACCACCCGCGCAGCACCCGCCTGCTGGGCGCCGAGCGGGCGCGGCGCTGGGGCCACTACTGGGGCACGCACATCTCCAGCTGGGCCGCCAACGTCTCGCTCGGCCTGCTGCTGGGCGTGATGCCGCCGATCGTCGGCTTCTTCGGCCTGCCGATGGAGGTGCGCCACGTCACGCTGGTGTCGGGCCAGATTGCCGTGGCTGCCCAGCACCTGGGGCCGGCGGTGTGGCAGGAGCCGGCCCTGTGGTGGGCCGGCGGCGGCATCGTCGTCACAGGGGCGCTGGACGTGGGGGTGAGCTTCTACCTGGCGTTCCGGCTGGCGCTGACGGCGCAGAACGTCGCCGGCGTGGACCGCCGCCGCATCTACCAGGCGATGGGCCGCCGCCTGCTGCGCGACCCGCGGTCCTTCGTGCTGCCGGTGCGCATCCGCCCGATCGCCAACGAGGCCGGCGCCGAGCCTGCCCACAAGTCCGGTGGAACGGGTTAGCATGGACCCTGCCACGCCCCGGCGCTGCCGGCGTGGCGTGCCGCGGTTGCCCACAGGCTTGCCGCCACGGGCGCCGGAGCGCCGGCCCCCACCAAGAAAGAAGCCGACCATTGACTGAAGCATGGATCGCCCACTGGACCCAGGGGTCTGATCTCTCCCCCGGCCTGATCACCCTCAAATGGGCCCTGCTGCTGGCCGCGGCCGCGCTGGCCGGCCACCTCGTCCAACGCCTGCTGGGCCTGCCCAAGCTGGTGGGCTATGCGGTGTTCGGCACCCTGGCCGGACTGACCGGCCTGGCCAGCGCCGACTGGCCGCTGCGCGGCGCCGGCCTGACCCTGCTGGAGCTGGGCATCGCCGTGCTGCTGTTCGAGGCCGGCGCCCGCCTGTCGCTGCGCTGGCTGCGCCACAACCCGATGGTGCTGGCGCAGAGCGCGGTCGAGTCGCTGCTGACCTACGCCGCCGCCTATCTGCTGCTGCGCGCGCTGGGGCTGGAGCTGGCGGTGGTGCGGGCGCTGTCGGTGGTGGCGGTGGCCTCGTCGCCGGCGGTGCTGCTGCGCGCGGTGTCGGACCTGCGCGCCAGCGGGCCGGTGACCGACCGCGCCATCGCCCTGGCCACGCTCAACACGCTGTACGCGCTCACCCTGGGCACCGCCATGCTGCGCAGCATCGACCGCGGCGACGTCACCCTGCTGGCCTCGCTCGGCGCCTCGGCCGGGGTGCTGGGCATCTCGCTGCTGGTGGGCGGCGCGCTGGCGGCGCTGCTGCGGCTGGGGTTCCGGCTGCTGCACCCGGCCAGCCAGGACACGGCCATCGTCATCCTGGCGCTGATCGCCGCCTGCGTCGCGGTGACCACGCCACTGGGCGGCTCGGCGCCGCTGGCGGCGCTGCTGGCCGGCATCGTGCTCAAGCAGTTCCACCCTAGGCCCTGGGTGTGGCCGCGTCAGCTGGGCACGGCGGCGTCGATGCTGAGCATCGCGATGTTCGTGCTGGTGTCGTCGATGGCGGCGCAAGCCGCCTGGAGCGGCGCCATGGCGCTGGCGGCGCTGGGCCTGACCGGCGCGCGCCTGCTGGCCAAACTGGCCAGCCTGCTGCTGACCGGGCCGGTCAGCGCGCTGTCGCTGCGCCAGTCGGCCTGGGTGGGCGTGGCGATGTTCCCGATGTCGGCCGTGGCGCTGCTGCTGACCTCGCAGTTCGTCGCCGCCGCGCCCACCGTGGGCACGTCGGTGACCGCCATCGCGCTGCCCGTGATCCTGCTGACCGAGCTGCTGGGCGCGGCGCTGGTCGGCCTGGCGCTGGTACGCGCGCACGAGGCCGCGCCGCCGCGGCGCTGGCGCGAGCCGCCACCGGCCGAGGTCGACGCCCCGGAGACGCGGCCATGACGCTGGAAGCCTTCCACACCTCCGAGGCGCTGACGCTGGGCGTCGAGCTGGAGCTGCAGCTGGTCAACACCAACGACTACGACCTGACGCACTACGCCGACAACATGCTGCGCCTGATGGGGCGGCGCACGCTGCCCGGCTCGGTGGTGCCGGAGCTGACCACCGGCATGATCGAGATCTCCACCGGCATCTGCCACGGCTGGCGCGACGCGCTGGCTGAGTTACGGCAGATCCGCGACGCGCTGGTGCAGTGCGCCGACCGGCTGGGCATCGCCGTGGTGGGCGGCGGCACGCACCCGTTCCAGCAGTGGCACCAGCAGCGCATCTACGACAAGCCGCGCTTCGTCGAGCTGTCGCAGCTGTACGGCTACCTGAGCAAGCAGTTCACCATCTTCGGCCAGCACGTGCATGTGGGCTGCCCCGATGCCGACACCGCGCTCTACACCCTGCACTGCCTGTCGCGCTACATCCCGCACTTCATCGCGCTGGCGGCCTCCAGCCCCTTCGTGCAGGGGCAGGACACGGCCTTCGACTCGGCGCGGCTCAATTCGGTGTTCGCCTTCCCGCTGTCCGGGCGCGCGCCCTGCGTGCTGAGCTGGGACGAGTTCGGCCAGTACTTCGACAAGATGACACGCACCGGCGTGGTCAAGTCGATGAAGGACTTCTACTGGGACATCCGCCCCAAGCCCGAGTACGGCACCATCGAGGTGCGCGTGTTCGACACCCCGCTGACGGTGGAGCGCGCCGCCGCGCTGGCCGGCCTGGTGCAGAGCCTGGCGGCCTGGTTCCAGCGCGAGCGACCGTTCCAGCCGGTCGAGGACGACTACCTGGTCTACAGCTACAACCGCTTCCAGGCCTGCCGCTTCGGGCTGGAGGCGGTCTATGTCGAGCCCGCCAGCGGCCGCCACCTGCCGCTGCGCGAGCACCTGCTGGCCACCTTCGATCAGATCGCCGGGCACGCCGCCGACCGCGCCGCCAGCGACGCGCTGGCACTGCTGCGCGCCGACGTCGAGGCCGGCCGCAACGACGCCCGCTGGCTGCGCGAGCGCCAGGCGCGCGAGCGCCTGCTGGGCGAGGTGATCCGCCAAGCCGCGCTGCG
>MKTG01000012.1:14028-16753 GCA_001897615.1 Burkholderiales bacterium 68-10
ACCGCCCGGCCTGGGCCTGCCGACCAAGCGCCTGCAGTTCCTGGAAAGCAACATGGCGCACTGGATCATGGGCCACGGCGTGGTGGCGCTGATGATCCCGTTCATCGACCAGCGCCTGCCCACGCTGCGCAAGCGCCCGCCGCTGCGCGACCTGGTGGAACAGCTCGACGGCCTGGTGCTGCAGGGCGGCATCGACATCCACCCCCAGGCCTACGGCACCGAACCCTGGCAGGCGCAGGCCGAATACGACCCGATTCGCGACGACTACGAGCTGGAGCTGCTGCACGGCTTCATCGGCGCCGACAAGCCGGTGCTGGGCATCTGCCGCGGCTGCCAGCTGCTCAACGTCTACTTCGGCGGCACCCTGGTGCAGGACATCCCCAGCCAGTGGCCAGGCGCCATCGCCCATGTCGACAACACGCATTACGACCGGCTGGCGCACGAAGTGCACTTCATGCCCGGCTCGCGGCTGGCCGGCATCTACGGCTACGAGCCGCGCCGCGTCACCAGCATCCACCACCAGTGCGTCGACCAGCTCGGCCAGGGCCTGGCGCTGGAGGCGCGCAGCCCGATCGACCTGGTGCCCGAAGGCATACGCCACACCGCCTACCCCTTCGTGCTGGGCGTCCAATGGCACCCCGAATTCCACCTCAACGGCAACGGCGCCGCCGCCGACATCCTGGACAGCGGGCCGCTGATGATGGCCTTCCTGAAGGCCGCCGCGCGCCGCGCCGGCCGGGTGCGCCGGCTGGCCGACGGCGTGGCGCGCGTGCGCGAACGCGCCAGCGCACTGACCCGCTGACGTCGCGTGCACGCCGCCATGGGTGAATTCGAGCTCATCGACCGCCATTTCAAAAGAAAACCGGCCTTTGCGCGCCCCCAGACAGCGCCAAAAGCTACTAATTCAATAGCGCAACCCGTCGTGCTGGGCATCGGCGACGACTGCGCCCTCTTGCAGCCGGCCCCCGGCATGCAGCTGGCCATCAGCACCGACATGCTGGTGCAAGGCCGCCACTTCTTTGCCGACGTCGACCCCGCCGCGCTCGGCCACAAGGCGCTGGCCGTCAACCTGAGCGACCTGGCCGCCTGCGGTGCCGAGCCGCTGGCCTGCACGCTGGCGCTGGCGCTGCCGCCCGAGCGCGCGCGCGACGACGCCTGGCTGGCGGCCCTGGCCGGCGGCCTGTTCGCCCTGGCCGACGCCCACGCCTGCTCGCTGGTGGGCGGCGACACCACGGCCGGGCCGCTGAACCTGTGCGTGACCGTGTTCGGCCAGGTGCCCGCCGGCCAGGCGCTGCGGCGCGACGGCGCGCGCGTGGGCGACGACGTCTGGGTCAGCGGCACGCTGGGCGACGCGCGCCTGGCGCTGGGCGCGCTGCGCGGCGAATGGACGCTGCCGCCCGAGCGCCTGGCCGCCGCCCGCCAGCGGCTGGAGCGCCCCAGCCCGCGCCTGGCCCTGGGCATGGCCCTGCGCGGCATCGCCACCAGCGCCGCCGACCTCAGCGACGGGCTGGCGGGTGATCTGGGCCACATCCTGAAAGCCAGCGCCGTCGGGGCGAGTCTGACGGCCGAGGAAACTACAAAAATAGTAGCTGCTGGCGCTCACCCATCGGGCGCTGGCGCCCCATTTGATGCAGAAACCCTGTTACGCGTCGCGCTGACCGGCGGCGACGACTACGAACTGGTCTTCACCGCCCCGCCCAAGGCCCGCGCCGCCGTGCGGGCCGCCGCGCAGGCCAGTGCCACGCCGGTGACGCGCATCGGCCGCATCGAGGCCGAGCCCGGCCTGCGCCTGGTGGGCGCCGACGGCCGCGTCAGCCCGCTGGCCGCGCGCGCCTTCGACCATTTCGGCTGACCCGCCCAAGCCCATGACCCACCCCATGCCCTCCACCCGCCCCCTTCGTCTGCCCGCCCTGGCCGCGCTGCTGCTGGCCCTGGCCCTGCCCGCCGCCGCACAGAGCGCCGCCGCGCCGGCCACCGGCTCACGCATCACCGCCGTCAAGCTCTACCCGGGCAGCGCCACGGTGCAACGCACGCTGCGCGTCGCCCCGGGCGCGCGGCAGGCGGTGTTCGCCTGCCTGCCGGCGGGGCTGGACGCCGCCAGCCTGCAGGTGAGCGCCGACGCCGGCGTGCGCGTGGGCGAGCTGGCGCTGCGCCAGCAGCCGCGCGAGCTGCTGGGCAGCGCCTGCGCCAGCCCGCTGGACGAGCGCATCCGCGCGCTGGAAGACCAGATCGCCGCCCTGGCGGCGGAGGCCGGCGGCATCGACTTCGCCACCGGCTACCTGAAGAACTTCGGCCTGGGCGGCGAGGCGACACGTGGCACGCCACCCGGCCAGATCGCCGCCACCCTGCAGGCGCTGCAGCAGGGCGGCCAGTCGGCCCTGTTGCGCCGCCATCAGCTGGCGCGCCAGCAGCAGGCGCTGGAGCGCGAGCTCAAGCCCCTGCGGGCCGAGCGCGACCGTGCCAACGACCAGGAGGCACCGGTCAGCACCGTGCAGGTCACCCTGTCCGCGCCGCAGGGCGGCGAGCTGCGCCTGGCCTACCAGGTGCGCGGCCCGGGCTGGCAACCGGCCTACCGCGCCAGCCTCGACAGCGCGGCCGGCAAGCTGCGCCTGGAGCGCCTGGCGCAGGTGGCGCAAAGCAGCGGCGAGGACTGGAGCGACGTGCCCATCACCCTGTCCACCGGCCAGCCGGGCGCCGCCACCCAGGGGCCGCTGCCGCGGCCGTG
>MKTG01000012.1:16802-20401 GCA_001897615.1 Burkholderiales bacterium 68-10
CCGCCGAGGCCCAGCCCAGCTTCGACATCAGCGTGTTCCAGGGCAGCTTCGCCACCGAATTCGTGGTGCCCCAGCGCGTCAGCGTGCCTTCCAGCGGCGAGCGCGTCACGCTGGCGCTGGGCGAGCAGCTGCTGGACACCCGGCTGCGGGTGCGCGCCACCCCGGCGCTGGATGCCAGCGCCTACCTGATCGCCAGTTTCGCCACGCCGCCGGGCGTGTGGCCGGCCGGCCCGGTCAACCTGTACCGCGACGGCGCCTACGTGGGCAGCGCGCGCCTGGACGCCGCCAGCGCCAGCCGCGACGGCCTGGCCTTCGGGCGCGACGAGCTGGTGGGCGTGCGCGTCGAGCGGCCCGAACAGCAGCAGGGCACGGGCGGCTTCATCGGCAGCCGCAACCAGCGCAGCGACAGCCGCCGCTATGTCATCGACAACCGCCACCGCGACTCCATCACGCTGGAGGTACTGGACAGCGCGCCGGTGGGCGAGCACGACGATGTGCGGGTCGAATCGCGCTATCAGCCAGCGCCGCGGACGGAAGCCTGGAACGGGCAGAAGGGCGTGGTGGCGTGGGAGCAGTCGCTGGCCGGCGGCGCCAGCCAGAGCTTCGGCGCCGAGCACGTCATCATCTGGCCCAAGGACGCGCGGCTGCGCGAGCGGCGCTGAGGCTCGGCAATCACCCTAGAAACGGCAGTTGAACGCGCCCGCCAGTGCCGTGATCGGCGTGCCAGGCAAGGCGCGAGGACGTCGCAGGCTACTGCCTGCAAGGACGAGCAACGACGCCTGGCGCGGCGAGCGCGGTGCTGGTGGGTGCGTAGCGCGCTCACCTGTTCGGTGAACGTCATCGAAGCCACAAACGCCAACATTCGCGCGGCTTTGGCGATGATTGCAAGCGGTCAACTGCCGTTTCTAGGGTTAAGGCTCAATCGTCCCGCACGCGCGACAGTGCCGCGCTGGCCAGCTCGGCGATGCGCTCCAGAAAGTCGGTGGCCATGCCGGCCTGGTAGCGCTGGCTGTCGGGCGAGGCCAGGATCAGCAGCCCGAAGGCGGGGCCTGCGGCGCCAGCGCGCAGCGGGATCAGCGCCAGCGAGGCGGCGGCCTGGGGGTCATCCAGCCACCGCACGGCGTCAAAACCGGCGTTGACGCCGCAGTACGGCGCGGTGAGCGACGACGCCAGGCTGCGCACGTCGTCGCTGGCGCCCTGGGCGAAGGGCTCTCCGGCATAGACCTCGGCCACGTCCCACAGCTTGAGCGCCGCCTGCGGCACGCTGAACTGGCTCTTCATCTCGCTGATCAGCACCGCCGGCAGATCGACCGGGCGCGCCACCAGGAACATCTGGCGCGCCCAGCGCAGCATGCGGTCGGCGATCAGCATGTTCTCGTTGCCGTGGCGCATCATCTCCATCAGGCGCTGCTCCAGCAGCTTGATCTTGTCGCGCAGCATCTCGGCCTGGCGTTCCTGCAGGCTGACGGCGCGCCCGCCATGCGGGCTGGTCAGCTGCACGGCGGTCAGCAGCTCGGCGTGGCGCTCAAAGAAGCCCGGCGTGTGAATCAGGAATTCGGCGATGTCTTCTTCGGTGATGGGCGGCGTGGCGGGGGTCATGAAAGCTCCACGGAATCGGTGATCGGTGAGCCGCCGCGCGGGCGATGGCCGGCGGGGCGGGCACCCCGGCGGGCGGGTGCGCATGGCGCTGGATTATCCTCGCGCCACCGCCACCGATCGAAAGGCCCGACATGCGCATCCCCGCCTGGACCCCCGAGCTCAAGCCCCAGCCCGCTGAACTGGTGGACGCCATCCTGGCGCGCCGCGGCGGCCAGCTGATCAACCTGGATCGCGCGCTGCTGTGGAGCGAACCGCTGGCGCGCGGCTGGAACACCTACCTGAAGGCGGTGCGCACCGAGCTGCCCACCGACCGCCGCCTGCGCGAATTGGCCATCTGCACCGTGGCGCTGCTGACCGGCGCGCAGTACGAATACCACCACCACGCGCCCGACTTCCTGGCCGCCGGCGGCAGCCCCGCCGAGCTGGACGCGCTGGCGCGCGTGGTGGCGCGCGACCCCCGCGCCGAGGCGCGGGACGCGGCGCTGGGCGAGCTGGAGCAGTTGGTGATCCGCTACGCGGCGCAGATGACGCTGGACGTGCGCGTGGACGACGCGCTGTTCAAGGCGCTGCAGGGCCGCTTCGACACCACCGCGCTGGTGGAGTTGACCAGCGCCATTGCCACCTACAACATGGTGGCGCGCTTTCTGGTGGCGCTCGGTGTCACGCCGGAGGATTGAGCGCTGTTTTCGGCGCTCGCGCTTGCATGGGCCGCCCGAGCAGCTCCTGATATCGGAGCAAACTCGGAATCAGAACAAGCCCGCGCCGCTGCGCGGCGGCGCCACGCCCAGGTGCCGGTACGCCGCCAGCGTGGCCACCCGGCCGCGCGGCGTGCGCTGCAGGTAGCCCTGCTGGATCAGGTAGGGCTCGATCACGTCCTCGATGGTGCCCGGCTCCTCGCCGATGCTGGCGGCGATGTTGTCCAGCCCCACCGGGCCGCCGTCGAAGCGGTGGATCACCGCCTCCAGCAGCTTGCGGTCCATCAGATCGAAGCCTTCCGGATCGACGTCGAGCATGGCCAGCGCGGCGTGCGCCAGCGCGCGCGTGATGCGGCCGTCGCCCTTGACGTCGGCGTAGTCGCGCACGCGGCGCAGCAGGCGGTTGGCGATGCGCGGCGTGCCGCGGCTGCGGCGCGCGATCTCGCGCGCGCCCTCGGCGTCGGTCTCGACCTGCAGCAGGCCGGCCGAGCGCGTGACGATGCGCGCCAGCTCCTCGGGCGTGTAGAACTCCAGCCGCGCCACGATGCCGAAGCGGTCGCGCAGCGGATTGGTGAGCATGCCGGCGCGCGTGGTGGCGCCGACCAGGGTGAAGGGCTGGACATCGAGCTTGATCGAGCGCGCCGCCGGGCCCTCGCCGATCAGGATGTCGATCTGGTAGTCCTCCAGCGCCGGGTAGAGGATTTCCTCCACCACCGGCGACAGGCGGTGGATCTCGTCGATGAACAGCACGTCGTTGCGTTCCAGGCTGGTCAGGATGGCCGCCAGGTCCTTGGGCTTTTCCAGCACCGGCCCGCTGGTCTGGCGCAGCTGCACGCCCAGCTCGTGCGCGATGATGTGGCTCAGCGTGGTCTTGCCCAGGCCCGGCGGGCCGAACAACAGCACGTGATCCAGCGCCTCGCCGCGCTTTTTGGCGGCGCCGATGAAGATCTCCAGCTGCTCGCGCGCCTTGGCCTGACCCACGTACTCATCCAGCAACTTGGGCCGCAGCGCGCGCTCCAGCGCCTCCTCGCGCGGCGACGCGGGGGCGGCGGACACCAGGCGCGGCCCCGGGGCGCCGGGTGGCAGGGCGAAGTCGTCGGTGTGGATGCTCATGCGGGGTGATTATTTGGCCAGCGCCTTCAGCGCCAGCCGGATGCCCTCGCTCACGCCCACGTCGGGCGGCAGCGCCTTCAGCGCGGCGGCGGCTTCCTTGTCGTTGTAGCCCAGCGCCAGCAGGGCCTGCTGGATGTCGCCCTGGCTGTCGCTGGCGGGAGCGGCGGCGCCGACAGCCCCAAGATCAGGACC
>MKTG01000012.1:20428-34760 GCA_001897615.1 Burkholderiales bacterium 68-10
GCGACGGCCTGCGCCAGCTCGGTCACGCTCATGCCCGACAGCACCGCCAGCGCCATGCGCGGGCCGATGCCGCTGACGCGGATCAGCTCGCGGAAGGCGGCGCGCTCGGCCTCGGTGGCGAAGCCGTACAGCAGCTGCGCGTCCTCGCGCACCACGAAGTGCGTCAGCAGCGTCAGCCGCTCGCCCAGCGCCGGCAGCTGGTAGAAGCTGCTCATGGGCACCCAGACCTCGTAGCCGACACCCTGGCAGTCGATCAGGATTTGCGGTGGGTTTTTCTCGGCCAGCAGGCCGGCGAGGCGTCCGATCACGGCGGGGGCTTTCAGGCGGTGGGTGGTGGCGCCTCGGCGCCGGGATGAATCAATGATAAATCAAGCCAGAAGCGCCGCCGCTGCTGCGCAAGCAGCTTCATTTTCAAGAGCAACCGGGGAGCGCTGCGTGGCCCTTTTCAACCCCGGAGCCGGGCGCGAGGGGGCGCCGTGGCGCTGCGCGGAGGCCCTCGCTTCAGGGCCGCACCAGCCCGCGGCGCGCCGCCTCCAGCGCCGCCTCGGCGCGCGAGGAGACGTTGAGCTTGCGGTAAATCTGCTTGACGTAGTCGGCCACCGTGTGGCGCGACAGATGCAGCTGACCGGCGATCTCGGGCAGGGTGTAGCCCTTGGCGACGCGCTGCAGGATGTCGGTTTCGCGGGCGTTCAGCACCGCCTCGTGGGGGTCGAAGCGGGTGACGTCGACCACGCGCGGGCCGCCATGGCTGAAGTAGGCCAGGATGCGGCGCGCGATCGGCGGCGACAGCGGCGGCTCGCCGTCGGCAATGCGCCGCAGCTGGGTCACCAGGTCCTGACGCGGTGATTCCTTCAGCAGATAGCCGAAGGCGCCGGCCTGCAGCGCGGGGAACAGGTGCTCGTCGTCGTCGTGGATGGTGACCACCACCGGCACCGCGGCCGGCTGCTGCTGGCGCAGCGCGCGGATCACCGACACCCCGCTGCCATCGGGCAGTTCGAGATCGACCAGCACGACGTCGAACGCCTGCCGCGCCAGCGCGTCGATGCCCTCGCGACAGCGACCCGCCGCCACCACCTCGGTGCCAGGAAACGCGATATGGGCGGTCTCGACCAGCCAGGCACGGATGTCCGGCAGGTCCTCGACGACAAGCACAGCTTTCATGACCCGGCGATGTTAGGCAGCCGCCGGGCTTTGCGCCGCGCCGCGGCCGCACGGGAAGCGCCGGAACGAGAAATACGCCCCGTTTTGTCGCCGCGCGTACAGGCTGCCGGCCCGGCCGACTACCGGCGTGGCGGCTCCAGCGGCACGCGCACCATCAGCAGGGTGCCGCCCAGCGCACCGGTGCCGAAGCGGTGCGTGCCGCCCAGGCGGTGCACGCGGCGCTCGATGCTCGACAGGCCTCCAGCCCTCCCATTTCCGCCCGGCAGTCCCATGCCCTGGCCGTTGTCTTCCACGTCCAGGTGCAGCGCCATCGGGCTGACGTGCAGCAGCACCCGGCAGTAGCTGGCGCCGCTGTGGTGGATGACGTTGGACACCGCCTCGCGCAGCACGCGCGTCAGGTGCGCGGCGGTGCGCATGGGCAGCGGCGCCACGCGCCCCGACTGCTGGGCATCCCAGTCGGCCTGCACGCCGGCGGCGGCCAGGCGCGCCACGGTTTCGGCGCGCCAGTCGGCCAGCACATCGGCCACCGGCACCGGTTGGGCTTTCAGGTGGCGCACCGACAGGCGCATTTCCTCCAGGGCTTCGCGCGCCAGCCGGCTGACGTCGGTCCCGGCGCCGCCCTGGTCGCCCGCGTGCACCAGCGACAACAGTTTGGCCCCCAGGTCGTCGTGCAGGTCGTCGGCGATGCGCTGGCGCTCTTCGCTGGCGCCGCGTACGTACGCTTCGCGGGCATGGATGATCTGAGCCGCCAGCACCGACAGCCGGATCGCCAGCCGCCGGTCGCTGCGGGCGAACAGGGGCCGGCCGCGGTCGCGCGGGCCCAGTTGCACGCCCGGCAGGCCCGCCACCGGCGGCACCCACAGCGCACGGCCGCCGTCCAGCACGGTGGTGACGCGCGGCGGCGGCACGCCCTCCACCTCCAGCGTGCGCGCGCGGGCCTCGAAGGTGCCCTCCAGCAAGGCGATCCACAGGGGCGCCCGGTCCTCCGGCGCGGTCAGACCCAACGCCAGGATGGCGCCGGTCAGCTCGCGCTGCGTCTGCCCGCGCCGCAAGATGCCGCGGCCCCAGATCCGCCGCGTCAGCAGCACATAGCCCAGGCCCAGGCCCAGCACCGCCACCAGCATGGCCAGCTCGTCGCTGAACCAGTCGCTCGCCTGCAGCAGCCGGTAGCACAGCAGGATGACGACGCCGGCGCCCCAGGTCAGCAGCACCTGCCGTGTCCAGTCGTCCAGCTCGAACACCCGCACCTCGCGGTGCGTGATGGTACGGGTGGCCACGGCAACCACCATCAGCCCATACAGCCAGGCCTGCGACAGCGGCGGCGCGAACCCCAGCAGCAGCGCCCCCTCGCGCAGGCCGAACAGACAGAACGCGGCCGGAATCCAGATCACCGCCTGGGTGCGCGCCTCGTCGCGCGCCACGGAATCGCCCCCCCTCTGGGCACGCCACTGCCGCAAGGCCTGCACCGAAATCACCGCCACGCTGGTCAGCAGCATGGCGCGGCTGGCCCAGTCGGGCGACGGCAGCCACCACAGGGCGTCGGCCAGCGCCCACAGCAGGAACAGGCCGGCCACCGACCAGGCCCGCCAGCCGCCCATCTCGGGCAGGGGCGTCGGATAGTGCGAGACGATGCCCGCCACGGCCAGCGCGGCCAGCAGGCTGCCCGCATGCTGCAGCACCACCAGGGCGTGGAACAGGGGCGACGGCAGCGCCAGCTCGCGCGCGCCGAACACCGCCACGCTGGCCAGCACCACCGAGATCGCCACGGCGCCCACGGCCGCGCGTGGAGCGGCCGGCTGCGGCGGATACACGGTGATCACCCAGCCGGCCATCAGCATGATGGCCAGCTGCAGCACCATCAGGCTCCAGAACGCCGACGGCAGGCTGAACAGCGGCCGTGATCGCGCCGGCCGCAACATCAGCTCCTCTTCGGCGACGGCCTGCGGCGTCGTCACCCGCAGCCGCACCCGTTCGCCGTCCAGCAGGCGCGCCAGCCGGTCCTGGCGCTCGTAAAAACGCCCCCACTCGGCATAGCTGGGCAACTCGTCGGGGTTGGCCTGCAGATCGCCGGGCTGGAATGCCAGTGGCTGGGACCCATCCGGAGCCGACAGCGCCAGCAGCCGCATGCCGCCCTGCACGCCCGCCGCCGCCGCCGGGCTGCCTGGCGCCACGTCGACCACCTGCACCTGCCCGTCATGCGCCGCCAGCGTCACGCCGGTCCACGGCCGGCCGGTGGCCAGCACCAGCGCCAGCGTGGCCAGCAGAATGGCCCACAGGGCCGCCAGCAAGATGGCATGGCGGTACAGCCAATGCGCCGCCCGCGCCGGCCGCTCGTCATCCAGCACGTCCAGCGGCATGCGCCAGCTCGGCGGCGCCTCGGGCTCGGCGTGCAGGGCGCCGGGCAGGGTCGGCGGCAGGTCCGACTCGGTATAGAGCGCGCTCGGCAGGGTGGGCGAGGGTTCGGTCGGATTCACGGCCAGGATGGGAGACAATCCACGCGTGATTCTGCGCCATACCTTCACCCCGCCCAACAACACCCGGCTGGCCCACCTGTGCGGCCCGATGGACGAGCACCTGCGCACCATCGAGGCCGGCCTGCAGGTGGCCATCGCGCACCGGCACGAGCAGTTCAAGATCGACGGTGCCCGCAAGCCCGCCGAGCGCGCCCTGACGGTGCTGCAGGCGCTGTACGAGCTGGCCGACCGCCCGATCAAGACCGAGACGGTGCAGCTGATGCTGGCCGGCGACGGCGAGCCGCTGGGCGAGGACGCGGGCGCCGGGCCACGCCTGGTCACGCGCCGCGGCGACCTGAAGGCGCGCACGCCCAACCAGGGCGCCTACCTGGAGCACATCGCCGCGCACGACATCACCTTCGGCATCGGCCCGGCCGGCACCGGCAAGACCTACCTGGCGGTGGCCTGCGCGGTCGACGCGCTGGAGCGCCAGTCGGTGCAGCGCATCGTGCTGACGCGCCCGGCCGTGGAGGCCGGCGAGCGCCTGGGCTTTCTGCCCGGCGATCTGACGCAGAAGGTCGACCCTTACCTGCGCCCGCTGTACGACGCGCTGTACGACCTGATGGGGTTCGATCGCGTGGCCAAGGCCTTCGAGCGCGCCCAGCTGGAGATCGCGCCGCTGGCCTTCATGCGCGGGCGCACGCTGAACCACGCCTTCGTCATCCTGGACGAGGCGCAGAACACCACGCCCGAGCAGATGAAGATGTTCCTGACCCGCATCGGCTTCGGCAGCAAGTGCGTGGTCACCGGCGACGTCAGCCAGATCGACCTGCCCAAGGGCGCCACCAGCGGCCTGGTGGACGCCGAGCGCGTGCTGCGCCGCGTCAAGGGCCTGGCCTTCACGCGCTTCACCAGCGCCGACGTGGTGCGCCACCCGCTGGTGGCGCGCATCGTCGACGCCTACGACGCCGCCGGGCGGCGCGGCAGGACCGCCAAGGACTCCTGATTCAATAGCTGCTGGCGCACGTCCCGCCTGCGTCAGCAGCTGATTTCTTGTGCAACCCATGCCCCAGCCGCCCCTGAGCCTGTCGCTGCAGTTCGTCCGTGGGCCCGACATGGCGCCGCACCGCGCCGCCCTGCCGCGCCACCACGTGCGCCGCTGGCTGCGCGCGGCACTCGGCGCCGACGTGCAGGCGGCCGAGATCACCGTGCGCGTGGTCGACGCCGAAGAAGGCCAGCAACTGAACCGCGACTACCGCCACAAGGACCACGCCACCAACGTGCTGACCTTCGACTACAGCGGCGCCCCCCTGCTCGCCGCCGACCTGGTGCTGTGCGCCCCGGTGGTGGCGCGCGAGGCACTGGCGCTGGGCAAGCCCCTGGCCGAGCACTACGCCCACCTGCTGGTGCACGGCGCGCTGCACGCCCAGGGCTGGGACCACGAGACCAGCGAAGCGGACGCCGAGGCCATGGAAGCGCGCGAAACCGCGCTGCTGGCGCGGCTGGGCTTTGCCGACCCGTACGCGAAGTGACGGCCACGCCCCAGATTACTACTGATTCAATAGCTGCCGGCGCTTGTCCAGCGGGCGCCGATGGCCGATAAGACCCTCAGCCACGCTTTCACACCCAAGCCCTGGGCGGCGCCTACAGCAACCGCGCCTTCACGCTCTTGCCCTTGACACGGCCGGCGTTGAGGCGGGCGCAGGCCTCGCTGGCGATGGCGCGCTCGACCGCCACGTAGGTGGAAAAGTCGTTCACGGCGATCTTGCCGATCTGCTCGCGCGCGTAGCCGAAGTCGGCGCACATGGCGCCCATCACGTCGCCAGCACGGATCTTCTCCTTGCGCCCGCCGACGATCTGGATGGTGCACATCGGCGGCACCAGGGCGCCGCCGGGCGCGGGCGTCAGCTCGTCCAGCGGGAAGAACTCGGACGCGCGGCCCTGCAGCTGCTCGATGCGGCCGACGCTGCCCATCTCGTCCATGCCGACCAGGTTCAGCGCCAGGCCCTCCGCCTCGCCCCGGCCGGTGCGGCCGATGCGGTGGATGTGGATTTCGGCATCGGGCGTCACGTCGACGTTGATGACGGCCGGCAGCTCGGCGATGTCCAGCCCGCGCGCGGCCACGTCGGTGGCCACCAGCACGCTGATGCTGCGGTTGGCGAACTGCACCAGCACCTCGTCGCGCTCGCGCTGCTCCAGCTCGCCGTACAGCGCCAGCGCGCTGAAGCCCTGCGCCCGCAGCGCCTGGACGACGTCGCGGCACTGCTGCTTGGTGTTGCAGAACACCAGCGTCGATTCGGGGCGAAAGTGCAGCAGCAGCCTGGCCACCGCCTCGGCCTTGGCGCGCGGCTCGACCTCGTACCAGTGCTGCCGGATCTTGCCGGCGCTGTGCTGCGCGGCCACCTGGACCATCTCGGGCTGGCGCATGAAGCGTTTGGCCAGCTGGGCGATGCCCTCGGGGTAGGTGGCGGAAAACAGCAGCGTCTGGCGCTCGGCCGGGCACTGGCGCGCCACGGCCTCGATGTCGGCCGAAAAGCCCATGTCCAGCATGCGGTCGGCCTCGTCCAGCACCAGCGTCCTGAGCTGGCCGATGTCGAGCACACCGCGCCGCATCAGGTCGAGCACGCGGCCGGGCGTGCCGACGACGACGTGCGCGCCGTTGTCCAGGCTGGCGATCTGCTTGCGCGAGGGCACGCCGCCGTACACGGTGACGACCTTGAGGTTGTCCTGCGCGCGCCCCAGGCGCCGCATCTCGGTGGCCACCTGGTCGGCCAGCTCGCGCGTCGGGCACAACACCAGCGCCTGCACGGCGAACCAGCGCGGGTTGAGCTTGTCCAGCAAAGGCAGGCCGAAGGCCGCGGTCTTGCCGCTGCCGGTGCGGGCCTGGGCGATCAGGTCCTTGCCCTGCAGCGTGAGCGGCAGGCTGGCGGCCTGGATCGGCGTCATCTGCAGGTAGCCGAGCTGCCGCAGGTTGTCCTGCACCGGCGGGGGCAGGGGCAAGGATGAAAAAGCGCCGTCTTCAGCGGCGCCGGCAGGGGCATTCATGGCGGCGATTATCCCGCGCCCCGCGCGCGCGGGCGCTCAGGGCGCCACGCGCAGGGGAATCGTCACCGGCCCGTCATTGACCAGCGCCACCTGCATGTCGGCGCCGAATTCGCCCGTCGCCACCACGGCGTGCGCGGCGCGCGCCCGGGCGACGACGTATTCGTACAGGCGCCGCCCCTCGTCCGGCGCCGCCGCCTGGGTGAAGCTGGGCCGGTTGCCGCCCGAGGTGTCGGCCGCCAGCGTGAACTGGCTGACGATCAGCAGGCCCCCGCCGACGTCCTGCACGCTCAGGTTCATCTTGCCCGCGGCGTCGCTGAAGATGCGCAGCTTGAGCAGCTTGGCCAGCAGGCGGTCGGCCTCGGCCTCGGTGTCGCCGCGCTCGGCGCACAGCAGCACCAGCAGGCCGGCGCCGATGGCGCCGCTGACGCGGCCATCGATGCTGACGCGGGCCTCGGCCACGCGCTGGATCAGGGCTTGCATGGGCTCATCCCTGCGCCGGCCGCGCGGCGGGCTCGGCCAGCTCTTCGGTGGTGAGCGGCTCCACCCCGTCGGGCAGCATCTGGATGCTGACGTGCAGCGCAGGCACGGCCTCGATCAGCGCCTGCTCGACCTGGCCACGCAGCTCGTCGGCGCGGCGCAGCGTCCAGCCGGGCGGCATGTGCATGTGCAGGTTGACGAAGCGCCGCTGGCCGGCCTTGCGCGTCCGCACATGATCGAACAGCACCACCGGGTGCCCGCCACGGTGCTGGGTGAAGCGCAGCAGCACGGCGTCGATGTGGGCCTGCACCTCGGGCTCGGCGGCGGCGTCCATCAGGCCGTGCGAGGAACGCCTGAGCAGGCGCACGCCCTCCAGCACGATGTTGACGGCCACGCCGATGGCCACCAGCGGGTCCAGCCACAGCCAGCCCGTGAACTGCACCAGCACCAGGCCGGCCACCACGCCGGCCGACGTCCAGACGTCGGTCAGCAGGTGGCGCGCGTCGGCCTCCAGCGCGATCGAGCGGTGCTGCCGCGAGGCGCGCAGCATCACCCAGGCCAGCAGGCCGTTGAATGCCGAGCTGAGCAGGGCCAGTGCCAGGCCCCAGCCGACCTGCTGCAGCGGCTGCGGCGCCCAGAAGCGCGGCAGCGTGGCCCAGACGATGGCCGCCGCCGCGCCGATGATCAGCACGCCCTCGAAGCCGGAAGAAAAATACTCCGCCTTGTGGTGGCCGAACGGATGGCCCTCGTCGGCCGGGCGTTCGGCCACCGTCACCATCAGCAGGCCGAACATCGCCGCCGCCAGGTTGACGAAGGACTCCAGCGCGTCCGACAGCAGGCCGACCGAGCCGGTCAGCCACCAGGCGGCGGTTTTCAGCGCGATGGTCAGCAGCGCCACCACGACCGACGTCGCCATCAGGCGGCGCGGCGTCATCCAGACGCCCAGCGCGCTCATGCGGTCGCCCCGTTCACGGCGAGAATCAAGTGCCAGCGCCCACGCAAGCTGCGCCAGCAGCTATCAAAACAGGAGTTCATGCCAGCGTCACCCGCGCGAACTTGCGCTTGCCCACCTGCACCACGTAAGTGCCCGCCTGCAGTTTGAGCCCCTTGTCGCTGATCACGCTGGAGTCCACCCGCACGCCGCCGCCGTCGATCAGGCGGTTGGCCTCGCTGGTCGAGGGCGCCAGGCCGGCCTGCTTGAGCAGCAGGCCGATGCCCAGCGGCGCGCCGGCCAGTTGCACTTCGGGGATCTCGTCGGGCACGCCGCCGCGGCTGCGGTGGGCGAAATCCTGCTCGGCGGCGTCGGCCGCCTGGGCGCTGTGAAAGCGGGTGGTGATCTCGCGCGCCAGCAGCACCTTGGCGTCCTTGGGGTTGCGGCCGGCGGCCACCTCGGCCTGCAACGCCTCGATCTCGGCCATGGAGCGGAACGACAGCAGCGTGTACCAGCGCCACATCAGCTCGTCGCTGATGGACAGCACCTTGGCGAACATGCTGTTGGCGTCCTCGGTGATGCCCACGTAGTTGTTCTTGGACTTGGACATCTTCTCGACGCCGTCCAGCCCCTCCAGCAGCGGCATGGTCAGGATGCACTGCGGCTCCTGGCCGTATTCCTGCTGCAAATGGCGCCCTACCAGCAGGTTGAATTTTTGGTCGGTGCCACCCAGCTCGATGTCGCTCTTCAGGGCCACCGAGTCGTAGCCCTGCATCAGCGGGTAGAGGAATTCGTGCACCGAGATCGACTGCCCGGCCCTGAAGCGCTCGGCAAAGTCGTTGCGCTCCATCATGCGGGCGACCGTGTACCTGGCGGCCAGCTGGATCATGCCGCGCGCGCCCAGGGCGTCGGACCACTCGCTGTTGTAGCGCAGCTCGGTCTTGCCGGCATCCAGCACCTTGAAGGCCTGGTCGCGGTAGGTCTCGGCGTTGGCGCGGATCTGTTCGGCGCTCAGGGGCGGGCGGGTGGTGTTGCGCCCGGACGGGTCGCCGATCAGGCTGGTGAAGTCGCCGATCAGGAAGATCACCTGGTGCCCCAGGTCCTGCAGCTGACGCATCTTGTTCAGCACCACGGTATGGCCCAGATGGATGTCGGGCGCCGTCGGGTCCAGCCCCAGCTTGATGCGCAGCGGCTGGCCCGTGGCCTCGGAGCGGGCCAGCTTGTTCAGCCAGTCCTCCCGCGGCAGCAATTCGTCGCATCCGCGCAGCGAAATGGCCATGGCCTCGCGAACGCGGTCGGTCACGGGCGGGTTTGTAAGCTTGTGGTCAGGCATTGTACGGTTGGGTTGTCGTGGGGGGCCACGCTGGGTATACTGGCCCGTTATCGCCGCGATTTTAGGCGCGCGCTCGCTTGGCGGGCGCTCCTTGCGGCAGTCGCGCACCGGATGGTCCGCGCATCTGCCGTGTACTGAACACCTTTTCCTGGAACAGCCCGCGCGTGAAGCAAGAACTGATTTCCACCGGCCTGGCCCTTGCCGATGTCCTCCACCGTCACCCCAAACGCCTCACCGCTGCCCTGGCGGCCCTGCTGCTGAGCGGCGCCGGGGGTGCGTTCGCCGTCGCCTCGCTGGCACCCGCCGCGCCGGCCGAGCCGCTGCGGCTGGTTTCCGAGGCGGTTGAACTGGACGGCCTGAACGCGCAGGCCGAGGCGCTGGACCAGCACGCCTTCACCCTCTACCGCAGCGAGCAGACGCGCGCCACCGACACGCCCGAAGCGCTGCTCAAGCGCCTGGGCCTGGCCGATCCGGCTGCCGCCGCCTTCCTGCGCAAGAACGAGACCGCGCGCCAGGCGCTGTTTGGCGGTCGCGCCGTGGCCGGCCGCACCGTGACGGCCGAGGCCGACGACCGCGCGGCCCTGCAATCGCTGCGCACCCACTGGGTCGACAACCCGGGCGACGAGCACTTCAAGCGCCTGGTGGTCGAACGCGCCGGCAACGGCTTCAGCGTGCGCGTCGAGACCGCGCCGCTGACGGTGAGCCAGCGTCTGGCCAGCGGCACCATCCGCAACGCCCTGTTCGCCGCCACCGACGACGCCGGGCTGCCCGACAGCGTCACCCGTCAGCTGACCGAGATCTTCGAGGCCAACGTCGACTTTCACCGTGGCCTGCGCCGCGGCGACCGCTTTGCCGTGGTCTACGAAACGCTGGAGGCCGATGGCGAGCCGATCCGCGCTGGCCGCATCCTGAGCGCCGAAGTCGTCAACCGCGGCAAGACGCACCAGGCGCTGTGGTTCAAGGAAGCCGGCGCCAGCCAGGGCGCCTACTACACCCCCGACGGCCAGAGCCTGCGCCGCGCCTACCTGCTGTCGGCCCTGAAGGTGTCGCGCATCACCAGCGGCTTCGGCATGCGCAACCACCCGGTGTACGGCTACAGCCGCAGCCATGCCGGCATCGACTACGCCGCCCCCACGGGCACGCCGGTGCACACCATCGGCGACGGCACGGTCGATTTTGCCGGCGTGCAAAGCGGCTACGGCAAGGTCATCTACGTCAAGCACCGCAACAAGAAGGACACCACGGTCTACGCCCACCTGTCGCAAATCGACGTGAAGGCGGGCGACCAGGTGGCCCAGGGCCAGGTCATCGGCGCGGTCGGCCAGACCGGCGTGGCCACCGGCCCGCACCTGCACCTGGAGTTCCGCGTCAACAACGAGCCGCTGGATCCCACCGAGGTGCTGGCCGAGCAGCGTGAACACGTGCCCGTGTCGCCCGCCGCCAAAGCCGCTTTTGCGCGCCTGAAGACCGACATGCGCACACAGCTGACGGCCGCCGGCGAAATCGCCCGCAGCAATTTCGAGTAAGCGCGGGCTGCCAGGGGCGACCCAGAACGCTACAGCATCAGGAGCTCCCCGCGCACATCTGGAGCCGCATCAACCGGCTTTCATGGTCAAATCGACAAACAGCAAGGGCGCCCCTGTGGCGCCCTTGCTGTTTGTCTGTCGATGATCGCCGCCGCGGGCGATCGGCTCATTCGGCCGTCGAGAACGACGAGCCGCAGCCGCAGGTGGTCTCGGCGTTGGGGTTCTTGATCACGAACTGCGCGCCCTGCAGGTCTTCCCGGTAGTCGATCTCGGCGCCGACCAGGTACTGGTAGCTCATGGCGTCAATCAGCAGCGACACGCCGTTCTTGGTCATCGTCGTGTCGTCCTCGTTGGCGATTTCGTCAAACGTGAAGCCGTACTGGAAGCCCGAGCAGCCACCGCCCTGCACGAACACGCGCAGCTTCAGCTCGGGGTTGCCTTCTTCGGCGATCAGCTCGGCCACCTTGGCGGCGGCGCTGTCAGTGAAGACGATGGGATCGGGCATCGCCGTGGGGGTCTGAAGGTTCTGGGCTACGGCACTCATGGTCTGCTCCTGCGTCTTGCCCGCCTCGGCGGGTCAGCAAATAGTATATCGAATTACTCGGGTTTTCACCGAGGCCGGGCGCCCGGCGCGTCAGGGCCGGTCCAGGTCGCCATCAAAGGTCGGTTCGGCCGGTTCTTGCGGGGCACGGCTTTCGGTCGGCGCCGCGGGCGCGGCGGACGGCGGCGGCGTCAGCTGGGGCTGCAACTGGCCGGCGATGACGGCGCCCTGCTGCATCTCCAGGGTCTTGTAACGCACATCACCCTGCACGCGTGCCCTGGACTGCAGCTCCAGCAGCTCGCGCGCCAGCACCGGGCCGACCACCGAGCCGCCGATCACCACGTGGTCGGCGCTGATGGCGCCTTCCACGCTGCCCGCCTCGCCGATCACCAGCACGCTGGGCTGACCGCCCTCGGCAACCACGTCGCCCAGCACGGTGCCGTCGATCTGCAGGCCGTCCAGGAAAGTGCAAGGACCCTGCACCCGCATACCCGCGCCGATGACGCTGCGCACGGATGGCTGCCGCTTGATGCCCAACATGTCTGCTCTCCTGCCACCCCGATGGCTTGCAGGTGCTTTTTACCACGCAGCCAACAAAAAAGCCGCACCGCCCCGTGGGCAGCGCGGCTGTCGCGCCAGAGCGCCAAGCCCGATCAGCGCTTGCTGAACTGCTTGCGACGGCGGGCGGAGTGCAGACCGACCTTCTTGCGTTCGACCTCGCGCGCGTCGCGCGTGACGAAGCCGGCGGCCGACAGCTGCGGCTTGAGGCTGGCGTCGTAGTCGATCAGCGCGCGGGTGATGCCGTGGCGCACCGCGCCGGCCTGGCCGGATTCACCGCCGCCGCGCACGTTGACCTGGACGTCGAACGTCTCGACATGGTCGGTCAGCACCAGCGGCTGCTTGCAGATCATGATCGAGGTCTGGCGACCGAAGAACTCTTCGATGGCCTTGCCGTTGACCGTGATCTTGCCGGAGCCTTTTTTCAGAAACACGCGGGCGACGCTGGACTTGCGCCGGCCGGTGCCGTTGTTCCATTCACCAATCATCTCGTCGGCTCCTTAGACTTCAAGCACTTTGGGCTGCTGGGCGCTGTGCGGATGCTCGGCGCCGCCATAGACCTTCAGCTTCTTGATCATGGCGTAGCCCAGCGGACCCTTGGGCAGCATGCCCTTGACGGCTTTTTCCAGCGCGCGGCCGGGATGCTTGGCCTGCAGGTCGCGGAAGTTGGTCTCGCGGATGCCGCCGGGGTAGCCGGTGTGGCGGTAGTACATCTTGTCCTGCTCCTTGGCGCCGGTGACGCGGAGCTTGGCGGCGTTGACGACCACGATGTAGTCGCCGGTATCGACGTGGGGCGTGTAAATGGCTTTGTGCTTGCCGCGCAGACGGAGGGCCACTTCGCTGGCGACCCGTCCGAGCACCTTGTCGGTGGCGTCAATCACAAACCACTCGTGCACCACGTCAGCGGGTTTTGCGCTGAACGTTTTCATGAGTTTTTCCGTTGAGGAAGGTTTGGTCGGCCCTTTTCCACGGTCGGCGCTCCTCTTGAACCGGGAGCCTCTTAGGTGGGGATGTTGACTTTTGCCGCGGGGCCGCAAATCGCTGCAAAGCCCAACATTTTAGCGGTTTTTCAGCATATCCGGCAAGGCCCGCGCGCGGCGCGGCGGGGGCGGCTACCATCGGCTCATGTTCAGCTATCGCCACGCCTTTCATGCCGGCAACCACGCCGACGTGCTCAAGCACCTCACCCTGGTGGCGACGCTGCGCCACCTGATGCGCAAGGACAACCCGCTGACGCTGATCGACACCCACGCGGGCGCCGGCATCTACCGACTGGACAGCGAGGCGGCGCAGACCTCGGGCGAGGCGCTGGCGGGCATCGCGCGCGTGCAGCATCAGGGGGCCAGCAATTCAGGGGCAAAAACAGCTCCAAGGACCGTTGGTTCTGCGCAAGGCGCTATCAAAATTGAATACGATGCGCTGGCCGATTATCTGGCGCTGCTGGCCAGCTTCAACCGCTCCGCCCCGCCCGGCGCGCCCTGGCGGGTGTACCCGGGCTCGCCGCTGCTGATGCACGCGCTGATGACCGAGCCCGGACGCGCCGCGGTGCACGACCGGCTGCGCCTGTTCGAACTGCACCCCACCGACGCGCAGGCGCTGCAGGCCCATATCGAGCAGCTGGACGCCGGCCGGCAGGTCAGCATGGCACGACAGGACGGCTTCGAGGCATTGAAGGCGCTGCTGCCGCCGCCGGCCAGCGGCAGCGGCTCGCGCCGCGCCCTGGTGCTGATCGACCCGAGCTACGAGATCAAGACCGACTACGCCAAGGTGGCCGCCGCCATCCAGGACGGGCTGCGGCGATTCGCCACCGGCGTCTACCTGGTCTGGTACCCCATCATCCCGCGCCCCGAGGCCCATGGGCTGCCGCGCCGCCTGCGCACCCTGGCGCAACAGGCCGACCGCCCCTGGCTGCACGCCACGCTCGCCATCGGCAGCGCTCCCGGCGCCACGGGCCTGGCGGCCAGCGGCATGTTCGTCATCAATCCGCCGCACACGCTGGCCGGCATCCTGCGGTCGGCCCTGCCTCGGCTGGAGGACGCGCTCGCCCGCGGCCCTCATGCCGGCTGGAGCGTGGACGCCGGCGGCTGAGCACCGCCCGCTGCGGCCGCGTGGCGGGGGCGCGCGACGAGCGGCTCCGGCGGCTCTCGTCGCGAACATGTATCCACAAGCGCCAGCGCTGGGCGATGCGATACATGCCCTTACCCGGCACCTGGTGGTCACCCCTAGACTGGATGCATGTCCCCCATTGACGCGCGCACGGCGCGCTCGTGCCCGGCTCCACTGGCAAATGGCACTGCTTCCCAGCCC
>MKTG01000012.1:34791-34901 GCA_001897615.1 Burkholderiales bacterium 68-10
TCTCGCTGGCGCTGCTGATCGCGGCGACAGCCGGATTGACGGCGGCCTGCGGCGGCGAATCCGGGTTGACCGGAACGCCCGGCGAGCCTCCACCGGTGGCACCCAGCCCC
>MKTG01000013.1:0-487 GCA_001897615.1 Burkholderiales bacterium 68-10
ACCAAGGAAGGCGTCTCAGCTTCCCTCTGAGCGCAAGGAGTATCCTACCCATGACAATCGAGAGTTTCGTGTCCCGCGCCGCGGATGGCGAGCGCGTGGAAACCGGTTGGGGCGAACTCAACTGGAAGATCACCGACAAGTCGATGGACGGCACCGAGATGACCTTCGGCACCTGCCTGATCAAGCCGGGCGAACGCAACCCGCTGCACTCGCACCCCAATTGCGAGGAGTTCCTCTACGTCGTTTCGGGCGCCTGCGAGCACAAGCTGGGCGAGGAAACGGTGCATCTCGCCGCCGGTGACACCATCCGCATCCCGCGCAATGTGCGGCACTGGGCCAGGGCGCTGGGGAGCGAACCGGTCTTCGCGCTGATCATGTTCTCATCGGGCAAACGCCAGGCGGTGGACCATGAGGGCGGCGGGGTGGCGTAGCGCGGCAGCGCCACCTCACTCGCCGTCCGGCCCGTCCTCCAGCCACTGGTCGTATT
>MKTG01000013.1:567-1077 GCA_001897615.1 Burkholderiales bacterium 68-10
GGGAGGGCTCGGCCAGGGGGGATGTCGGGCTCGCGATTCATTTCGCCCTCAACGTCCTGAATTGGGAGAGGTTGCATTCGTGCAACATCATGGCCGAGGCTTGCGGCGTTGATACGAAAGTACCCTGTCGCATCAGCATATCTGCCTTGAACAGAACGCAAATCAGCGCAAGAGATGAGGCCTTCCTCTGGTTCTACCGGGCCGAGTCTGTCCGCCAATATTTCGGCGAGGGCAGGCCCTCAAAGCTTTATGTCTGGACCCTTAAATTGAGCTCGAATGCTCCGCGCAGCGCCTATTCGCCTGGCGATGCAATGTCACATGTCGTCGCCGCACAGCAGGGTAAGGGGTTGACCACCCTGTGGCGCATCATGGTTTTGACCTGGCGTCACCCCTGGATGGTGATCATCACCATCCTCTCGTGCTTCATCTCGTCGGCGCTGCAATTGTGGACGCCGCTCCTGCTGGGGCAGGCGGTGGATCGCGCCGAGGGCGTGCTGGATGGCGGGGTGG
>MKTG01000013.1:1186-2900 GCA_001897615.1 Burkholderiales bacterium 68-10
TACGGCCTATGAGCTGCGCCTTGCGGTCTATGAGAAGATCCAGCGGCTGAGCTTTTCCTATCACGACAAGGTGCATACCGGCGACCTGATCACCGTGGGCATGCTCGATCTGGAAGGCGTGCGCATGTTCTTTGCCACGGGCCTGTTGCGCGTGGTGCTGCTGGGCACGCTGATCGGGGTCGGCGCCTATATGCTGATCTCGACCGACTGGATCCTGGGCCTGCTCGCCCTCAGCTTTGCCCCCTTCGTCGCCGTGAATTCGTCGATCACCCAGCTGAAGCTGCGCGCCACCTGGCTGATGCTGCAGGAACGGCTGCAGGACCTGAGCCGCGTGATGGAGGAAAACCTCGGCGGCATCCGCGTGGTGCGGGCCTTTGCCGGCGCGCGGCACGAGATGAAGAAGTACAACGGGGCCTCGGATGCGGCGCTCAAGCTGGCGCATGATCGTGTCAACATCCGCGTCAACTCGACCTCGATCATGAATATCAGCTTCTTCGTCTCGATGGCGCTGGTGCTGTGGTATGGCGGCGAGCGCGTCATTTCGGGCGAGATGACCGTCGGTACGCTGGCGGCCTTCCTCACCTTCATGACGATCCTGCAGATGCCGGTGCGCCAGCTCGGCCTCCTGGTCAACTCGTTCGCCCGCGCCTCGACCTGCGGCAACCGGCTGTTCGCCTTCCTCGACCTCGAGATCGAGATCCGGGACGAGCCCGGCGCAAAGCCGCTGAAGCTTTCCGAGGGCACGCTCAGGTTCGAGAATGTCGATTTCGCCTATCCGTCGGCGCCATTCCGCCCGGTGCTGGCCGGCGTCTCGTTCGAGGGCAAGAAGGGCGAAACCATCGGCATCGTCGGCAAGCCCGGCTCGGGCAAATCGACCATCGCCCATCTGATCCCGCGCTTTTATGACGTGACCGGCGGGCGGGTGACCATCGACGGTCAGGACGCGCGCGCGGTGACGCTGGCGAGCCTGCGCCAGGCGGTGGCCGTGGTGCAGCAGGACAGCTTTCTGTTCACCACCAATATCGAGAACAACATCGCCTATGGCGATCCGTGGGCGAAGGGCGCGCGCATCGCCAGTGCGTCCGAATATGCGCAGCTCCACAACTACATCATCGGGCTGCCCACCGGTTACGAGACCATCGTGGGCGAGCGCGGCGTGTCGCTGTCGGGCGGCCAGCGCCAGCGCCTCAACATCGCGCGCTCGCTGATGCTGCGGCCGGCGGTGATGGTGTTCGACGACTCGACTGCCGCAGTCGATGCCGGCACCGAACAGCGCATCCGCACCGCGATGAAGCGCTTCGCCAAGGACCGCGTCACCCTCATCATCTCGCACCGACTCTCATCGCTGATGCATGCCGACCAGATACTGTTCATCGACGAGGGCAAGATCGTCGAGCGCGGCACGCATGAAGAACTGCTGGCGCTCGGCGGCCGCTACCGCGCCCTTTACGACCTCCAGGTGAAGCCTGGCGACGACCAGCTGGAGGCTGCCGAATGACCGAGGCAACGCTCAACACCGAAGACGACAGCGAAGATCGCAACCGCCGCCCGCCACGCGCGGTGGTCGGCTCCAGCCTCGACCGCGAGGAAGAGGTGTTCGGCAAAGCTTACGATCCCAAGATCGTTCGCCGCATCTGGGCCTTCGTCAAACCCTATCGCAGCCAGATCTACCTGTCGGTCGCGGCGGTGCTGGGGTTACCCCTCACCTCGCTCG
>MKTG01000013.1:3077-3882 GCA_001897615.1 Burkholderiales bacterium 68-10
GCTGGATGGACAAGACCGAGGTGGGCCGGCTGATGTCGCGCCTGATGGGCGATGTGAACTCCATGCAGGAGTTCCTTGAAACCTCGGTGCTTTCGGTCGGCGATATCGTGCTGCTGTTCGGTATCGTGGGGGTGCTGCTGTGGCTCGACCCGATGCTCGGGCTGATCACCATGGCGACCATGCCGATCCTGTTCATCGTGCGGCTGTTCTGGCTGCCGCCGGCCAAGGTCAGCTTCATGGCGGCGCACCACACCAACTCGTCGGCCAATGGCGCGCTGGCCGAAGGCATCAATGGCGTGCGCACGGTGCAGAGCCTCGACCGGCAGCAGGTCAATTTCGACCTCTACGAGGAAAAGGCCCGCGCCAACCTCAAGGCGCATCTTCGTGCCGCCAAGTTCGCCCAGGTGATGGTGCCGATCGTCGATACGCTCACCGGCATTTCCATGGCCACGGTCATCGTGGTCGGCGGCCAGATGGTGCTGGGGCGCGAACTCGATGTCGGCGTCATGGTGGCGTTCCTGTTCTACATCCAGCGCTTCTTCGACCCGATCCGTTCGCTCACCATGCAGTATTCGGTGTTCCAGCGCGCCATGTCGTCGGGCACCCGCATCGTCGAAGTGCTCGATGTGCCGGTCAATATCGAGGACAAGCCCGATGCCTTCCCGCTGACCGCGGGGATGGATGGCTCGGTCGAGTTCAAGGATGTCACCTTCGGCTACCGCAAGGGGCTGCCGGTGCTGCGCAATGTCAGCTTCCGGGCCAACCCGGGCGAGACCGTCGCCATTGTCGGCCCTACCGGTTCAGG
>MKTG01000013.1:3933-4687 GCA_001897615.1 Burkholderiales bacterium 68-10
GTGCGCGACGTCACCCAGGATTCGCTGGGCGAACAGGTGGCCATGGTGCTGCAGGAGCCGTTCCTGTTCACCGGCTCGGTGATCGAGAACATCCGCTACAACAAGGAGAGCGCCACCCGCGAGCAGGTGATCGATGCGGCCAAGGCCGTGGGCGCGCATGATTTCATCATGTCGCTGGCCGATGGCTACGATACCCGGCTCGAGCAGCGTGGCGGCAACCTGTCGCTGGGCCAGCGCCAGCTGATCAGCTTCGCCCGGGCGCTGGTGGCCGATGCCAAGATCCTGGTGCTCGACGAGGCGACTGCCAATATAGACAGCTATACCGAAATGCTGATCCAGAAGGCGCTGAAGCGGCTGCTGGAAGGCCGCACCGGCCTCGTCATCGCGCATCGCCTCGCCACCATCCGCGGCGCCGACCGCATCATCGTCCTGCAGAACGGCGAGCTGCTGGAATCGGGCAACCACGACCAGCTGATGGAAAAGCAGGGGCTCTACTCCAAGCTCTACACCATGAACTATTCGAGCTTCGACGACCTGCCTGACAATGCCGAAGACAATGCCGGCGCGGCAGTGGGGAAGGCGACCTAGGGCGTAGCGCTGCAGGCGCAGTCGGCGACCCTCTCCGGCTTGCGGGGGAGGGGGCTCGACTGCAGTCACTCCGCGTACCTCATCCACTTAGGGATGGCGCTCCCGCCTTCGCTCCTCTTCTATGTCACGCGAAAACCACGGAGATTCGCGATGCCGGCACTGCCCG
>MKTG01000013.1:4843-5389 GCA_001897615.1 Burkholderiales bacterium 68-10
GGCCGGCACCACAAGAAACCGAGCGTCACCTGGGCCATCGAGGAATCGCTGCTGCGCAGCGGTCTCGACTATCTCGACCTCTACCTGATCCACTGGCCCAACCCGAGCCAGCAATTGTTCGTCGAAGCCTGGGAGGGGATGATCGAAGCGCGCGAGCGCGGCCTCGTCCGCTCGATCGGCGTATCGAACTTCCTGCCCGAGCATCTCGACCAGCTGATCGACAAGACCGGCGTGGCGCCGAGCGTCAACCAGATCGAACTGCACCCCTATTTCAACCAGCCCGAGCAGCGCGCCGCCGACAAGGCGCGCGGCATCCTGACCGAGGCGTGGACGCCGATCGGCAAGGGCACGGGGCTGCTGGCCGAGCCGGCCGTGGTCGCCGCCGCCAACAAGCACGGCCGCAGCCCGGCGCAGGTGGTGCTGCGCTGGCACCTGCAGCTCGGCGTGCTGCCGATCCCCAAATCGGCCACCCCGTCGCGCCGCCGCGAGAACCTCGAGCTTGGCGGCTTCCAGCTCGACGATGCCGACATGGCCGCCATCAACGCG
>MKTG01000013.1:5485-6107 GCA_001897615.1 Burkholderiales bacterium 68-10
TCGGTGGGGAAACATACCCCCCACCCTGTCCCTCCCCCGCAAGGGGGGAGGAGACCAGAACACTGGCGTTAGTGATGGCGTCTCCCTCCCCCTTGCGGGGAGGGGACAGGGGGTGGGGGTATGTTTTCCGCGCCGGCCTGTCAGCTGCGTCGCGGCCATCGGCGATGGCCGCGGGATTGATCGGCTAGCCCCGGTGCCGCAGCAGTTCGAGCACGACCTGGAAGGCCGGGGCGTGCTGGCGGCGGCTGGGGTAGTAGAGGTGGAAGCCGGGGATCGGCGGGCACCAGTCATCGAGCAGCTGCACCAGCTGCCCGCCGGCGACCTGGCGTTCGACGCTGGCCTCAGGCACGAAGGCGATGCCGTAGCCGTTGAGGGCCGCATCAACGGATAACCGGATCGAGGTGAAGGCCAGTTGGCCGTCGACCCGGACGCGCAGCGGCTGCCCGTGGCGCTGGAACTCCCATGCGTAAAGCGTGCCGCTGCCGATCAGCCGCAGGTTGATGCAGCGGTGTGCGACCAGCTCCTGCGGGGTGGCCGGAGCCGGGTGCCGGCTGAGATAGGTGGGGGAAGCCACCGGTACCAGGCGCTGGTCCGGCCCGATGCGCACCGCGACCATGTCTTT
>MKTG01000014.1:0-14855 GCA_001897615.1 Burkholderiales bacterium 68-10
GAGCCGCCGCTCCAGATCAACGGCGATGCGCGCCACTGGAGCTTTCACGAGGACGACGCCAACTACTTCGAGCAGCCGCGCAAGCTCTTCCAGCTGATGAGCGACGCGCAGAAGCAGGCGCTGTTCGGCAACACCGCCCGCGCCATGGGCGACGCACCCGAGTTCGTCAAATTCCGCCACATCCGCAACTGCCACGCCGCCGACCCGGCCTACGCCGCCGGCGTGGCCCAGGCGCTGGGATTGAACCTGGCGCAGGCGCTGGCGTCCAAGAAGGACGACCCGATGGCCGGCAACTCGCTGGTCGCGTTGCCGGCCTGACCAGGCCGCCAGGGCCCGGCGCGCAAGTGCCGGCCCTGCCCACGCGCCGGCGCCCCGCGCGCGCTTGCACCATCACCCACAGGAGAACCACCATGAACGCCCCCCGCATCAACATCGGCATCGGCGAGCAGGACCGCGCCGCCATCGCCCAGGGCCTGTCGCGCCTGCTGGCCGACACCTACACGCTGTACCTGACCACGCACAACTTCCACTGGAACGTCACCGGCCCCATGTTCAACACGCTGCACGCCATGTTCATGGCGCAGTACACCGAACTGTGGAACGCGGTCGACCCGATCGCCGAGCGCATCCGCTCGCTCGGCCATGTGGCACCCGGCTCCTACGGTGCCTTCGGCCAGCTGAGCTCGCTGCCCGACGCGCCCGAGCAACCGCCCCGCGCGCTGGAGATGGTGCGCATCCTGGTGCAGGGCCACGAAGCCGTGGCACGCACCGCACGCGCACTGTTCCCACAGGCCGACGCCGCCGGCGACGAGCCCACGGCCGATTTGCTGACCCAGCGCATGACGGTGCACGAGCAGACCGCCTGGATGCTGCGCTCCTTACTGGAGGAATAGGCTTCAGAGCCCGTCCAGCGTGCGCAAGCAGCTATTGATCAGATAGCAAGCAACAAAAAAGCCCTGGCACTGCCAAGGTTTTTTCGATGATCTGGCGCGGCTGGCGGGGATCGAACCCACGACCCTCGGCTTCGGAGGCCGATACTCTATCCACTGAGCTACAGCCGCGTGCAGTGCAAGCCGGGCATTATCGCCCATCGGCGACGGCGGGCGTCGCCGCCAGCGCCAGCTCCAGCCCGATGCCGCGCAGAAACGCCTGCACCGACACCGCGGCGGTGGCTTCCAGGTCGAACCCCTCGTCCAGCAGCCAGCTGTAGATCAGCCCGTGCACCATGGCGTAGAAGCCATGCGCCAGTTGCGCCGCCGGTGCCGGCAGCGCGCGCTGGCGCAGCGCGGCCGCGCGCTCGAACACCTGGCGCTCGCGCTCGGTGTTCAGGCGGTGCATCTGGATGTGGCGGTCGATCACCGGGCCCAGTTCCTCGGCGTGCTCGACCTTCTGCATGGCGATGCGCAGCACGCGCCGCGTCTGCTCGTCGTGCACGATCTGATGCAGCGCCTCGCGCAGATGCCGGCACAACCCCTGCAAGGGGTCGCCGCCGCGCTCCAGCAGGCCCTCCAGCTCGGCGCCCAGCGGCAGCGCGACGCGGTCCATCATGGCGTTGAAGAGCGCCGCCTTGTCCTTGAAGTGCCAGTACAGCGCGCCCCGCGTCACCCCGGCGGCCTGCGCGATGTCGGCCAGCGAGGTGCGCGACACGCCGCGCTGCTGGAACACGCGCTCGGCCGCGTCCAGCAGCGCGGAGCGGGTGGCGAGGGCATCCTCCTTGGTGCGTCGGGCCATGCAGAAAATCAGAAAAACGGGAAGAATCCGCTGTGGTCCACAGTGGACATGGCACCGATTCTACTGCATACATTCAAGTATGTATGTATAATTTGCACCATTGTCTGCCGTCCCGAACGCCCGCCTGCGCGGCGCCTTGGCGAAGTGTGCCGCGCGACCGCCCGGCTGCGATCGCCGCCGCCTGGCGCCGACGGCAAGGCCTACCGATTCCCCGTCGCAAAGAACAAGCTTCATGACCAAACACCAAGCCGCCCCCTCCGCGCTGGCGCGCCGTCTGGCGCCGCTGGGCCTCATTGCCTTGCTGGCGCTGGCCGCCTGTGGCGACAAGAAGCCGGGCGCCGGCGCGCCGGCCGGCCCCGGCGGGGGCATGCCGCCGCCGGAAGTGGCGGTGCTGGCGGTGCAGCCCGGCACCGTCCACCTGACCACCGAGCTGCCCGGACGGCTGGAGGCCTCGCGCGTGGCCCAGGTGCGCGCGCGCGTCACCGGCATCTTGCAAAAGCGCGTGTTCACCGAGGGCAGCGACGTCAAGGCCGGGCAGACCCTGTTCCGCATCGACGCCGCGCCCTACGAGGCCGCGCTGCAAAGCGCCCAGGCCCAGCTGGCGCAGGCGCAGGCGCAGCTGGCGCAGGCCGGTTCCACGGCCACGCGCTACAAGCCGCTGGTGGCCGCCAACGCGGTGAGCCAGCAGGAGTACGACGCCGCCGTGGCCGCCGAAAAAGCGGCGCAGGCGCAGGTGGCCGCCGGCAAGGCGGCGGTGCGCACGGCCGGCATCAACCTGGGTTATGCCACGGTGACGGCGCCGATCAGCGGGCGCATCGGCCGCGCGCTGGTGACCGAGGGCGCGCTGGTCAACCAGCAGCAGGACGGCGGCACCGCGCTGGCCGTGGTGCAGCAGATCGATCCGCTCTACATCAACATCACGCAGTCGGCCAACCAGGTGCTGCAGCTGCGCGAGGCGCTGGCCGCCGGGCGGCTGACGCGCGCCAGCGGCGCCGAGGCGGCCAAGGTGCAGGTGCTGCTGGACAACGGCCAGCCGTTCGGCCAGAGCGCTCGCCTGCTGTTCACCGACCTGAGCGTCGACCCCGCCACCGGCGAGGTCAGCCTGCGCGCCGAGCTGCCCAACCCGGGCGGCCGGCTGCTGCCGGGCATGTACGTGCGCGTGCGCGTCGAGCAGGCGCAGGTGGAGCACGCCATCCTGCTGCCGCAGCAGGCGGTCACGCGCGGCACGCGCGGCGACTCGGTGATGGTGGTGGCCGCCGACGGCAGCGTGGCGCCACGCCCGGTGACCGTGCGCGGCGCGCAGGGCCAGGACTGGATCGTCACCGACGGCCTGCAGCCGGGCGAGCAGGTGATGGTGGAAGGCGCCATGAAGCTGATGCTGGGCGCCAAGGTGGTCAAACCCGTGCCGTGGCAGCCAAAATCGGCTGTAGCGCCCGCTGGGCAAGCGCCAGCAGCTCCCAAATCAGGAGCATCCGCGAGTCCCGCCAGCGCCCCGGCCAGCGCCGCGTCGAACTGAGGATCGACCGGCATGGCACGCTTTTTCATCGACCGACCCATCTTCGCGTGGGTGATTGCCCTGTTCCTGATGGTGATCGGCGCCACCGCCATCACCCAGCTGCCGATCGCGCAGTACCCGCCGGTGGCGCCGCCCACCATCGTGATCAGCGCCGCCTACCCCGGCGCGTCGGCGCAGACGCTGGAAGACTCGGTGCTGGCCGTGATCGAGCGCGAGATGAACGGCGCGCCCGGCCTGGCCTACATGGAATCGGTGGCGCAGGCCGACGGCACCGGCCAGATCACCATCAGCTTCGAGCCCGGCACCAACGCCGACCTGGCGCAGGTGGAGGTGCAAAACCGCCTGTCGCGCGCCACGCCGCGCCTGCCCGCGGTGGTCAACCAGCAGGGCGTGCGGGTGGAGAAATCGCGCTCCAACTTCCTGATGTTCGTGATGCTGTCGTCGACCAACCCGGACGTCGACGTCACCGGCCTGTCGGACTACGCGGCGCGCAACGTGCAGCCCGAGCTGCAGCGCATTGCCGGCATCGGCCAGGTGCAGCTGTTCGGCTCGGAGCGCGCCATGCGCATCTGGATCGAGCCCAGCAAGCTGCAAAGCTACAAGCTGGCGCCGTCGGACATCGCCAGCGCCATCCAGGCGCAGAACGCGCAGGTGTCGGCCGGGGCCATCGGCAACCAGCCGCTGGTGGCGGGCCAGACCATGACCGCCACCGTGGTGGTGCCGGGCCAGCTGTCCACGCCCGAGCAGTTCGGCGCCATCGTGCTGCGCGCCAACCCCGACGGCTCCACCGTGCGCCTGAAGGACGTGGCGCGCATCGAGCTGGGCGCGCAAAGCTACGCCAGCGCGGCGCGCCTGAACGGCGAGCCCGGCGCCGGCATGGGTATCCAGCTGTCGCCCACCGGCAACGCCCTGGCCGCCGCCGAGGCGGTGCGCGCGCGCATGACGCAGCTGCAGGCCTTCTTCCCGCCAGGGGTCACCTGGACCGTGCCCTACGACGCCTCCAACTTCATCAAGATCTCGATCCGCAAGGTGGTCGAGACGCTGCTGGAGGCGGTGGCGCTGGTGTTCCTGGTGATGTTCCTGTTCCTGCAGAACTGGCGCTACACCATCATCCCCACCATCGTGGTGCCGGTGGCGCTGCTGGGCACCTTCGGCGCGCTGCTGGCGTTCGGCATGTCGATCAACGTGCTGACCATGTTCGGCATGGTGCTGGTGATCGGCATCGTGGTGGACGACGCCATCGTGGTGGTCGAGAACGTCGAGCGCATCATGAGCGAGGAAGGCCTGCCGCCGCTGGCGGCCACGCGCAAGGCCATGAGCCAGATCTCCGGCGCCATCATCGGCGTGACGGCGGTGCTGATCGCGGTGTTCGTGCCGCTGGCCTTCTTCAAGGGCTCCACCGGCAACATCTACCGCCAGTTCGCGGCGGTGATGGCGGTGTCGATCTTCTTCTCGGCCTTCATGGCGCTGTCGCTCACGCCGGCGCTGTGCGGCACCTTGCTCAAACCCGTGGCGGCCGGCCACCATCACGCCAGGGGCGGCTTCTTCGGCTGGTTCAATCGCGGCTTCTCGCGCACCACCCGGGGCTATGAGGGCGTCGTCGCGCGCCTGCTGCGCCGCAGCGGCCGGCTGATGCTGATCTACCTGCTGCTGGCCGCGGTGGTCGGCTGGATGTACCTGCGCCTGCCCACCGCCTTCCTGCCGCAGGAAGACCAGGGCAACATTCTGGTCAACATACAGCTGCCGCCCGGCGCCACCACCGAGCGCACGCAGGCCGTGGTCGAACAGATCGAGGGCTACCTGCTCAAGCAACCCGAAGTGCAGAGCATGGTGGCGGTGATGGGCTTTTCCTTCTCTGGCCAGGGGCAGAACGCGGGCATCTCCTTCGTCACGCTCAAGCCCTGGGACGAGCGCCCGGGCGCCCAGCACTCGGCCGACGCCGTGGCCGGACGGGCCATGGGGGCGCTGTCGCGCGTCAAGGACGCCTTCATCTTCCCGCTCAACCCGCCGCCCATTCCCGAGCTGGGCGTCAGCGCCGGCTTCAGCTTCCGGCTGCAGGACCGCGGCGGGCGCGGCCACGACGCGCTGCTGGCCGCGCGCAACCAGATGCTGGGCATGGCCATGCAGAGCAAGGTGCTGGCCGGCGTGCGCCCCAGCGGCCTGGAAGACGCGCCCCAGCTGCAGGTCGACATCGACCGCGACAAGGCCGCCGCGCAGGGCGTGAGCTTTGGCGCCATCAACAACGTCATCTCGGCCTCGCTGGGCTCGGCCTACATCAATGACTTTCCCAACGCCGGTCGCCTGCAGCGCGTGGTGGTGCAGGCCGACGGGCCGGCACGCATGACGCCCGACGACGTGCTGCGGCTGACGGTGCCCAACGGCAAGGGGCAACCGGTGCCGCTGTCGGCGATCGCCAGCACGCGCTGGATCACCGGCGCCATGCAGACGGTGCGCTACAACGGCTACCCGGCCATGCGCATCGACGGCGGCGCGGCGCCGGGCTTCAGCTCGGGCGAGGCCATGGCCGAGATGGAGCAGCTGGCCAGCCGGCTGCCCGAAGGCTTCGGCTTCGAGTGGACCGGCCAGTCGCGCGAGGAAAAGCTGGCCGGCAACCAGGCGCTGGTGCTGTACGGCTTCGCCATCCTGGCGGTGGTGCTGGCGCTGGCGGCGCTGTACGAGAGCTGGTCGATCCCGCTGGCGGTGATCCTGGTGGTGCCGCTGGGCGTGCTGGGCGTGCTGCTGGCCGTCACCGGGCGCGGCCTGCTGAACGACGTGTACTTCCAGGTCGGCCTGATCACCATCATCGGCCTGTCGGCCAAGAACGCCATCCTGATCATCGAGTTCGCCAAGGACCTGCAGGCGCAAGGCAAGAGCGCGCTGGAGTCGGCGCTGGCCGCCGCCCACCTGCGTTTCCGGCCCATCGTCATGACCTCGCTGGCGTTCACCCTGGGCGTGCTGCCGCTGGCCATCGCCACCGGCGCCAGCTCGGCCAGCCAGCGCGCCATCGGCACCGGCGTGATGGGCGGCATCCTGGTGGGCACCACGCTGGCGGTGTTCTTCGTGCCGATCTTCTTCGTCGTGGTGCGTACCCTGTTCAAGCCCAACCAGCGCGAGCTGGAGCGCTCGCAGCAGCACGCCGAGCACGCCGGCATCACCGCCGCGTCGGCCGACGCCTACGTCGCCGCCGCCGAGCACGGCATGAGCGAGGCCGAGCGCCAGGCGCTGCACGAAGGCGCCCAGCCACCGGTCAACAAGGATCCGTCATGAGTCACGCACGTCATCGTCCCCTGCGCACCCCGGCGGCGCTGGCCGGCCTGCTGGCCGCCGGCCTGCTGGCGGGCTGCTCGCTGGTGCCGCCCTACGAACGCCCGGCCGCGCCAGTCAGCACCGACTGGCCGGTGGCCACCGACAGCACCGCCAGCGATGCGCCGGCCGCCGCCGACCTGCCCTGGCAGCAATTCGTGCGCGACGACAGCCTGCGCACCCTGATCGAGCTGGCGCTGGCCGGCAACCGCGACCTGCGCGTGGCGGTGCAGAACATCGAGCAGGCGCGTGCCCAGTACCAGATCCGCCGCGCCGACCAGTTCCCCACCCTCGGCGCCAGCGCCAGCGGCACGCGCTCGGCCCCCAACCCCATGCAGGCGCTGGGCGGACCCAGCGTCAGCAGCAACTACAGCGTCGGCCTGGGCGTGTCGGCCTGGGAGCTGGACTTCTTCGGCCGCGTCGCCGCGCTCAAGGACGCCGCGCTGGCCAGCTACCTGGCCACCGAGGAGGCGCGCAAGTCGGCGCAGATCAGCCTGATCGCCAGCGTCGCCAGCACCTGGCTGCAGCTGAAGACCGACACCGAGCTGCTGGCCCTGGCCGAGCGCACCCTGGGCTCGCGCGAGCAGTCGCTGGGCCTGATCCGGCTGCGCTTTGACCACGGCGCCTCGTCGGCCCTGGATCTGCGGCAGGCCGAATCGCTGGCCGCCAGCGCACGGGCCACGCGCGCCCAGCAGCAGCGACTGCGCGCGCAGGACATCAACCTGCTGACGCTGCTGGTCGGCCAGCCGATCGCGCCGCGGCTGATTCCCGCCCTGCCCGCCGTCGAAGCGCCCCCGGCGCCCAGCGCGCTGTCGCAGCCCGCCGCCGTCGTCGCGCCGGTGGCCGAGCTGCCGGCCTTCGCGCCGGTGCCGGCCGGCCTGCCGTCCGAGCTGCTGCTGCGCCGGCCCGACATCCGCGCCGCCGAGCAGCAGCTGATCGCCGCCAACGCCAGCATCGGCGCGGCGCGCGCCAACTTCTTTCCGCGCATCACGCTCACCGGCAGCCTGGGCCGCGTCAGCGCCGACCTGGACGGCCTGTTCGGCTCCGGCGGCCACAAGGCCTGGTCGTTCGGCCCCAGCATCACGCTGCCGATCTTCGACATGGGGCGCAACCAGGCGGGCCTGGAGGCCGCGCAGGCGGCACGCGAGATCGCCGTGGCGCAATACGAGAAAGCCATCCAGAGCGCCTTCCGCGAAGCCGCCGACGCCCTGGCCGGACGCGCCACGCTGGCCGACCAGCTGGCGGCGCTGCAGGCGCAGGCCGAAGCCGAGCGCGAGCGCTTCCGGCTGGCCGACCTGCGCTACCGCAACGGCGTCGCCAGCTCGCTCGACCTGCTGGACGCACAGCGCTCGCTGTTCGCCATCGAGCAGGCGCTGGCGCAGGCGCGGCTGGCGCAGCGCGCCAACGAGGTGCAGCTGTACAAGGCGCTGGGCGGCGGCTGGCGCGAGCCGGCGGCGGGCGGCGGCTGAGCGGCCCCACACGCTGTCCCTATAATTGATTTTTGTCACGCGCGCGGCCCGGCACCGGCCCGATTGCCGCCGCGCCTGAGCCAGATCAAAGAGACAACCACGCCAAGACCCCCGAGGAAGCCATGAGCGACAACACGCACGACGAAGGCCACAGCAGCCCCATCAAGACGCCCAAGCAACTGTTCTGGGTCAGCATGGCGGCCTTCGTGCTGCCGGTGTTCATCATCATCGGGCTGGTGGCCTACGTCACCTCGGGCAACAAGACCGCGCCCGGCGCGTCCGACATGGAGCGCGCCATCGCCCTGCGCCTGCAGAAGGTCGGCACGGTCGAGATCCGCGATGCCAACCGGCCGCTGGCCAGCGGCGAAGAGGTCTACAAGACCCAGTGCGCGGCCTGCCACGCCACCGGCGTGTCGGGCGCGCCCAAGTTCCAGAACGCCGGCGACTGGGGCCCGCGCCTGGGCCAGGGCTATGCGGCGCTGCTGAATTCCTCGCTCAAGGGCAAGGGCGCCATGGCGCCGCAGGGCGGTGGCAACTTCAGCGACCTGGAGATCGGCCGCGCCGTGGTCTACATGGCCAACGCCGCCGGTGGCAAACTGGCCGAGCCCGCGGCGCCCGCCGGCGCCGCCACCGAAGCCGCGCCGGCCGCCGCCCCGGCGCCTGCTGCCGCGCCGGCAGCGCCGGCAGCGCCTGCCGCCACCGCCAGCCCGGCCGCAGCCGCTCCCGCGCCGGCCGCCACCAGCACTGCCGCCGCCGACCCGGCGGTCGGCAAGTCGGTGTACGACAAGGCCTGCGTCACCTGCCACGCCGCCGGCGTGGCCGGCGCGCCCAAGCTGGGCGACAAGGCCGCCTGGGACCCGCGCATCGCCCAAGGCATGGACACCATGATGAAGATCGCCATCAACGGCAAGGGCGCCATGCCGCCGCGCGGCGCCTCCACCGCCAGCGACGACGAGCTGCGCGCCGCCGTGCAGTACATGGTGGATGCCGCCAAGTAAGCCAAATCGCGCTTACCGACCCGGAAAAGCCGCTGGATCAGCGGCTTTTTTTGTGGGTCAAATTGAGCTGCCCGGCCCGTCTATCGTGCGCCAGCAGCTATCGATTCAGAAGCAATCGACGATGTGATTCAGGCCGTGGCCGGGTGCGCCTGCGGACTCAGCAGGTAGCCTTCGCGCCGCGGCAAGTCGGCGCCGCGTACCGGCTCGGGCGCCCAGTCACCGGCTTCGACGGCGTCGGCCACCGCGACCATGTCCAGCGTGTGCACGATGCCGAAACCCAGGTCGGTGCGCAGAAACACGCGCCCCTGTTCGTCCACGAACACGGCCTGCACCCTGGCCGGACGGCCATCGTGCGCCGACACGGCGCGGTCCGGCGCCACGCGCCACACCCAGGGCGCGGCCTCCAGCTCGACGAACACACGCTGCGGCCCGTTCTGGAAGAACCAGCGCCCCGCCTCGTCGGCGGCGTAGTTGCGCTGGATGAACTCGATCAGGCGCTGGTGCAGCAGCCGCGTGCCGCGCGCGCCGGCCACGCCACTGGCAAAGCCGCCCAGCGCCTGCGCCTGGGCGTCGCGCAGATACCAGTTGCCGCGCGCGTCCAGCCCCAGCCAACCGTGGCAGTGCGGCACGTTCGGCCACTTGACCATGGCCTGGCGCACGATGTCATCCATGCGGGCATCTTATGCCGACCGCCGCGTGCCGCGCCGGGCCGGCAACAGTCGCGGCGACCGACCCGCGTTGACGAACTTTCATTTTGATAGCTGCTGGCGCAGGTCCATGGCGCGCCAAGGCCTGGTTCGAGGAGTGTGGGCGGCAGAAGGCGTCGATAGCGAAAATGGGCCCCAGCGAGGACAGTTCTTGCCGGATTCGCAGGCCCATAGCCACGCCATGGGTCAAGAAGCCGGTGAAAAATGGACCGCTGCGGCCCATTTGCAGCCGACGCCTTCTGCCGCCCACGCTCCTAGTCTCTACTCGCGAATGATGGTGAGGTACTCGATCAGTGCCGCGTCGCGACACACCCCATGAAAAAATGAACAGCCATACGCAGAGGACGCGAAGAAAGCCGATGGGTCCTCCTGCTTTCTGCGTCCTCTGCGAAATCTCTGCGTCCTCTGCGTTCGGATGTTGGCGGTTTCCAATAAGCGGCCATTCGAAGCCTTGTCTCGCAGGCCATCACCCTCATTCGCGAGAAGAGCCTGGTTGGATTCGCAACGCACCCTGCGGCGGCGCCGGGCTGGGTCAATGCAGCAGCGGCGCCGGCTCCGACACCTCGGCCACTTCGCTGCGCCCCGGGCTGGCGTGGTGCAGCACCATGCGCCAGCCCTGCGTGGTCTTCAGGTAGACGTTGGTGGCCACCACCCAGGCGCGCCGCGTGCCCTCGGCGGTGTGCTGATCGACGCGCTCCAGCACGTTGTGGACGGCCGCGCCCATGGCCTCGACGCGGCGCAGCCGCTCGGGCGTGGCGCGGATGCTGCCCTGGCTGAACATCGCCTCGAAAGCCTGGCGGATCGCCGCCGCGCCCACCAGGCGCGGGCCGCCCGGGTGCACGCAGACGATGTCCTCCTCGTCGGCCCAGCAGGCCATCAGCTGCTCCAGGTCGCCGTGGTGCAGCGCTTCGTAGAAGGCGACTTCGACTTCGTCGGCGGAACCGCCGAACTGGGCGGCGCGGTAGCGGGTTCGGTGCATGGCGCGGCGTCGTGTGATGCGGAAATGAAACCGATGTGCGGATTGTGCCGCGCCTGGCGCGCCGCCTTGCGTCGCCGGCACCCAACCCCATTTATGCTTGCGGGTTCCGCGCGTCCGGCGCGCCCACCAAAAAAGGAAACATGCACATGACTCGCTGGTTCATCAAGATGGCTGCCGTGCTGGCGGCGGCGCTGTCGCTCGGCGGCTGCGGCTACAACGACTTCCAGCGCCTGGACGAGTCCACCAAGTCGGCCTGGAGCGAGGTGGTCAACCAGTACCAGCGCCGCGCCGACCTGATCGACAACCTGGTGGCCACCGTCAAGGGCGAGGCCAACTTCGAGCAGGAGACGCTGACCAAGGTGATCGAGGCGCGCGCCAAGGCCACCAGCATCCAGGTCACACCCGAGACGCTGACCAACCCCGACGCCTTCAAGCAGTTCCAGGCCGCCCAGGGCGAGCTGTCCAGCGCGCTGAGCCGCCTGATGGTGAGCGTCGAGCGCTACCCCGACCTGAAGGCCAACAAGGCCTTTGCCGAACTGCGCGTGGCGCTGGAAGGCACGGAAAACCGCATCGCCGTGGCGCGCAATCGCTACATCCAGGCAGTGCAGGAATACAACGTGCTGGCGCGCAGCTTCCCGACCAACCTGACCGCCATGGTGTTCGGCTACAAGCCGAAGGAAAACTTCAGCGTCGCCAACGAGGCCGCCATCTCCACCGCGCCGCGCGTGGACTTCGGCGGCACGCCGGCGGCGCCGGCCGCTTCGCGCTGACGCGGCCCATCGACGCCCACCGCGCTTGGCATCAAAAATGCATTTGACGCCCGTCCTGCGAGCGCTGGCAGCTATCTTGTTGATAGTTTTCAGCGCGCTGTCGGCGACGGCGCAGCCGCTGCAGCCGGTGCCGGCGCTGACCGGCCACGTGGTCGACACCACGGGCACGCTGGAGCCGGCGCGCCAGGCGGCCCTGGAAGCCAAGCTGGCGGCACTGGAGCAGGACAAGGGCGCGCAGGTGGTGCTGCTGCTGGTGTCCAGCACCGCGCCCGAGGACATCGCCGCCTACGCCAACCGCGTCGGCAACACGTGGAAGATCGGGCGCCGCGACGTCGGCGACGGCCTGATCGTGCTGGTGGCGGTGCAGGACCGGCGCATGCGCATCGAAGTCGCCAAGACGCTGGAAGGGGCCGTGCCCGACATCGCCGCCAAGCAGATCATCGACGAGGCCATGGCGCCGCGCTTTCGTCAGGGCGACTACGCCGGCGGGCTGGACGCGGCCATCGACCAGCTGGGCGCGCGCATCCGTGGCGAGCCGCTGCCGCCGGTGCGGCCGGCCGACGCCGGGTGGACCGGCGGTGAACCCGGCTTCAGCCTGTTCGAGCTGCTGATCCTGCTGTTCGTCTTCGTGCCCGTGATCGGCGCCATCGCCCGCGCCATCCTGGGCCGCAAGCTGGGCGCGCTGGCCACCGGCGCCGGTGTCGGCTGGCTGGCCTTCGCCGTCACGGCCAGCCTGCTGCTGGGCCTGCTGGCCGGGGCGATCGCGCTGTTCGTCGTGCTGCTCGGAGGGCTGGCGCGCGCCCTGCCCTCGTCGCGCTCGCGCGGTGGCGGGCCGTGGCTGCCGCCTTCCGGCGGCGGACTGGGCGGTGGCGTCGGGGGCGGCTTCGGTGGCGGTGGGGGTGGCTTCAGCTCCGGCGGCGGCGGTGACTTTGGCGGCGGCGGCGCCAGCGGAGGATGGTGAGCGTGTTTCGAACCCTGAGGCGCCTGCTGCGCCACACCTGGCTGGACCACACCGATGCGGCGCGCGCCGTCCCGCCGGCGCTGGCCGAGCGCCTGCGCCACGACGTCGCCGCCAGCGAGCAGCGGCATACCGGCGAGGTGCGCATCTGCGTCGAAGGCAGCCTGCCGGTGAGCTACCTGTGGCGCCATCTGCGCCAGCGCGTGCCGCTGCCCGAGCTGGTGCGCCAGCGCGCGCTGATGATGTTCGCCAAGCTGCGCGTGTGGGACACCGAGCACAACAACGGCGTGCTGATCTACGTGCTGCTGGCCGAGCGGGCCATCGAGCTGGTGGCCGACCGCGGCGTGGCGCGCTTCGTCGATGCCGCGGTCTGGCGCGACACCGTCGCGCGCCTGGGGGTGGCGCTGCGCGAAGACCGCTTCGAAGATGGCCTGACGCAGGCACTGCAAGAGGTGTCGGCCGTGCTGGTGGCGCACTTTCCGGCATCGGGCGAGGCCCCCGGCGAGGCCGTCAACCAGTTGCCCGACGAACCCGTGCTGCGCTGACGGCGCCGGCACGGCGCCGCCCTGGGTGGGTTGCTCAGCCCGGGCCAGCCGCTGCCGAACGCGCCGGCGGTGGTGGCGGCGCCTGATCGAGCAGACGCTTGTTCACCGCATGCACGGCGTCCAGTTCCTGCTGCAGCGCCTTGCTGACCCGCGCCAGCGTCATCAGCTTGCGGTTGGTCTCGCGCAAATGGTCGGCGATGCGCTTGGCAATCGCCAGCATCAGGCGCGCCGCCACGGCCGGGCGGTCCTCCATCATCTGCAACAGGGCGTCGCGCGTGAGCACGCCCAGCATCAGGTCGGTGGTAGCGGTGCAGGTGGCCGAGCGCGCCCCGCCGTCGACGATGCCCATCTCACCGATCAGGCTGCCCGGGCCGAGCACCGAGACCACCATGCTCTCGTGCATGGCGCCCGGCGCGTTTTCCACCGTGACTTCGCCGTCAAGCACCAGGGCCATGAAATCGTTGCGCCGGGCATCGCCCGCGCGGATCACGACCCGGCCAGCGCTGACGCGCTGCGGCTGCATGTAGCCGACCACCTGGCGCGCGTCGGCGGCGCTGAGCTCGACCAAAGCACCGTCCGTGACGAGCAAGGCGGCGGCCTTGAGCTGGGCACCCTGGCCTGCATGGACCTTGTCAGAGGACATCGCTTGATTGTAGAAGGACGCACCGTGCGCGCCCGCGATCGGCCATCAAAAAAGCCCGCTGCGAAGCGGGCTTGTGTACAAATCGCGGTTGGCGCCGAGGCGACCGGGCACCCTCAGCGCTTTTGCCGGTACTTGCGCAGCGCCGCGATCTGGGCCGCCAGCACCGCCAGCTCGGACGTGGCGCGCGCCATGTCGATCTCGCTCTTGGCGTTCTTCAGCGCTTCCTCGGCCTGCTTGCGCGCATCGCTGGCCTTGGCTTCGTCCAGATCCTTGCCGCGGATGGCGGTGTCCGACAGCACCGTGATGACGTCGGGCTGCACCTCCAGAATGCCACCGGCAACGAAGACGAACTCCTCGCCGCCACCGGGCAGCTGGATACGCACCGACCCCGGCTTGATGCGCGTGATCAGTGGCGTGTGGCGCGGGTAGATGCCCAGTTCGCCGGCTTCGCCGGGCAGCGCCACGAACGTGGCCTCGCCCGAGAAGATCGACTCCTCGGCGCTCACCACGTCCACGTGAATGGTATTGGCCATGCTTTCTCCTGGTTGGGCGTTGCGCGTGAAACGGTGGTGGCGAGAATTTCAGTCCACCCCGCTCAGCGCGGAACGCCGGACGCCGAACCCGAAGTTCAGACTTTCTTGGCCTTCTCGATCGCCTCGTCGATGGTGCCGACCATGTAGAAGGCCTGCTCGGGCATGTGGTCGCACTCGCCGCCCACGATCATCTTGAAACCATGGATGGTGTCCTTCAGCGACACATACTTGCCGGGCGAGCCGGTGAACACCTCGGCCACGTGGAACGGCTGCGACAGGAAGCGCTGGATCTTGCGCGCGCGTGCGACGGCCAGCTTGTCCTCGGGCGACAGTTCGTCCATGCCCAGAATGGCAATGATGTCGCGCAGTTCCTTGTAGCGCTGCAGCGTGCCCTGCACCTGGCGGGCGACGTTGTAGTGCTCCTCGCCGACCACCAGCGGGTCGAGCTGGCGGCTGGTGGAGTCCAGCGGATCGACGGCGGGGTAGATGCCCAGCGCCGCGATGTCACGCGACAACACCACGGTGGAGTCCAAGTGGGCGAAGGTGGTGGCAGGCGACGGGTCGGTCAAGTCATCGGCAGGCACGTACACGGCCTGGATCGAGGTGATCGAGCCCACCTTGGTCGACGTAATACGCTCTTGCAGGCGGCCCATTTCCTCGGCCAGCGTCGGCTGGTAGCCCACGGCGGAAGGCATACGGCCCA
>MKTG01000014.1:14983-21352 GCA_001897615.1 Burkholderiales bacterium 68-10
CTCCTGCACCACGACCTTGGAGTCGCTCATCTCGTGGTAGAAGTCGTTGCCCTCGCGGGTACGCTCGCCCACGCCGGCAAACACCGACAGACCCGAGTGCGCCTTGGCGATGTTGTTGATCAGCTCCATCATGTTCACGGTCTTGCCCACGCCGGCGCCACCGAACAGACCCACCTTGCCGCCCTTGGCGAACGGGCAGATCAGGTCGATCACCTTGATGCCGGTTTCCAGCAATTCCTGCGAGGGCGAGAGCTCGTCATAGGCCGGGGCCTTGCGGTGGATGGGTGCCGTCAGCGCCTGGTCGATGGGACCGCGCTCGTCAATGGGATTGCCCAGCACGTCCATGATGCGGCCCAGCGTGGCCTGGCCCACCGGCACGGTGATGGGCTTGTCGGTGTTGGTCACCATCATGCCGCGGCGCAGGCCGTCGCTGGATCCCAGCGCGATGGTGCGCACGATGCCGTCGCCCAGCTGCTGCTGCACTTCCAGCGTCAGGGCCGAGCCTTCCATCTTGAGCGCGTCGTACACCTTGGGCATCTGGTCTCGCGGAAACTCCACGTCAACCACGGCGCCGATGCACTGAACGATTTTTCCTTGAACTTGAGCCATGTCTTGCTCCAATAACTTGATTCGTGTGTGAACGGGGTCAGACGGCGGCGGCACCGGCGACGATCTCGGACAGTTCCTTGGTGATCGCCGCCTGGCGGGTCTTGTTGTAGACCAGCTTCAGCTCGTTGATCACGTTGCCGGCGTTGTCGGTGGCGGCCTTCATGGCCACCATGCGCGCCGACTGCTCGGACGCCATGTTCTCGGCCACGGCCTGGTACACCAGCGCCTCGACGTAGCGCACCAGCAGGTCATCGATCACCGACTGCGCGTCGGGCTCGTACAGGTAGTCCCAGGCCAGCTGCTTGCCGCTGTCGTGCGTCTCCTGCTGCATCTTCTCGGCCGACAGCGGCAGCAGTTGCTCGATCACCGATTCCTGCTTCATGGTGTTGATGAAGCGGGTATAGGCCACGTAGACCGCGTTCAGCTCGCCCCTCTCGTACTGGTCCAGCAGCACCTTGACGGGGCCGATCAGCTTTTCCAGATGCGGGGTGTCGCCCAGCTGCGTGACCTGCGACACCACCTGGGCGCCGATGCGGGTCAGAAAGCCCAGGCCCTTGTTGCCAATGGCCACGGCCTGCGCCTGCGTGCCCGCGTCCTGCAGCTCGCGCAGCTTGGCGGTGACGGCACGCAACACGTTGGTGTTCATGCCGCCGCACAGACCCTTGTCGGTGGTCACCACGATCACGCCCGCCTTCCTGGCGTCACTGCTGCGCATGAAGGGGTGCACGTACTCGGGGTTGGCCTCGCCCAGGTGGGCGGCGATGTTGCGGACCTTCTCGGCGTAGGGGCGGGCCGCGCGCATGCGATCCTGCGCCTTGCGCATCTTGCTTGCCGCCACCATCTCCATGGCCTTGGTGATCTTCTTGGTGTTCTCCACCGACTTGATCTTGCCGCGGATTTCCTTACCGACTGCCATTGTTTCAGCCTCCTTAAGTCAAGGCTTCAAGCAAAGGTTTTCTTGAAGGCCTGGATGGCGGAAGTCAATTCGGCTTCGGCGTCGATGCACAGCTTCTTGAAGGCCTTCTTGGCGTCGCTGTCGGAGTCCTTGGCGGGCTTGTTGTCCCACTGGGCGCCGTGCTTCTCGATGGCATCCAGCAGCGCGGCGTGCTTGTCCTTCAGGTAGCCGTGCAGGCCGGCCTCGAACGGCAGGATTTTCTTGACGTCCACGTCGTCCATGAAGCCCTTGTTGACGGCGAACAGCGACGCGCCCATCAGGCTGATCGGCAGCGGGCTGTACTGCGCCTGCTTGAGCAGCTCGGTGACGCGCGCGCCGCGGTCCAGCTGCTTGCGCGTGGCATCGTCCAGGTCCGAGGCGAACTGCGCGAACGCGGCCAGCTCACGGTACTGCGCCAGGTCGGTACGGATACCGCCGGACAGGCCCTTGATCCAGTTGGTCTGCGCCGACGAACCCACGCGCGACACCGAGATACCGGCGTTGATGGCGGGGCGGATGCCGGCGTTGAACAGGCTGGTTTCCAGGAAGATCTGGCCGTCGGTGATCGAGATTACGTTGGTCGGCACGAAGGCGGACACGTCGCCGGCCTGCGTCTCGATGATGGGCAGCGCGGTCAGCGAGCCGGTCTTGCCCTTGACCTCACCCTTGGTGAAGGCCTCGACATAGTCGGCGTTGACGCGGGCGGCGCGCTCCAGCAGGCGCGAGTGCAGGTAGAACACGTCGCCCGGATACGCCTCGCGGCCCGGCGGGCGGCGCAGCAGCAGCGACACCTGGCGATACGCCACGGCCTGCTTGGACAGGTCGTCATAGATGATCAGCGCGTCCTGGCCGCGGTCGCGGAAGTACTCGCCCATGGTGCAGCCGGAATAGGCCGACACGTACTGCATGGCCGCCGATTCCGAGGCCGAGGCCGCCACCACGATGGTGTAGTCCATGGCGCCGGCCTTTTCGAGCGCGCGCACCACGTTCTTGATGGACGACGCCTTCTGGCCGATGGCGACGTACACGCAGGTCATGTTCTGACCCTTCTGGTTGATGATCGTGTCGATCGCCACCGCGGTCTTGCCGGTCTGGCGGTCGCCGATGATCAGCTCGCGCTGGCCGCGGCCGATGGGCACCATCGAGTCGATCGACTTCAGGCCGGTCTGCACCGGCTGGTCCACGCTCTTGCGCGCGATCACGCCCGGCGCGACCTTCTCGATCACGTCGGTCATCTTGGCCTCGATCGGGCCCTTGCCGTCGATCGGCTGGCCCAGGGCGTTGACGACGCGGCCGATCAGCTCGGGGCCGACCGGCACTTCCAGGATGCGGCCCGTGCACTTGACGGTGTCGCCCTCGGAGATGTGCTCGTACTCGCCCAGAATCACGGCGCCGACGGAGTCGCGCTCGAGGTTCAGCGCCAGGCCGAAGCTGGGCTGGCCGCCGGGCGTGGCCGGGAACTCCAGCATCTCGCCCTGCATGGCCTCGGACAGGCCGTGCACGCGCACGATGCCGTCGGTGACCGACACCACGGTACCCTGGTTGCGCACGTCGGCGCTGATACCCAGGCCCTCGATGCGGCTCTTGATCAGTTCTGAAATTTCTGCGGGATTGAGTTGCATGACTCTTTCCTTGTCCTTTGAGGTTATCGAGGAGCCTGGCCTGAGCGGACTCAGGCGGTCAGGGCCATCTTCATCTGTTCCAGGCGGGCCTTGACGGAGGTGTCCAGCACCTCGTCGCCGACGACCACGCGCACGCCGCCGATCAGCGACGGCTCGATCTGCACGGCGGGCTCCAGCTTGCGACCGAAGCGCTTTTCCAGCGTGGCGGTCAGCGCGGCCAGCTCGGCGCCGTCGATCGGAAACGCGCTCTGGATCAGCGCGTCGGCGCTGCCCGTCACGCTGTTGGCCAGCTGGCGGAACTGGCGTGCCATTTCGGGCAGCGCCGCCAGGCGATCGTTGTCGATCACGGTGCGCAGGAAGTTCGCGCCGCGCTCGGGCAAGGGCTTGCCCAGCACGCCGCTGACGAGCTGATACACCTGATCCGCGCCGGCCTTGGGGTTGGCGGCGAACTGCAGCAGCTGCTCGCTGCCCGCCACGGCCGCCAGGCCATCCATCCAGCTCTGGGTCGCCGCCAGATCAGCGCGCGAAACCTTGAACAGGGCTTCGGCGTAGGGTCTTGCGATGGTGGCGAGTTCTGCCATGGGCTTTTCCTTTGCGCGTCACGGGCGCGGGATCACAGTTCGGTCTTCAGGCGGTTCAGCAGGTCCGCGTGCACCGTCGGGTTGACTTCCTTGCGCAGGATCTGCTCGGCGCCCTTGACGGCCAGCGCGGCCACCTGCTCGCGCAGGGCCTCGCGCGCCTGCAGCACCTGCTGCTCGGCGTCGGCCTTGGCGGCGGCGACGATCTTGCCGGCCTCCTCGGTGGCACGCACCTTGGCTTCCTCGATGATCTGCTGCGCGCGGCGCTCGGCCTCCGCCAGGCGGGCCGACGCGTCGTTGCGCGAACTTGCCAGCTCCCGCTCGACGCGCTGGTTGGCGGCGGCGAGTTCGGTGCGGGCCTTGTCGGCGGCAGCCAGACCATCGGCGATTTTCTGAGCCCGCTCGTCCAGCGCCTTCGTGATCGGGGGCCACACGAACTTCATCGTGAACCACACCAGGATCGCGAAGACAACGGCCTGCAGGAACAGGGTCGCGTTGATATTCACGGTTCGACTCCTTTCAGTCGTGAAAGGATCCGCCGATTACTTCAGGACGAACGGGTTGGCGAAGGCGAACAGCAGGGCGATGGCGACACCAATCAGGAAGGCGGCGTCGATCAGACCGGCCAGCACGAACATCTTGGTCTGCAGCTCGTTCATCAGCTCGGGCTGGCGTGCCGAGGATTCGAGGAACTTGCCACCCATCAGGGCGATACCGATCGAGGCACCGATGGCGCCCAGACCGACGATCAGACCGCAAGCCAGAGCGACGAGGCCGAGAATGTTTTCCATGATTGCTCCTAGTGAAAAAAGGAAGGTTGAGTTGAGGAAAGGGAAAAAATTGCGGAACTCAGTGCGCGTCGTGCGCCTGACCCACGTAGATCAGCGTCAGCATCATGAAGATGAACGCCTGCAGCGTAATGATCAGGATGTGGAAGATGGCCCACACAGATCCCGCAATCACGTGCCCGACACCCAGCCAGAAACCGCCCGTCAGGGGGTTGAACTGCCAGGCCCATACGCCACCCATCAGGGCGATCAGCATGAAGACCAGTTCGCCGGCAAACATGTTGCCGAACAGTCGCATGCCGTGCGAGACGGTCTTGGCGACGAATTCGATGATCTGCATCAGCAGGTTGATGGGCCACAGCACCGGGTGCGCGCCGAAGGGCGCGGTCACCAGCTCGTGCGCCCAGCCGCCGGCGCCCTTGATCTTGACGTTGTAGACCAGGCACACCAGCAGCACGCTGACCGACAGGCCCAGCGTGGTGGACAGATCGGCCGTCGGCACCACGCGCTGGAAGGCGTGCGAGTCGGCGGTGGCGATCTGCCAGCCAATCGGCAGCAGATCGACCGGCAGCAGGTCCATGGCGTTCATCACGAAGATCCAGACGAACACCGTCAGCGCCAGCGGCGACACCAGCTTGCGGCTCTTGGCGTTGTGGATCACGCCCTTGGCCTGGTTTTCGACCATCTCCGACATGATCTCGACCGCCGCCTGAAAGCGCCCCGGCACGCCCGAGGTCGCCTTGCGCGCGCCCAGCCACAGCAGCCAGCAGCCCAGCGCGCCCAGCAGGATCGACCAGAACACCGAGTCGGCGTTGAACAGACCGAAGTCGATGATCGACGTCTGCGTCACGTTCTCGAAAGCGAAATTCTTCTGCAGGTGGTGCAGATGGTGCTGGATGTACTCTCCAGCGGTCTGTCCCTGCGCAGCATCAGTGGCCATGTGTCACCCAGTCTTCGAACCGATTGCGGCACCGCGCGGCATGGCCGCCCGGCGCTTCGAACTCCACCACAAGGCCAGCCACGCCGCCTTGATGGTCACCACGAACCCGGCCAGCAAGGCCAGCCAGTGCACCTGCGTCAGCACCCGGGGGGCTGCCAGCAGCAGCGCCACGGTCAACGCGATCTTGATGCCCTCCCCCACCATCAGCGCCATCAGGGCGCCGCCGGCGTGGGCCTGCACTCGCATGCGGCGGGCCACCATGCGGGCAAACAAGACCGCGGGCAACCATGCCGCCAGCACGCCGTAGGCCACCGACCACCGAACGGCGACATCGCCATCCGACAGCCACCAACCCACGGCCACCGCCACCAGCCCCGCCACCGCCTGCGCACCGACCACGGGCCAAGGCGACTGCGGGGGATGGGCTGCGCGCCACTGCGCTGCCTGCTCGGCGCTCAGGGGCTCGAAACCGGCGTCGGGGGCGTCATCCGCCTCCTCGGCAGACCCCGCCCGCCCCGATGGGAGTGCTTCGGGAGCGATTGTGGCCATGTCGGCTTTCACGCAGTTGACGGTGCGTTAACACCTGCTTGCGACTGCAAAGCCTCCCATTATAGGGTTAGTCCGAGGGCGATCCGGGCTTTTCACACACCGGGCCGGCGGGAATCGGCCTGCGCGACAATGCGCGCTGTCTGCGCCACGCCACACTTCCATGTCCTACGACCCTTGCGCCCACCTGCCGCCGCTGCCGTGTTACCTGAACGGCGAGATCATCAACCTGCGTGAAGCGCGCATCAGCCCGCTGGACCGCGGCTTCATCTTTGGCGACGGTATTTATGAGGGCATCGCCGTCTACGGCCGGCCCGGCCACGCGCCGCGGCCGTTCCGCTTTGCCCAGCAC
>MKTG01000014.1:21382-30634 GCA_001897615.1 Burkholderiales bacterium 68-10
GAATGGCGCCAGATCGCTCTTGATCTGATAGCTGCTTACGCCCGCCAGTCAAGCGTCGACGCCACAAACGATGCCCAAGCCGCGCCCCAGGACTGGTTCTTCTACTTCCAGGTCACGCGCGGCGTGGCGCTGCGCGACCACCCCATGCTGCCCGGCCTGACGCCCACCGTGTTCGCCACCTGCCTGCCCATGAAGCCGCCCACCGCCGAGCAGCGCGCGCAGGGCGTGGCCTGCGTCACCGCCGACGACTTTCGCTGGCAGAAGGCGCACCTGAAGACCATCAGCCTGCTGGGCGCGGTGTTCGCGCGCCAGATCAGCGTGGACGCCGGCGCGCTGGAGACCGTGATGTTCCGCGACGGCTTTCTGAGCGAAGCGGCCTCCAGCAACGTCTGGGTCGTCAAGAACGGCACGGTCTACGGCCCGCCCAAGGACCACCTGGTGCTGGAAGGCATCCGCTACGGGGCCATCGAGGAGCTGTGCCGGCAGGAAGGCATCGGCTTCGAGCTGCGCCGCATCCCGCGCGCCGACGTGCTGGCGGCCGACGAGCTGCTGCTGTCCTCGGCCACCAAGGAGGTGCTGCCCATCACCACGCTCGACGGCCAGCCCGTCGGCAACGGCCGGCCCGGCCCCGTCAGCCAGCGGCTGTACGCCGCCTACCAGCGCGCCAAGGACGCCCTGTTCGCCGCATGACCGCCCCGCCCGCCGACCCGCGCCGCGACACGCTGATCGACTACCCCAGCGCCTTCCCGATCAAGGTCATGGGCGCGCGCCAGGACGGCTTCGTGCACGCCATGACCGAGCTGGCGCGCCAGCACGACCCCGGCTTCGACGCCGCCACCGTCGAGCTGCGCGAAAGCAGCGGCGGCAAGTACCTGGGCGTCACCCTCACCGTCACCGCCACCAGCCGCGAGCAGCTCGACAATCTGTACCGCGCCCTCAGCAGCCACCCGATGGTCAAGGTGGTTTTCTAGTCAAAAACGACTCCAGCGCCCGTCTGGCGAGCGCCAGCAGCTATGATTTTGATTGCACCCTTCCGCCACCCAGTCGCCTGACCCATGCCCACCCTCGACTGGCTTGGCCGCCAAGACGCATTCACTGCCGCCGCGCGCGTGCCCTACCGCCTGCTGGAGGCCGTCAGCCAGCACGGCGACGCCCAGGCCGCCGCCCACAACCTGCTGATCCAGGGCGACAACCTGCAGGCGCTGAAAAGCCTGCTGCCGCTGCATCGCGGCCAGGTCAAGTGCATCTTCATCGACCCGCCCTACAACACCCAGAGCGCCTTCGAGCACTACGACGACAACCTGGAGCACGCCCAGTGGCTGACCATGATGCTGCCGCGCCTGCAACTGCTGCGCGAGCTGCTGGCCGAGGACGGCTCGATCTGGGTCACCATCGACGACCACGAGGGGCATTACCTCAAGGTGCTGATGGATGAGGTGTTTGGGCGGGGGAACTTTGTGGCGAACGTGCTTTGGCAAAAAAAATATGCCGTCGCCAATGATCACAAGACGATTGCGCCGATGCACGACCATGTTCTCGTCTTCCGAAAAACTCCTGCATGGCAACGCAATTTGCTGGTACGTGCTGACGACAAGGATAGGCAATACAAGCACGAAGACGACAAAGGCCTATTCCGCGTCAGCGACTACACCTGCGCAAAAACAGCCGAAGAACGCCCAAATTTGTACTACCCAATTCGCCAGCCGCATACAGGTCAGACAATATGGCCCAGTCGCACCCGAGTGTGGGCGTACTCTCAAGATGAACACAGACGACACGTTGCTGAAGGGTTCATCTATTGGGGCAAAGAAGGAACCGGAAAAACACCTGGCTTCAAGCGCTACAGACATCTGCTTAAGAACGACGGTGTAGTTCCCCAGACGTGGTGGGTGCACGATTTCGCAGGACATACCGATGCATCCCGCAAAGAGGCGCGAGAAGTGCTGGGGACTACCTCGTTGGTCGACGACTTCATTACCCCGAAGCCTGAGCTGTTGATCTCCAGAGTGCTGGAAATCGCCACGAAGCCCGGCGACCTCGTGCTCGACAGCTTCCTCGGCTCGGGCACCACGGCGGCGGTGGCGCACAAGATGGGGCGGCGCTGGATCGGCATCGAGATGGGCGAGCACGCGCGCACGCACTGCCTGCCGCGCCTGCTGAAAGTCGTCGAGGGCGAAGCGGGCGGCATCAGCCGCGCCGTCGGCTGGGCCGGCGGCGGCGGCTTTCGCTTGGTGCAGTTGGGCGCGCCGGTGTTCGACGCCGCCGGCCACATCCACCCCGAGGTGCGCTTCGACACCCTGGCCGCCTTCGTCTGGCAGCAGGAAACCGGCCGCGCCCACACCCCCGGCGACCCCGCCACCGGCGCCTGCCCCGGCACGCCGCTGCTCGGCATCCACTACGATTTGGATAGCTGCCCGCGCTCGCCAGACGGGCGCGAAAGCCTAATTTCACCCCAAACGCCGCAAGCCGCCGCGCCCGCCCCGCGCGCCGCCATCTACCTGCTGTTCAACGGCATCCTGGGCGACAAGCGCCCGGCCGGCGGCAACGTGCTCACGCGCGAGGTGCTGGCCGCGCTGCTGGCGCTGCACGCGGGCAGCGCCGCGCCGCAGGCGCCCCTGGTGGTGTACGGCGAAGCCTGCCGCGTCGGCCCCGCGCGGCTGGCGCAGGCGGGCGTGACGTTCCGCCACATTCCGCATGACATCCGGGCGGGGTGAGGGCATGAAGGAAACCGCGTCCGCCACGGCGCCTTACTTTGTCGACGAATCGGGCGATGGCGTGCTGTTCACGGCACGCGGCCAACTGGCCCTTCAGCAGGCCGAGGGCGTGCCGACCTTCATGCTTGGCCTGCTGCACCTGCCCGACCCCGAAGCACTGGGCGCGGAGCTGGTGGCACTGCGGGCGCAGTTGCTGGCCGACCCGTACTTTCGCCACGTGCCGTCGATGCAGGCGCAGGCGCGCAAGACCGCCCTGGCGTTTCACGCCAAGGACGACGTGGCGGAAGTGCGGCGCGAGGTGTTTCGCGTGCTGCTGCGCCACGACATGAAGTTCTTTGCCGTGGTGCGCGACATGCGCGCCGTGCTGGCGTATGTGCAAGAGCGCAATCGGCGCGATGACGCCTATCGCTACCGACCCAATGACCTGTATGACCAGACGGTGGCGCGGCTGTTCAAGGACCGCCTGCACCAGCACGAGCGCAATGCCATCACCTTTGCGCGGCGCGGCAACAGCGATCGCACGCGGGCACTGCGGGCGGCGCTTGAGCTGGCGCGCCAGCGTTTTGAAGCCAAATGGAACGCGCAGGTGAAGTCAGAGATCGCGCTCGCCAGCGCCCGCCCCAGCGAATCGGCCGGCCTGCAGGCGGTGGACTACCTGCTGTGGGCGCTGCAACGTCACTACGCGCGAGGCGAGAGCCGCTTCATCGAATTGATGTGGCCCAAGGTGAGCCTGATCCACGCGGTGGATGAAACCCGGGCTGCCCGCTACGGCGTGTACTACACCAGAAAAAAGCCGCTCGTGGGAGCGGCTTCGTGAAGGGGGGTGGGAATATAGGATTGCTGCCTCCGGGTTGCCCCGGCGGGTGGCACTCACACGGCATGAAGCCGACATTCGTTCCCACTGCGGGCAATTTTAGTTCAATTGCACAAGGTGTGGATAACGGGTGCACACCCTGTTAACCCCCGCCGGCAACCCTGCACATACCGCCTGCTTTCGATTCACTCCATGCCCACCCTCGCCCTCAAGTCCTACCAGCAAGCCGCCCTGGACACGCTGACCGCCTTTGCCCAGGCGGCGCAGGTGGGGGGCGCGGCGCGGGCGTTCGAGGCGCTGGCGGGGCGGCCGTACCAGAGCGAGCCGTTCGGGCCCGACGTGCCCTGCGTGTGCCTGCGCATCCCCACCGGCGGCGGCAAGACGCTGCTGGCGGCGCACGCCGTGCCGCTGCTGGCGCGGCACTGGCGCGCCAGCGACGCGCCGGTGGCGGTGTGGCTGGTGCCCAGCGACGCCATCCGGGCGCAGACCTTGAGGGGCCTGCAAACGCCCGGCCACCCGGTGCGCCAGGTGTTGGCCGGCGCTTATGGCGAGCGCCTGCGCGTGTGCGCGCTGGAGGACGTGGCGCAGATCGCCCCGCCCGACTGGGGCCGCGCCGCGGTGGTGGTGGTGGCCACCATCCAGAGCTTTCGCATCGACGACACCGACCAGCGCCACGTCTACAGCTTTGCCGAGGCGTTCGAGCGCCACTTCAAGGCCGCCGCAAGCACGCAGCCGCGCGCGCTGGCGGCGCTGGCCGCGCTGCCGGACGCCTGCGTGACGGCCGAGGAGGCGGCGCAGGACGGCCGCGCCGTGCTGCGCGGCTTTGTCGGCCAGCCGCGCCAGAGCCTGGCCAACTGGCTGGCGCTGCACCAGCCGATCGTGATCGTCGACGAGGCGCACAACGCCAAGACCGACAAGAGCTTCACGGCGCTCAAGCGCCTGAACCCGGCCTGCCTGCTGGAGCTGACGGCCACGCCGATCGCGGCGCGCACCAACGTGCTCTACCACGTGAGCGCGCAGGAGCTGGCGGCCGAGCACATGATCAAGCTGCCGATCGCGCTGGCCGAGCACCCCGAGGGCTGGCCGCAGGCGGTGCTGGCGACGGTGCGCACGCGCGCCGCGCTGGAGGCCGAGGCGCTGAAGGACGAGGCCGCCGGCGCCGGCTACGTGCGGCCGATCGCGCTGTACCAGGCGCAGAACGCGGGCGACGCCGTGCCGCCCGAGGCGCTGCGCCGGCACCTGATCGACGAGCTGCACGTGCCGCCCGAGCAGGTGGTGGTGGCCACCGGCAGCACGCGCGAGCTGGACGGGCTGGAGCTGGCCGCGCGCGACTGCCCGGTGCGCCACGTCATCACCGTGCAGGCGCTGCGCGAAGGCTGGGACTGCCCGTTTGCCTATGTGCTGTGCTCGCTGCAAAAGCTGGCCAGCGCGACGGCGGTGGAGCAGTTGCTGGGCCGCGTGCTGCGCATGCCTTACGCCACGCGGCGCGGGCGCGAGCCGCTCAACCGCGCCTGGGCGCATGTGTGCGAGGCCGAGTTTTCCAGCGCGGCGCACGCGCTGGCCGACCGGTTGATTCAGGGCATGGGCTTCGAGGCGCTGGACGTGGCCTCGATGCTGGCACCCGCCGCATCGCTGCCGTTGTTTGAAGAAAATCAGGCCCCAGCGCCCGTCCAGCAAGCACCAGTAGCTACTGATTTTGAAGCGATCGCACCGACCGACGCACTGGCGGCGCTGCCCGGCGTGGCGGTGCGGACCATCGCCGGCGCGCCGCGCGTGGTGGTCAGCGGCCACATCGGCGCCGAGCTGGAGGGCCAGTTGCTGGCCGGCGTGCGCGGCGCCAAGAAGCAGGACGCCGTGCGCCAGCAGATCGCGCGGCACAACGCGCTGGTGGCGGCGCAAACGGCCCCGGCCGCGCGCGGCGAGCACTTTGCGCCGGTGCCGCCGCTGGGGTATCGCGAGGCTGGCCAGGCCGAGCTGTGGCCGCTGGAGCGCGAGGCGCTGCTAGAGGCGGTGGACATCGACCTGCTCACGCCCGAGGCGATCGAGCTGCCCGGCTTTCAGGTGGTCGAGCAAGGCCGCGCGTTCGAGATTTACCTGAAGGACGAGCAGGTGCGGCTGCGCCCGGCCGAGGCCAGCCAGATCGCGCTGGACTATGGCGTCAGCGGCATCGGCGCGCAGGACCTGGTGCGCTGGCTGGAGCAGTCGCTGTACGCCAGCCTGCCCGAGTTCACGCCGGCGCAGCGCCAGCCGTGGTTTGCTGCCGTGGTCAACCGCCTGCTGCACGAGCAGCGCGTGCCGATCGAGACGCTGGCGCAGGCGCGCTTCACGCTGGCGCGGGCGCTGCAGGCCAAGGCCGCCGACCTGCGCGACGCGGCGGCCAAGGCGCGGTTCCATCAATTGGTGCTGGACGGCGGCTGGCAGGTCGAGCCCGACTGGGCGCGCCCGCACGTGTTCGGGCCCGCGACCTACCCCGCGCCGGCCGGCAGCCGCTACGGCGGGCGCTACGAATTTCGCAAGCACTACTACCCGGTGATCGCCGACCTGAAAAGCGAGGGCGAGGAATTTGCCTGCGCGCAACTGATCGACCGCCACCCCAAGGTGAAGCACTGGGTGCGCAACCTGGACGCGGCGCCCGCGGGCTTCTGGCTGCCGACCTCGCGCCACCGCTTCTTTGCCGACTTCGTGGCCGAGCTGGTGGACGGGCGCATCGCCCTGCTCGAATACAAGGGCGCGCACCTGGCCAGCGACCCAGGCGAGATCGAAAAGCGCCAGATCGGCGAGCTGTGGGCGCGCCGCAGCGGGGGCCGCGCCGTGTTCGGCTGGCTGATGAAGGCGCAGGACGGCCTGGGCCCGGCGCAGCAACTGGACGCGGTGCTGGCATGACGCTGGAGGTGCGCTTTCTGGGCCGCGTCGACTACCCGCCCACCTTTGCGGCCATGAAGGATTTCGTGGCCCAGCGCCCGTCTGGCGAGCGCGAGCAGCTATGGATTTGCGAGCACGATCCGGTCTTCACCCTGGGCCTGGCGGGCCGGCCCGAGCACCTGCTGGCGCCGGGCGACATCCCGGTGGTGCCCACCGACCGCGGCGGGCAGGTGACCTATCACGGGCCGGGGCAGGTGGTGGCGTATCCGCTGATCGACCTCGCGGCGCGCGGCTACTTCGTCAAGGAATACGTGCACCGGCTGGAAGAGGCGGTGATCCGCACCCTGGCCGAGCTGGGCGTCACCGGCCACCGCGTGGCGGGCGCGCCGGGCATTTACGTGCGGCTGGCCGACCCGTTCGGCCACGCGCCGCTGGCGCAGCGCCCGCAGCGGCGCGAGCCCGGCCAGCCCGCGCCGCCGCCCGACTTCGCCGGCCTGGGCAAGATCGCCGCGCTGGGCATCAAGGTGAGCAACCACCGCAGCTACCACGGCGTGGCGCTGAACGTGGCGATGGACCTGGAGCCATTCGATCGCATCAACCCCTGCGGCTACGCCGGCCTGCGCACGGTGGACCTGCGCACGCTCGGCGTGGACGCGGCCTGGATGGATGCCGCGCAGGCGCTGGCGGGGCATCTGGGGCGGCTGCTGGCGGGCTGAGGCGCCGCGCGGCGGGCCCGCCGTGCGGGTGCGAGGATGGGTCACTGAGGCGACTGTCGCCCGGCGGCCAGCGCTTTAGATTGCTCCCTGCAGCGTTCGCCTGACAGAACCCCCAAGGAGCCGAGATGCCACGACCCGTGCAAAGACGATTCATCCTGGACGCGCTGATGGCGGCACCGCTACTGACGCTCGGCGGATTGGCCCAGGCCCAGGGCCGGCCCATGACCATCGTGGTCGGCAGCACGGCCGGTGGCTCCACGGACACGCTGGCGCGCGTGCTGGGCAAGGTGCTGGGCGAACAACTGGGACGCAGCGTGGTGATCGACAACAAGCCGGGCGCCAACGGTACCATCGCCGACGGCCTGGTCGCGCGCGCCGCCCCGGACGGCAACACGCTGCTGATGGCGGCCATGGCGTTCACCGTCAATCCGCTGATCTACAAAAAACTGCCCTACGACCCGCTGGACAGCTTCACGCCGCTCACCATGGTGGCGCGCCTGCCCAACCTGCTGGTGGCGCGCAAGGACGCGCCGTTCAACACCGCGGCCGAGCTGATCGCCTACGCCAAGGCCCATCCGGGCAAGCTCAACTTCGCCGTGGCGGGGCTGGGCTCGTCGATCCACCTGGCGACGGAGGACTTCAAGCTGCGCACCGGCACCACCATGCTGGCCGTTCCCTACAAGGGCACCTCGGCCGCGCTGACGGACCTGATGGCCGGCGCGGTGGACCTTCTGTTCGTCGGCTCGGCATCGGCCATGTCGCATGTGCAGGCCGGCAGCGTCAAGGCCATCGGCGTGACCAGCAAGGCCCCCATCGCGCAACTGCCCAACGTGCCCCCCTTGTCGGCCACGGTGCCGGGCTTCGAGTCCAGCGCCTGGTTCGGTCTGATGGGCCCGTCGAAGATGGACCCTCGCCTGACCGAGACCTTGTACCAGGCCATCAAAGCCTGCCTGAGTCACCCCGACATGGTGGCCAAGCTCGACGCCGAGGCCGCCATCCGCGTGAGCTACACGCCGGCGGAGTTCAGCCAGTTCATCCGCGATGAGATGACGCGGCTGCGCGATCTGGTAACCCGAGCCAACATCAAGTTCGAGTCCTGAACGAGGCCTTGGGCACGCCAAGCGACGGCCGGCGCTCCTCAACGTGGTGGTGCGTCGGGCCTGCCGGGCAGCGCTGCTGCGCGACAGGCGTTTCGGATCGAGACGGGCCCCGCGTGCCCCCGTTGTCGCGGATCGGCGCGGCCGTGGCGCGGCCCGGGGCCTTGTCCCCCGGCTGACCGCTGCGGCCCGATGCGGCAACCGGCCCTTAAGATGCGCCACTTGACGACCATGCCCGCCGCACCACGCTCCAGCCACGCCCGCGCCAATCTGCTGGCGCTGGCCACCATCGCCCTGTGGGCCTCGCTGGCGACGCTGGGGGCGTCGCTGGCGCACGTGCCGCCGTTCCTGCTCACGGGGCTGGGCCTGCTGGCGGGCAGCGCGATCGCGCTGCCGCTGGTGCGCTTCGACGTGCGGCGGCTGGCGGTGACGCCGCGCGCGCTGGCGCTGGGGGTGTACGGGCTGTTCGGCTACCACTTCCTGCTGTTCACGGCGCTGCAGCTGGCGCCGCCGGTGGAGGCCAACCTGGTCAACTACCTGTGGCCGCTGGGCATCGTGGTGCTGGCCCCGCTGCTGCTGCCGGGCGTGCGGCTGGCGCCGGCGCACCTGGGCGCCGCGCTGGCGGGGCTGGCGGGCGCGGCGATCGCCATCCTGGGGCGCGGCGCGGGCGCCGAATCGGGCGGTGCCGGCCACCCGCTGGCGCCGCTGGGCTTTGCCTGCGCGGCGGGGGCGGCGCTGATCTGGTCGAGCTATTCGGTGCTGAGCAAGCGGCTGGCCAGCACGCGCCATGCGTTTCCCACGGCGGCCATCGGCACCTTTGGCTGCGTCTCGGGTCTGCTGTCGCTGCTGTGCCATGTGTGGCTAGAGCCGGCCGTGAGCCTGAGCGCGCGCGACGGGCTGCTGATCGCCGTGCTGGGCCTGGGGCCGCTGGGCGGGGCGTTCTTTTTGTGGGACGCGGCGCTGAAGCTGGGCGACACGCGCCAGATCGGCGGGCTGAGCTACCTGACGCCGCTGCTGTCCCCCCTGACCCTGCTGTGGGTGACGGGCCG
>MKTG01000014.1:30653-33274 GCA_001897615.1 Burkholderiales bacterium 68-10
GCGCGCTGCCCCATGACGGAATGAGCTCGCTTGCAGTTCGATGACGGCGGCTGCGCCGCCATGGCGGAGCAGGCTTGCATGGACGCGGCCGCCATCTGTCATTGAAGCCGCGCAGCGGCGAAGTCATTCCGTCATTTCGTCATTCCACCCACGCACATTCGCAGGTGAAGTGGCGCAAAAACGGCGGCTGCTTGACGATGCGGATGCCGCGCACGCTGGCGGCGTGCTGTTTCGCCTCGGCAATCACCTCGGCGGCATAGTCGAAGTGGCTTTGCGTGTACATGCGACGCGGAAACGCCAGGCGCACCAGCTCCATGGGGTGGAAGGTCTCGGTGCCGTCCGGCAGGCGCTTGCCGAACATGACGGAGCCGACCTCGACGCCGCGGATGCCGCCTTCCAGGTAGAGCTGGTTGCACAGCGCCCAGGCCGGGTAGTGCGCCACCGGCATGTCCGGCAGCACGGTGCGCGCGTCGATGTAGACCGCGTGGCCGCCGGTGGGCTTGACGAAGCCGATGCCCGCCGCCTCCAGCCGCTCGCCCAGGTACTCGGCGGTGCGCAGGCGGTAGCGCAGATAGTCCTCGTCCAGCCCCTCGTCCAGCCCGACGGCCAGCGCCTCCAGGTCGCGCCCGGCCATGCCGCCGTAGGTCGGAAAGCCCTCCATCATGATGAGGTCGTTGCGCACCGCGTCCAGCCATTCGTCCGAGCGCAGCACGATGAAGCCGCCGATGTTGACCATGCCGTCCTTCTTGGCGCTCATGGTGGCGCCGTCGGCGTAGGAAAACATCTCGCGCGCGATGTCCTTGACGGGCGTGTGCTCGTAGCCCGGCTCGCGCATCTTGATGAACATGGCGTTCTCGGCAAAGCGGCACACGTCCATGATGAGCGGCTTGCCGTGGCGCTTGAGCAGCGCGCTGTAGGCGCGGATGTTGGCCATCGACACCGGCTGGCCGCCGCCGGTGTTGTTGGTGACGGTGAGCATGCCGAACGGGATGCGCGCGCCGTCGCTTTTCAGCAGCGCCTCGACCCGGGCCAGGTCGATGTCGCCCTTGAACGGGTGGATCAGCGCCGGCTGCAGCCCCTCGGCAATCACCAGGTCCACCGCCTCGACGCCGGCGTATTCCAGGTTGGCGCGCGTGGTGTCGAAGTGGCAGTTGTTGGGCACCAGTTGCCCCGGCTTGCAGACGGCGGCAAACAGCACCTTCTCGGCCGCGCGGCCCTGGTGCGTGGGCACGAAATGCGCCATGCCGGTGATGCCCTGCACGACCTGCTGCAGGCGGTAGAAACTGCGCGCGCCGGCGTAGCTCTCGTCGCCTTCCATGATGGCGCCCCACTGGCGGCTGGACATGGCGCCGGTGCCCGAGTCGGTCAGCCAGTCGATCAGCACGTCGTCGGCGCGCAGCTGGAACACGTTCAACTTCGCCTCGGCCAGCAGCCGCTCGCGCTCGGCGCGCGTGGTCATGCGGATAGGCTCGATGCTCTTGATGCGGAAGGGCTCGATCAGGGTCTTGGGCATGGCGGGGCTCGCGGGCGCAGCGGTTCAGGCCCCAAGTTAGCACCGCCGCCGCCACCTTGGTGTCGGTTATTTCCAACGCCGCGGCCTCGCAGGAGATATCAAATTGATAGCTGCTGGCGCACGTTAGCCGGGCGCCAGCGGCATATTTGACACAACACTCGGCTTGCCGGGTGCCGCGGCCTCACGGCGGCGGCAGCAGCAGGCTGGCCGGTTCGTCGCTGGCCAGCACCGCCTGCGCCCAGGGCGCCAGCTTGGTGGTGTCGGCGCGCAGGATTTCCTGCTTGACGGCCAGGATCTGCGACGGGTGCATGGAAAAGCTGCGCAGCCCCAGGCCCAGCAGCAGGCGCGTCATGGCGGTGTCGCCGGCCATTTCGCCGCACACGCTGACGGGCTTGCCCTGGCGCGCGCCTTCGGCCAGGGTGTCGGCCACCAGGCGCAGCACGGCCGGGTGCAGCTGGTCGTACAGGTGGGCCACCGATTCGTCGGTGCGGTCGATGGCCAGGGTGTACTGGATCAGGTCGTTGGTGCCGATGGACAGGAAGTCGAAGTGCCGCAGGAACAGCCGCAGCGATAGCGCCGCCGCCGGAATCTCGATCATGGCGCCCACCTTGACCGGCCCGTGGGTCTGGCCGCGCTGGTCGAGCTGGGCGCGCGCGCGCTCGATCAGCTCCAGGGTCTGGCGGATCTCGCTGGCGTGCGCCAGCATGGGGATCAGCAGCTGCACCTGGCCGTGCGCGGCGGCGCGCAGGATGGCGCGCAGCTGGGTGAGGAACATCACCGGCTCGGCCAGGCTCCAGCGGATGGCGCGCAGGCCCAGCGCGGGGTTCAGGTGGGTGTCGGGGCGGCGGTCGTCCAGCGGCTTGTCGGCGCCAATGTCGATGCTGCGGATGGTCACCGGCAGGCCGTGCATGCCTTCCACGGCGGCGCGGTAGGCGGCGTACTGCTCGTCTTCGTCGGGCAGGCTGCCCTGGCGGCCCATGAACAGGAATTCGGTGCGAAACAGCCCCACGCCGACGGCGCCGGCGGCCAGCGCGGCGGCGCTGTCCTCGGGCTGCTCGATGTTGGCCAGCAGCTCGATGCGCTGGCCGTCCAGCGTGACGGCGGGGGT
>MKTG01000014.1:33306-43246 GCA_001897615.1 Burkholderiales bacterium 68-10
ATCAGCACGCCGGCGTCGCCGTCGATGATGACCCAGTCGTCCTGCCGCACCAGCTGGCTGGCCGAGCGCGCGCCCACCACCGCCGGGATGTCCATGCTGCGCGCCACGATGGCGGTGTGGCTGGTCTTGCCGCCGACGTCGGTGACGAAGCCGGCGAACACGCTCTTGCGGAACTGCAGCATGTCGGCCGGCGACAGGTCGTGCGCCACCAGCACCAGCGGCACGTCGACGTCGCCCAGCGCCGGCTCCTCCACCGCCCGGCTGGCGCGCGGGGCGGCGGCCACGGTGGGCGCGGCACCGCCCTTGAGGTGGCGCAGCACGCGTTCGACCACCTGCTCGACGTCGGCCTTGCGCTCGCGCAGGTAGGGGTCCTCCATTTCGTCGAACTGGCGGATCAGCACCTCCAGCTGGCTGGCCAGCGCCCATTCGGCGTTGTACAGGCGCTCGGTGATCCAGCGGCGGATCTCGGCCGTCAGCGCCTCGTCCTGCAGCAGCATCAGGTGCACGTCGAGCATGGCGGCCAGCTCGTGCGGCATGTCGCGCGGCATCTCGGCCTGCATGCGCTGCAGCTCCTCGACCACGGCGTTGCGGGCGACGCGCAGACGGGCGATCTCGGCCTCGACCTGCTCGGGCGTGATGAAGTAGTGCACCACGTCCACCAGGCTGGAGGCCACCAGCACGGCGCGCCCGATGGCGACGCCGCGGGTGACGCTGATGCCGTGGATGGAAAAGCTCATTGGCCCTCGCCGAACTTGTCGTCGATCAGCGCGCGCAGCGCGTCCATGGCCTGCTGCTCCTGCTCGCCGTCGGTCTCCAGGGTGACGGTGCTGCCGATGCCGGCGGCCAGCATCATCACGCCCATGATGCTCTTGGCGTTGATGCGGCGATCGCCCTTGCTCATCCAGACTTCGCAGGGGTAGCCGGCGGCCAGCTTGGTCAGCTTGGCGGCGGCGCGGGCGTGCAGGCCCAGCTTGTTGCTGATGGTGATGTCGGTCTTGATCATGCGGCGCCCTTCAGCGCGGGTTCGGTGGCGACGGCCGGCGCCACGGCCACCACGCCGCGCACGCCGCCGTCCAGCGCGCGCTGCGCCATGGCGGCCAGCGGCTCGGCGCGGTAGGTGATGGCGCGCAGCAGCATCGGCAGGTTGACGCCGGCCAGCAGCTGCGTGCGCTCGCCGTCGGCCAGGCGCTGAGCCACGTTGCAGGGCGTGGCGCCCAGCACGTCGGTCAGCACCAGCACCGGCCGCTCGCCCCAGCGCGCGCGCAGGGCCTGGGCGCGCGCCAGGGTCTGCTCGGGCGGCTCGTGGGCGTCGACGTCGAGCGCGCCGATGTCGTCGCCGGCATCGGCGAACACGTGCAACGCGCATTCGCGCAGGGCATGCGCCAGCGGGGCGTGCGCAATCAGCAGGACGGCGTTCATGGCAGGCCGAATTATCTGCGCCCGGCCAGCACGTAGTGCAGCCAGCAGGCGGCGCTGAGCAGCCCGAACACGCCCAGCGCGCCACGCAGCGCGTCGGCCTCGCTCCAGCCCAGCGCGGCCAACGCGTCCGCCCCCAGGCCGATGCCCCACTGCACCAGGAAGATGCCGACGAAGATCACCAGATTGAAGGCCGACAGCGCCCGCCCGGCCAGCCGCGGCGGGTAGGCCATGGCCAGCACTGGCTGCACCTGCGCCGAGGGGGTGGACAGCACGCAGTACAGCGCCAGCAGCACGAAGCCCCACGCGCCGGCCGCCGGCCCCCACGCCAGCAGCGCCGCCAGCACCACGAAGCTGGCCGGCTGCACGCGCGCCACGAGGGCGTCGACGGTGATGCCGCGCGCCATCAGCCGCGGCAGCAGCAGGCCCCAGGTCCAGAAGGTCAGCAGCATGGCGGCGTTGATCCAGAACAGGCCGGTGGCCGCTTCGAGCGGGCTGCGACCGCTGACGCGCGTCAGCCAGGGCCCGGCCCACAGCGACTGGATCGCCACCATGCCGCCAAAACTGACCATGCCCAGCGGCGAGGCGCGCCGGAACTCTCGTCGGCGCACGATCTCCAGATACGAATCATTTCGGCCACCAGCGCCCGCGGGGAGAGCGCCAGCAGCTATCATTTTTGAATCACCCTGGTGATGCCAGCCCGGCACGGCGAGGGCGATCACCGCCATCGCCAGCAGCCCCAGCGCCGCCAGCCCCCAGAACAGCGGCCGCCAGCCCACCAGCGGCAGCAGCCACTGCACCGGCAGGGTGGAGGCCAGCATGCCGAGCGAGCCGGTCATCAGCATCCAGGAGTTGGCGCGCAGCTGCAGGCCGGCGTCGAACCAGCGGCGGTAGCCGGTCAGCGGCGCCATCAGGCCGGCGGCCACGCCCATGCCCATCAGCACCCGCGCGGCCAGCAGCCCGGCAAAGCCCTGGGCCAGCGCGAACACCGCGCAGCCCAGCACGGCAATGGCCAGCAGCGCCACGCTGACCTTGCGCGGGCCGTGTCGGTCCAGCCAGGCGCCCAGCGGCAGCTGCATGGCGGCAAAGCCGAGAAAGTAGCCGCCCGCCAGCAGGCCCAGATCGCGCGCGTGCAACGCGAAGTCGGCCGTCAGCACCGGCGACAGCGTGGCGGTGACGGCGCGCAGCAGCGCCGACAGGAAGTAGGCGCCGGCAAAGGCCAGGAACACGATGACCGCCGCGCGGCGCGGCAGGTGGTGGTCGGCGGCGGGCGCGGGCGTCACCAGCGGATGGCCTCGAAGAAGGCGTCGGCCGTCTCGGGCTTCAGCCGTTCGGCATAGACCACGGCGTGCAGCAGCTCGGTGGCGCCGCCGGCGCCGGGGCGCGCCGTCCACGCGGCCTGCGCCATCACCGGGCGGCCATCCGGGGCCTGGCCCCGCGCCGCCACGCGCTGGGCGTGCGCCAGCGCGCTGCCGCCAGGCGGGGTAAAGGGGCGCCGCTCGGGCGTGCCGCTGGCGCGCATGTGGGCCAGCGTGGCCTGCTGCCAGCCGGCCAGCACGGCGTCGGCGTCGCGCCCGGCCGGCAGGCGGGCGGCCATCAGGGCAAAGGTGGCGCCACCGGTGGCGCAGCCGGCCACCACCAGCTCGGTCGGCTCGCCGCCCAGCGGCACGCTGCGCGTGGCGCGGTCGGGCTTGCAGGGCAGCAGGGCGATGGCGGGCGAGGGCGCCAGGCGCACTTCGCGCCAGTCCAGCGTGGGCGTGCAGGCCGCCGCGCCCAGGGCCACCGCCAGCGCCAGTGCAGTGTTTCGCGCTATCAGGCACTTATAAAAGCCAAGGGGCCATCTGCTTTGTTGCGTGGCCTTGACATGGGGCCACCATGCCTGCGGCCACACGCCGCGCAGCTGGCCCCTTGGCGACTCGTTATAAGTACCTGACAGCGCGAAACACTGCACTAAGGTGGCGCGGTACGGAAACATGCGCCGCATTATCGGCGGGCGGCTGGGCGAGAATGCGCGCATGAATTCGCTCGATGGCATCCGCGTGCTCGACCTGTCCCGCGTGCTGGCCGGTCCCTGGTGCACCCAGACCCTGGCCGACCTGGGGGCCGACGTGATCAAGATCGAACGCCCCGGTAGCGGCGACGACACGCGCGGCTGGGGCCCGCCCTTCCTGGTGGGCGACGACGGCGCCGAATCGCGCGAAGCGGCCTATTACCTGGGCGCCAACCGCAACAAGCGTTCGCTCACCTGCGACATCGCCCAGCCCGCCGGCCAGCAGCTGATCCGCGAGCTGGTGCGCCACTGCGACGTGTTCATCGAGAACTTCAAGGTCGGCGACATGGCGCGCTACGGTCTGGACCACGCCGCCTTGTCCGCCCTGAACCCGAAGCTGGTGTATTGCAGCCTGACCGGCTTTGGCCAGACCGGGCCGTACGCCCCGCGCGCCGGCTACGACTACATCATCCAGGGCATGGGCGGGCTGATGAGCGTGACCGGCGAGCGCGACGATTTGGGCGGCGGTCCGCAGAAGGTGGGCGTGGCGGTGGCCGACCTGTTCACCGGCATGTACGCCACCGTCGGCATCCTGGCGGCGCTGCGCCATGCCGAGCGCACCGGCGAGGGCCAGCACATCGACATGGCGCTGCTGGACACGCAGGTGGCCATGCTGGCCAACCTGGGCGCCAACCACTTGGTGGCCGGCACGGTGCCGGGGCGCATGGGCAACGCGCACCAGAACATCGTGCCCTACCAGGTGTTCGAGGTCGCCCCGGCGGCCGACGGCAGCAAGGATTTCATCATCCTGGCGGTCGGCAACGACGGCCAGTTCGCCAAGTTCTGCGCCGTGGCCGGTCGCCCCGAGCTGGCCGCCGACCCACGCTACGCCAGCAACCGCCTCCGCGTGACGCACCGCGCCGAGCTGGTGCCGCTGCTGGAGCCGATCCTGAAATCGCGCCCCAAGGCCGACTGGCTGGCCGCGCTGGAGGCCGCCGGCGTGCCCTGCGGCGCCATCAACCGGCTGGACGAGGTATTTGCCGACCCGCAGGTGCAGGCACGCGCCATGGTCGACCACTGGGCGCACCCGCTGAAGCAGGACCTGCGCCTGGTGGCCAGCCCGCTCAAGCTCGGCAGGACGCCCGTGCGCACCGAGCGCCCGCCGCCGCTGCTGGGCCAGCACACCGACGAGGTGCTGGCCGAGCTGCTGGGCTGGGACGCGGCGCGCATCGCGGCGGCGCGGGCGCGGCAGGTGATTTGACGAAATGACCTCGCTGGCGCTTCGATGACGCGCCTGCGGCGCATGACCGACGCAACCATCCGGGCGCGCCAGTCATTTCGTCATGCCCGGCGCAGCCGGCGCCATTTCGTCATGATGACGTGCCCAACGGCATTGTTCTTCAACCATCTGGAAGGAACCCCCATGGCCAACTACCTGCTCGTTCACGGCGCCTGGGGCGGCGCCTGGTACTGGCGCCCGGTGCAGCACGCGCTGATCCGTGCCGGCCACCACGCCCACGCCGTCACACTCACCGGGCTGGGCGAGCGCGCCCACCTGCTGTCGCCCGCCATCACCCTGGGCACGCACATTGCCGACGTGCGCCAGGCGCTGGCGGCCGAGGAGATGAAGGACTGCATCCTGGTGGTGCATTCCTACGCCGGCATGCTGGGCACGGCGGTGGCCGACCGCGAACCGCCCGGCACGCTGCGCCACCTGGTCTACGTCGACGCCGTGGTGCCCAAGCCGGGCGAGAGCTGGAGCGCCACGCACGCCAGCGCCACGCGGCGCGAGCGCCTGCACGCCGCCGAAGTCAGCCCGACGTACAGCTTTCCGGCGCCCGACCCGGGCGTGTTCGGCCTGTCGGCGCAAGACCACGCCTGGGTGGCGCGGCGCCAGGTGCCGCACCCCGGCCACACCTACACCGAGCCGCTGGAGTTCGATGCGCGCCGCGTGGCGCGCGTGCCGCGCAGCTTCATCGACTGCACGGCGCCCAAGCTGGCCACCATCGACGTCATTCGCCAGCGCGTGCGCGACCCGGCCTTCTGGGACGGCGCCTGGCTGCCCGGCAGCCGCATCGTCGAGATGGCGACCGGGCACGATCCGATGATCAGCGAGACCGAGACGATGACACGCCTGCTGCTGGAGCTGGCCTGAGGCTGACAGGAGCAGCCGAACTTTCGTGTGCGGCAGCGGTCCCACACCGCCGCGCGCCCATGCGTCGTGCAGGGCCAAGCCCCCGAACTTAAAATCGCTGCCGTGAACACCTCCCGCCGCATCGCCCTCGCCAGCCTGCTGCTGGGCGCCAGCCTGCTGAGCGCCTGCGGCAGCGACGCCGCCCCGTCCTCGACCTTCGTGCTGCTGGACGGCAGCAGCCAAACCACGGCCGACCTGAAGGGCAAGGTCACCCTGGTCAACTTCTGGGCCACCAGCTGCACCACCTGCGTGGCCGAGATGCCGCAAATCGTCGCCACCCACGACAAGTTCAAGGCGCGCGGCTACGAGACCATTGCCGTGGCCATGCAGTACGACCCGCCCAGCTACGTGGTCAATTTCGCCGAAACGCGCAAGCTGCCGTTCAAGGTGGCGATCGACAACACCGGCGCCGTGGCCAAGGCCTGGGGCGACGTCAAGCTGACGCCTACCACCTACATCGTCAACAAACAGGGCGAGATCGTCAAACGCTACGTCGGCGCGCCCGACTTCGCCGAGTTGCACAAGTTGATCGAGAAGCTGCTGGCCGCCTGAGACACGCGCGCCCCGACCACAAAAAAAGCCGTGCGGGACGCACGGCTTTTTTGATGTCGGATCGGGCGCTGGCGCCCATGTAACAAGCGCCAACAGCTCCTGATTCAATAGCGACTTGCGGGCCTCAGAGACGACGGCGGTAGTTGTCGTGGCAGTTCTTGCAACTCTGCCCAGCGGCGCCGAACACGGCCTTCAGGTTGTCCAGGTTGCCGCTCTTGGCGGCGGCGGACACCTTGGCCACTTCGGCCTGCATCTTGTCGCGCAGGTCGGTGAACTTGGCCTGCTCCTTCCAGATCTCCGCCTTGGCGCCGGTGTGACCCTTGTCCGAACCCTCGGCAAAGGCGTGGAACGGCAGCTTGGAGGCGATGGCGATGACGTCGCCGTCGATCGCCGCCTGGGCGGCGTTGAACGGCACCTTGCCCTGGACCATGGCGCCCAGGCTGCCGAAGTGGTAGCCCAGCAGCGTGAAGGCGCCCTGGCGGTAATGGATGGCGTCTTCGGCCTTGGCGTACTGCTGCTGTGCCAGCGCCGGGCCAGCCAGCGCGGCCACGGCCAGCGCCAGTGCGATCGAGCGGATTTTTCTCATGCGAACGATTCCTTGATTAAAACGATGGCCGCCGAACCGGAGCGCGGCGGCCGCAGGGGCGGTACGGGTGCCGCGGCGTGCCGACCGTGAAATTGAATACACTGACGGCAACGCCCCGCACACCCACCGATTCGATGGTTCATGTGGCCGGCGCGTTCCCGCCAGGCCACCCCGGCATTCTCGCCTTGTTTTCAAGTTCCCGCCAATGAGCACCGTCCGCATCTGGGATCTGCCCACCCGCCTGTTTCACTGGGTTCTGTTCGTCTGCGTGGTCGCGCTGGTGGTCACGGCCAAGGTGGGCGGCAATGCCATGAACCTGCATCTGCGGCTGGGCCAGGTGGTGTTCGCGCTGCTGCTGTTTAGGCTGCTGTGGGGCTTCGTGGGCGGGCATTGGTCGCGCTTTGCCAGTTTCTTTCCCACGCCGGCGCGGCTGGCGCGCTACCTGGGCGGCCGCGCCACGGCGGCCGACACCGCCGGCCACAACCCACTGGGCGCGCTGTCGGTGCTGGCCATGCTGCTGGTGCTGGGCGCGCAGGTCGGCTCCGGCCTGTTCAGCGACGACGACATCGCCTTTTCCGGGCCGCTGACCGCCCTGGTGTCCGGCGCCACGGTGGCTCGCATGACCGAGTGGCACAGCCACTGGGGCCAGTACCTGGTGATCGGCCTGGTGGCCCTGCACGTGCTGGCCATCGTGGTGTACCGGCTGCGGCGCCAGGACCTGGTGCGGCCCATGGTCGTGGGCGACAAGACCCTGGACGCGGCGGTGCCGTCGGCGCGCGACAGCGCCGCCACGCGCCTGCTGGCCTTGCTGCTGCTGGCCGTGTCCGCGGGCGTGGTGTACGCGGTGGTGCAACTCGGCAGCCGCGGCGCCCTGGGGTAGACTGAGCGCCACGCTACCGCCAGCCCCGAGCCGTTGGTTGCCGACTCACCGCCCGTGACCACCCGCCCCCCGATTCACATTACCGCCGCCCAGGACGCCGGGCACCACGAGGCGGCGCGCGCGCTGTTTCGCGAGTACGCCGCTCAGCTCGGTGTGGATCTGTGCTTTCAGGGTTTCGAGGCCGAGCTGGCCAGTCTGCCCGGCGACTACGCAGAGCCGCGCGGCACGCTGCTGCTGGCCTGGATCGATGGCGAACTGGCCGGCTGCTGCGCGCTGCGCCCGATCGACGACGTGGACTACGCCAACGCCGCCGAGATGAAGCGCCTGTACGTGCGCAAGGCGTTTCGCGGCTTCGGCCTGGGACGCCGGCTGGCCGAGGCGGTGCTGGAAGCGGCCGTGCGCATGGGCTACGACAGCGTGCTGCTGGACACCCTGGACGACATGGAGGCGGCGCGGGCACTGTACGAAGACCTGGACTTCGAGGAAATCCCGCCCTACTACCACAACCCCCTGCCGGGGGCGCACTACCTGAAGGTGGATCTGCGCGGCTGAGCGTGCGCCGACTCGGTGGTCGCCGTGTCCGCACGACCGGTCTTGGCAACCGATATGGCGCTGGCACCCGACGAGCGAGCGCCAGCAGCTACGTTTTTAATAGTGACCGGCGGACGGATTCAGCCCTGGACTTGCGCCAGCAGGGTGGCGCCGTCGCTGACCTCGAACTTGCCCGGGCCTTCGATGTTGAGCGTCGCCACCTTGCCGTCCCTGACCAGCATCGAATAGCGGTTGCTGCGCAGGCCCAGGCCCTTGCCGTTCAGGTCCAGGGTCAGGCCGGTAGCCTTGGCGAACGCCGCGTCGCCGTCGGCCAGCATGCGGATCTGGCCGCCGGTCTTCTGCTCGCGCGCCCAAGCGCCCATGACGAAGGGATCGTTCACCGCCAGGCACCAGATCTCGTCCACGCCCGCGGCCTTCAGTGCCTCGGCGTGCTGCAGATAGCTGGGCACGTGCTTGGCCGAACAGGTGGGCGTGAAGGCGCCCGGGACGGCAAACACGGCGATGGTCTTGCCGGCGGCGGCCTTCTGCACGTCGACCGGATTGGGGCCAATGCTGCAGCCGTTGCCTTCGACTTCGGAATATTCGGACAGAGTGATGGCGGGCAGTGCGTCTCCGACCTTGATCATGTGATGTGCTCCTTGGAAATGGCTGGAAGGTGCCGGCAGCGTGGCGCGGCGGCACCAATGAAAACAGCCCACGGATTGTGGGCTGTTTTGGCGGGTCGCGCTGCCGACGCCCGAACTTGGGCGCGCAGGCGGCGGGGCTATCAGACCTGAGCGGCCTTCTGCACCAGGCGCGTGGCGACCCAGTTCTTGGTCTTGGACAGCGGGCGGCTCTCGGTGATCTCGACCGTGTCACCCATCTTGTACTCGCCATTCTCGTCGTGCGCGTGGTACTTGCTCGAACGCATGACGATCTTGTCGTAGATGGGGTGCTTGACGCGGCGCTCGACCAGCACCGTCACCGTCTTGGCGCGCTTGTCGCTGACGACCTTGCCGATCAGGGTGCGCTTGAGGGATGCTTGTGTTTCCGTCATGGTCACTCCTTACTTGGCGGCAGCCTGCTTTTCGACGATCAACGTCTTGGCGCGGGCAATCGCGCGGCGGGTGGCCTTGAGCTGGCTGGTGTTGCTCAGCTGCTGCGTGCCCTTCTGCATGCGCAGGTTGAAATGGGCTTTCTGCAGCGCCTTCACTTCGGCCTCCAGGCCTGCGACGTCCTTCTGACGCAATTCAGCGGTTTTCATCTGGTGTTCCTCCTGATTACTGGCCAACCATGCGGGCGACGAAGGTCGTGCGCAACGGCAGCTTGGCGGCCGCCAGGGCAAACGCCTCGCGCGCCAGCTCTTCGGGCACGCCGACGATCTCGTACAGCACCTTGCCGGGCTGGATCTCGGCCACGTAGTACTCGGGGTTGCCCTTGCCGTTGCCCATGCGGACCTCGGCCGGCTTGGTGGAGATCGGCTTGTCCGGGAAGATGCGGATCCAGATGCGACCACCGCGCTTGACGTGGCGCGAAATGGCGCGACGCGCGGACTCGATCTGGCGCGCCGTCAGGCGGCCACGGTCGGTGGACTTGAGGCCGAAGTCGCCAAACGCCACGGTGTTGCCACGGGTGGCAATGCCGGTGTTGCGGCCCTTGTGCTCCTTGCGGTACTTTCTGCGTGCGGGTTGCAGCATGTTTACTCTCCTTTGGCGCCGTCCGCTGCTGCAGCGGGCGCGGCGGCTTTGCGGACGCGCTTAACGGCGGGTTGTGCGTCGGCGCCCTGGCCTT
>MKTG01000014.1:43288-47647 GCA_001897615.1 Burkholderiales bacterium 68-10
CACCGCGCGCATCACGGCGCGGGCCGCCACGGCGGTCACCGCCGGGGCCACCGCGGCCATCGCGGCGCGGGCCACGCGGGCCGCGGCGCTCCTCGCCCTCGGGGCGCGGCGTCGAGTCCAGCGAGGGCGCGTCGGCACGGCCCAGGTTGTCACCCTTGTAGACCCAGACCTTGACACCGATGGCGCCGTAGGTGGTCTGTGCCTCGGAGAAGCCGTAGTCGATGTCGGCGCGCAGCGTGTGCAGCGGCACGCGGCCTTCGCGATACCACTCGGTGCGGGCGATCTCGATGCCGTTCAGACGGCCCGAGGACATGATCTTGATGCCCTGGGCGCCCAGGCGCATGGCGTTCTGCATGGCGCGCTTCATGGCGCGGCGGAACTGGATGCGCTTTTCGAGCTGCTGGGTGATCGAGTCGGCGATCAGCTGGGCATCGACTTCGGGCTTGCGCACTTCCTCGATGTTGACGGCCACCGGCACGCCCAGCTTGTCGGCCAGTTCTTTCTTGAGCTTCTCGATGTCCTCGCCCTTGCGACCGATCACCACGCCCGGGCGCGCCGAGTAGATGGTGATGCGGGCGTTCTTGGCCGGACGCTCGATCAGCACGCGCGAGACGGCGGCGTTCTTGAGCTTGGCCTTCAGGTACTCGCGCACCTTGATGTCTTCGGCCAGCATGCCGGCGAAGTCGCGGTTGCTGGCGTACCAGCGGCTGGCCCAGTTGCGGCTGACCGAAAGACGGAAGCCGGTCGGATGGATTTTCTGTCCCATGGTTTTCTCGTGGCCTTCCTCAGTTGCCCACCGTCACGTACACATGGCACGTGGGCTTGGACAGGCGCGCGCCGCGGCCCTTGGCGCGGGCCGCCGAGCGCTTGAGCGTCATGCCCTGCTCGACGTAGATGGTCTTGACACGCAGTTCGTCGATGTCGGCACCGTCGTTGTGCTCGGCGTTGGCGATGGCCGACTCGAGCACCTTCTTGACGATGACGGCGGCCTTCTTCTGCGTGAAGTTCAGGATGTTGAGCGCCTGATCCACTTTCTTGCCGCGGATCAGATCGGCCACCAGACGGCCCTTGTCCACCGACAGGCGAACGCCGCGGAGGACTGCACGTGTTTCCGTTGCTGCCATGGTGTTTCCTTATTTCTTGGCTTTCTTGTCCGCCGCGTGACCCTTGAAGGTCCGCGTCAGCGCAAATTCGCCCAGCTTGTGGCCGATCATCTGGTCGGTCACGTACACCGGCACGTGCTGCTTGCCGTTGTGCACGGCGATCGTCAGGCCGATGAACTCCGGCAGCACCATGGAGCGGCGCGACCAGGTCTTGATGGGCTTCTTGTCCTTGCTGGCCACGGCCTTGTCGACCTTGGCGAGCAGGTGGTGGTCCACAAACGGACCCTTTTTCAGAGAACGAGTCATTTGCGGAGGTCCTTATTTCTTGCGGCGCGACACGATCATGCCCTGCGTGCGCTTGTTGCTGCGCGTGCGGTAGCCCTTGGTCAGGTTGCCCCATGGGTCCACCGGGTGGCGACCGGACTTGCTGCGTCCCTCGCCGCCGCCCATCGGGTGGTCAACCGGGTTCATCACGATGCCACGCACGGTCGGGCGGATACCCATCCAGCGCTTGACGCCGGCCTTGCCGAACTGGCGCAGGCTGTGCTCTTCGTTGGCCACTTCACCGATGGTGGCGCGGCACTCGATGTGCACGCGGCGCACTTCGCCCGAGCGCATGCGCACCTGGGCGTAGGTGCCCTCGCGCGCCAGCAGCGTGGCCGAGGTGCCGGCCGAACGGACGATCTGCGCACCGGCACCGGGCTTGAGCTCGATGCAGTGGATGGTCGAGCCCACCGGGATGTTGCGGATCGGCAGCGTGTTGCCGGCGCGGATCGGCGCCTCGGAGCCGCTCATGAGCTGGCTGCCGACCTCGACGCCACGCGGGGCGATGATGTAGCGGCGCTCGCCATCGGCGTAGCACACCAGCGCGATGTGGGCCGAACGGTTGGGGTCGTACTCGATGCGCTCGACCTTGGCCGCGATGCCGTCCTTGTTGCGACGGAAATCAATCACGCGGTAGTGGTGCCGATGGCCGCCGCCCTTGTGGCGCGTGGTGATGCGACCGTTGTTGTTGCGGCCGGCCTTCTGGAACTGGGGCTCCAGCAGCGGCGCATAGCCCTCACCCTTGTGCAGGTGGTCGCGCGAAATCTTGACCTGGCCACGGCGGCCCGGCGAAGTCGGTTTGATCTTGATGACAGCCATGGCTTACGCGGCCTCCCCGGACAGGTTCAGCTCCTGGCCTTCCTGGAGCAGGACATAGGCCTTGCGCACGTGGTCGCGACGACCCATGGAGCGGCCGAAACGCTTGGTCTTGCCCTTGATGTTGGCCACGGACACGCCCCTGACCTTCACGTTGAACAGCAGCTCGACCGCCGCCTTGATTTCAGGCTTGGTGGCGTTCTGCAGCACCTTGAAGGTGACGGCGTTGGATTTTTCGGCCACCATCGTGGCCTTTTCGGAAATCACCGGAGCGACGAGCACCTGCATCAGGCGGCCTTCGTCGAACTGGCGCTCTTTCGGCGTCGGGTTGATGCGGCTCATGCGAACATCTCCTTGAGCTGGTCGATGGCGCCCTTGGTGACCAGCACCTTCTTGTAGTGCACCAGCGACACCGGGTCGGCGTGGCGCGGCTCGATCACCAGCACGTTGCCGAGGTTGCGCGACGCCAGATACAGGTTCTCATCGACCTCGTCGGCGATGACCAGCACGGAGTCGAGCTTCATGTCCTTGAATTTCTGCGCCAGCTGCTTGGTCTTGGGCGAGTCGACCTTGATCGACTCGACCACCGCCAGGCGGCCGTCGCGCGCCAGCTGCGACAGGATGGACGCCATGCCGGCGCGGTACATCTTCTTGTTGAGCTTGTGGCTGAAGTTCTCGAACGGGCTGTTCGGGAAGATGCGGCCGCCGCCACGCCACAGCGGCGAGGAGGTCATGCCGGCACGCGCGTTGCCGGTGCCCTTCTGGCGAAACGGCTTCTTGGTGCTGTGCTTGACCTGGGCACGGTCCTTCTGGGCACGCGTGCCCTGGCGGGCGTTGGCCTGGTAGGCCACCACCAGCTGGTGCACCAGCGCTTCGTTGTAGTCACGACCGAACAGGGTCTCGGGCGCGTCGACCTTGGACGCTGCCTGGCCTTGGTCGTTCAGGAGTTCGAGCTGCATCAGTTGGCCCCCTCTTTGGCAGCGGCCTTGGCCTTGACAGCCGGACGGACGGTGACGAAGCCGCCGCGCGCGCCGGGCACGGCACCCTTGATGAGCAGCAGCTGACGGGCTTCGTCGATGCGGACCAGGTCGAGGTTCTGGGTGGTGACGGTCTCGTCGCCCATGTGACCGGTCATCTTCTTGCCCGGGAAAATGCGACCCGGATCCTGCGCCATGCCGATGGAGCCCGGCACGTTGTGCGAACGGCTGTTGCCGTGCGAGGCGCGCTGAGAGCTGAAGTTGTGGCGCTTGATGGTGCCAGCGTAGCCCTTGCCGATGGAGGTGCCCTGCACGTCCACCTTCTGGCCGACGGCGAACACCTCGGCCACGGGCAGCGCGGTGCCGGCGGCGTATTTGCCAGCCACGTCACCGTCGACACGGAATTCCTGGGTGATTTCACCGGCTTCGACGCCCGCCTTGGCGAGGTGACCGGCTTCAGGCTTGGTCACGCGCGAGGCCTTGCGCGAACCGAACGTGACCTGCAAGGCCACATAGCCATCGTTGTCCTGGGTCTTGACCTGGGTGACGCGGTTGTTCGACACATCGACCACCGTGACGGGCACTGCTTCGCCGTCATCGGTGAACAGACGCATCATGCCCACCTTGCGCCCCAGCAACCCCAATCGATTGCTTTGACTCATTTATTGCTCCGTGGCTTTCGCCGCGCCCGCTGCAATTGGCCTGCGCGTTTGGTGTGCGAAAGAGGGTTGAAAAAGCCTGCCAAGAAAATGGCAAGCCCTAAATGATAACGCGGGCCCGCCATTTTGGCAAGCCCGCGATGAAATCACCCGCCCGGCAGTTCGCCGGGGCAGGGTTGTGGCCGTTACTGCAGCTTGATCTCGACGTCGACGCCGGCCGGCAGGTCCAGCTTCATCAGCGCGTCCACGGTCTTGTCGGTGGGGTCGACGATGTCCATCAGGCGCTGGTGGGTGCGGATCTCCAGCTGGTCGCGGCTTGACTTGTTGACGTGCGGCGAGCGCAGGATGTCGAAGCGCTTCATGCGCGTGGGCAGGGGCACGGGGCCCTTGACCACGGCGCCGGTGCGCTTGGCGGTGTCAACGATCTCGGCCGCGGACTGGTCGATCAGCTTGTAGTCGAAGGCCTTCAGGCGGATGCGG
>MKTG01000015.1:0-9799 GCA_001897615.1 Burkholderiales bacterium 68-10
ATTCAGCAGTCGCGTGATACACCCTGGTCAATTTTGAAGCGGCACTCCCGCCTTCAGATGGTCAGTTTTCGGTCGGCGTCAACAGGCCCTTGCCCACACACCGCACATGCGCACCGGTACCGAGATGAATGGCTTCTCTGCTCAAGCCGATCAGCTCGGAGAGGCGCAAGCCGGTCTGGGTGGCGAGCAGCAGCAATGTGTGATCGCGCCGGCCGAGCCACGTCGTCCGATCGGGCGCAGCGAGGGCGGCTTCGATCTCGGAACGCGTCAGGAAATTTACCTGACGCTTGTCGTGTCGCTTGCTCGGTATCGCGAGCACGCGCTGGATGAGGGCGCTGTGAGCCGGCTCTTCGAAGGACACAAACCGGAAGAAGGAGCGCACGGCGGTCAGGCGCAGGTTGCGTGTCGTGACGCTGGTGCCGCGCTCCATCTCGAGATCGGTCAGGAACGCGCCGATGAAAGGCGCGTCCAGTTCATCGAGGGTCAGGGCGGACGGCGCCTTGCGAAGCTTCGCCATCGCGAACTTCAACAGCAACCTGAACGTATCCCTGTAGGACGCGATCGTATGGACGCTCACGTTTTGCTGACGGACAAGCCGCTCGGTAAAAAAGCGTTCGACGAGTGGGGCGACATTGCAACTGGGCTTCATGGTTGAGTCTCCCACCGTCGATCGAGACGCCGCGCCGCCTCTTGCATCAGCTCCGGGCACGCCGATAGGTACCAATAGGTGTCGCGCACGCAGGTGTGGCCAAGATAGGTGGAAAGCGAAGGGAGTTGCTTCTCGATATCGATGCCTTCGCGATACCATCCCAACAGCGTGCAGATAGCGAATCGGTGCCGGAAGTCGTGCACTCGCGGTCCCGCGTGATCGCCAGGACGCCGCAGACCGATCTCACGCGATAGACGCCAGAAGACACGGTGGACGTACTGATGCAGCAGCGGTCCACCGCGCTCCGCAACGAAGAAGTGTGGGGTGCGGCGCGTTGGTAGATGGGTGTCGCGCCGTTGCTTGTAATCTCGTAGCGCTGCGTTCGTCGTTGGATGCAGTGGTACGAGCCGTGACTTCCCAAACTTGGTCAATCGAATCGTCAGCACACCGGCGTCCAGGTCAACGTCTTCACATTCAAGGCCGATCGCCTCGGACAGACGCATGCCCGTCACGGCGATCAGTCCGAACAGGCAGTGGTAGGTCCATCGGCGCAGTGCACCTGCTGGCGGCAAGGACAGGGCGGCTGCCAGCAACGCGCTGACCTCTTCATCGCTATAGACGTAGGGCTTGGCACGCTTCAGGCTTGGCAGGAGGCTGACCGGAGGCACTTCCGTCTTTGGATCGAAGCTTGCGATATGTCGCGCAAATCCGCGAACATCCGTCAGCCGCAATGCCCAGGACGCATGCCGACCGGCAGGTAACGTCGCCCACTCCATCGCAAGCTTCGTGGTGATGGTCGTGGCCTTGCACTTGTCCATGAAGGAGACGAAGTCGGCGAGTCGTCGTGTCTGATGCTGATACTTGAATCCAAAGCCCTTGCGCATGTTCAGGTACCGCTGCAGTGCCGAATGTAGATCCGTCATTGCACACCTCCCGGCCACGGAAGGCTCAGCGTGCGGAGCGCTTCGATGTCAACCTTTGCGTAGATCCGTGTGGTGTCGTGGCTCTTGTGCCGCAGCAGATGGCCGATCTCCGACAAGGTGGCACTGGAGCGCAGGAGCTCCGTGGCCAGGCTGTGCCGGAAAATGTGGGCACCCTGGTGCGCGTAGCCCTGGATGCCGGCGCGCTCGAGTGCGGTCTTGGCGATCATCGTGATTGCGCTTGCGGATGCAAATCCGGTGTGGGGCGCAAGGCTGCGGAGAAATAGCTGACGACAGGAGGACTTGGGTCGGCCGTCCTGTAGGTAGGCAACGATCGCTGCGCCGACGTCTGATGCGATCGGCATCCTGGCGCGCTGTCGGGCCTTGGCACGAACAAGCATGTCACCAGCTCTCCAGTCGATATCGTCCAAAGTGAGTGTGGCGACCTCATCGGCCCGCAAGCCGAGCTTGGAAAGCATCATCAAAATGGCGAAGTCACGTCGTCCCACCGCCGATGCCCGGTCGCAACCATCCAGGGCCTTCTGAACCTGTGCCGCGGAGAGATAGGTCGGGAGGCCCACGAGGTTCCATTGCCTGATCGAGGGCACGCAGCCGGCCAATGCGCGCGGGTTCAATCCCGTGTGATGAAGGTATCGGAGAAACGCGCGAAGCGACCAGCACATCAACTTGGCGGACTTCGGGCTCCAATCCTTGGCGTGACACTCGACATAGCGAATCACCTCATCCTGCTTGATCTTGCCGAGATCGCTGGAGCCAGCGGGGCAGACTTCAAACAGGAATCGACGGATCGCAGGCTGATGGTGCGCGATAGTCTTTGCTGTCAGACCGCGCTCGCTTCGCAGGTAGTCGCCAAACTCCGCGAAAATCTGCTGTAGCGGGGTGTTCATCGGGACCGGCGCCGGCGCAATTGCCCCGGCGGCACGTAGTGTCAGAAGCCACCGCTTCAGCGCGGCCCGGTCGTCGAGATGGATGGTCTGCTTTGCTCCTTGGTGTCGCAGGTAGCGCTCGACCATGTGTTCATCCAGGCTGCTCAGCTTGGTCCGGTGGCTTGTCATCCACGCCAGGAGATTGCCGACCACGTTGAGGGAGCGCCAAGTCCCGTGTTTGCTGAGCCCAACCTCGACAAGACGGGCTGCGTACAACTCCACAAGATGCCCGTGGGTACCGTTTCTCAGGCGCCGTAACAGCCGGCTCCTGCTCAAATACTCTGCCGTATTCGTCATCGAAGTCTCCGTTGTTGAGGACGGAGGTAGGGTGAACTATGCCGAACCGGTCACACGCGGCCATCGGTGCATCCGGGGAGAAACGAGGCCGCTCGGCATAGTTCGGCGGTCGGCATAGTCGGCCAAGCTCAACGGCCACGACCCCCACGCCTACCTCAAGGATGTGATGACCCGACTGCCCACGCACAAGGCCAGCCGCATCGGGGAACTGCTGCCGCATCGGTGGCAGAGCGCTGCCATCTGATCCTCAGCCATGACCGCCAGCGGCGGTCAATATGGGGTGCCCGGACGGATGCCGATATGGCGCGTGCGCACAGGTGTCATCAACTGACCTGCGTCAATTGGAGCCATTGATCACGCCTAGCGACTTCTTGCCCAGTGAAGTACCTGCCCCAGATGCAGGACGAATCGCAACGGCGCTACCTGTTCGTGGCCATCGACCGGGCCACGCGATGGGTGTTCGTACAACTCAAGGCCAACAAGACAGCCGCCAGTGCACAGGCCTTTCTGAGGGCATTGCACAAGGCCTGTCCGATCAGGATCACCAAGCTGCTGACCGACAACGGCAAGGAGTTCACGGACCGCCTGTTTGCCAGCAGGGAGCGCGAGCCCAGCGGCAACCATGAGTTCGACCAGTTGTGCCAAGAGCTGAGTATCGAACACCGGTTGGGCAGGCCGGCGCGACCGAAGATCTCCGAAGGCGAGATCGAAGCCATCCAGACCGCGAACACGACCGCGGAGCTCTCGGACCTGGCCAAGATAAGTGAACGCCTGCGCGATCAGCTCAAGGCAGAGAAGGCCGAACTCGAGCAGCTGCAGCAGTCGACCCAGGTGATCGAGTCGGCGAGCATCGAGACGCTGACGCGGCTGGTCGAGAGCTGCAAGGGCAACCTGGTGACGATGAATGCCGTCATGGCACGTACCGCCACAGTACAGCGTGGCCATGCCACCGGCGAGGGTGCGTTTTTCGAATTTCTGTTAAATTGAACATATAGTCAATAAAATTACGCGAAGTTGGAAATGTCGTGTCGGCGAAGTTTCCGCCGACGGATTGGCGCACTCAGTGGCACGGAAGGCGAGCCCTGCCTCTTTCAGAATAGTATGCAATGGAGATCTCGATGCATCAACAGACTCAAGCCCTGGTGACCCGGGTGGATTCAGGCGCCATCTCTTACCTGACTCTCAATCGGCCCACCGCCGGAAACAGCTTGTCCCTGGACACCATCGATGCCTTGCACAGGCATCTCATTGATCTGAGGGCAGAGCGGTCCATCAGTGTGATCGTGCTGGCGGGTACCGGCAGCCGGATTTTCTGTGCGGGTCATGACTTGCGAGAGTTCCTGGACGACGGAGGAACTCCCGAGTTCTCCAAAGAGGTGGTGGCCCGCTGTTCGGCCATGATGCTCGCGTTTCGCGATCAGCCACAGATCATCATCTCCAAGGTGGATGGTGTGGCGACGGCGGCTGGCTGCCAACTGGTGGCAAACTCTGATCTCGCGATTGCATCGAGCACGTCACGGTTTGCCAAGCCAGGCGTCAACATCGGGTTATGGTGCTACACACCGCAGGTTGCGCTAAGCCGGGCTGTTTCTCCAAAGAACGCCTTCATGATGCTGGCAACCGGCAAGCTTTTTGACGCCGATTACGCCTTGCGCGCCGGGCTGATCAATCAGGTGGTCGAGGCAGACCAGCTGGATGACACCATCGCCGCCCTGGCGGGCGTGATCGCATCAAAATCTTCTTATGCGCTGTCTACCGGCAAGCAAACCTTTTACCGGCAGCTTCAGATGTCTGTGGCTGACGCGTATGAGTATGTCGGTGAAGTTCATGTACGCAACATGGCGCACCCTGACGCCATGGAGGGAATAGGTGCGTTCATCGGCAAGCGACCGGCTGCCTGGAAAGGCCGATGACGCCGTGACTACGCCAGTGCGCTTGCAGATATCATTGAGCCCGGCGCCAGGGTTGAAGAAAGCCGGCCAAAATTGCATGGCCCTGGAACCTGTCGCCTGAGATGGCCACATCGGACATTATGAGTATTCTCACAGAGAGCCCCCCCAAGAGCAAAGTGCGCGTCGCCGTCATGCGAGGCACTGCCAAAGCCCCCGGCGCGCGTTGGAACAACGCCGTTCATGCCCCTGATGAGCAGTATCAGCTCAAGCGGCAGGCGGTTGTCGCCGAGGCTGCGCGGGCCTTCGGAAGGCGGGGCTACAAAAACGTCTCCCTCGATGAAATCGCGCAGGCAATGAACGTCACCAAGCCGGCGCTCTATTACTACTTCAAAAACAAGCAAGCACTGATCTATGAGTGCCATGAGCTCAGCATGAGCATTGGCGATCAGGCGCTGCAAGAGGCTATGACTTCGGCATCCATGGGCTACGCGCGTCTGACGAGCTTCATCAGGAAATACGTCGTGCGCCTGACGGACCAGATCGGTGCACCCGCCATTCTTCACGATCTCTCGGCAATGACGCAATCGGATCAGAAGAAGATTCTTCAACGAAGAAGGAAATTTGATCAGCAACTGCGCCAGATCGTCGAAGATGGCATTGCCGATGGCTCCATCGCATCCTGTGATGCCAAGTTGGCAGTCGTCTGGTTCATGGGTGCGGTAGCTTCGATTTCCAATTGGTATCAATCCTCTGGCCCTCTGCGGGGTGAGCAGATCGCCGAGGCATTCATCGAATTTCTCTCCAGCGGAATCTGTCCGCAGAAGCCGGTGTGAGCTCGGCCAGGGCCAGACTCAGGGCCCCCCCCCCCGGGCGGGGGGCCGCGCAGGCGCAGCGGGCTGTGGTGCGACCGGCCTTAACGGCCGATAAAACGGGGCTTGCGCTTTTGCTCGAACGCCGCGAGGCCTTCGCGGAAGTCGGCGCTATGGCAGTGCACTTCAGAAGCCAGCAGCTCCAGCCGCAGCGCGGTTGTTTTGGGTTGTTCCAGGCCATCGTCGATCAGGGCCTTCATCCGGCGTAACACCAGCGGGCTGCGCAAGGCCAGCTTGTCAGCGAGGGCTTGTGTCGCTTCTTCGAGTTTGTCGTCGTCAACCACTTCGTTGACCAGGCCTGCGTTCATCAACGTCTGCGCGTCCAGGAATTCCGCGGTGAACAGCAGATGCTTGGCACGGGTTGCGCCGATCAGACGGGGCAAGCGGACAGAACTGCCACCGCCGGGCAACAAACCGTAGTTACCGTGCGCGTCTCCGATCTTGGCGCTTCTGGCCGCCACAACCAGGTCGCAGCACAGAACCAGCTCCAGGCCGCCCGCTAGGGCCAGTCCATTGATCGAGGCGATGACGGGCTTCGGAAAGTTCTCCAAAAGATCCATGATCTCAAGCACGCCCTGCAGAAACTCTTCCGTTCCGCCTCCGTTGGCCTGCGAACGAACGTATTTCAGGTCAGCGCCTGCGCAGAATGCCCGCCCCGTGCCGGTCAGCACCACCGAAACGACTTCATCGTTGTGACGCGCCTGCCCCAGCGCCGTCCTGAGCGCAGACAGAACCTGTGGACTCAGCGAATTCATGGCCTCTGGCCGATTCAGACGCAACCACATGGATCGATTGCGAAGCTCCACGACAACTACCTGCTCAGACATCTGTGTTCTCCATTAAGGAAATTTCCCGATGCATCGATTGTGTTCATGCACCCTAGACTGATGAATTGGTAGTTTCCATTACTTGCTGTTTTATGATTTTACCGTAAAGTAAAAACGAAAGGAAATGACGTGAGCCAGAAAACGCCGTTCTCAACGAGCCCCCTTGATGGAATAAAGATTGTGGAGTTCCAGGCCATCGGACCTGGACCTTTAGCCGGGTTCCAGCTTGGCCAATTGGGCGCAGAGGTCACGCTCGTGACGCGACCTGGGCCAAGCGCCTTACCGGCAGAAATGGTGGTGCAGGGTGACAGTCATCTCAACCGTGCCAAGCGCATCGTGCCCCTGAACCTGAAAACACCCGCGGGCCAGCGCGCCGCACTGGAGCTGATCGGACACTGTGACGGACTCATCGAAGGCAATCGTCCGGGTGTCATGGAGCGACTGGGCCTTGGTCCTGAACCGTGCGCTGAGCTCAATCCGCGACTGGTGTATGGGCGGATGACGGGGTGGGGGCAAGAAGGCCCGCTCGCATCTGCCGCAGGTCATGATCTCAACTATGTCGCTCTGAGCGGCCTGCTGTCCCTGACCACCAGGCCCGGGCAGCCGCCGGCCATTCCACCCACGCTCATGGGCGATGCCGTCGGTGCGCTTGGGCTCACCATGGGTATCGCATGCGGCCTCCTCGCGGCGAGGCAGACCGGAAAAGGGTGTGTGGTGGATGGCGCCATCGTGGACGTGCTGGCTTTGCTTGCGCCCCTGGTTCAACTGCTGGACAGGGGTAAGTGCCTGGAAGGGCAGGAGTTGAGTCTCTTTCACGACTCGCCGTTCTATGACGCCTACGTTTGCAGTGATGGCCGCTACATCACTGTGGGCGCCATCGAGCCGCAGTTCTACGCGCTGCTGCTCGAGCGGATGGGCCTGGGCGACGTCGATCCGCTGCAGCAGCTGGACCGGACACAGTGGCCCGCCCTGAAGGCAAGGTTTGCCCTGGTTTTTGCTTCCAGGTCGAGTCAGTACTGGACTCAGCAGCTTGAAGGCACGGACGTGTGTTTCGCACCTGTGCTCAACCTGGCCGAGGCCGCCACGCATTTGCACAACGCGGCTCGCGGACTCTACGCGCTGACCCCGGAAGGACACCTGGAGACCGCGCGAGGATTGCGTTTCATGCCCCTGAAAAACGGCTCTGCGGATACGTCAGTTTCTTCACAGAAAACCGGAGACGCGCAGGAGCCCACGGCGCATCAGCACGAGAGCTCAATGAGTTGAGGGCAACCAAAACAGGTTGTTGTGTCGGTCCTGACAACGCCTGTTCCAAAGGGATATCCCTAGGTACGGGAAATTGATTTTACTGTACAGTCAAACTACTTTTTTATTGGTAGGTAAGTGGGTTCGTAAATTCAACGCCACGCTCGCGCATGAGCAAGCTGGCCTAAGGAGAATGACGTTGGAAGATATCTATGTAATCGGCGTGGGCATGACCCCCTTTGGCCGCCACCTGGACAGAAGCATCAAGGACTTGGCGGAGGAGGCGGTCACCGCCGCGTTGGCCGACGCCGGGATCGAGAAGACCGAGCTTCAGGGTGCGTTCTTCGGAAATACCTCGCAGGGCTACATGGAAGGTCAGCACATGATTCGCGGCCAGGTCGCCTTGCGCGCCATGGGCATAGGCCACATTCCTGTCGTGAACGTCGAGAATGCCTGCGCCAGTGGTTCGTCCGCATTTGTGCTGGCCTGCAATCACATTCGTTCCGGTGCAGGGGATGTCGCGCTGGCGATTGGCTCCGAAAAAATGTATGCGACCGACAAAGACAAGATGTTCGGCGTGTTCGACAGCGCATGGGATGTCTCCCGTGCAGATGAGATTCGCGAAGCCCTCATGAAGCTGGGCCGCGACGTGGTTGTGCCCGAGGGCAGCACATCTCCCAAGCCGTACAGCGTGTTCATGGATGTCTATGCGGCCTTTGCACGGTCGCATATGCGCACGTTTGGCTCCACGCAGCGTCAACTGGCTGCCGTTGCAGCCAAGAACCACGAGCACTCCGTGCACAACCCGCTGTCCCAATACCGCAATGCCTACAGCATTGAGGAGGTGCTTGCTGCACCGCCCATTACCTACCCACTGACGCTGCCCATGTGTTCCCCGGTTTCAGACGGCGCCGCGGCAGCCATCGTGTGCACGGGTTCGGCACTGAAGCGGCTTGGCATCAGTAAGAAACGGGCCATCAAGGTTCTCGCATCACTTGTTCAGAGCGGCTCTGAACGCCTTGAGGATGATTTTGCCAATCACTGCACGGCTCTGGCTGCCCGCAAGGCCTACGAATTGGCCGGAGTCGGTCCCGAAGACGTTTCCGTAGCTGAAGTCCACGATGCCACGGCGATGGGCGAAATCATTCAGACCGAGAACCTGGGCTTCTGTGATTTCGGAATGGGCGGTGTCATTGCCGAAAGAGGTGAAACAAGAATCGGCGGCCGCATTCCGGTCAACCCTTCAGGCGGCCTGGAGTCCAAGGGGCACCCGGTAGGGGCGACTGGCTTGGGTCAGATATTCGAGTTGGTCAGCCAGCTGCGCGGCGAAGCCGGTACCCGTCAGGTCGAGGGCGCGCGCATTGCGCTGGCAGAAAACGGCGGCGGGCTTGAAGGCATCGAGGAAGCGGTCGCCTGCGTCACGATTCTGGGCCGCTGAGTCTACCCGAGCGCAATCCGGAAACCGAAAGAGAAGTCGTATGAAAGTGGATCAAACAGTTGCCCTGGTCACAGGTGCCGCATCAGGTCTGGGCCGGGCAACCTGCGAAGCCCTGGTCGAAGCCGGAGCACGCGTGATCGCCCTCGATATGGACGAAGAGGGTCTGAAACACCATATCCTGCCTTTGGGCGCACAAGTCCGAATCCGCCAGGTCGACGTTTCCGCGGATGCCGAAGTCGCAACGGCCGTGGAGTTTGCCGTCAACGAGTTTGGTGCCTTGCATGTGGCGGTCAACTGCGCCGGAGTTCTGGGCCCCTGCAAGACTCTGTCCAAAGGCAAGCTGTTTCCACTAGACCTGTGGAACAAGGTGCTGGCCGTCAACCTGACCGGCAGCTTCAATGTCATCCGCCATGCAAGTCTGGCAATGACCCGGAACGAGCCCAACGCCGACGGAGAGCGCGGTGTCATCGTCAACACATCATCCGGCGCAGCCTGGCAGGGCCAGATGGGCCAGGCTGCCTACAGCGCCAGCAAGGCGGCCATCATGGGGATGACGCTGCCGGTGGCACGCGACCTGAAGGAGCATGGCATTCGCGTGGTGTCCATCGCGCCGGGGCTTTTCGAAACCGGGATGTCCATGGGCATGCCTGACAAGGTAGCGCAGAACATCATTGACAGCATGATCCTGTTCCCGAGCCGGATGGGTAAGCCCACG
>MKTG01000015.1:9944-13600 GCA_001897615.1 Burkholderiales bacterium 68-10
AGCGCCCCTCCAAATCTATAAGTCAGGTGTCTACATGAGCATTGCATCGAATCCGTTTCTGAGCGAGCAGGAAAACCTTATTCGTGAATCTGCCCGCAAGATCGCACAAGAGGTCGTTGCGAAGACCGCGGCAGAGCGTGACCGCACGAGCGCGTGGCCACACGAAGAAATCAAAGTCGTCGCCGACGCGGGTTTCATGGGCATGTTTGCCCCGGCAGAGATGGGCGGGTCGGACCTGTCTTTTCTTGAGTACTGCCTCGTACTCGAAGAATTCGCTGCGGCGGATGGCGGCTTTGCGACCATCATGCACGTCCACAACTCGTCCGCATTGGTACTGCGCTCTTCTGCCACTGAAGAGCAGATGAAACGGTACATTCCCGCGCTGGCCAGCGCCAAAACCATAGGCGCCTTTCTGTTGTCAGAACCCCATGCAGGCTCGGACACGGCGGCTTTGAGAACGACGGCGAAGCGGGAAGGGGAACACTACGTTCTCAACGGGTCCAAGCAATGGATTTCAAACGGTGACGAGGCTGGCTTCGCCTTTGCGGTCGCCGCCACTGGCGAGCCCGGTGCACGCGACCGGTTCAGTCTCTTCATCATTGATCCCGCTGAGCCTGGCTACCAGTGCACCCGGGTTGAAAGCAAGCTGGGCCAGCATACCGCCCACACCGCCCAGATCACGCTGGACAACCTGCGCGTGCCGGCCGAAAACCTCGTAGGAGAAGAAGGGCGCGGATACGGAAAAGCGCTTTCGCTTCTTTCCGATGGCCGCATTGCCATTGCGGCCATTGCTATCGGCATTGCGCGCGCAGCCCTGGAAGCAGCGGTGCGTTATGCCAAGGAGCGTGAGGCTTATGGCAAACCCATTGCGGCACTTCAGGCCGTCAGCTTCGACCTGGCAGACATGGCCACCGAAATCGAAGTCGCTGAGCAATACATGATTTACGCGGCACGGCGCAAGGATGCGGGGCTGCCCAACGACAAGCAGGCGTCCATTGCGAAGCTGTACGCGAGCGAAATGGCTGAGCGCATCTGCTCTGCAGCCATCCAGATTCACGGGGGTTATGGGTATGTCAACGACTTCCCGGTCGAACGATATTACCGCGATGTCCGTGTGACAAAAATATATGAAGGTACCAGCCATATTCAGAAATACATCATCGCACGCAGACTTCTGAACGAATAAAAAATTTTCTGTCATGCAATATCAGGAGACGTGAGTGGAAATACTGCAATTAATCGTCAGTGGAGTTGCCCAAGGATGTATTTATGGGTTGATTGCGCTCAGCTTTGTCTTGATTTACAAAGCGACAGAGACTGTCAGCTTTGTACAGGGCGACATCATGATGATGGGGGCATTTCTTGCATTTATCGTCATGACCGTTTTTGGCGTGCCTTTCTGGCTGACAGTCATTCTTGTGATTGTAGCTATCGCGCTGGTAGGCGTTTTGATAGAAAAGGTCGCAATCCGACCAATTCTGGGTGAGCCGGTATTTTCCATCGTCATGTTGACTTTGGGTCTGGGCTATGTCATTCGCGGAATCGTCACCATGATCCCTGAGATCGGAACCAACACCCAGGCGCTGGCAGTCCCCTATAAAGATACGATTTTACGACTCGGTAATGCGGTGCTTGCTGGCGAACATGTGGTGGTCATTGTCGTGACTGCGCTGTTATGCCTTGGGCTCTTCCTGCTCTTCAAGTACAGCAAGGTCGGTATCGCCATGCAGGCGACTTCCCAGAACCAGCTCGCCGCCTATTACATGGGCATTCCAGTCAAGCGGCTGAATGGCTTGGTCTGGGGACTCGCTGCTGCGCTGGCGGCCATTGGCGGCATCCTACTCGCGCCCATTACCTTTGTATACGTCAATATGGGTTTCATTGGATTGAAGGCATTTCCGGCCGCCGTCATCGGTGGTTTTGGAAGTCTGCCCGGAGCCATTGTGGGCGGCATGATCATCGGCCTGCTGGAGGCGTTTTCAGGTTTTTATCTGCCCGAAGGGTTCAGAGACATCACGCCGTACATCGCTGTTTTGATCATGCTGATGATCCGGCCTAACGGCTTGTTCGGTGAAGAACTCCGTAAAAAGGTTTGAGAAAAAATGCGATTCATATTCAAAACTGACTACAACCAGGATATACGCCTGGCCAAGGACGGGCAGGATATCTTCTGGTACTCATGCCTCGGTATATTCGTCCTGCTGGCTCCCTGGATCTTCCCGGAGTATTGGCTGGATCAGCTGACCTTCGTTCTGATCTACGCGATCATCGGGTTGGGAATGATGCTGATCACGGGCTTCACCGGCTTGTTTTCTCTCGGTCATGCTGCTTTTCTGGGCGTCGGCGCCTACACCCAGGCCGTCATGGTGAACGCTGGTTTTCCGTTTCCGGTGGCACTGTGCAGCGCGGCTGCACTGACGGGGCTTGTGGGGGTGGTCGTCGGCTTGCCCGCGCTGCGAGTCAAGGGAATCTACCTGGCCATGGCGACGCTGGCGTTTGGCTTCATTGTGGAAGAGGGCATGGCGCGCTGGGAAAGCGTCACCAACGGCAACGCTGGCCTGGCCCTGATGAAGCCGGTGCTATTTGGCCATAGCCTTGAAAGCACAGCCCAGTTTTATGCCTTGTGCCTCTTTATCTGTGTTCTGTGCACGCTGGCCATCATCAACCTGATGAGGTCACCCACCGGACGGTCCTTTGTGGCCATTCGGGACTCGGAAATCTCTGCCCAAAGCATGGGTATCAATCTGGCCCGATACAAAACACTGGCCTTCGCGTTATCCGCGGCAATGACAGGAATTGGTGGCGCACTCTACGCACACAAGATTCAGTTTCTGTCGCCCGATCAGTTCGGCATCATGCAATCGGTCGATTTGCTGCTGCTCGTGGTCATTGGCGGACTGGGCTCCATACACGGTGCTTTTCTCGGTGCGATATTCCTCATCACCATGCCGCAACTCATCGTTCAGATGAAGGACTCGCTTCCGCCCGCACTGGGCCAGACGGCCGGCCTGCAAGCCACGGTTTACGGCATTATTCTGGTGTTCTTTGTGCTATTTGAGCCGCTCGGTATTTATGGCCGTTGGGTCAAGATCAGGACTTATTTCGAGCTCTTTCCTTTCTATCGTGAGGGAATGTTTAAACGACAACGTTCTTATCAGAAGTCGGAGCGCTTGAAATGACCAATAACACTGCCGATTCCTCCAGAGTCATCCTGTCCGCAAAAAACCTCAGCGTCCGATTTGGGGGCGTGCTGGCCGTCAATGACGTCAGCTTCGATATTCATCAGGGCGAGGTGTTCACGCTGATCGGGCCCAATGGCGCTGGAAAGACGACTGTATTCAACCTGATCAGCCGCATATACACCCCGACCACCGGAAGCATCAGCTATATGGGCCCTTCGGGACAGGTCGTACTGACCGATCAGGCGCCCGACCGGATCGCCGGCCTCGGGATTGCGAGAACCTTCCAGAACATCGAGTTGTTCGAACACGCCACCGTGCTTCAGAACCTGCTGATTGGGCGGCACGTCCATCGTTCGACCAATCTGTTGCAGGAGATCTTTTTTACGCAGAAAACCCGCCAGGCGGAAATTCAGGCTCGAAGAAAGGTCGAGGAGGTGATCGATCTCCTGGACCTGCAGCACTACCGCGACAGCA
>MKTG01000015.1:13639-23854 GCA_001897615.1 Burkholderiales bacterium 68-10
AACTGGCTCGCGCCCTTTGCTCCGAACCCAGACTTCTGCTACTGGACGAACCGTCCTCCGGTCTGAACGTCGAAGAAACGGAAGACATGGCGTTCTGGATTTCGGACATCAAGAACGAATTGGGCATTACCGTTCTGATGGTCGAACACGACATGGGACTGGTGTCAAAGGTATCCGATCGGGTGCTGGCCTTGAACATGGGCACGAAACTGGCACTAGGCACACCGTCAGAGGTGCAGAACGATCCAAGCGTGATTGAGGCCTACCTCGGAAGCATTGACGATGTTTCTAGCTTGCGCAGGAACAACAAGTAAAAGGATCCAGGCAATGAATACAGAAGAAACCAGAGATCCCTTGCTGCGTTTATTGAATATTGAGAGCGCCTACGGACCCATCAAGGCAGTGCGTGGCGTCAGCCTTCAGGTAGAACCAGGGCAGATTGCGACGGTGTTGGGCTCGAATGGCGCGGGCAAAACCACTATTTTGAAGACAATCAGCGGGATTATCGACCCCAGAAAAGGCAGTATTGATTTCGAGGGGAAATCGATTGTCAACCAGGACCCGGCGCGCAGCGTAAGAGAGGGGCTGGTGCACGTCCCTGAAGGGCGGGAAGTTTTTCCTTTGCTCTCGGTACGAGACAATCTGATCATGGGTTCCTACACACGCAAGGACAAGGATGGCGTGGCTCGGGATATGGAAACAGTCTTTCAATATTTTCCCATCCTGAAGGAAAGGGCCAACCAGAATGCGGGCCTGCTGTCTGGTGGACAGCAGCAGATGCTGGCGATCAGCCGCGCGATCATGTCCGACCCCAAACTCATTTTGCTGGATGAGCCGAGTCTCGGGTTAAGTCCCAAGCTCACGAAGGAAATCTTTGAGATCGTGGTCCGGATCAATCGGGAACGCGGCACGACCATTCTGGTCGTGGAACAGAACGCCAATATGGCGCTCAACGCCGCCGACTATGGGTACGTAATCGAAAACGGACGCATCGTCATGGAGGACACCTGTGACCGTCTGCGGGAGAAAGAGGACATCAAAGAGTTTTACCTTGGCATGAAAGCCGAAGGCGTTCGAGCCGATCGCCGCTGGAAGAAAAGAAAAACCTGGCGTTGACAGTGAATCCCTGCAGGAACTCAAAGGAACAGTAACATGAGCAATCTCTGGGAATTGACCAAGATAAAGCCAGAAACAGACATTGTGGTGCCTGGCGAAACCATGCCGGCCATTTTCTGGAACGCCGCAAAAAAAAGAGGGCCGAACACATGGTTGCGCCAGAAGAAATTCGGGATATGGCAGACCTGGACCTGGAATCAAGCCGCGCAGGTCGTCAAGGATATTGCCAACGGATTGATTGCGCTGGGCTTTAATCCGCAGGAAACCGCTTCGGTCCTTTCCAATACGAAAGCAGAATGGGTTTTTGTGGATCTCGCGATTCTGAGTGCCGGAGGTGTTTCTAACGGGATTTATCCGACCGATTCGTCCGACCAAGTCCAGTACCTTTGCGAAGATTCCACGACCACCATTCTTTTCGTGGAAGATGATGAGCAGCTCGACAAGGCGCTTGATGCCCGGCAGCGTCTCCCTCATCTCAGGAAAATTGTTGTGGAAGATCTCGAAGGTCTGAGAGGTTTTGAAGACCCGCAGGTAATCAGCCTGGAGGAACTTCAAAAAATCGGGCGGAATTATGGGTCAAAGAATCCGGACGCTCTGGATGCACGGCTCAGAGGTATCAATCCGGAAGATCTGGCGATTCTAATTTACACATCAGGCACCACCGGCAAGCCAAAGGGGGGCATGCACAACCATCGGGGAATCATCAGTGCAATGCATGGGTTGAACACCCTGTACCCCCAATACGAGAACGATGAGCGCATGTGCTTTTTGCCCTTATGCCACGTTGCAGAGCGCTTCTGGGGCGAGTATTTTGCGGTTTATACGGGAACGATATTGAATTTCGTAGAAAATCCAGAAACCGTTCCGGAGAATATGCAAGAAATTGCACCAACGGTCATGACGGCAGTGCCCAGAATATGGGAGAAATTCTATTCATCCATTACGATTGCGATCAAAGATGCCACCCGTCTGCAGCAGCAGGCCTATCAATGGTCGATTGGTACCGGTTACAAGGTGGCTGACCTTGTCCTGGTCGGCAAGCCTGTGCCTTCTTCGCTCAAGGCCAAGTTCCGGATTGCACGGATTCTCACTCTGGATAATATCCGCCGATTCATAGGTATTCACCGAGCAAGATACCTGAATACCGGCGCAGCGCCAATTTCTCCGGAGCTCATCCGCTGGTATCTCGCTCTGGGCATCCCCATGCTGGAAGTGTGGGGCATGACAGAAACGGGAGCCGCCATGACAGCCATGCCCGCTGACGGAATCAGGCCCGGAACGATTGGCCGGGCGGCCAGGTATGCGCAGGTACGGCTGGATCCTGAAACAAAAGAGCTTCAGGTGCGGGCAGATTCTGTGTTCATGGGTTACCTGAACCTGCCTGAAAAAACGGCCGAGGTCTTTGATGAAGGGCGCTGGCTTAAAACCGGTGACGTCGGTGCAGTGGACGAAGATGGCTATTTCAAGATCATCGATCGGATGAAAGACATCATCATCACGGCCGGCGGAAAAAATATTACGCCGAGTGAACTTGAAAATGAATTGAAATTCTCCCCATACATCATTGATGCCGTCGTGATTGGAGATCGCAGACCGTTTTTGACTTGCATCATCATGATTGATCAGGAGAACGTTGAGAAATTTGCTCAAGACAATAACGTGCCGTTCAGCAACTATGCGTCCTTGACTAAGGCCCAGGAAATCAAGGAATTGATTGAAGAAGAAGTGGAGAAGGTCAACAAGAAGTTCGCGCGCGTTGAACAGATCAAGAAATTCTGGTTGCTTGACGTGCAACTCAGCGCCGAAGACGAGGAACTGACACCCACCATGAAGCTGAAGCGAAATCTCGTAGAGAAGAAATATGCGGCTCAGATTGAGGCCATGTATTTCAAATGATTTTATTTAACCCGAAGGAGATGTTGAAATGAAATATTCTGTTCTTGCGATGGCGACTGCTGCCTATTTTGTGACTGGGGGCGTTGCACTTGCGCAAACTCAGGGCGTGACAAAGGATGAAGTCGTAATAGGTTCGCTCGCCGATCTTTCCGGGCCGCTGTCTGGCCCCGGAAAGCAAATTCGAAATGGCATGCTCCTACGCATGGAAGAGGTCAACGAGGGAGGCGGAATTCACGGCCGCAAGCTCGTTATTAAGTTCGAAGACACTGCCTACGATCCGCGTAAAGCCGTGCTGGGTGCCCAGAAGCTGGTCAACAGCGACAAGGTGTTTGCTATCGCGGGCTCACCTGGTACGGTGGTTAATACGGCGGCGTTTCCAGTGATGTTCCCTAAGAACGTCATCAGCTTCATGCCCATCACAGGCGCCCGCGAAATGTACGAGCCGGCCAACAAGCTCAAATTTGCATTCATTTCGACTTACTACGACCAGGTCAAGCTGTCGCTGCCTGACTTCGTCAAGGAGAAAAATCTCAAACGCGTTTGCGCCTTGGTGCAAGACGACGATTTGGGGCTGGAAGTGCGGCGTGGTGCAACCGATGGCCTGGCCACCATCGGCATGAAGCTGGAAGAAACGACCACCTACAAGCGCGGTGCCACCGAGTTCACCACCCAGATGCAAAGGCTGGCATCGTCCAAGTGCGATACCGTGGTGCTGGGGGCCATCATCCGCGAGACGATCGGTGCCATGGCGGCTGCGAGTCGGTTGTCGTTCAACCCCGTCTTCTTCGGCTCTACCGCGTCCTACAGCGAGTTGATTCCGAAGCTGGGCGGCAACGCAGTCAATGGACTGTACGCCACCATGACGGTTGAAGTGCCTTACCTGGATGCCCCCAGCGCGCCAGTGAAGGCATGGGCAGAGAAGTACAAGACACGCTTCAACGAAGACCCAGGCCTGTACTCAGTGTACGGCTACGAGCTGCTGGACATCTTTGTGGAAGGCGCAAAGAAAGCAGGCGCGGACCTGACCACAGACTCCTTCATCGCTGCCATGGAGAGCTTCAAGCGCGAACCGGATATGTTCGGCTCGCCCGTCATGACCTGGTCTTCTGAAATGCGGCTGGGTAACGCGAAGGCGCGTCTGTCTCAAATTCAGGATGGCCGCTGGAAGGTCGTGTCTGACTACAAATAAACCCGCGTAACCAGGCCCTCTCACTGATCTGTGCGCAGGTCAGTGAGTCCATAAATATCAATTGATCGAGGTGTGTGATGAGTAGAGATGTATTTGTCGTTGGTGCAGGCATGATTCCGTTCAAGAAGCCCGGCGCTGGTGATACGTATTCCGTGATGGCCGCGACAGCCATCAGAGAAGCGCTGAGCGACGCGAAGCTCTCCTACGACCAGATCGAGCACGCTTACGCCGGTTATGCATATGGCGACACATGCTCGGGCCAGCGTGCCATTTACGACGTGGGTGCCACGGCGATCCCTGTCTTCAACGTCAACAACGCGTGTGCAACCGGCTCTTCTGCGCTCTATCTGGCTCGCCAGGCGGTCGCAAGTGGCCAGGTCGAATGCGCTTTGGCGGTCGGCTTTGAGCAAATGAATCCCGGTGCGCTCGGCACGATGTTTGATGATCGTCCGTCGGTCTACGATCATTTCGACACCTGCATCGAGAGCAAGCTCGACGTGACCAACATTCCGTTGGCCATGAGATTGTTCGGCTCGGCAGGGCTCGAGCACATGAAGCGCTTCGGCACGAAGCTCGAAACCTTCGCCAAGATCAGGGCCAAGGCGAGCCGTCATGCCTCGAACAACCCGCTGGCACTGTTCAAGAAAGTGGTGACTGAAGAAGAAGTCATGGCTTCTCCCGTTCTGTGGCCTGGCGTCATGACACGCCTGATGGCATGCCCTCCCACGTGCGGCGCAGCAGCGGCCATCGTCACGTCCGCAGATTTTGCCAAGCGCCACAACCTGCGCTCCGAAGTCAAAATTGCAGCCCAGGCCATTACCACAGACAGTGCCTCTACGTTTGATAACAATGACTTGCGGGGCGTCGCCGGTTACTACATGGCGCAGACGGCTGCCAAAAAAGTGTACGAAGCCGCTGGCATCGGTCCCGAGGACATCGATGTGATCGAATTGCATGACTGTTTCGCGCAGAACGAACTCTTGACCTATGAGTCGCTGGGTCTGTGCGCCGAGGGCGAAGCCGAGAAACTGGTCCTCGATGGAGACAACACCTATGGCGGCAAGTATGTGACCAACCCGTCGGGGGGCCTGTTGTCCAAGGGGCATCCAATTGGCGCCACGGGGCTGGCGCAGTGCTTCGAGCTCGTCAACCAGCTGCGTGGCGAGGCCGAGGCCCGTCAGGTGCCCAATGCCCGACTGGCATTGCAGCACAACATCGGTATCGGTGGCGCTTGCGTCGTCACACTGTACGAGCGGGTTTGACTGTCAAACGGACGTCGCCCTGATGATTGAAATCCTTGCGAAGAACATATGATTGTCTACAAAACTGTCAATGACCTGGAAAATCTGGTGGGCCAGGAAATCGGCGTCAGCGATTGGGTACTGATTGAGCAGAACAGGATCAATCAGTTTGCTGAAAGCACCGGTGATTTCCAGTGGATTCACGTTGATCCGGAGAAGGCCAAATCCGGCCCATTTGGAACGACCATTGCCCACGGTTTTCTCACGCTGAGCTTGCTGCCTTCTCTGATGAACGGTGCTTTTCAAATCGAGAAATTTTCCGCCGCACTCAATTATGGACTGGACAAGGTGCGCTTTCCTTCTCCCGTGCCGGTCGGAAGCAGGCTGCGGGGCAAGTTTCAGCTCGCCTCATGGGAAAAAATCGAAGGCAACGGCGCTCAGCTCAAGTTAAACATGACGATTGAATGCGAGGGATCCAGTAAACCCGCCTGTATCGCAGAGCCTATTGTCCGTTTCTACAATTAATCAGAAGTTTCGGAGATTATCATGACCGTTAGTTTCAAGGACCGTGTGGTCATCGTCACGGGAGCAGGCGCGGGGCTGGGTCGCCAGCACGCACTGGAGTTTGCTGCTCGCGGTGCGAAGGTCGTCGTCAACGATTTCGGGGGAAATCGGGATGGTACAGGTGGATCTTCAGAAGCTGCCATGGGCGTGGTAGAGGAAATCAGACAAGCCGGCGGCATCGCCATGGCCAACGGTGCCAACGTGGCGGATTTCGAGCAGGTACAGGAACTCGTTGCACAAGCGGTGAGCGAGTTTGGGGCTGTTCATGTTCTGGTCAACAACGCCGGCATCTTGCGTGACAAATCATTCACCAAGTTGGAAATGGGTGATTTCAACGCCGTGATGGATGTCCACCTGGGCGGCTCGGTCCACTGCACGAAGGCAGTGTGGAACCTCATGCGCGAACAGAACTACGGGCGCATCGTGATGACGACCTCTGCAGCCGGAATCTATGGAAACTTCGGGCAGGCCAACTATGGCTCGGCCAAGATGGGCCTGATCGGTCTCATGCATGTATTGCATCAGGAAGGTGCAAAGAACAACATCCGCATCAATACGGTCGCACCCATGGCGGCCACCCGCATGACCATGGATTTATTGCCTCCTGCAGTGCAAGAGGCGCTCAAACCCGAACGCGTGACGCCGGCTGTGCTTTACCTGGCCAGTGAAAATGCGCCCTCGAAAATGATCCTGTCTGCTGGTGGCGGTGCATTTGCCGCCGCGCGCGTTGTTGAGGCCGAACCCGTTCACATTGCGGATGAAAATCTGACGCCAGAATATATCGCCGAGCATATTGACCGTATTGCAGACTGGAGTGGAGCCAAGCCCTACGAAAACGCAGACGAAGAGATCAAGAAGTTCGTGGATCTCATTCTTGCACAAAAATAATATTGCTTTAGAGAAAAACTCTGCCGCTGTGAACACCCGGAGTACGTGATGGATTTTAAGCCCGACCCATACTTGAAGACGTTTAGAGACGAGGTTCGCCAATTCTTGAGTGAGAAACTCGATCCTGCGCTGACTTCCAGTTTTCAGGATTTTCGTTCGGATCGTGAGTCACTCGTGGCGTGGCAGAAAATTCTCCATGCGAATGGATGGGGAGGGCCATACTGGCCCAAGCATCATGGTGGTACGGGCTGGACCGCCCATCAGCAGCAGATTTTTGATGAAGAGTGCAATAAGGCTGGAGCGCCTTCGCTCGATATATTCGGACACAAGCTCCTGGGGCCTGCGGTCAATGAGTTTGGCGACGACCGCCAGAAGCAGGAGCATTGTGCGAAGATCCTCAGCGGCGATCGCCTTTGGTGCCAGGGTTTTTCAGAGCCCGGTTCTGGCTCTGACCTGGCTTCCCTACGCACATCCGCCGAACTCAAGGGCCAGCATTATCTTGTCAATGGGCAGAAAATCTGGACCAGCTACGCGCACGAAGCAGACTGGATCTTCCTGCTCGTCCGTACCAACCCTGAAGCAAAAAAACAGGCAGGCATCAGCTTTCTCCTGCTGGACATGAAGACGCCAGGGATCAGCGTGCGTCCGATCATCAGCATCGACCAACGTCACCATCTGAACGAGGTTTTCTTCGACAAAGTGCAGGCCCCTGTGGAGGACCGGGTAGGAAACGAGGGCGATGGCTGGAACATCACCAAGTTCCTGCTCAACAACGAACATGCAACCACGGCGGAGTTGCCGACCTTGCAGGCTTACTTCAGGCACTTGAAGTCCATCGGCAAAAAACTATCGTATGCGGGCCGTCCTTTGGCGGAGCACTCCACCTTCAGGCTGCGCATGGCCAGGTTTGAAGCTGAGATCAGTGCCATTACCATGATGGTGGCGCGTGTCGCGTCGCTTGACCAGGCGGGCGATCACAGCCCGGCTGCCCAGTCCCTCGGGTCGCTGCTCAAGATTCGTGGCACTGAGCTGATGCAGTCCATGAGTCAGTTCATTGTCGAATCGCTGGGCGAATATGGCGCAGTTTCGTATGTCAGCCCGGCTGAAACGTCTGCAAAAGATGCTCTTCCGCTTGCGGATGATTTTGGCGAGTTTGCCGCCAACGCATTCTTCAGGCGTGCCGCCACCATTTACGGCGGGAGCAGTGAAGTACAGCGCGGAATCGTCTCCAAGATGAGTTTTCAGTTTTGAGTTCTAGTTTTGAATCAGCGGGAGCCTGGACATGGATTTCAGTCTGAACGAAGTACAGCAGATGCTTCAGGACAGCGTGCGTCGATTTGTCGAAAAGACGTATAGCTTCGAAAAACGAGGTGCTTTGCTCCAGAGTGGATCGGCAGAGTCCGCCGAAAACTGGCGTACCGTCGCAGACAACGGCTGGGTCGGCGTTGCGATCCCTGAGTCCGAAGGCGGCTTCGGAGGTTCAGTCGTCGAAACCGCGCTGGTAGCCAGAGAGTTTGGAAGAGGGCTGGTACTGGAGCCCTACCTGGGTTGCGCCGTGCTGGGACTGCAAACCCTTTACGCTTGTCCAAGTTCCAAGGTGAGGGAAGAACTGCTGCCGCAACTGATAGAAGGCTCGCGAAAACTGGCCTTGGCCTACGCAGAGTCCGAATCCTACGGCATGCCGCTGCCCCCCACGTTAACGGCAACTCAGGTGGCCGGAGGCTTCCAGCTCAATGGCAGCAAGCGCCTCGTTCTGGGCGGCGCGCAGGCAGACCTGTTCATTGTCTCGGCAGCAGTATCAGGAAGAGAAGAGGGGGGCGACACGGCTCTCTTTCTCGTGTCTGCCGACGTGCCGGGCCTTCACCGAAAAACGTGGCCACTGCATGACGGAAGCTCGGCGGCAGAGCTGCAACTCAAAGACGTGTTCGTCTCTGATGACCGGCTTCTTTCCGGGCCAGCCGAAGGCGCACGAGCTCTGCTTGACGGGCTGGCGCACGGCACGGTCGCCGTGTGCGCCGAACTGATCGGTGCCATGGAAAAGTCCATAGAGATCACCGCAGGTTATTTAAAGGTGAGAAAACAGTTCGGCATGACGCTGAGTTCATTCCAGGCTCTCCAGCACCGAATGGCTGACATGGCTTCGGATCTGGAGCTTTCACGTTCAATGCTGCATGCTCTTCTTGCAGCCATGGAAGACACGGACTCATCGGAACGCCGACGCATGGTATCGCAGGCCAAGTCGTTGATTGGCCGCTCTGCCAAGACGGTTTGCGGCCAGGCCATTCAATTGCACGGCGGCATTGGCATGACCGAAGAATACTCGGTCGGCCACTATTTCAAACGTGCTGTCGTCGCGGACCTCTGTCTGGGCAGCAGCGATCGTCATGAGGCGTACTGCGCCGACACGCTCCAGTTCTAGGCGCATCGGACGGCTGTCAAACCGATATCTTTACTGGAGTAAGCCATATGAATGGCCACATGAACGAGCAAATGACCACAGAAAAGCCCCCGGTGTTGATCGAATCTCTGGAAAATGCAGTTCTCACACTCACCATGAACCGGCCTGAGCGGCTCAATGCATTGACCCCACCGCTCCTGATGTCGCTGTTGCAGGCACTGCGCAAGGCGTCGCTCAACCCTCAAGTGCGCGCGGTCGTCCTGACGGGGGCAGGGCGGGCATTTTGCGCCGGTGGCGATGTCAAGGAAATGGCAGCCGCTGGCGTAAGTGTGCAAACCCTGGAGGAGCGTGCAGCACATTTGCGAGAGGCCATGGACTCTGCGCGCTTGTTGCGCGAAATGCCCAAGCCAACCATTGCGCTGGCCAGAGGACCAGTGATGGGCGCAGGTTTTTCGCTAGCCCTTGCCTGCGATATCCTGGTGGTCTCAGATAGCGTCAAGATCAGCACATCGTTCATCTCGGTCGGTTTGTCGAGTGACTACGGCGGGAACTGGCTGCTCGCTCAGCGGGTCGGAGCCCGGGCGCGCTGGCTCTCCATGCTGTCGCCAGTACTCAGCGCAGAGGAAGCTGCGCGCGCAGGCATCGCCGACATGGTCGTCCCAGACGCAGAGCTGGAAACCGAGGGAAATCGCCTTGCCAGTCAACTTGCCAGTGCACCTACGCTCGCCATCGGCCACATCAAGGCCAACCTGAATGCCGTGGAAAGCGGGGTGACCCTCGGGCGAGCCATGGACGACGAGGCACTGAGACAAATGCGCTGCGTGATGACTGAAGACCACCGTGAAGCAGCTGCCGCATTTGTAGAAAAGCGCGCGCCGAGGTTTGCCGGGCGCTAGGACCTGAGGTTGCCCCTGAAAAGTGGA
>MKTG01000016.1:0-20155 GCA_001897615.1 Burkholderiales bacterium 68-10
ACGGTGTCCAGCAGCCTGCAGCGCGCCGACGTGCGTGCCGACGCCTCGGGCCACATGCCGGCAGCCGGCGAGCTGAACGCGCAGGCCGACGCGGTCCAGGGCAGCGCCGTCACCCGCGCCGAAGTGCGCCAGCAAACGCGTGAGGACATCGCCCACGGCTTTCGCCCCGCCGCTGGCGACGCGTAAGCCCTGACGCACCGGCAGGCCTGCGGGCCTGCCCACTGCGGACACACCACGAACACCCCGGTCGGGCCTGCCCGCCGGGGTGTTCGGCTGTGGGGGCCACGGTCAGCGCGCCGGCCTGCTGCGGGCTTCGCGGCCACGCGGGTGCGCCACAGAATTCATCGACTTGCGCATGGTCTTGATTGAGACTATATTAACTCTCAAATGACTACGGCCAAATCCGCCTCCATCTCTGTAGCGCCTTCGCGGCTGTCGGCGCGCGAGCGCAGCGCCACCTATGCGCTGCGCCCGCTGGCGCCAGGGCAGGGTGGGGCGTTTGCCTTGTCGGCCATCGAGCGGGCCGAGTTGGTCAAGCGTGGCCTGCCGGCGCGCGCGGTGCAGGAGATGAGCGCCGCCATGGGTCTGCCGCGCGAGCAGCTGATGCGCGCCGTGGGGCTGGCGCGCTCGACGGTGGAGCGCAAGCTGGCGGCGCGCGGCCGGCTGTCCGAGGCCGAGAGCGAAAAGCTGGTCGGCCTGTCGCGCCTGATCGGGCAGGTGGACGCCATGGTGCGCGAATCGGGCGAGGCGCCCGTGGGTTTTGACGCCGCGCGCTGGTTCGCCGCCTGGATGGGCGAGCCGGTGGCGGCGCTGGGCGGCCTGCGCCCACAGCAGTTGCTGGACACCGCCGACGGGCGCGAGGCGCTGGCCACGCTGTTGCTGCAAATGCGATCGGGCGTGTATGCCTGAGGCCGGCGCCAACGGCGCGCCTGCGGCGGCACCGGTGCGGGCCTTCTGGCGCATCGCCACCGACACGCCCGACTACACTGCCGACGAGCTGGGCGGCCAGGGGGCCGAGCGGGCCGGCGGCCGCTGGAACGCGCGCGGCACGCCGCTGGTGTATGCCAGCGGCTCGCGCGCGTTGGCTTGTCTGGAGACGGTGGTGCACCTGGGCGGCGGCCTGGCGTTGCCGCTGAACCGCTATCTGGTGTGCATCGAGCTGCCGCACGATCTGTGGGTGGCGCGCACGGTGTTCGACGCCGCCGTGCAAGTGGGCTGGGACGCGCTGCCGCCGGGCCGCGTCAGTATCGCCTGGGGCACCGCCTGGGCGCAGGGCGGGGCCAGCTGTGTGGCCGAAGTGCCCTCGGTCGTCGTGCCGGAAGAAGCCAATCTTCTGATCAACCCGCGCCATCCCGACGCGCGGCGCATCCGCGCGCGCAAGCTGCGCCGCTGGCTGTACGACCCGCGCACCCTGCGCTGAGGCGCGCCGCCCGGCACAAAAAAGCCGGCCCGCGGGCCGGCGATGGGATGCGCCGAGAAGGCGCATCGCGAGGGGCCGCGCGCTCAGCGCACCTGATTGAACAGCCCGCGCGCCGCGGCCAGGCAGAAGGGCGGCTCGTAGCTGCCGTGGTAGGCGCCGTAGTAGGCCGCGAACTCGGGCGAGGCCGGGTCGGTGGGGGCCTTGCCGCCGGGGCCGAAGGTGGACTGGATCAGCGCGTCCACGTCCACCGACTGGACGGTGACGCCGTTGCCGGCGAAGTTGGCCACCATCGGCGCCTGGTGCACGGCCGGCGGCACCGTGGGGTCGCCCGCGCCGCCGCACAGCAGCACGGGGGCCTTGGGCTTCCAGCCGAACAGGGTGTTGGTTTGGGCCGCGGCGTTGATGGGCGCCTTGTCGTCGGTCAGCATGGTTTGCAGGAAAGCCGGCTGGATCAGCGCGTCGCGTGCCTGGTCGGGCGTGCCGCCGGGCAGCTTGCCGTCGGTGACCAGCTTGGTGTAGCTGCCGTTGACGGCCGGCAGCAGGTCGTTGATGCCGCTCGCATAGGGCGGCTTGAACACGTCTTCGGGCTTGCTGTAGATGTTGCCGTAGACCTTCTGCCAGGCGGTGATGATGAAGGGCACGAAGAACTGGTAGCCGGCGATGGCCTGCGGCACCCTCATGGCGCCGGCCATGTTGTAGGGGCCGGCCAGGTGGGCGCCGCCGGCGACGGAGATTTCCTGTGCGTGGTCGCGCTCGGCCGCGCGCTGCGCCGCCATGGCCGAATGGCCCCCTTGCGAGTAGCCGCTGAACATCACCTTGCCCGACAGCTTGCCGCCCAGCGCCGTGGCCGCGTGGCGCGCCGCGCGCACCGAGTCGATGACCGTCGTGGCCTCGGAGTCGGCATGCAGGTAGGGATGGAAGCTATAGGCCGACTTGTTGTAGCCCAGGTAGTCGGTGGCCACCACGGCATAACCCTGGGCGGCGAAGAAGGCGGCCAGCAACAGGGTTTCCGGGTCCTGCGGGTTGGCCAGGGCGCGCGACTTGTTGACGTCGGTGCCGCGGGCGTAGGCCAGCAGCGGCGCCGCGCCGGTGGCGCAGGCCGAGCCGGCGGCGCCGGTGGGCAGCAGCATGACGCCCGAGGCGTTGGTGTTTTCGCCGGCCTTGACGCCGACGGTGGCGTAGTTGAGCGCCACCACCTTGACGTCACACACCGCGGCGCCTGTCAGCGTCTGCAGGCCGCTGGCGGCGGTGGCGCCGTCGATCTGGGCGGCCGTGAGCGTGACCAGCGTGGCGGCCGGGTCGATCAGATCGCCGCGCTTGGGGCCCGAGTCGCCGGAGCCGCCACAGGCCACCACCAGAGCGGCGCTGGCCGCGATGCAGGACAGTCGAAACAGGGTCATGGCATGCCTTTCTTGCAAGGGGACGAGCGGGATGAAGCCCCGCATCGTCGGCGTTGCGGCGCACGACAGCCATAGGGAATTACGCGGGCATGCCCGCGCGTTGCCGCGAAACGCGGGGTGGGCGTGCCGCCTATTCGGCGTAGCGCTGCATCACGTAGTGGCCCGGGGCGGGGTAGAGCGCGCGGCCGGCGGGAATCGGACGGGCCTTGACCGGGGCGCTGGAATGCGCCGCCAGCCAGGCCTGCCAGGCCGGCCACCAGGAGCCGGCGGACGATTCGGCGCGCTCCAGCCATTCGTCGGCGCTCAGCCAGGGTGCGCGCGCGGGCTGTGTGGCCAGGCGGTAGCTGCGGCGCGGATGGCCGGGCGGCGAGATGATGCCGGCGTTGTGGCCGCCGCTGGTCAGCAGGAAGCTGATTTCGGTGCCGGTGAGCTGGTGCAGCTTGTAGACCGAGCGCCAGGGCGAGACGTGATCGCGCTCGGTGCCGACCAGGAACACCGGCATGTGCAGATCGCCCAGCGACACGCGCCGCCCGCCCGCCACGTAGCGGCCGTTGGCCAGGGCGTTCTTCAGGTACAGCGCCACCAGGTATTCGTGGTGCATGCGCGCTGGCAGGCGGGTGGTGTCGGCGTTCCAGGCCATCAGGTCGTTGCCCTGGTCGCGCTCGCCCATCAGGTATTCGCGCATCTGGCGCGTCCACACCAGGTCGCGCGAGTGCAGGAACTGGAACGAGCCGCCCATCTGCTTGCCCGACAGGAAGCCCTGACCCTTGGTGATGTGGCCCAGCAGGTTGATCTGGCCCTCGTCGATGAACAGGCCCAGCTCGCCCGGGGCGTGGAAGTCGACCTGCGCGGCCAGCAGCGTCAGCGTCAGCGGCGCCGGCAGGTCGGTGTAGCCGGCCATGCCGCCCTCGCGCGCCAGCGCGCAGACGGCGATCGCCATCAGCGTGCCGCCCAGGCAGTAGCCCATGGCGTGCAGCGGCGCGTCGTCGGCATCCTGGCGGGCGGCGCGCATGGGATCGAGCACGCCCAGCTTCAGGTAGTCGTCCATCGTCAGGTTGCGGTCCGACTCGTCCGGGTTGCGCCACGACACCATGTACACCGTGTGGCCCTGGCTGACCAGGTAGCGCACCATCGAGTTGTGCGGCGACAGATCGAGGATGTAGTACTTCATGATCCACGACGGCAGGATGAACACCGGCTCCGGGTGCACCTTGTCGGTCTGCGGGGCGTAGCGGATCAGCTCCACCAGGTGGTTGCGGAACACCACCTGACCGGGCGTGACGGCGACATTGCCGCCGACCACGAAGCGGCCGCGGCTGGCCTCGTCCTCCGGCGTCGGCACGCCGCTGACGTCGGCGGCCAGGTTCTGCATGCCCTTGAGCAGGTTGGCACCGCCGGTCTCCAGGGTGTGCTTGAGCAGCACCGGGTTGGTCAGCAGGCGATTGGCCGGCGTCAGCATGTCCAGCCACTGGCGCGCGAAGAAGTCCACCAGCTGGCCGTGGTGCGTGCTCACGCCCGGCACCTTGGAGGCTTCGCGCCAGAACACCTCGGCGTTGCGGAATGCGGTGCGCCAGCGGTTGAACGGCCACTGGGTCCATTCGTCGGCGCGAAAGCGCGGATCGTCGTCCTGCAGGCCCGCGCCGTTGGTGCTGCCGTCCTGCAGGCGCGCGGTGTCGATGGCCAGCTGCGCCGCCAGCGTGGCCAGCTCCAGCTGTCGGCCGGGTGAGGCCGCCAGGTGCCAGGCCCAGTCGGCCATGGCCAGGCTCAGCGTGACCGGCGACAGGTTGTTGTAGATCGAGGCCGCCGCGCTCTGCGCCAGGCGGTCGAGCTTCTGGGTCGGCGTTTCGGCGGGATCGCCGGGGTTGACCGGGTCGCTGACGTACCCCGGGTGGCCCGGGCGGGGCGGCTCGGGCAGGGCGTCGGGCGGCGGCATGCCCCGGCGTGCGGGGCGGGCGGCGGAGGCGTTCTTTCGGGCCATGACGGTTCTCGTGCGAGGTTCAGATCGGACGGCGGGCAACGGGGACAAGAATACCGGAGCGGCCGACTTCACCATTGATGCGCGTCAAGACGGAACTCGCGTGGTGGGGCAAGATCAGTGAATAAAGTCCTGCGGTGCGACAATGGCTCCGTGTCAGGGGAGCCCACCGCCGGGATGGCGTGCCAGGCATCTGGCGGCCCCGGTTCTTGAAGATCAAAGGAAACAGCCATGGTTCCCCGCAACGCATGCGCCACGCAGCGGATGTGCGACAGCGTGACCCGGGACAACCCATGACGGTTGCCCACGCGGTTTTCGACCCGATGGGCCTGCAGGCCGCCACGCTGGACGTGGTGGCCGCCACCCACGCCACCCCACGCCTGATTGCGCAGCGCCAGCAGCAGCGCGTGCTGCGCCTGCTGGAGGCGGCGCGCACTTCGCCCCTGTACCGTGAGCGCCTGGGCGTCGAGCGCGCGCGCACCTCCGATCTGTCGCGGCTGCCGCCGGTGACGCGGCGCGAACTGATGGCGCGCTTCGACGACTGGGTGACCGACCCGGCGCTGCGCCTGGACGAGTTGCAGGATTTCGTCAGCGACCCGTCGCGCGCCGGCGAGCCCTGGCTGGGGCGCTACGTGGTGTGGGAAAGCTCGGGCACCAGCGGCAAACCCGGCATCTTCGTGCAGGACGCGCAGGCCATGGCGGTGTACGACGCCATCGAAGCGGTGCGCCACCGGCCGCCGTGCAGCACCGGGCGCGGCCTGTTCGGCGCCTTTGCCGCCTTCGACGTGCTGGGCGTCACCGACCAGCACGCCGTGGTGACGGCCACCGGCGGACACTTCGCCAGCATCGTCAGCTTCGAGCGGCTGCGCCGCATCAACCCCTGGCTGGCGTCGTCGGGGCGCAGCTTCAGCCTGTTGCAGCCGGTCGACGAGCTGGTGCAGGCGCTCAACGCCTTTCAGCCCACGGTGCTGGCCACCTACCCGACGGCGGCGGCGCTGCTGGCCGGCGAGGCCGAGGCCGGCCGCCTGCGCATCGCGCCACGCTGCATCATGACCGGTGGCGAAACCCTGGGCAAGGCGGTGCGCGAGCGGCTGACCCGCGTGTTCGGCGCCCAGGTGCGCAACAGCTACGGTGCCTCCGAATTCCTGCCGATCGCCTGGGAATGCGCGCACGGCCATCTGCACGTCAACGAGGACTGGGTGTTGCTGGAGCCGGTGGATGAGCTCTACCGCCCCATGCCGCGCGGCGAACGCTCGCACAGCGTGCTGCTGACCAACCTGGCCAACCTGGTGCAACCGCTGATCCGCTACGACCTGGGCGACCAGGTCACCTGGAGCGGGCAGCGCTGCAGCTGCGGCTCGGCGCTGCCGGTGATCGAGGTGCGCGGGCGCAGCGACGATGTCATGCAGGTGCCCAGCCAGCGCAAGGGTGAAACCGTCAGCCTGCTGCCGATGGCGCTGTGCACCGTCATCGAGGAGGAGTGCGGCGTGTTCGACTTCCAGTTGCGCCAGCACGGCCCCAGCACCCTGGTGCTGCGCCTGCCGCTGCGTGACCAGGAGGCCGACGCCGCCATCGCGCGCTGCGCCGACGCCCTGCAGCGCTTCGCCGCCATGCAGGGCGCGCGCCCCATCCGCGTGCTGGGCGAGCCCGGCTGCGACGTGCCGCGCGGGCGCAGCGGCAAGGCCTGCCGGGTGGCGATGGGCGCCTGAATGATTTCAAAAAAGAGAGCTGCTGGCGCTGGCCACGACTGGCCTGGAGGCTGAAATCGGGCTCTACTCGCGAATGATGGTGAGGCACTCGCTCAGTGCCGCGTCGCGACATGCCCCATGAGAAAAATGAACAACCATACGCAGAGGACGTCAAGGATTCGCGGAGGACGCGAAGAAAGCCGATGGGTCTTCTTGTTTTTTGCGTCCTCTGCGAAACCTCTGCGTCCTCTGCGTTCGGATGTTGGCGGTTTCCAATAAACCACCATTCAAAGCCTTGTCTTGCAGGCCATCACCATCATTCGCAAGAAGAGCCCGAAATCGCAATGAATATTGCAGCCTGCCTGTCGCGCCCGCGGTTCAGCCGCTGGCGGATGCAGGCAGGGGCCGTACCCGCGCTTCGCGGATCGGCAGATTCAGCACCGCCGCCAGCGCGGCCAGGGCGATGTCGGCCCACCACATCCACGTGTAGTCGCCCAGGCGGGTGATGGCCAGCCCGCCCAGCAAGGCGCCCAGAAAGCCGCCGATCTGGTGGCTCAGCAGTGTCAGGCCGAACAGCGTGCCCAGGTAGCGCACGCCGAACAGCTTGCCCACCAGCCCGGCGGTGGGCGGCACGGTGGCCAGCCAGGTCAGGCCCAGGCCGATGGCGAACAGGTAGAACACCCAGGGCTCGCGCGGCATCGCCAGGTAGGCCAGCACCAGCAGCGCGCGGCTGCCGTACATGATGGCCAGGATCATCTTGCTGCGGTGGCGGCCCACCAGATGCCCCACCCACAGGCTGCCGACGATGTTGGACAGCCCGATCAGCGCCAGCGACCAGCTGGCCACCGAGGCCGGCAGGCCGCACAGGTCGACCTCGGTCGGCAGGTGCGTGACCAGGAAGGCGATGTGAAAGCCGCAGGTGAAAAAGCCCGCGTGCAGCAACAGGTAGCTGCGCTCGCGCAGTGCCTGGCGCAGCGTGGCACGCAGGCCGGCGTCCGGTGCGCTGCTGGCGGTGGCGTGGGCGGCGGGCGCGCCGCCCGTGAGCTTGCCCACCAGCGGCAGCGCCAGCAGGGTGATGACGGCCAGCGAATACATCGCCCCCATCCAGCCCTGCACCTGGATCAGCTGCTGCGCCAGCGGCGCGAACACGAACTGCCCCAGCGAGCCGCCGGCGTTGATCACGCCCGAGGCGGCGCCGCGCGCGTCGGTGGGCAGCCGCTGCGCGGCGGCGCCGATCAGCACCGAGAAGCTGCCCGCGCCCGAGCCGAAGGCGGCCAGCAGGCCCAGGCTGAAGATCAGGCCCCAGGACGACCCCATCAGCGGCGTCAGCGCGTTGCCCAGGGCCAGCAGCACGATGCCGGCGATCAGCACCGGGCGCGGCCCCCAGCGGTCGGCCGCCGCGCCTGCCAGCGGCTGGATGGCGCCCCAGGTGAACTGCGCCACCGCCATCGCAAAGCTGATGCTGGCCATGCCCAGCCCGGTGCTGGTGTTGATGGGGCTGAGGAACAGGCCCAGCGACTGGCGCGTGCCCATGGTCACCATCAGAATGCCGGCCGCTGCCAGCGTCACGGCCATCGCGTCGGGTTGTCGAAGTCGGTTGAACAAGGGGGTGGCCGCTGTCAAAGGGGACCGAATCAGGTCCGGGTTAATATAAAAATGATAGCTGCTGGCGATTGCCAGTAAAGCGCTGGAGCCGGTTTTTATTCAAAACCCGCGTCGGGCCCGTAATCGACCGGCGTGGCAAGGCGCGGGTCGCGGTGCCAGGCCCAGTAGGTGTCGACCAGCTGGCGCGTGACGGGGCCCACGGCGCCGTCGCCCACCGGCGCGCCGTCCACCCACGTGACCGGCAGCACGCCGCCGCCCGAGCTGGACAGGAACACCTCGCGCGCGCCGCGCAGCTCGGCCGCGGGCAGCGCGCGCACCTGCAGCGGCAGCCCCAGCGCCGCCGCCATCTCGATCACCGTGCGGCGCGTGATGCCTTCCAGCACGCCCTCGGCCGGCGTCACGAGGGTGCCCTGCGCGTTGACGCAGAACAGGTTGAAGCCCGGCCCTTCGACCACGTGGCCGGCGCCGTCGCTCAGCACCACGGTGTCGGCGCCGCCGTCCAGCGCGCCCAGCAGGCCCATGGTGAGGTCGTTCCAGTGGTAGTTCTTGGCCCGCGCATCGACGCTGGTGGACGGAATGCGCTGCACGCTGCTGACCGCCAGGTGCAGTCCCCGCGCGCGCTGCGCCTCGTTGGCGATCCACACGTAGGGCACGGCAAAGGCATGGAACTGGTTGACCGCCTGGCGTGGGTCGCGCGAACCCCAGGGCGGCTGGCCGCGGGTGACGATCATCTCGACATACGCCGCGCGCAGGCCCGACAGGCGCACGCACTGGGCCAGGACCTCGGCGATGCCCGCCGGCGGCAGCCCGGGGTCGAGCCGGAAGCGCGCGCAGCTGGCCATGAAGCGCTCCAGGTGCGCGTCCAGCCGGAAGAAGGCGCCGTCCCACACGGTCACCACGTCGTAGGTGGCGTCCGAGCGCAGGAAACCCCAGTCGGTGATGGGGATGCGGGCCTCGGCGATCGGCACGTACTGGCCGCCCACGTAGGCGGCGCCTTGCGAATAGTCGGGGGTGGCGGCCTGTGCGGACATGGCGTGGCGCACCTCAGGCGGCGATCTGGCCCAGCGCCTGGGCCACGGCGTCGGCTTCGTGCGGGCGCACCAGGCGAGCCACTTCCTGGCCGTCCTTCAGGAACACCAGCGTCGGCCACAGCTTGACGCCAAAGCTGCGGCCCAGCGGCCGTCCCCGGCCGTCCTCCACCTTGAGGTGCGGCGTGTCCTGGCCGGCGCGCTCGAATGCCGCCTCGATCAGCGGCTGCGCGCCCTGGCAATGGCCGCACCAGTCGGTGCCGAACTCCAGCACCAGCGGGCCGGGCTGGGCGTCCACCTGGGCGCGGCTCAGGGTCTCGGGGGTGAAGCGGGCGACGTAGGGCATGGCGGGAACGGGTGGAGCCGGGTTGCGGCGATCATAGCCAGCGCGCCGGTTTCCCGCAGCGGCGATCCCACCGCGGCCGCGCAACGTGGTAGCTTTGCATTCCCAAGCTTGAAGCGAAGCCACCACCATGAGCGAGACAAGCCCTGCCGCCGCCGGTTGCCCGGTGGACCATGCCGCACGGCGCGACCCCCACGGCTGCCCGGTCAGCGCCGGCGCCGCCGCCTTCGACCCCTTCGGCGACGGCTACCAGCAGAACCCGCCCGAGTACCTGCGCTGGGCGCGCGCGCAGGAGCCGGTGTTCTGGGCGCCGCGGATCGGCTACTGGGTGGTCACGCGCTACGACGACATCAAGGCGGTGTTCCGTGACCACGAGAGCTTCGACGCCTCGGTGGCGCTGGAGCGCATGACGCCGGTGGAGCCGCGGGTGCTGGACATCCTGGCCGACTACGACTACGGCATGCAGCGCACCATGGTCAACGAGGTGGAGCCGGTGCACATGGCGCGCCGGCGGGCGCTGATCGAGCCCTTCACGCCCCAGGCGCTGATGGCGCTGGAGCCCATGGTGCGGCGCGTGGCGCGCCAGTACGTCGACCGCTTCGTCGACGACGGCCGCGCCGACCTGGTCGAGAAGATGTTCTGGGAAGCACCGCTCACCGTCGGCCTGCACTTCCTGGGAGTGGAGGAAGACGACATGGCGTTGCTGCGCCAGTATTCGGTGGCGCACACGGTGAACATCTGGGGCCGGCCGACCCCCGAGGAGCAGATCGCCGTGGCGCACGCGGTGGGCAACTTCTGGCAGCTGTCGGGCCGCATCGTCGAGAAGATGCGCGCCACGCCCGACGGGCCGGGCTGGATGCGCTACACCATCCGCAAGCAGCAGGAGCACCCGGACGTCGTCACCGACTCCTACATCCATTCCATGATGATGGCCATCATCGTGGCGGCGCACGAGACCACCTCGCTGGGCATCACCAACGCCGTGCGGCTGCTGCTGGAAAACCGCGCCATCTGGGACGAACTGTGCGCCGACCCCAGCCTGATTCCCGGCGCGGTGGAGGAATGCCTGCGCCACAACGGCTCGGTGGCGGCCTGGCGCCGTTACGCCACGCGCGACGCCGAGATCGGCGGTGTGCGCATTCCCCAGGGTTCGCGCGTGCTGGTGGTGCTGGCCTCGGGCAACCACGACGAGCGCCATTTCAGCGACCCCGACGCCATCGACGTGCGGCGCGACAACGCCAGCGAACACCTGACCTTCGGCTACGGCTCGCACCAGTGCATGGGCAAGAACCTGGCGCGGCTGGAGTTGCAGATTTACCTGGAAGAGCTGACCCGCCGCCTGCCGCACCTGCGCCTGCTGCCACAGCGCTTCGACTACGTGCCCAACACCTCGTTTCGCGGGCCCAAGCAGCTGTGGGTCGAGTGGGACCCGGCGCTCAACCCCGAGCGTGCCCAGCCCGCGCTGCTGGCGCAGGCGCAGCCCGTGCGGCTGGGCGAGTCGAGCCGGCAGACCGTCACGCGCCCGGTGGTCGTCGAGCGCATCACGCGACTGACCGACGACACCCTGCTGCTGCGCCTGGTGGCCGCCAACGGCCAGCCGCTGCCCGGCTGGGCGCCTGGCGCGCACGTGGACGTGGAATGCGGCGGCGCGGCGCTGTCGCGCCAGTACTCGCTGTGCGGCGACCCGGCCGACAGCCAGGCCTACGAGATCGCCGTGCTGCGCGACCCCGACAGCCGCGGCGGCTCGGCCTGGATCCACGAACAGCTCAAGGTGGGCGAGCGGCTGCGCCTGCGCGGCCCGCGCAACCACTTCCGCTTCGACGAAACGGGCGGCCGCGCCATCTTCATTGCCGGCGGCATCGGCATCACGCCGATCGCCGCCATGGCGCGGCGCGCGCGCCAGCGCGGCATGGACTACCAGATCCACTACAGCGGCCGCGGCCGCGCCCGCATGGCGCTGCTGGCCGAGCTGCAGGCCGAGCACGGCGAGCGCCTGGTGGTGCACGCCAGCGACGAGGGGCGGCGCGTCGACCTGCCGGCGCTGCTGGCCGCGCCGCGCGCCGACACGCGCATCTACGCCTGCGGGCCGCAGCGCATGCTGGACGCGCTGCAATCGTGCACCGCGCACTGGCCCGAGAGCGCGCTGTGCGTCGAGCATTTCCAGACCGAGCCGCCCACGCTCGACCCGGCCCGGGAACATGCCTTCGAGGTGGAGCTGAGGGACTCGGGCATCACCCTGCGGGTGCGCGCCGACCAGACCATCCTGTCGGCGCTGCAGGGCGCCAACATCGACGTGCAGTGCGACTGCACCGAAGGCCTGTGCGGCTCCTGCGAGACGCGCGTGCTGGGCGGCGCCATCGACCACCGCGACGTGGTGCTGACGCGCGCCGAGCGCGAGCGCCAGGACCGCATGATGGTCTGCTGCTCGCGCGCCCAGGGCGAGCGGCTGGTGCTGGAGCTGTGACCCCGAATCCGGCGGCGCCCCGCTCGCGGCCCGGCCCGTGACCGCCCGGCCCTGGCCTACACTCAAGGGCTTGTGCAGTGTCAAGGACGGAGGTGTGCCCATGTATGACCGGATCCTGGTTCCCCTGGACGGCTCGCGTTTTTCCGAAGAGATGATTCCCCACGCCGCCGGGCTGGCGGCGCGCGGCACGCCGCTGGTGCTGCTGCGCGTGGTCGACAAGGGCGCCGACGAGGCCGAGGCACGCGCCTATGTCGAGCAGCTGGCGGCCCGGCATGGGGCGCAGGGCATCTGCGTGGTGGCGCGCGGCGACGTCGCCGCCACGGTGCTGGACGAGGCCGCGGGCGTGCCGCGCACGCTGGTGGCCATGACCTCGCGCGGGCGCTCGGGCCTGCTGGAGGCGGTGCTGGGCAGCGTGGCGCAGCGCGTGGCGCGCGGCACCGACGGGCCGGTGCTGGTGTACCGGCCGACCGGCGGCAGCGCGTCCGACGGCGGCGCGGCGCAGGTCAGGCGCATCGTGCTGCCGCTGGATGGCAGCGCGCTGTCCGAGGCCATGGCCGGGCAGGCCGCCGAGTTCGCCCGCTGGGCCGGGGCCGAGCTGGAGGTGGTGCGCGTGGTCGACACCGAGGGCGCCGCGGGCCTGCCGCCGGGCGGCGAGCTGGCGGCGCTGGAGTCGGGCTACGTGCGCGCCAAGGCGACCGAGCTGGGCCGCAGCCACGGCGTGCCCATCAACTGGGACGTGCTGCACGGCGAGCCGGCCAAGGCGATTGCCAGTTACGTGGCCGGCCGCGGCGACACCATCCTGGCCATGGTCACGCGCCGCCAGAGTGCCATGGAAACCGCGTTTCTCGGCAGCGTCACCGCCGGCTGCCTGCGCCAGGCCGGCGTGCCGGTGCTGATGCGCGCGCCCTGAAGGGCGGCGGGGGCGGGGCCTACAGCACGCCTTCGAACATCATCACGCTGACTTCGTCGCCCACGGCCACGTCGCCCTGCGCGTGGCCGAGCACGATCAGCCCGTTGGCCTGCACCATCGACGACAGCACGCCCGAGCCCTGGTTGCCCGTGGTGCACACGCGCAGGCGGCCATCGGGCTGCGTGCTGACGATGCCGCGCTGGTACTCGGTGCGGCCGGGCTTCTTGGCGATGGCCTGGCTGCTTTGCGCGCGCAGCAGCACCGGCGGCTCGGGCCGCGCGCCCATCATGCGCAGCAGGGCCGGCCGCACGAAGGCCAGGAAGGTCACCATCACCGCCACCGGGTTGCCCGGCAGGCCAAACAGGATGGCTGAATCACTATTGTTTTGAGAGCTGCTGGCGCTTTCTGGGCAAGCGCCAGGGCCTGATTTTTTTTGCAAATCAACCGCCGCGGCGGCGATGCGGCCGACCGCCATCGGCCGCCCCGGCCGCATGGCGATGCGCCAGAACACGACGTCGCCCAGCTGCCGCATCATGGCCCGCGTGTGGTCGGCCTCGCCCACGCTCACGCCGCCGCTGGTGATGACGGCGTCGGCCCGCGCCGCCGCCTGGCCGAAGGCGGCCCGCAGCGCGTCGGGCCGGTCGGGCACCACGCCCAGGTCGATCACCTCCACCCCCAGCCGCGCCAGCAGCGCCGACACCGTGTAGCGGTTGCTGTCGTACACCGCGCCTTCGCGCGGCGCCTGGCCCAGCGACAGGATCTCGTCGCCGGTGGAAAAGTACGCCACCCGCAGCCGCCGCAGCACCGCCACCTCGCCCAGGCCCAGGCTGGCCAGCAGGCCCAGCGCGGCCGGCGACAGGCGCGTGCCCCGGGGCAGGGCCACGCGTCCGGCCATCAGGTCTTCGCCCAGCAGGCGGCGGTTGTCGCCGCGCCGCGCCACGTCGGCCGGCAGCTCCACCTGCGCGCCCTCCACGCGGATGAATTCCTGCGGCACCACCGTGTCCAGCCCGGCCGGCATGACGGCACCGGTCATGATCTTCACGCAGTCGCCCGGCGCCAGGGCGCCGCGCCAGGCGGCGCCGGCCAGCGCCGTGCCCACGCAGCGCAGCCGCAGTGGCTGGCCCGGCCGCAGCTGCGCGCCGTCGAAGGCATAGCCGTCCATGGCCGAGTTGTCGTGCGGCGGCACGCTGATGGGCGACACCACGTCCTCGGCCAGCACGCGTCCCAGCGCCGCCGGCAGCGGCACGCGCTGCACCTCGGTGACGGGCTCGACCAGTTGCCGCAGGAACGCGCTCACCGCGTCGGCGCGCAGCGCTTGTGGGTCGTAGCCCTGCAGCGTGGCGGCGATGTCGGCGGTGCGCGTCATAGCACTTTGACCATCAGCGCCTTGTCGTGGTAGCGACCATCGATCTTGATGGCGCGCGGCAGCAGGCCGTAGCGCACGAAGCCGGCGTGCTCGTACAGCGCCAGCGCCTGGGCGTTGCTGGCCGTCACCGACAGCACCACCTGCTCCAGCCCGGGAAGCTGGCGCGCCAGCTTGACGAACTCGGCCAGCAGCGCCTTGCCGATGCCGCGGCTGCGCACTTCCGGGGCAATGATCATGCCCACCAGCGCCGCTTCGTGGCGCTTTTTCAGGCGCGACTCGCGCTCGCACACCACGGCGCCCAGCATGGCGCCGGCGGCGTCGAAGGCGCCCAGGATGAAGTGGTCTTCCGGCGGCTGCCCCAGCCGCGTGGCGTAGCTGGCCGCCGGCCGGGCCGAGCCGGCGTTGAAGTCGGTGGTGAAGGCCTCGGGGTCGTTGCGCAGGCCGACGTCGCGCAGCGCCTTGTAGGCCGGCAGGTCGGCCGGGCCGAGCAGGCGGATGGTCAGGGGTGGCGTGGTGGGCATGGGCGTCTCCTTTCAGGGGTGCTGTTCCAGCCGGCGCAACTCGGCCAGGGTGTTGGCGTTGGCAAAGGCGCGCGGGTCGTCGTCGGCGGCGTCGAAGGGCACGATCACCTGCCGGTGCTGCCCCGTCCAGGCGTCGATCTTGCGCCCGCCCGCAGCCATGAAGCGCGCCAGGCTGTCGCGCAGTTCGCGCCGCAGCAGGCAGAACACCGGCTGGGTGCGCGGCGGGCCATCGTCCTCGGGCGCGGCGACCATGGCAATTTCGGCCTCTTGCGCAAGCAGGGCGTGCGCCAGGCGCCCGCAAAGCGATAGCGGAAAGCGCGGCACGTCGCACGGCAGGGTGAGCAGCAGCGGGGTCTCGCAGTGCTGCAAACCCGTCAAAAAGCCAGCCAGCGGACCGGCGAAGTCGGGCGGCACGTCGGGCCACACCGGCGTGCCCAGGGCGCCATAGGCGTCCAGGTTGCGGTTGGCGTTGATGGCGATCTGGCTTGGCACCAGCGTTTGCCGGCGCAGGCGCGCCAACGCGTGCGCGGCCAGCGGCATGCCGCCAAAGCCTTGCAGGCCCTTGTCCACTCCACCCATGCGGCTGCCGCGCCCGCCGGCCAGCAGCAGGGCGGTGATGGGGGGTGGGGCGGCGGTCGGGGGGGCGCCGGGGGTCGCGGTCATGACGCAAGTATCGGCCATGCGCGTGCGGCGGCGGACGGCGGGCGCGGTGCCGGCACTCAACCGCCGATGTAGCTCATCTCGATGCGCCGCTCGCCCGTGTGCGGATCGACGCGGCCGCTGGCGCGCAGCTCGCTGTAGCGGTCGGCGCGCTGGCCCCAGATGGCGCCGATGGCGCTGCCGATGGCGTCGTCGCTGGCGCCGCCGCGCAGCAGCTGGCGCAGGTCGTAGCCGTTGGCGGCGAACAGGCACAGGTACAGGCGGCCTTCGGTGGACAGGCGCGCGCGGTTGCAGTCGCCGCAGAACGGCTTGGTGACGCTGCTGATGACGCCGATTTCGCCCAGTGCCGCATCGTGGCGGCCATCGGGGCCGGCGTAGCCCCAGCGCTCGGCGGTTTCGCCGCGCGCGCTGTGCGCCAGCGGCACCAGGGCAAACTCGTCCCGCAGCCGGCGGATGACGTCGGCCGAGGGCAGCACCTCGTCCATGCGCCAGCCGTTGGTGGCGCCCACGTCCATGAACTCGATGAAGCGCAGCGCGATGCCGCTGCCGCGAAAGTGCCGCGCCATGGGCACGATCTCGTGCGCGTTGGTGCCGCGCTTGACCACCATGTTGACCTTGATCGGCGCCAGCCCGGCGGCCTGCGCGGCCTCGATGCCGGCCAGCACCTCGCGCACCGGAAAGCCGACGTCGTTCATCTTCTGGAACACCGCATCGTCGAGGCTGTCCAGGCTGACCGTGACGCGCCTGAGGCCCGCCGCCGCCAGCGCCCTGGCCTTGCGCGCCAGCAGCGAGCCGTTGGTGGTCAGCGTGATGTCCAGCGGCTGGCCATCCGGCGTGCGCAGCCCGGCCAGTTGCTCGATCAGGCCCTCGATGTTCTTGCGCAGCAGCGGCTCGCCGCCGGTCAGGCGGATCTTGCGCACCCCGTGGCCGATGAACAGGCGCGCCAGGCGGGTGATTTCCTCGAAGCTCAGCAGGGCGGCGTGCGGCAGGTAGGCGTACTGGTTGTCGAACACCTCCTTGGGCATGCAGTAGGTGCAGCGGAAGTTGCAGCGGTCGGTGACGCTGATGCGCAGATCGCGCAGCGGCCGCCCGCGGGTGTCGGACAGGTCGCTGCCCGGCGCCGGGGTCGCCGTGGCGCCGGGTATCGGCAGGCCCGCCGTGCGCTGGTCGATGAGGGGAATGATGGTGCGCTCTCCCATGGCGGCGATTATCCCCAGGTGCCGATGACCTTGACGTCCGCGGGCCGCTGCATCGCGCTACCATTGACCGACATCATGAAGCCGCTCGCTCCCATGTCCGCACCCGACCGCGCCCGCCGCCGCTGGCTGGGCTGGCTGCCCGCCGCCGCCGCGGCCAGCATGGCGGCGCCCTGGGCAGGCGCCAAGGACGCGCCACCCGTGCCCCTGCCCGCGGTGGGCAGCGCGCTGCCGCTGGTGGCCGCGCCGCTGCTGGACGGCGGGCGCTTCGAGCCCGCGCAGGCCGAAGGCCGCGTGTTGGTGCTGTACTGGTGGGCCAGCTGGTGCCCGTTCTGCGCCCAGCAAAGTCCCGAGATGCAAAAGCTCTGGGACGCCCAGCGCGCCCGCGGCCTGCGGATGCTCGCGCTGTCGATCGACAAGAAGCCCGGCGACGCCACCGCCTACCTGCAAAAAAAGGGCTACACCTTCCCCGCCGTCTGGCTCACGCCCGAGCTGGCGCGCGCCTGGCCCAAGCCCGACGGCCTGCCCGTCACCGTGGTGCGCGGCAAGGACGGGCGCGTGGTGCAGGCCGAAAAGGGCCAGCTGTTCCCCGAAGACGTGGCGCAGCTGGCGCGCTGGCTGTGATGGCGGCGACCGTGGACACCCAGGCGATGGCGGCGCTCGTGGCCCGCCACCCCGTGGTGCGCAAGCTGGCCGCCCTGACGGAAACCGCCTGGTTCAACCCCGCCCTGCGGCCGGCCGCGCAGGCGTTGCCGGATGTGGGCTTGAGCGCCGACGACGTGGCCGACGCGGCCGACCGGCTGCGGCGCTTCGCACCCTATCTGGCACAGGTGTTCGCGGACACGCGCGCCAGCGCCGGCATCATCGAATCGCCGCTGGTGGCGGTGCCCGCGCTGCAGGCGGCGCTGGGTGCGCGCTGGGGCCGCGATCTGCCCGGCCAGCTGTGGCTCAAGCTGGATTCGGCGTTGCCGGTGTCGGGCTCGATCAAGGCGCGCGGCGGCATCCACGAGGTACTGCGCCACGCCGAGCAACTGGCTCTCGATGCCGGGCTGCTGGCGCTGCAGGACGATTACCGCAAGCTCGCCACGCCCGAGTTGCGCGCGTTTTTCGGCCGCCACCGCATCGCCGTCGGCTCCACCGGCAACCTGGGGCTGTCGATCGGCATCATGAGCGCGCAACTGGGCTTTCAGGTCACGGTGCACATGTCGGCCGATGCGCGGCAGTGGAAGAAGGATCGCCTGCGCGCGCACGGCGTCACGGTGGTCGAGCACGCGGCCGACTACTCGGTCGCCGTGGCCGAGGGCAGGGCGCAGGCCGCCGACGACCCGGCCACGTATTTCATCGACGACGAGAACTCGGTCCACCTGTTCCTGGGCTACGCCGTGGCCGCGCGCCGCCTGGCCGGGCAGTTGCAGGCGCTGGACGTGCGTGTCGGCCCCGGGCGTCCCCTGTTCGTGTACCTGCCCTGCGGCGTGGGCGGCGGGCCGGGCGGGGTGGCGTTCGGCCTGAAGCTGGCGTTTGGCGACCACGTGCACTGCCTGTTCGCCGAGCCCACGCACGCGCCCTGCATGCTGCTGGGCCTGGCCACCGGGTTGCACGAGGCGATCGGCGTGCAGGACATCGGCCTGGACGGCGTGACCGCCGCCGACGGCCTGGCCGTGGCGCGGCCCTCGGGCTTCGTCGGCCGCCGCCTGCAACACCTGATCGACGGCTGCTTCACGGTGAGTGACGAGGAACTGTTTGCCCTGATCGCGCTGCTGCACCGGCACGAGGGCATCGCCATCGAACCCTCGGCCGCCGCCGGCCTGCCCGGGCCGTGGCGCGTGCTTGCGGCGCCCGATGGCTTGCGGCGCATCGGCGTCGACGGCGCCGAGCTGGCCCACGCCACCCACATCGCCTGGGCCACCGGCGGCAGCATGGTGCCGCCCGAGGAGATGGCGGCCTACATTGCGCGTGGGCAACAATAGGCGGGCCTGCAAGCCGCCTTTTGCCTTGCCCCGTTGCAGGCTGGCTTGACCGCCCGATTGGCGCCAGCCCGGCGTGTTTTTTGTTTCTGCCGTGACTCAACTGCTCAAGATCTATCTGGACGCCGTCGCCGCTGCCATCAAGGCCGGCAACGCCACCGAGCACACGCACCGCCCGGCGCTCAAGGCCCTGCTCGACGCCGTGGGCGCGCAGGGCGGGGCGGCCGACATCCGCGCCACCAACGAGCCGCGGCGCATCGACTGCGGCGCGCCCGACTTCATCGTCACGCGCGGCCTGCTGCCGCTGGGCTACGTCGAGGCCAAGGACGTGGGTGCCAAGCTGGACAAGGCCGCCGCCTCCGATCAGCTGGCGCGCTACCGCGAATCGCTGCCCAACCTGATCCTGACCGACTACGTCGAATTCCGCTGGTACGTCGAAGGCGACTGCAAGCTCAGCGCCAGCCTGCCGCGCCCCGATAAAAACGGCAAATTCAAGTGGAACGAAGCCGCCGCCAGCGAGGTGGCGCAACTGCTGGCCCAGTTCATCCAGGCCGACCTGCCCGTCAAGGCCACGCCGCACGAGCTGGCCACGCGCATGGCGGGCCTCGGGCGGCTGATTCGCGGGCTGATCACCGAAACCTTCAAGGCCGAAGGCGACCATGGCGAGCTGCACGCCCAGCGCAAGGCCTTTCGCGACGTGCTGATGGGCGACACCCTGACCGAGCCGCAGTTTGCCGACATGTACGCGCAAACCCTGTGCTACGGCCTGTTTGCCGCCCGCTGCACGCTGCCGGCCGGCAGCGGCTTCACGCGCCAGAGCGCGGCCCACCAGTTGCCCAAGACCAACCCCTTTCTGCGCAAGCTGTTCCACCAGATCGCCGGGCCCGACCTGGACGAGCGCATCGCCTGGGCCGTCGACCAGTTGGCCGAGCTGCTGGCGCGCGCCGACATGGCGGCGATTCTGGAAACCTTCGGCCTCAAGACCCGGCAGGAAGACCCGGTCGTCCACTTCTACGAAACCTTCCTCGCCGCCTACGACCGCGCCATGCGCGAGGCGCGCGGCGTCTACTACACGCCCGAGCCCGTGGTCGGCTACATCGTGCGCAGCGTCGACGCGCTGCTCAAAACCCACTTCGCCATGCCCGAGGGCCTGGCCCATGCCGGCAAAACCACCATCAAGGTGCCGCCGCCGCCCGGGCAGGCCAAGAAGGGCCAGCCCGGCTATGTCGAGCGCGAAACGCACCGCCTGCAAATCCTCGACCCCGCCACCGGCACCGGCACCTTCCTGCACACCGTCATTCAGCAGATTCGCCAGCACTTCGTCGGCAACGACGGCGCCTGGCCCGGCTACGTGGCCGAGCACCTGCTGCCGCGCCTGTTCGGCTTCGAGCTGCTGATGGCCCCCTATGCCGTGGCCCACATGAAGCTGGGCCTGACGCTGGAGGCCAGCGGCTACGACTTTGCCAGCGACCAGCGCCTGGGTGTGTACCTGACCAACTCGCTGGAAGAGGCGCATGAGCTGACCCACGGGCCCCTGTTTACCCAATGGCTGGCCGACGAGTCGCTGGCGGCGGCGCAAATCAAGCGCGACGCCCCCGTCATGGTGGTGCTGGGC
>MKTG01000016.1:20162-20704 GCA_001897615.1 Burkholderiales bacterium 68-10
CGTATTCGGGGCATTCGGCCAACACCGGCGACTGGATTGCCGCCCTGCTGCGCGGCGCCGACACCACCCAGGGCGAGCGGCCCACCGGCAACTACTTTGCCGTCGACGGCCAGCCGCTGGGCGAGCGCAACCCCAAGTGGCTCAATGACGACTACGTCAAGTTCATCCGCTTTGCCCAGTGGCGCATCGAGCGCACCGGCCACGGCGTGCTGGCCTTCGTCACCAACCACGGCTATCTGGACAACCCCACCTTCCGCGGCATGCGCCAAAGCCTGATGGCCAGCTTCGACGAGATCTACCTGCTCGACCTGCACGGCAACAGCAAGAAGAAGGAAAAGGCGCCCGATGGCGGCAAGGACGACAACGTGTTCGACATCCAGCAGGGCGTGGCCATCGGCCTGTTCGTGCGCAAACCCGGCGTCAAGCGCTGGACGGGCGATCGCGCCAAGGTCTTTCATGCCGACCTGTACGGCCTGCGCAAGGACAAGTACCGGGCGCTGGACAGCCTGGACATCGACAGCACCGACTGGCGGGCGCTGGCG
>MKTG01000016.1:20774-24439 GCA_001897615.1 Burkholderiales bacterium 68-10
TCAACAGGGTGGGCATCGTCACCGCGCGCGACAGCCTGAGCATTCACTTTGACCGCGAGGTGCTGTGGCGCACCGTGACCGACTTTGCGGCGCTGCCCGAGGAGGAGGCGCGCGAAAAATACGAACTGGGCAAGGACTCTCAAGACTGGAAGGTCGCGTTGGCACAGCAGGATTTGCGGCGCACCGGCCCTGACGTGTCCCGCGTGCAGCCCATCCTGTATCGACCCTTTGACACGCGCTACACCTATTTCACCGGCCAACCGGGCGGCTTTCATTGCAGGCCGCGCGGGGAAGTGATGAGGCACATGGTTTCACCGAATTTGGCGCTGTCAACGACACGAAGTACCGAAATTGGGGGGGATTTTCAGCACGCCTTTGTCGCATCAAACCTCACTACGCACCACACGACCTCGTTGAAGGAGGTGAACTACCACATTCCTCTGTGGCTCTACCCCAGCGACCAGCCCGCCGACCTGATTGAAGCCGCCCAAGCCGAGCGCCGCCCGAACCTCTCCGACGAGTTCGTCGCAGCGCTGAAAGCCGCCCAGGGCCGCGCCATCAGCCCTGAAGACACGCTGGCCTACCTCTACGCCGTGCTCCACACCCCTGGCTACCGCCAGCGCTACGCCGACTTTCTGCGGCGCGACTTTCCGCGCGTTCCGCTGACCAGCAACAAGGAGCTCTTTGCAGCCCTCGTCAAGCTGGGCCACGAACTGATCGGCCTGCACACGCTGCAAGCGCCGCCGGCGCGCATCAGCGGCTTTCCGGTGGCGGGCAGCGGCGAGGTGGTCAAGCCGCGCTTTGCCATCGCGGCCGGGCAGAGCGCGGGGCGCGTGTGGATCAACGACGCGCAGTACTTCGACGGCGTGCCGCAGGCGGTGTGGGACCTGCACATCGGTGGCTACCGCGTGGCCGAAAAGTGGCTGAAAGACCGCCGGGGTCGGTTGCTGACGTATGACGACATCACGCATTACCAAAATGTGGTGGCCGCGCTGGCGCGCACGCTGGCCATCCAGGCCGAGCTGGACGCCGCCGTGGCCGGCGTCGGGGGCTGGCCGTTGCAATGAAATCGATAGCTGCTTGCGCTTGTGGGACGGGCGCTGGAGCCTGATTTGGCCTTTGTTCTTGGTGCCCACTGTCCACTTCATGCACACGCCGGCGAAATGGGGGCGGTTTGCTCGCCTGCCAACCGGTGGCGACGATGGATTGGCTTTTTCCCCGCAATCGGGCGGCGCCTTGTGATGCAGTTGGCAGTTCGGCGCGGCGGATGCACCGCTGGCGCCCTGACGTGGCTACGATGTGCCCTCTTTCCGGACTCTCAACCAAGGACCAAGACCATGAACGGCACGCTCATTGACGACCTGATGGGTCAACTGCAGGGCGCCTCGCTGGGCCCGATCGCGCAGCAGATCGGTACCGACGCCGATACCGCCGGCAACGCCATTTCCGCCGCGCTGCCGATGCTGGTCGGGGCGCTGGGGCACAACGCCCAGCAACCCGACGGCGCCGCGGCGCTGTTCAACGCCCTGCAACGCGATCACGCCGGCGGCGCGGCGATGGACCTGGGCGGTTTGCTGGGCGGCCTGCTGGGCGCTGGCGGGCCGGCGGCCGGGCCGGCCGGGCTTGGTGGGCTGGGGGGCTTGCTGGGCAGCATGCTGGGCGGCGGCGCGCCGGCCAGCCGGCAGATGGATGCGGGCGGCATCCTGGGCCACATCTTTGGCGGCGCGCAGCCACGCGCCGAGGCCGGGCTGAGCCAGGCCACGGGCCTGAACACCAGCCAGGCCGGCAAGCTGCTGATGGTGCTGGCACCCATCGTCATGGCGGCGCTGGCCAAGCGGGTGCAGGCCGGCAACCTGGACGCCGGTGGCCTGGGCAGCGCGCTGGGGCAGGAGCGCGCCCGCGTGCAGCAGCAGGGCGGCCTGGGCGGCGGCCTGCTGGGCGCGGTGCTGGACCAGAACGGCGATGGCCAGGTGGACCTGAGCGATCTGCTGAAGATCGGTGGTGGTCTGCTGGGCGGGCGGCGCTGATCGGGCGCGGGTCAACCGACCGATGACCTGGGCGCCCGCGGATGGCGCCCTTGGCGTGGCTTCAGCGCCGCGCTGGCCGTCATGAGTGAAATCGGGCACCAGCGCCCGTCCATCAAGCGCCGCCAGCTATCAAATATGTAGTCTTCAGCCGTGGCGCACGGCCACCGTCTTGAGCACGGTGAAGCCGTACAGGGCCTCGAAGCCCTTTTCGCGCCCGTAGCCGGACGACTTGTAGCCGCCAAAGGGCAGCTCCACGCCGCCGCCGGCGCCATAGTTGTTGATGAACACCTGGCCGCTCTTGACGCGCCGCGCCATGCGGAACTGGCGCGCGCCGTCGCGCGTCCACACGCCGGCCACCAGGCCGAAGCGGGTGGCGTTGGCCAGTTCCACCGCGTGGTCCTCGTCGCGAAACGGCATGGCCGACAGCACCGGGCCGAACACCTCTTCCTGCGCCACGCGGTGCGCCACCGGCACGTCGGCCAGCAGCACGGGGGCTTGGTAGAAGCCGGTTTCGGGCGCCTCGTCGACGATCTGGCCCTGGGCCACCGTCGGGATGCCGTCGGTCTGCGCGTCCGACAGGAAGTCCCACACGCGCTGCTGCTGGCTCTGGCGGATCAGCGGGCCGACGTCCAGGTTCATGCTGGCCGGGCCGACGCGCAGGGCCTCGAAGGCGGCGCCCAGGCGCTCGAGCATCTGGTCGTAGATGCTCTGCTGGATCAGCACGCGCGAGCCGGCCGAGCAGGTCTGGCCGCCGTTCTGCACGATGGCGTTGATGACCACCGGCAGGGCGGCGTCCAGGTCGGCGTCGGCAAAAATGATCTGCGGGCTCTTGCCGCCCAGCTCCAGCGTGACCGGGCAGTGGCGCTCGGCGGCCACCTGCTGGATGAGGGTGCCGACCTTGGGGCTGCCGGTGAAGCTGATGTGGTCGATGCCGGGGTGGCGCGCCAGGGCGTCGCCCACCTCGTGGCCGTAGCCGGTGACGATGTTGATGGCGCCGGGCGGAAAGCCGGCCTCGGCCGCCAGCTGCGCCACCCGCAGCAGCGACAGGCAGGCGTCCTCGGCCGGCTTGACGACGCAGCAGTTGCCGGCCGCCAGCGCGCCGCCGACGCTGCGGCCGAAGATCTGCATCGGGTAGTTCCAGGGGATCACGTGGCCGGTCACGCCGTGCGGCTCGCGCCAGGTGAAGACGCTGTAGCCGCTCTGGTAGGGCAGGGTCTCGCCGTGCAGCTTGTCGCAGGCGCCGGCGTAGAACTCGAAGTAGCGCGCCAGCGCGGTGGCGTCGGCCCGGGCCTGCTGGGTGGGCTTGCCGCAGTCGCGCTGCTCCAGCGCGGCCAGCTCGTCGGCGTGTTCGGCGATCTTGCGCGACAGGGCCATCAGCAGGCGTCCGCGCTCGGCGGCCGACAGACGGCCCCAGTGCTCGTCGAAGCAGGCGCGCGCCGAGCGCACGGCGCGGTCGATGTCGCGCGCGTCGCTGCGCTGCAGCTCGTCAAAGGGCTGGCCGTCGGACGGGTCGATCACCGGCAGGGTGTGGCCCGACAGGGACGGAACGGAAGCGTTGTCGATGAAATTCAGTGCCATGCGGGCAATTGTGCGCCCAAACCGCGCGGCCGCCTGGCATGCGCCGGTTTGGAGAGCCCG
>MKTG01000017.1:0-2041 GCA_001897615.1 Burkholderiales bacterium 68-10
TGAATGGCGCCTCCTGCTGGATCCTGCCGTTGGGTAGCGAAGGGCACGCGCTGGGCGTGGTGGCGCTGCGGTTCGACCCTGCCGTCACCGAACCGTCGACGGACACGCGCAGCCTGGCGCTGGCGATGACTCAGGACATCGGCCAGGCATTGGAGCGCGCGCGGCTGTCGGACGAGCTCGAAGGCGCCCGCGTGCAAGGTGAGACCGAGCGTCTGCGCAACGCGTTGCTGTCGTCGGTGTCGCACGACTTGCGCTCGCCGCTGGCGTCGATGATTGGTGCCGCCGGCACTTTGGTCAGCTACGAAGACAAGCTGCCGGCCGACGAGCGGCGGGAACTATTGCAGGCCATTCTCGGCGAAGGCCAGCGGCTGGATCGCTATATCCAGAACCTGCTCGACATGACCCGGCTCGGTCACGGCAAGCTCAAACTCAACCGCGACTGGACCGACAGCACCGAAATCGTTGCGGCCGCCGTGTCACGCCTGCGCAAGCTGTTTCCCGAGCTGCGCGTGGAAACTACCGCGCCCGCCGAACCGGTCTTGCTGTACGTGCATCCGGCGCTGATCGAGCAGGCGCTGTTCAACATTCTGGAGAATGCGGCGCGATTCTCCCCGCCGGACGACGCCGTACGCGTCACCGTGCAGACCACCGGCGAGCAGTTGCTGATCGACGTGGCCGATCGCGGCCCCGGCATTCCGGAGGATGAGCGCGCCCGCATCTTCGACATGTTCTATTCGGTCTCACGCGGTGATCGTGCGCCGCAAGGTACCGGCCTTGGATTGGCGATCTGCCGCGGCATGATCGGTGCGCACGGCGGCAGTGTCGAGGCCTTGCCGGGCACGGGCATCGGCACCATCATCCGCATCAGCCTGCCACTGCCGCCGCCGTCCGATATCACCCCATGACCACATCCGCTCCACGCATTCTGGTCATCGACGACGAGGCGCAGATTCGCCGCTTTCTCGATATCGGCCTGCGCGCCGAGGGCTACGAGGTATTGCTGGCTTCGAACGCGGCCGAAGGACTGGCACTGGCTGTCACCCAATCGCCGGACTTGCTGATACTGGACATCGGCCTGCCGGACCGGGATGGTCACGAGGTGCTGGCCGAAGTGCGCCAGTGGAGCCAACTGCCAGTGCTGATGTTGTCAGTGCGCGACGCCGAAGCGGAAAAGGTGCGCGCGCTCGATCGCGGCGCCAACGATTACATGACCAAGCCGTTTGGTATCCAGGAGCTGATGGCGCGACTGCGCGCGCTGCTGCGCAACCGGCCCGGCGAACCGGAAGTCCCACCGCGCTATGACGATGGACGTTTGCTGGTGGACTTGGCCCGACGTGAAGTCAGTCTTGATGGCACTCCGTTGGCGCTGACCCGCAAGGAGTATGCATTGCTGGAGATGCTCTTGCGCCATGCTGGCCGGGTAGTCACCCAACATCAGTTGTTAGTAGAACTGTGGGGGCCGACGCATACCGGAGATAATCAGTACTTGCGCATCGTGGTGGGCAAGCTGCGCCAGAAGCTGGGCGACGATCCTAACAACCCGCAATGGCTGAAGACGGAGCCGGGTGTCGGCTATCGTTTCGTAGTGAACTGAGGCTCACCAGATGCCTTTAACTGCACTTGGCGTGGACAATCGGCGGCGCACAAGGCTCACAGCCTGCGCTCTACAGGTTTAGTAGCGTTGCCGTGAGGTTAGCCCATGCGCACGCAGGGATAACTGCTCAAGAGGTCAAAGGATCGGCTCAAAGAAGCGTCTTTTGTCGACACCAGGCGATCGGGATGCTGATGCTTGACGAGGGTTTTCGTTCCACTGCTCCTCAAACTCTTGGTCCCACGCAGTTTGCATGATCCGGGGATGGCATAGGTGGAAAACGCAGGACGCTAATGGGGGCTTGGATTACCGTTATTTTGCGTTCTTGATGATCATCATAGACATCAATGGGTGATTACCTTTACAGCCGGATCATTGCGCTCGAGTACGTTGCTGGATTTGCCAAGGCCGAATGTAGACCCAGTGTACGAACCAGCCCATCGCCAGCAG
>MKTG01000017.1:2144-2838 GCA_001897615.1 Burkholderiales bacterium 68-10
GACCGCGACTGGCGTTCAGTTGGACCCCCTGCGCGTCTGAGCGCAGCGAGAAGGTGTGATGCATCAGGCGAATTTCGCGATCGGTGAGATCCACCGTGTGCTTCAGTTTGATCAGGCTCTCGCGATATCGCCGGGGGCGATCAAACCCGAAACGGGCGATGAAAATACGCTCATCATCGATAGCTTGCCGATCGCGCTCGTTATCATCGTCGTTCTGAGCGCAGGCCGCGCCCTCACGGACAGCGTCCAGCAGATCGTGCCGTAGCGCCGCTTCGAAGTCTTCCGGATCACTCATGACGCGTCTCCCAACGAAAAAGCAATGACATAACCGAGGCGGCAGCTCCGCTGATACCGTTATCGCCGCACCACTACCGACAGCAATTCTCTCATCGAGCTGGGTTCGAGCCGTCCCTTCTCGGCACTGAGCGCATAGGCCGCTTTCAGGATACGCAAACGCTGCTCTGGCCGCAGCTTCTTGCCCATCGACGCCAGCTCCGTATCAACCCAGTCAATGATGCGGTCGACCAGAGCGACGTCGGTGGCACGCGTGGCTGCCTTCACCGGTTGCTCGCCTGGACCATCCAGTAGCCAAACAGGATCGATACCGAAGGTCTCATACAAGGCACGAAACAGCGCGACTGGCATTTCCCGCTCGCCCCGCTCGTAATTGGCATAGGCGCTCAACGACAGGCCG
>MKTG01000017.1:2865-5063 GCA_001897615.1 Burkholderiales bacterium 68-10
ACGTTTTGCGAGGACGTTGCGACCTTACTCATAACTGCCTATAGTGAGTCACACTACTTCCCACGAGCTTACTCGCTTGCAACGTGCGCGAAAACAGCACGAACAGATCAAGATGCGCCTGCGGTTGGCCGGCACGTCGCTAGCCCAAGTTGCCCGCGACTTGGGCGTCGCACCGACAACGGTCACTTCGGTCTCCCAAGGCGCTCGTCGATCCCGTCGGATCGAAGCCACCATTGCGCAGCGGCTCTCCACGACGGCCGCGAAGTTGTGGCCCGATCGCTATGCCACCGCCACACGCCATGACTTGGTTTCTCTGAAATCCACGGGAGGTGACGCACCCAGTTTGACATCTAACTGATCGACCCATTCCTGATCCCTGGCGCACCAATGAAAACGCCCCGAAGTGTGATGACTTCGAGGCGCTTGGGGCTTCGCAAAACTGCAAAGCAAGTCTCCCGCGGCGACTCCGCCGTGTCAAGCGTCCGACCCTGCTGGGTCGGTTGACGCACGCCAGACCTTTTATCGATGCCACCGGAGCCCTTGTCGCTCCGATCGTGGCGGCATCCACGCGGGAGACAACATCATGACAAAACTTCGCCAAGCGGTTCAACTGGCGCTCGGTACGACGATGAGCAATCGTGCCATCGGACGCGAGGTCGACATGTCCTTCAATTCCATCCGGCGTTACCGCCAGATAATAGAAACACACGAATACGTACTCGATGCGCTGCTCGCGCTCGACGACGATGCTTTGCATGCCCGTTTCTATCCACGGCCGGCACGCTCGGCTACCAAGCGACTGCCAGACTGGAGCTATGTCCACGCCGAACTACAGCGTCCGCATGTGACGCGACAGCTTCTGTGGGAAGAATATCGACGCGACGATCCCGACAGCGCCTATGAATACAGCCAATTCACCCATCTTTACCGCGCGTGGACGCGCCGTCACGCCGTTAGTATGCGTCAGCCACACACGCCTGGTGAGCGTGGCTGGGTGGATTTCCTGGGGCCGACCATGGGATGGGTCGACCCGGCGACGGGCGAGATGCGCCGTGCACAGATTTTCGCTGCCGCGCTGGGGGTGTCGCATCTGTTGTTCGCGTCGGCGGTGCCCTCGCAGGCCACCGAATGGTGGATCGAGGTACACAACCGCTGGTATGCGTTTCTTGGCGGCGTACCAGCCATCACCGTGCCCGACAACCTGAAAGCGGCCGTCCTGCGTGCCGGCAACGAGCCTCAGCTCAACCCCACCTATCTGGAGATGGCGCGTCACTACGGCACCGTGATTTTGCCCGCAAGGTCCCGCAAGCCGAAGGACAAGGCCAAGGCCGAGGGCGGCGTGCTGATCATTGAGCGGTGGGCCTTGGCGCGATTGCGCCATCGCGTTTTCCACTCGTTGGCCGAGATCAACGACGCGCTGCGCGAATGCATCGACCTCATCAACGGCAAAGTCACCCGTACCTGGCATGCCTCGCGACGCGCTCGGTTTGAGGAACTTGACCGACCGCACCTTCTGCCATTGCCTGGCGAGCGCTTCGAGTACGGCGAATGGATACCGAACGTCCGCGTGGGGGTCGACTATCACCCGGTTGTGAAGGGACACCACTACTCGGTGCCTTATCGCCTGGTGCGCGAACAGGTGGATGTTCGCCTGACGGCCACGATGGTGGAAATCTTTTATCGGCGACAACGTATCGCCATGCATCCACGCAGCGAGGTGGTGGGCGAGACCACCTCCGACAAAGCGCATTTGTCGCCCGCGCACCGGGCATGGTCAGATCAAACGCCGCAGCGGTATCGCGCTTGGGCGATCACACTTGGTCCCTATGCGCTGGAGGTGATCGAACACCAGTTCGCGACGGCACGGCACGTCACTTTGGCACTGAGAGCCTGCAGTGGATTGGAGAAGCTGACCAAGACCTACGGCCCTGAACGGTTCGAAGCGGCTTGCGGCGAAGCGTTGCAGATCAAATCACCCACCCTGAAAAGCATCCGTTCGTTGCTGCAGAACCATCTGGAGCACCGGGGTCGCTCGCGGTCGCACGCCGAAGAGTCGCCGGCACTCCCTGCGCACCGGAACGTGCGGGGCCCCCACTACTACAGCCAGAAGGAATCGGACCATGCTGAGTAATCCGACCCAAGATATCCTGCGCCAACTCCGTCTCGCGGGCATGGCCCAGGCCTATGGGCCTATGAGG
>MKTG01000018.1:0-392 GCA_001897615.1 Burkholderiales bacterium 68-10
CGCCATGGAAGAAGGCCTGCGCTTTGCCATCCGCGAAGGCGGCCGCACCGTGGGCGCCGGCGTGGTGGCCAAGATCATCGAGTGATCGGAGATCTCTAGGGGTATAGCTCAATTGGCAGAGCGTCGGTCTCCAAAACCGAAGGTTGTAGGTTCGATTCCTACTGCCCCTGCCACCGCTTGACCGGTGGCTGTCTTAAGCCCGCCAACCTCTTGGCGGGCTTGTGTGTCTGATCGATGCGCGTCCTGAGTTTCTGGCTTTGGTCGCCGAGTTTTGAATACATGGCAAGCACTCAAGTTGAAACCGTGAGCACCGGCACCGACAAGGCGCGGCTGGCGGCCGCGGGCCTGCTGGTCGTCGCGGCGCTGGCGGCGTACTACCTGCTGGGTGCCCA
>MKTG01000018.1:454-18725 GCA_001897615.1 Burkholderiales bacterium 68-10
TGACGTCGGAATCGGGCAAGCGCCTGCTGGCCTTCGGTCGCGACGCCTGGCGCGAGATGAAGAAGGTCGTCTGGCCGACGCGCAAGGAGGCCTTGCAGACCACGGCTTTCGTGTTTGCCTTCGCGGTGGCCATGGCGCTGTTCCTGTGGCTGACCGACAAGGTCCTGGAATGGGCCCTGTACGACCTGATTCTGGGCTGGAGACGCTGATGAGCGATGTAGTCAATCCGGTCGAGTCGGCGCCGTCGACCCATCCCGACCTCAAATGGTACGTGGTCCATGCCTACTCGGGCATGGAGAAGTCGGTCGAGCGCAACATCCAGGAGCGCGTGAACCGCTCCGGCATGCAGTCGAAATTCGGTCGCATCCTGGTGCCCACCGAGGAAGTGGTCGAGATCAAGAACGGCGTCAAGCGCACCACTGAACGCAAGTTCTTTCCCGGCTACGTGCTGGTCGAAATGGTGATGGACGACGACACCTGGCATCTGGTCAAGCACACCAACAAGGTGACCGGTTTCGTCGGCGGCGCCAGGAACCGTCCGGCGCCCATCTCGGAAGACGAGGTCATGAAGATCGTCAACCAGATGCAGGAAGGCGTGGAAAAGCCGCGCCACAAGGTCGAGTTCGAGGTGGGCGAGTACATCCGCGTCAAGGACGGCCCGTTCACCGACTTCAACGGCACGGTCGAGGAAGTCAACTACGAAAAGAGCAAGTTGCGCGTTTCGGTCACGATCTTCGGTCGGGCCACGCCGGTGGAGCTCGAATTCAGCCAGGTCGAGAAGGCCTGACTACGTTTTTCATAGCTGCTGGCGCTTTCTGACTCAGTGCCAGCGGTGTTTTTCACCCAGAGTCGACAACCCCGGGGAGCTTGAAGATCGCATCTTCAGGCGCATGAACCCGCAAGGAGCAAAGCATGGCGAAGAAAATCGTCGGCTTCATCAAGCTGCAAGTGCCAGCTGGCAAGGCCAACCCGTCGCCGCCCATCGGCCCCGCCCTGGGCCAGCGCGGTCTGAACATCATGGAGTTCTGCAAGGCGTTCAACGCCCAGACCCAGGGCATGGAGCCCGGTCTGCCGCTGCCGGTGGTGATCACCGCGTTCGCCGACAAGAGCTTCACCTTCATCATCAAGACGCCGCCCGCGGCCGTGTTGATCAAGAAGGCCATCAAGCTGGACAAGGGCTCGGCCAAGCCGGCGACCGACAAGGTGGGCAAGATCACCCGCGCCCAGCTCGAGGAAATCGCCAAGACCAAGCAGAAAGACATGACCGCCGCCGATCTGGACGCCGCCGTGCGCACGATCGCCGGCTCGGCCCGTTCCATGGGCGTCACGGTGGAGGGCGTGTAAATGGCCAAGCTGACCAAGAAGCAGAAAGCCCAGGAGGGCAAGATCGAATCGACCCGCCTGTACCCGCTGGTCGACGCGCTGAACCTCGTCAAGGAGCACGCCACCGCCAAGTTCGATGAGTCCATCGACGTCGCCGTGCAGCTGGGCGTGGACGCCAAGAAGTCCGACCAGGTGGTGCGTGGCGCCGTGGTGCTGCCCAACGGCACCGGCAAGACCAAGCGCGTGGCCGTGTTCGCCCAGGGCGCCAAGGCCGAGGAAGCCAAGGCGGCCGGCGCCGATGTGGTCGGCATGGACGATCTGGCGGCCGAGGTGAAGGCCGGCAACATGCCGTTCGACATCGTCATCGCCGCCCCCGACGCCATGCGCGTGGTCGGCACGCTGGGCCAGATCCTGGGCCCGCGCGGCCTGATGCCCAACCCCAAGGTCGGCACCGTGACGCCCGACGTGGCCACGGCGGTGAAGAACGCCAAGGCCGGTCAGGTGCAGTTCCGTGTCGACAAGGCCGGCATCATCCACGGCACCATCGGCCGTCGTTCGTTCGATACCGATAAGCTGCAGGGCAACCTGGCGGCGCTGATCGAGGCGCTGAACAAGGCCAAGCCGGCCACCAGCAAGGGCCTGTACCTGCGCAAGGTGGCGGTGTCCAGCACCATGGGCGTGGGCGTGCGCGTCGACACCCAGACGATCAACGGCTGAGCAAGCGCAAGAAATTCACCCGCGTGCCTAAAGGCATGGGGTGAGGTGGTGGGCCGGGGCGATCGCCAGATCGCCGCGGGCCATCCAAGACCGCTGGTGCAGGGTGCGAGCCCTGTTTAATAGCTCCTGATTCAGGAGCTGCCAGCGCAGATGGCGAGCCCGCTGCGAAGGATTTCAACCCTGAACAGTAGGTCGCTGCAAGAAGGCGCGTCGCCAGGACGCCGGTCTCTTCGGCCTGACCCGGGCGGCGCATTTTGAAGGAGTAGACCTTGAGTCTGAATCGCAGTGAGAAAGAAGCGGTCATCAAAGAAGTGACCGACCTCGCCGCAAAAGCTCAAACGCTCGTGATGGCGGAGTACCGCGGCGTCACGGTTGCTGACATGACCAAACTGCGCACCGAAGCGCGCGGCAATGGCGTGGCCCTGAGTGTGTTGAAGAACACGCTGGCCCGTCGCGCCGTCGTCGGCAGCAGTTTCGAAGTGGCGGCTGACCAGATGACCGGTCCGCTGATCTATGGCTTCTCCGAAGACGCCGTGGCCGCTGCCAAAGTGGTGGCCGAATTCGCGAAGACCAACGACAAGTTGGTGATTCGCGGTGGTGTTTACGGTGGCAAGGCCCTGGACGCGAACGCGGTGAAGCAGCTGGCCAGCATTCCCAGCAAGGAAGTGCTGCTGGCTCAGCTGTGTGGCTTGCTCATGTCGCCGGTTTCCCGCACCGCCGTGGTGCTGGGCGCGTTGGCGGCGAAAAAGGGCGAAGGCGAGGCTGCCGCCGCCTGAGGGTGCGCGACATTCAACAACCCCAACTGTTTTAGGTAAATCAAATGGCATTCGATAAAGACGCATTTCTGACCGCGCTGGACAGCATGACGGTCATGGAGCTCAACGACCTGGTGAAAGCCATCGAAGAGAAATTCGGCGTGAGCGCCGCCGCCATGGCAGCCCCGGCTGCCGGCGCTGCCGGTGGCGCGGCTGCCGCCGCCGAGGAGAAGACCGAGTTCGACGTCGTGCTGCTCGAGGCCGGTGCCAACAAGGTGTCGGTCATCAAGGCGGTACGCGAGATCACCGGCCTGGGCTTGAAGGAAGCCAAGGACCTGGTCGACGGTGCTCCGAAGCCCGTCAAGGAAGCGATGGCCAAGGCCGACGCCGAAGCGGCCAAGAAAAAGCTGGAAGAAGCCGGCGCGAAGGTCGACCTCAAGTAAATCGGTCCGAGGCTCCTCGCGCGGGGCCATTTTGCCGCTGCGATGCTTGCCGTACTTCAGTACGGCGGCGCTTCTGGCGACAAGCTGGCTGCCGCTCGCAACGCCTCCGTCCCGATTTACTCAGGCTGGTTGCTCAACCAGCCTTTTGCGCTTTCAGAGCGCACCTGAAAGTCCGTCGCCTCGACGGGTTTTCACGTGTCTTCTGAACCCGACTGCAGAAGGCCACTTGGTTCGGGTCGCGTGCAACGCGCGGCCGTCCGCCATCGGCTGGTAGTGGCCAGCCACCAAGCTCTTTCAGGTCGCGCGCCTGATGCCAAGTCGCCAGATGTCCAGGACCCCAAGCATCCAGCCCGGAGATTTCATGGCCTATACCTTCACTGAACGCAAACGTATCCGCAAGGACTTCGGCACCCGCGAAAGCGTGCTGCAGGTGCCCTATCTGCTGCAGATGCAGAAAGACGCCTACACCGCCTTCCTGCAAGCCGACACGCCACCCAAGAAGCGCACCCACGAGGGCCTGCAGGCCGCGTTCGAGTCTGCGTTCCCGATCGTTTCGCACAACGGGTTCGTGGAGATGAAGTTCGTCGAGTACACGCTCGCCAAGCCGGCGTTCGACGTGCGCGAGTGCCAGACCCGCGGCCTGACCTACGCCTCGGCGGTGCGCGCACGTGTGCAGCTGATCATCTACGACCGCGAGTCATCGACCCCGCAGAGCAAGGTGGTCAAGGAAGTGAAGGAGCAGGAGGTCTACATGGGCGAGGTGCCCCTGATGACCGACAAGGGCTCGTTCATCGTCAACGGCACCGAGCGTGTGATCGTGTCGCAGCTGCACCGCTCGCCCGGCGTGTTCTTCGAGCACGACAAGGGCAAGACGCACAGCTCGGGCAAGCTGCTGTTCTCGGCGCGCATCATTCCCTATCGCGGCTCCTGGCTCGATTTTGAATTCGATCCCAAGGACATCCTGTTCTTCCGCGTCGATCGCCGCCGCAAGATGCCGGTCACCATCCTGCTCAAGGCCATTGGCCTGAACCCCGAGCAGATCCTGGCGCACTTCTTCGTCAACGACAACTTCCGTCTGATGGACAGCGGTGCGCAACTGGAATTCGTCGCCGATCGCCTGAAGGGCGAGGTGGCGCGCTTCGACATCACCGACAAGTCGGGCAAGGTCGTCGTCGCCAAGGACAAGCGCATCACGGCCCGACACACGCGCGAGCTGGAGCAGTCAGGCACCACGCACATCAGCGTGCCCGAGGACTTCCTGGTCGGTCGTGTCGTTGCCCGCAACATCGTCGACCCGGACACCGGCGAGATCGTTGCCAAGGCCAACGACGAGCTGACCGAGGCGCTGCTCAAGAAGCTGCGCGACGCCGGCGTGCAGGAGCTGCAGGCGATCTTCACCAACGAACTCGACCAGGGCGCCTACATCTCGCAGACCCTGCGCATGGACGAGACCGCCGACGAGCTGGCGGCGCGCGTGGCCATCTACCGCATGATGCGCCCCGGCGAGCCCCCGACCGAGGACGCGGTGCAGGCCCTGTTCCAGCGCCTGTTCTACAACCCCGACACCTACGACCTGTCGCGAGTCGGTCGCATGAAATTCAACGCCAAGGTCGGCCGCGAAGAGTCGACCGGCCCGATGGTGCTGGCCAACGAGGACATCCTGGCGGTGGTCAAGATCCTGGTCGAGCTGCGCAACGGCCGTGGCGAGGTCGACGACATCGACCACCTGGGCAACCGCCGCGTGCGCTGCGTGGGTGAGCTGGCCGAAAACCAGTACCGCACCGGCCTGGCGCGCATCGAGAAAGCCGTGAAGGAACGTCTGGGTCAGGCCGAGCAGGACCCGCTCATGCCGCACGACCTGATCAACTCCAAGCCCATCTCCGCGGCGCTCAAGGAGTTCTTCGGCGCTTCGCAGCTGTCGCAGTTCATGGACCAGACCAACCCGCTGGCCGAGATCACCCACAAGCGCCGCGTCTCGGCCCTGGGCCCGGGCGGTCTGACGCGCGAGCGCGCCGGCTTCGAGGTGCGCGACGTGCACGTCACGCATTACGGCCGCGTCTGCCCTATCGAAACGCCGGAAGGCCCGAACATCGGCCTGATCAACTCGCTGGCCCTGTACGCCCGCCTGAACGAGTACGGTTTCATCGAAACCCCGTACCGCCGCGTGCTGGACGGCAAGGTGACCAACGAGATCGACTACCTGTCGGCCATCGAGGAAGGCAAGTACGTCATCGCCCAGGCCAACGCCGCGCTGGACAAGGACGGCCGCTTGACGGGCGAGCTGGTGTCGGCGCGCGAGCAGGGCGAATCGGTGCTGGTCGGCGCCGAGCGCATCCAGTACATGGACGTCTCGCCCGCGCAGATCGTCTCGGTGGCCGCGTCCCTGGTGCCCTTCCTGGAGCACGACGACGCCAACCGCGCGCTGATGGGCGCCAACATGTCGCGCCAGGCCGTGCCCGTGCTGCGCCCCGAAAAGCCGCTGGTGGGCACGGGCATCGAGCGCGTGGCGGCCATCGATTCCGGCACCGTCGTGACGGCGCGCCGTGGCGGCGTGGTGGACTACGTGGACGCCACCCGCATCGTGGTGCGCGTGCATGACGCCGAGGCCGTGGCTGGCGAGGTGGGGGTGGACATCTACAACCTCATCAAGTACCAGCGTTCCAACCAGAACACCAACATCCACCAGCGTCCGATCGTCAAGCGTGGAGACGTGCTGGCCAAGGGTGACGTGGTGGCCGACGGCGCCTCCACCGACCTGGGCGAGATCGCCATCGGCCAGAACATGCTGATTGCCTTCATGCCCTGGAACGGCTACAACTTCGAGGACTCGATCCTGATCTCCGAGAAGGTGGTGGCCGAGGAGCGCTACACCAGCATCCACATCGAGGAGCTGGTGGTGATGGCGCGCGACACCAAGCTGGGCGCCGAGGAAATCACGCGCGACATCCCCAACCTGAGCGAGCAGCAACTCAACCGCCTGGACGACTCGGGCATCATCTACGTCGGTGCCGAAGTCATGCCAGGCGACACGCTGGTCGGCAAGGTCACGCCCAAGGGCGAGACCACGCTGACGCCCGAGGAGAAGCTGCTGCGCGCGATCTTCGGCGAGAAGGCCAGCGACGTGAAGGACACCTCGCTGCGCGTCGACCAGGGCTCGCAGGGCACGGTGATCGACGTGCAGGTCTTCACCCGCGAGGGCATCCAGCGCGACAAGCGCGCGCAGCAGATCATCGACGACGAACTCAAGCGCTACCGGCTGGACCTGAACGACCAGTTGCGCATCGTCGAGGCCGACGCCTACGACCGGATCGAAAAGCTGCTGACCGGCAAGCTTGCCAACGGTGGTCCGAACAAGATCGCCAAGGGCACGAAGATCGACAAGGCCTACCTGGCCTCGGTCGACAAGTACCACTGGTTCGACATCCGTCCGGCCGACGACGACGTCGCCTCGCAGCTCGAAAGCATCAAGGCCTCCATCGAGCAGCAGCGCCACAGCTTCGACCTGGCCTTCGAGGAAAAGCGCAAGAAGCTCACGCAAGGTGACGAGCTGCCGGCTGGCGTGCTGAAGATGGTCAAGGTCTACCTGGCCGTCAAGCGCCGCCTGCAGCCGGGCGACAAGATGGCCGGCCGCCACGGCAACAAGGGCGTGGTGTCCAAGATCGTGCCGGTCGAGGACATGCCCTACATGGCCGACGGCACGCCCGCCGACATCGTGCTCAACCCGCTCGGCGTGCCTTCGCGCATGAACGTGGGTCAGGTGCTGGAAGTGCACCTGGGCTGGGCCGGCAAGGGCATCGGTCAGCGCATCAACGAGATGCTGCAGGCCGAAGGCCGTGTGGCCAAGATCCGCAAGTACCTGGGCGACCTGTACAACAGCGGCGACCGCAAGGAAGACCTGAGCCAGCTCAGCGACGAGCAGCTGCTCGAGATGGCGGGCAACCTGACCGGCGGCATGCCGTTCGCCACGCCGGTGTTCGATGGCGCCACCGAGGAGGAAATCCTCGACATGCTCAAGCTGGCGTACCCCGAGGACGTGGCCACCAGCAAGGGCCTGACGCCCACGCGTACCCAGGCCTGGCTGTTCGACGGTCGCACGGGCGAGCGCTTCGAGCGCCCGACCACCATTGGCTACATGCACTTCCTGAAGCTGCACCACCTGGTGGACGACAAGATGCACGCGCGTTCCACCGGCCCCTACTCGCTGGTCACGCAGCAACCGCTGGGCGGCAAGGCCCAGTTTGGCGGCCAGCGTTTCGGCGAGATGGAGGTGTGGGCACTGGAGGCCTACGGCGCCTCCTACACGCTGCAGGAAATGCTGACCGTCAAGTCCGACGACGTGCAGGGCCGCACCAAGGTGTACGAGTCCATCGTCAAGGGCGAGCACTCGATCGACGCCGGCATGCCCGAGTCGTTCAACGTGCTGGTCAAGGAAATCCGCTCGCTCGGTCTCGACATCGAGCTGGAGCGCTCCTGATTCATTGAAAAGGAAAGAGTCACATGAAATCGCTGCTCGACCTGTTCAAGCAATTCACCCCGGATGAGCACTTCGATGCCATCCGCATCGGCCTGGCTTCACCCGAGAAGATCCGTTCCTGGTCCTTCGGCGAGGTGAAGAAACCCGAGACCATCAACTACCGCACCTTCAAGCCCGAGCGTGACGGCCTGTTCTGCGCCAAGATCTTCGGCCCCATCAAGGACTACGAGTGCCTGTGCGGCAAGTACAAGCGCCTGAAGCACCGCGGCGTGATCTGCGAGAAGTGCGGCGTGGAAGTCACGCAGACCAAGGTGCGTCGCGAGCGCATGGGTCACATCGACCTGGCCGCGCCCTGCGCCCACATCTGGTTCCTGAAGTCCCTGCCCAGCCGCCTGGGCCTGGTGCTGGACATGACGCTGCGCGACATTGAGCGCGTGCTGTACTTCGAGGCCTATGTGGTGACCGACCCGGGCATGACGCCGCTCAAGAAGAGCAGCATCATGAGCGAGGACGACTACGACGCCAAGCGCAAGGAGTACGGTGATGAGTTCGTCGCCCGCATGGGTGCCGAAGGCATCAAGGACCTGCTCGAAGGCATCGACCTGGAGACCGAGATCGAGCGCCTGCGCGGCGATCTGACCGGCTCCGAGGTCAAGGTCAAGAAGAACGCCAAGCGCCTGAAGGTGCTGGAGGCCTTCAAGAAGTCCGGCATCAAGCCCGGGTGGATGATCCTGAACGTGCTGCCCGTGCTGCCGCCGGACCTGCGGCCGCTGGTGCCGCTGGATGGCGGGCGCTTCGCCACGTCGGACCTGAACGACCTGTACCGCCGCGTCATCAACCGCAACAGCCGCCTGCGCCGCCTGCTGGAGCTGAAGGCACCCGAGATCATCGCGCGCAACGAAAAGCGCATGCTGCAGGAGGCCGTGGACAGCCTGCTGGACAACGGCCGCCGCGGCAAGGCCATGACCGGCGCCAACAAGCGCGCGCTCAAGTCGCTGGCCGACATGATCAAGGGCAAGAGCGGCCGCTTCCGCCAGAACCTGCTGGGCAAGCGCGTCGACTATTCGGGCCGTTCGGTCATCACCGTCGGCCCGACCCTGATGCTGCACCAGTGCGGCCTGCCCAAGCTGATGGCGCTCGAACTCTTCAAGCCCTTCATCTTCGCCCGCCTGGAGCAGATGGGCATCGCCACCACCATCAAGGCCGCCAAGAAGGAAGTCGAGGCCGGCACGCCCGTGGTGTGGGACATCCTGGAAGAAGTCATCACCGAGCACCCGGTGCTGCTCAACCGTGCGCCCACGCTGCACCGTCTGGGCATCCAGGCGTTCGAGCCGATCCTGATCGAGGGCAAGGCCATCCAGCTGCACCCGCTGGTGTGCGCGGCCTTCAACGCCGACTTCGACGGCGACCAGATGGCCGTGCACGTGCCGCTGTCGGTGGAAGCGCAGATGGAAGCGCGCACGCTGATGCTGTCGTCCAACAACGTGCTGTTCCCGGCCTCGGGCGAGCCCTCCATCGTGCCCTCGCAGGACGTGGTGCTGGGCCTGTACTACACCACGCGCGAGCGCATCAACGGCAAGGGCGAGGGCATGGTCTTTGCCGACATCGGCGAAGTCGAGCGCGCCCTGGCCGCCGGCGTGGTCGAGCTGACCGCCCGGATCAGCGTGCGCCTGACCGAATGGAGCAAGGACAAGGCGACCGGTGAATTCACGCCATCCACCAGCGTGGTCGAAACCACCGCCGGCCGCGCCCTGTTGTCGGAGATTCTGCCCAAGGGCCTGCCGTTCTCGCAGATGAACAAGGCGCTCAAGAAGAAGGAAATCTCGCGCCTGATCAACGCCAGCTTCCGCAAGTGCGGCCTGAAGGAAACCGTGGTTTTTGCCGACAAGCTGCTGCAAAACGGCTTCCGGCTGGCCACGCGCGCCGGCATCTCGATCGCCATCGAGGACATGCTGGTGCCGAGCGAGAAGGCCGGCATCATCGAGCGCGCCGAAAAAGAGGTCAAGGAAATCGAGCAGCAGTACGTCTCGGGCCTGGTCACCGCCGGCGAACGCTACAACGAGGTGGTCGACATCTGGGGCAAGGCCGGCGACGAAGTCTCCAAGGTCATGATGGCCCAGCTGGCCAAGCAAAAGACCCAGGATCGCCACGGCAAGGAAGTCGAGCAGGAGTCGTTCAACTCCATCTACATGATGGCCGACTCGGGCGCGCGCGGCAGCGCGGCGCAGATTCGCCAGCTGGCGGGCATGCGCGGCCTGATGGCCAAGCCCGACGGCTCGATCATCGAGACGCCCATCACGGCCAACTTCCGTGAAGGCCTGAACGTGCTGCAGTACTTCATCTCCACGCACGGCGCCCGCAAGGGCCTGGCCGACACGGCGCTGAAGACCGCCAACTCCGGTTACCTCACGCGCCGCCTGGTCGACGTGACCCAGGACCTGGTGGTGACCGAGGAGGACTGCGGTACCAGCGATGGATCGCTGATGCGCGCCATCGTCGAGGGCGGTGAAGTGGTCGAATCGCTGCGCGAGCGCATCCTGGGCCGGACCGCCGCCGAAGACCTGGTCAGCCCCGAAACGCAGGAAGTCGTGCTGCGGGCCGGGCAGATGCTCGACGAGGACGCGGTTGACGAGCTCGAGGCCGCCGGCATCGACGAAGTGCGCGTGCGCACGGCCCTGACCTGTGGCACGCGCTTCGGCATCTGCGCCAAGTGCTACGGCCGCGATCTGGGTCGCGGCGGCCTGGTCAACGTCGGCGAGGCCGTGGGTGTCATCGCCGCGCAGTCGATCGGCGAGCCCGGCACGCAGCTGACCATGCGCACCTTCCACATCGGTGGCGCGGCGTCGCGCGCGGCGGTGGCGTCCAGTGTCGAGGCCAAGACGGCGGGCAGCATCGGCTTCAACCCGACCATGCGCTACGTCACCAACACCAAGGGTGAGCTGGTGGTGATTTCGCGCTCGGGCGAGATCACCATCCACGACGAGCACGGTCGCGAGCGCGAGCGCCACAAGGTGCCCTACGGCGCCATCCTGACGGTGCAGGCCGACCAGACGGTCAAGGCCGGCACCATCCTGGCCAACTGGGATCCGCTGACGCGTCCCATCATCACCGAGTACGCCGGCACGATCAAGTTCGAGAACGTCGAGGAAGGCCTGACGGTGGCCAAGCAGGTCGACGACGTGACCGGCCTGTCGACGCTGGTGGTGATCGACCCCAAGCGCCGCGGCTCGGCCAAGATCGTGCGCCCGCAGGTCAAGCTGGTGGACGCCGGTGGCAACGAGGTCAAGATCCCCGGCACCGACCATTCGGTGACCATCGGCTTCCAGGTCGGCGCGCTGATCCAGGTGCGCGACGGCCAGGACGTCGGCCCCGGCGAGGTGCTGGCGCGCATTCCGGTCGAAGGCCAGAAGACGCGCGACATCACCGGCGGCCTGCCGCGCGTGGCCGAGCTGTTCGAGGCGCGCACGCCCAAAGACAAGGGCACGCTGGCCGAGCAGACCGGCACCATTTCGTTTGGCAAGGAGACCAAGGGCAAGATCCGCCTGCAGATCACTGACCCCGACGGCAAGGTGTGGGAAGAGCTGATTCCCAAGGAAAAGAACCTGCTGGTGCACGAAGGCCAGGTGGTCAACAAGGGCGAATCCATCGTCGACGGCCCGGCCGACCCGCAGGACATCCTGCGCCTGCTGGGCATCGACGAGCTGTCGCGCTACATCGTCGACGAGGTGCAGGACGTCTACCGCCTGCAGGGCGTGAAGATCAACGACAAGCACATCGAGGTCATCGTGCGCCAGATGCTGCGCCGCGTCGTGGTCGAGAATCCGGGCGAGTCCGGCTACATCGCCGGCGAGCAGGTCGAACGCAGCGAGATGCTGGACACCAACGACGCCCTGCGCGCCGAAGGCAAGGTGCCGGCCACCTACAGCAACCTGTTGCTGGGCATCACCAAGGCCTCCCTGTCCACCGACTCGTTCATCTCCGCGGCCTCCTTCCAGGAGACCACCCGCGTGCTGACCGAAGCGGCCATCATGGGCAAGCGCGACGAACTGCGTGGCCTGAAGGAAAACGTCATCGTCGGCCGCCTGATCCCGGCCGGTACCGGCCTGGCCTACCACCAGGCGCGCAAGGCCAAGGACCAGATGGACGAGGCCGAGCGCCGCGCCATCGCCGAGGCCGAGGCGGCCGAACTGGCTGGCGCCACCGAGATGACCGAAGCCGGCGAGTCCGCCAGCGTGGACGGAGAGGCGGCCGCCGAGTAAGCGTTTGCTTCCATTGTGATAGCGCCCTCCGCTTGCTGCTACAGCGCTGAGGGCGCTTTTTCTTGAGGTTTTCGGAATGTGGGGTTGGGGTTTGTGGGTCGCGGCGGCGCTGCTGCTGTTCTGGGGCATCGGGGCCTACAACCGCCTGGTGCGCCTGCGTGCCGCGGTGACCAAGGCGTTCGTGGCGCTGGACGAACAGCTGGTGCGCCAGCTGGTCTGGATTCAGGGCGGCGTGCCCGAGTCCCTGCGCGACGGCCCGCACACCACGCCCGGCGAACTGACTGACGACGTGACGGTCGCCTGGACGCGCCTGCACGCCGCCAGCGAGCAGTTTGCCGTCGCCCTGGCGCAGGCGCGCGCCCAGCCGCTGGACGTGGCCGTCATGGCGGCCCTGGTGATGGCGCATGAGGCCCTGCGCACCGCCTGGGCGCATGTGCTGGCCGACGCGGTGCCGGCCGATGCCGTGCCTTCGGCCGAACGCCTGCAGGCGCGCTGGATGCGCCTGCTGCACCAGTCGCTGCCCCTGCGCGCCGCCTTCAACGATGCCGTGCAGGCCTACAACCAGGCGATCCGCCAGTTCCCGGCATCGCTGATGGCGCGTCTGTTCGGGTTTCGGCCCGCCGGCACCGTCACGCGCCTGGCGGAAAACCGCTGATGGCCGCATCGCCCGGCCAGGCCTTGCCGCTGTGGCGTCAGCTGCAGGCGACGGCGCGGCTGGTCGCTGCCGTGGAAGCCGGCCGCTCGCTGTCGGCCGAGCTGGCCCAGGTCGACGCGCCACTGCGCCCCGGCGCGCAGGCACTGTCGTTTCATGCGCTGCGCTGGCTGGGGCTGGCGCGGGCATTGCGCGCGCGCCTGGCGCGGCGCGCGCCGCCGCCGGCCGTCGATGCGCTGTTGTGCACCAGTCTGGCGCTGGCACAGCCGGCCGATGGGGCGCCGTACGAAGCTTTCACCCTGGTCGACCAGGCGGTCGAGGCCGCCAAGCGCGACCGCGTGCTGCGTCCGCACGCCGCGTTCATCAACGCCTGTCTGCGGCGCTTTCTGCGCGAGCGGGCCGCGCTGACGGCCGCCGTGCTGCACGATCCGGCGGCACGCTGGAACCACCCACGCTGGTGGGTCGAGCGGCTGCGCCGCGACCACCCCGAGCACTGGCAGGCCATTCTGTCGGCGGCCCAGCACGCGGCGCCGATGGATCTGCGCGTCAACCCGCGGCGGGCCAGCGTGGCCGACGTGTGCGCCCGCCTGGCGCAGCAGGGCGCGGGTGTTCGGGCGCTCGGTGGCGCGGCGCTGCGGCTTGAGCGGCCGCGCGCGGTGCAGGACCTTCCCGGCTTCGCGGCCGGCGAGCTGTCGGTGCAGTCGGCCACTGCCCAGCGCGCCGCGCCCCTGCTGCTCGAAGGTTGCGCCGACGTCGCCGCGCCTCGCGTGCTGGACGCCTGCGCCGCACCCGGGGGCAAGACCGCGCACTTGCTGGAGCTGCGCGCCGACGCCCGTGTCACCGCGCTGGAGATCGACCCGGCGCGCAGCGCGCGCATTGGTGAAACCCTGGCGCGCCTGGGTCTGCACGCCGACGTGCGCGTGGCCGACGCCGCCGACGTGCCGTCCTGGTGGCAGGGCGAGCGCTACGACGCCATCCTGCTGGACGCGCCCTGCAGCGCCTCGGGCATCGTCAGCCGCCATCCCGACGTGCGCTGGCTGCGGCGCGAATCCGACCTGGCCCAGCTCGCCGCCCGCCAGGACCGGCTGCTGCAGGCCCTGTGGCCGCTGCTGCGCCCCGGTGGGCAACTGCTGTACTGCACCTGCTCGGTGTTCGCCCAGGAGGGGCGCGAACGCATCGAGTCGTTTCTTGCGCGCCACAGTGATGCCCTGCCATGCCCTTCGCCCGGCCATATATTGCCCTCCGCGGCGGGGTTGGCACCCGGGCTTGGCGACAATGCGGTCTGTGAAGACGGGTTTTATTACGCGCTGCTGCGCAAACGCCTGGATTAGCCGCCTGCTGCTGGCCTGGGTGCTGGCCTGCGGACTGGGTGTCGGCCCGGCGGTTGCCCGGGCCGAGAGCGCCGCCTTGAGCGCGCTCAGTGTCGAGCGCGACGGCGAAGAGCTGATCCTGAGCGCCCGCATCGACTTCACGCTGTCGTCGGTGGTCGAGGACGCCTTGCACAAGGGGATCCCCGTGTACTTCGTCGCCGAGGCCGAGCTGCTGCGTGAGCGCTGGTACTGGGCCGACCGCAGCCTGGCCACGACACGCCGCTACACCCGCCTGATGTACCAGCCGCTGACGCGCCGCTGGCGCCTCAACACCTCGTCCGAGCCGCTGAACAACGCGGGTCTGGGCGTCAGTCTGACGCAGAACTTCGACACGCTGGGCGAAGCCCTGACCGCCGTGCAGCGCATCGGCCGCTGGAAGATCGCCAGCGCCGACGACATCGAAGGCGGCGGGCGGCATGTGCTGCGCTTTCGTTTCCGGCTCGACGCCAGCCAACTGCCGCGTACCTTGCAGATCGGCTCGGTAGGGCATTCCGACTGGGTGATCTCGGTCGAGCGCCGCATCGACCTGACGCAGGAGCTGACCCAGTGAGCGCCGCGCCCGGGTCGTCCGCGGCCCCTGCGCCGACCGCGCGCCAGCGCCGATCGCGTTGGGCACTGTGGGCGGCCGTCATGCTGCTGGTGGGCATCGGCTTCGTGCTGCTGTTTCTGCTGGCCCAGGCCACCAACAACCGGCTGCTGTACGAGCGCTACTACACGCGCCTGTTCGTCGTCAACGTGGCGGTGGCCGCCGTGCTGGCCCTGGTCATCGGCTGGGGGGTGTATCGGCTGCTGGCGCGCCTGCGGCGCGGCAAGTTCGGCAGCCGGCTGCTCATCAAGCTGGCGGCGATTTTCGGGTTGGTGGGCGTGTTGCCCGGCCTGCTGATCTACGGCGTGTCCTACCAGTTCGTGTCGCGCTCGATCGAATCGTGGTTCGACGTCCGGGTCGAAGGGGCGCTGGATTCGGGCCTGACGCTGGCGCGCACCTCGCTGGAAACCCAGGCACGTGACTTTGGCAACCAGTTGCGCTCGGCCTCGGCCGGCCTGGCGGAGATCCCGGACGCGCTGGCGGCGCTGCCGCTGGAGCAGCTGCGCGCGCAACTGGGCGCCAGCGACCTGACCTTGTGGAACGCCTCCGGCCGCCTGCTGGCCAGCGCCGGCCAGTCGCGCTTCGAGCTCACGCCCGAGCGCCCCAGCCCGTCCATGCTGCGCGCCCTGCGGGCCCAGGGCGTGGCCACCCAGGTCGAAGGGCTGGACGACGCCGTGCCCGGCGGTGGCACGCCCGAGGCGCGCATCCGCGCCCTGGTGGCCGTCAGTGCGCGCTCGATCGGCCTGGTCGGCGAGCAGCGCCTGCTGCAGGGCGTGCAACCCCTGCCCACCAGCCTGGTCACCCACGCCCTGGCGGTGCAGGAGGCCAACCGCGAATACCAGGAGCGCGCGCTCGGCCGCGAGGGCCTGCGCCGCATGTACATCGGCACCCTGACCCTGAGCCTGTTCCTGGCGGTCTTCGGCGCCGTGCTGCTGGCGGTGGTGCTGGGCAAGCAGCTGGCCACGCCCCTGCTCATGCTGGCCGAGGGCATGCGCCAGGTGGCGGCGGGCGATCTGGCGCCCAAGGTGGCGCTGCCCGGCCGCGACGAGCTGGTGGGCCTGACCCGCTCGTTCGCCGACATGACCCAGCAGCTGGCCGATGCCCGCGCCGCGGTTGACGCCAGCATGCACGCCGTCGACGCCTCGCGCGCGCACCTGCAGACCATTCTCGACAACCTGACGGCCGGCGTCATCGTGCTCGACGCGCAGGGCCTCATCCAGTCCTCCAATCCCGGCGCCACGCGCATCCTGCGGGCGCCGCTGGCCGCCAGCGCCGGCCGGCCGCTGGGCAGCCTGGACGGCCTGCAGGCCTTCGCCGCCGAGGTGGACAGCCAGTTCGCCAGCTTCGAGGGCGAGCGCCTGGAGCACGGGCTGGAGCACTGGCAGAAGTCCTTCGAGCTCTACGGCCACGCGGGCGGTGGCGTGGCCACCGACGCGCTGACCCTCATCGCACGCGGCGCGGCACTGCCCGACGGGCTGCGCCTGCTGGTGTTCGACGACATCTCCGAAATCGTCTCGGCCCAGCGCGCCCATGCCTGGGGCGAGGTGGCGCGGCGGCTGGCGCACGAAATCAAGAACCCGCTCACCCCCATCCAGCTGTCGGCCGAGCGACTGGAGCACAAGCTGGCCGACAAGCTGCCCGAGGCCGAACGCGCGCTGCTGGTGCGCGCCGTGCGCACCATCGTCGACCAGGTGGATGCCATGAAGCGACTGGTCAACGAGTTCCGCGACTACGCCCGCCTGCCCATGGCCGACCTTCAGCCCATCGACCTGAACGCGCTGGTGGCCGAGGTGCTCCAGCTGTACGGCGGCGCCGCCGAGGCTGGACATGGGCCGGTGGCGCCAGCGCGGATTCAGGTCGAAAACGACCCCGGTTGCCCGCCGATCCTGGGTGATGCCCAGCAACTGCGGCAGGTCATCCACAACCTGGTGCAGAACGCCCTCGACGCCACTGAAGGCACGGAACATGCCCCGGCCGACCGCGGCGATCCGGTGGTGATCGTGCGCACGCAGTGGCTCGACAACCTGCAGCGCGTGCGGCTGTCGGTCATCGACAGCGGCCACGGATTCCCCGACGCGATCCTCAAGCGCGCCTTCGAGCCCTACGTCACCACCAAGCCCAAGGGCACCGGCCTGGGCCTGGCCGTGGTGCGCAAGATCGCCGACGAACACGGCGCCCGCATCGATGTATCGAATCGCATCAACGATGGCCAAATTCTGGGTGCGCAAGTATCGTTATCATTCCAGCCAGCATCCGAGGGCCGCACAGCCCTGACGTAGCACAGCACGCATCACGAACCGCACTGCTTATGGCCAACATCCTGGTGGTTGACGACGAACTCGGCATTCGGGATCTCCTGTCCGAGATTCTCAATGACGAGGGGCACACCGTCGAACTCGCCCAGAATGCCGCACAGGCACGCACCGCGCGCCACAACGGTCGTCCCGACCTGGTGCTGCTCGACATCTGGATGCCAGACACCGACGGCGTCACCCTGCTCAAGGAGTGGCGTGGTGCCGGTCTGCTGACCATGCCGGTCATCATGATGAGTGGCCACGCCACCATCGACACCGCGGTCGAAGCCACCCGCATCGGCGCGCAATCGTTCCTCGAAAAGCCCATCACCCTGCAGAAGCTTCTCAAGGCCGTTGACCAGGCGCTGTCGCGCGACCTGCCCGCGCGCCGCGCCGCGGTCGAGACCATCGACCTGGGTGGCGCGATCGTTACGTCGGTGGCCGACCTGACCGTCGAGGCCGCCATGACCGGCGGCCAGGCACTGCCCCCGGCCGTCGACCTCAGCCCCCAGGGCCAGCAGACCTTCGACCTCGACAAGCCCCTGCGCGACGCCCGCGACGCGTTCGAAAAAGCCTACTTCGAATTCCACCTGGCCAAGGAAGGCGGCTCCATGACCCGCGTGGCCGAAAAGACCGGGCTGGAGCGCACCCACCTGTACCGCAAGCTCAAGCAACTGGGGGTCGACCTGTCGCGCAACCGCCGCGGCTCGGCCTTGGTGCTTTGACGCCTGTGCTAGAATTTCCGGTTTCCAGGCCCGGTAGCTCAGTTGGTAGAGCAGCGGATTGAAAATCCGCGTGTCGGCAGTTCGATTCTGCCCCAGGCCACCAAGACCCAAGCCCAACGCCCAACCGTCCGCGGTTGGGCGTTGTCGTTTGCAGCGGCAATCGTGGCCAGGCGTCAGCTGCCAGCGGGCGTGTCGCGGCGCAGCGCGCCCAGCAGCTTCTGGCCGGCGCGGCCGTCGGGCTTGTGGCCCAGGCGCTGCTGTTCCTGTTTGATCGCCGCGCGCGTCTGCGCCCCAATCAGCCCGTCGGCAGCGCCGATGTCGTGTCGGCGCGCCAGCAGCAGCGTCTGCAACTCGCGGTTCTCGGCCCGCGACAGGCCAGGGTCATCGGTCGGCCAGGGCGTGGCCAGCGCCAGCGGCGCGCCGGCATCGGCCACCAGATCGGCCAGCCGGGCGATGGCCAGGGCGTAGTTCTCGCTGGCGTTGTAGCTGTACAGCGCGTCAAAGTTGCGCCCCACCAGAAACGCCGGCCCGCCGCGCGCCGGCACCAGCAGCCCGGCTGCCGGCAGCGCATCGGGCAGCGGCGCGCCGCTGGCCAGCGTCAGGCCGGCGGCCCGCCAGTCGGCCATCGGGCGCTTGTTCTTGCGACTGGCGCCGGTGGCGTCAAAACCCGCCG
>MKTG01000018.1:18763-21697 GCA_001897615.1 Burkholderiales bacterium 68-10
TGTCGCGCCGGCCGTCGCCGTCGAAGTCCACCGCGCTCCTGAAGAAGGTGCTGGGCATGAACTGCGTCTGCCCGAAGGCGCCGGCCCAGGAGCCGGTCAGCTGCTGGGGCGCCACATGCCCTTCCTGCAGAATGCGCAGCGCCGCCGCCAGCTCGCCCCTGAAGTACCCCTGCCGCCGTCCAAAGCACGACAGCGTGGCCAGCGACTGCACCAGAGGCCGCCCGCCCAGGTTCTGGCCGAAGTTGCTCTCCACCCCCCACACGCCGACGACGATCGGCGCCGCCACCCCCGTCTGCCGCTCGATCTGCGCCAGCGTGTCCTGCCACCGGGCATGGGCGGCGCGGCCGTCGGCCACCCGTTCGGCGTCCACCAGCACCGCCAGGTAATCCCACACCGGCATGGTGAATTCCGGCTGGCGATTGAGCAGCACCAGCACCGAAGGGTCGGGCGCCAGCCCGTCGGTGTGCGCGCCAAACGTGGCGGGCGTGATGGCCTTGAACGCCGGCGTGGCGCGCAGCCCCTGCAGGCAGGCGCGAAACTCGGCCGGGTCGGTGGACGGCAGCGGCGCATCCTGGGCGTGCGCCAGCGGCAGGCAGGCCGCCGTCAGCAGCAGGGCGGCGCGCCAGGCCAGGTGGGTGAGGGAACGCATGATGGGGGCTGGGTTGTGTGCAGCCCGCGATTGTCACCCGCGGCTGCGCGCCCCGGCACCGCCGCCCTGGATTGCCACGGCCTGCGGCCTCGCAATGACGGGGTTCATTTGATGCGGCTGCCCCGCCCCCTCCGTCATCGCGAGGCCGCAGGCCGCGGCGATCCAGTGGGGCGCATCCACCGGCCACGCGGCCATTTGCAGCAACCACGCCCCGGTCACCTCTTCAACCGCCGCCGTGGATTGCCACGGCGCCTGCGGCGCCTCGCAATGACGGGGGAATTTGAAGCGGCCATCCCGCGCCCTCCGTCATCGCGAGGCCGCAGGCCGCGGCGATCCAGTGGGGCGCATCCACCGGCCACGCGGCCATTTGCAGCAACCACGCCCCGGTCACCTCTTCCACCGCCGCCGTGGATTGCCACGGCGCCTGCGGCGCCTCGCAATGACGGGGGAATTTGAAGCGGCCATCCCGCGCCCTCCGTCATCGCGAGGCCGCAGGCCGCGGCGATCCAGTGGGGCGTCACCCCAGCCCGTCGTACAGATCCTGCCAATCGGGGTTCATCGCCTCGATCAACCCCAGCTTGCGCGCTCGCGAACCCGCTTTGAGTTGCTTCTCGCGCAAGATGGCGCTTTCCATGGTCTCGTGCGGCTCGTACCACACCAGGGTGTGAACGCCGTACCGCTTGCTGAAGCCGTCCACCACCTCGTTCCGGTGTTGCCAAACGCGCCCGGGCAGGTTGCTCGTCACACCCACGTACAACGTCCCGTTGCGCCGACTGGCCAGGATGTAGACGCAGGGTTGCTTCATGCGGCGATTGTCGCTGCGCTACTCGTTCAACCGCTGTCCTGGATTGCCACGGCGGCTGCGCCGCCTCGCAATGACGGGGTAGGCCAGTGGCGCCGTGTTGCAGTAACGGGCGCCGCAACGCGACGCACCACCACCCCATCACGACGTCATCGCGAGGCCGCAGGCCGTGGCGATCCAGTGGGGCGCATTCACCGGCCTGCCGGCCATTTGCAGCAAATACGCTGCGGTCACCCCTTCAACCCCCGCACTGGATTGCCACGGCGGCTGCGCCGCCTCGCAATGACGGGAAGCGGTTCAGGCGCCGCCCCGTATCCCCCGTCATCGCGAGGCCGCAGGCCGTGGCGATCCAGTGGGGGCGCCTCTATCGGCCCGTCGCCCGCGCAACCGCACCACGCCCAGCCGCCACCTGGGCACGCCGCCAGTCAACTTTAAAAAAACTTAAAATAGCCACCCAAAGCTTGCCCAGTCTGCGCAAGCAGCTATTTTTAATATAGCAAATCAAACACCCTGAGCCCCCGCCCATGAGCTATTTCATCACCGGCACCGCCGGCTTCATCGGCTTTCACCTGGCCAAGCTGCTGCTCGACCAGGGCCACACCGTCCACGGCTACGACGGCATGACCGACTACTACGACGTGCGCCTGAAGCAAGCCCGCCACGCCCTGCTGCGCCAGTACCCCCAATTCACCGCCACCGAAGCCCTGCTGGAAGACGACGCCACCCTGCAGGCCGCCGTCGCCGCCGCCCGGCCCAGCGCCATCGTCCACCTGGCCGCCCAGGCCGGCGTGCGCTACAGCATCGAGCACCCGCGCGCCTACATCGACGCCAACATCATCGGCAGCTTCAACGTCATGGAAGCCGCGCGCCGCCAGCAGGTGCAGCACCTGCTGATGGCCTCCACCTCATCCGTCTACGGCGCCAACACCGCGATGCCCTACGCCGAGATCCACAAGTGCGACACCCAGATGTCCTTCTACGCCGCCACCAAGAAGGCGGGAGAAGCCATGGCGCACGCCTGGGCCCACATCCACGGCGTGCCCACCACGATGTTCCGCTTCTTCACCGTGTACGGGCCCTGGGGCCGGCCCGACATGGCGTACTTCAAGTTCACCCGCGCCATCCTGGCTGGCCAGCCCATCGACATCTACAACCACGGCGACATGTGGCGCGACTTCACCTACGTCGAAGACCTGGTGCGCGCCATCGCCCTGCTCATCGACGCCGTGCCCCCGCCGACCGAGGGCCGCCAGCCCGCCCAAGCCATCGAAGGCGACAGCCTGTCGCCCGTCGCCCCCTGGCGCGTCGTCAACATCGGCAACTCCGACAAGGTGCGCCTGCTCGACTTCATCGACGCCATCGAGCAGTGCCTGGGCAAGCCCGCCATCCGCAACTACATGGACATGCAACCCGGCGACGTGCCCGCCACCTGGGCCGATGCCAGCCTGCTGCAGCGCCTGACCGGCTATCGGCCGCAGACCGA
>MKTG01000018.1:21716-34977 GCA_001897615.1 Burkholderiales bacterium 68-10
CTGCGTCCTGACCCGGCGCCGCCACTGGATCGCCACGGCCCGCGGCCTCGCGATGACGGCGCCTGGGCGGCGCCACCCGCCCACCCCAACCCCCCGTCATTGCGAGGAGGCCGCAGGCCGACGCGGCAATCCAGCAGCGGCGCATCCAGACGCGCCACCACCATTTCGCCCCGCACCAGAATTGCCACCAATTTCTTATAAAATCAGCCCGCCACGCCCGATGGGCAAGCGCCGCCAGCTATCAAAACAAAAGCGGCAAAACCCCAACCGTTGCCACCCGCAGCACCCGCCGCCCTCCCCGAACGCATGAACCTCCTCGCATCGCCCCTGGCCATCGTCGGCCTGGGCTACGTCGGCCTGCCGCTGGCGGTCGAATTCGGCAAGCAGCGCCCCGTGCTGGGCTTTGACATCAACGCCGCCCGCGTGGCCGAGCTGCAGGGCGGCCACGACCACACGCTGGAATGCAGCGCGGGCGAGCTGCGCGCCGCCGCCCACCTGCGCTTCAGCCACGACCCGGCCGACCTGAAAGCCTGCCAGGTCTTCATCGTCACCGTCCCTACCCCGGTCGACACCGCCAACCGGCCCGACTTGACGCCGCTCGTCAAGGCCAGCTGCACCGTGGGCGCGGCGCTGAAGAAGGGCGACGTGGTGATCTACGAATCCACCGTCTACCCCGGCGCCACCGAGGAAGTCTGCGTGCCCGAGCTGGAGGCCGCCAGCGGCCTCAAGTTCAACCAGGACTTCTTCTGCGGCTACAGCCCCGAGCGCATCAACCCCGGTGACAAGGTCAACACCCTCACCACCATCAAGAAGATCACCAGCGGCAGCACACCCGAGGTGGCCGATGCCGTCGATGCGCTGTACCGCCAAATCATCACCGCTGGCACGCACCAAGCCAGCAGCCTGAAGGTGGCCGAGGCCGCCAAGGTGATCGAAAACACCCAGCGCGACCTGAACATCGCCCTCGTCAACGAGCTGTCCGTCATCTTCGAGCGCCTGGGCATCGACACGCTGGACGTGCTGGAGGCCGCCGGCAGCAAGTGGAACTTCCTGCCCTTTCGCCCCGGCATGGTCGGTGGCCACTGCATCGGCGTCGATCCGTACTACCTGACCCACAAGGCCGAAGAAGTCGGCTACCACCCGCAGGTCATCCTGGCCGGGCGCCGCATCAACGACAACATGGCCCGCTACGTGGCGCGCAACACCATCAAGCGCATGCTGCAAAACGGGCTCGACGTGCCGCGTTGCCGCATCGGCGTGCTGGGCATCACCTTCAAGGAGAACTGCCCCGACATCCGCAACAGCAAAGTGGTCGACATGGTGCGCGAGTTCGAGGCCTGGGGCGCCCAGGTGGTGGTGGCCGACCCCTGGGCCGACCCGGCCGAGGTGCGGCACGAATACGGCATCGAGCTGTGCCGCATCGACCCCGCCAACCCGGTCGACGCCCTGGTGGTGGCCGTCGGCCACCACGAATACCGCGCCATGGCGCCCGCCGACCTGCGTGCCCTGTGCCGCAACGGGCAGCCCGTGCTGGCCGATGTCAAGAGCCTGTATGACCGTCATGTCATGACCGGTGCGGGCTTCAGTGTCTTCCGGCTCTGATGCTGCGCCGTCACGTTTCCCGTCGCCGCAACCCCGTCATTGCGAGGAGCGCAGCGACGTGGCAATCCAGCGGCAGCGCTTGCTTGTGGCGCGGGACTGGATTGCTTCACTGCGTTCGCAATGACGAATGCAACCCCGTCATTGCGAGGAGCGCAGCGACGCGGCAATCCAGCGGCAGCCTCGCTGGTGGCGCAGGACTGGATTGCTTCCCGCCACGCTGCGCTCGCGGCTGAAGACCAGCTGCGTTCGCAATGACGAATACACATACCCTGTCTAACCCATGAAAAACTTCGCCCTCATCGGCGCCGCCGGCTACATCGCCCCGCGCCACATGCGCGCCATCAAGGACACCGGCAACCACCTGTCCGTGGCCTACGACATCAACGACTCGGTCGGCATCATCGACAGCATCTCGCCCCAAAGCGAGTTCTTCACCGAGTTCGAGCGCTTCTACGAACACGCCCAGCAGCTCAGGCGCAACCCCGCCACCGCACTCGACTACGTCGCCATCTGCTCGCCCAACTACCTGCACCACCCGCACATCGCCGCCGGCCTGCGCCTGGGTGCCGACGTCATCTGCGAAAAACCCCTGGTGCCCACGCCCGAGTTGCTGGACGAGCTCGCCCTGGTCGAAAAAGAGACCGGCCAGCGCGTCTACAACATCCTGCAGCTGCGCCACCACGACGCCATCCTCGTCCTGCGCGACAAGGTCGCCGCCGCCCCGGCCGACCGCAAGTTCGACGTCGAGTTGACCTACATCACCAGCCGCGGCAAGTGGTACATGGAAAGCTGGAAGGGCGATCCGCGCAAATCCTTCGGCGTGGCCACCAACATCGGCGTGCACTTCTACGACATGCTGCACTTCGTCTTCGGCAAGCTGCAACGCAACGTGGTGCACTACAGCGGCGAAGCCAAGGCCGCCGGCTACCTCGAATACGAACGCGCCCGCGTGCGCTGGTTCCTGTCCATCGACGCGGGCGACCTGCCCGACGACGTCAAGGGCAAGAAGTCCACCTTCCGCAGCATCGACATCAGCGGCGAGCAGCTTGAATTTTCCGAAGGCTTCACCGAACTGCACACCACCAGCTACCGCGAAATCTTGGCCGGCCGCGGCTACGGCCTGACCGACGCGCGCCACTGCATCGAGACCGTCAACGTCATCCGCAGCGCCCAGCCGGTGCGCGGCGAGGCCGGGGAGGTGCATCCTTTTGTCGGGCGGCTGTAATGCGCCCTGGATCGCCACCCGCCACGCTGCGCTCGCGGCTGAAGGCTGGTTTCGCTCGCGATGACGGGGATCGTCATTGCGAGGAGCCGCAGGCGACGTGGCAATCCAGCATCGGCTGTCCAAATATTGCGCCGCACTGGATTGCTTCGCTGCGCTCGCAATGACGATAAACCCGCAAACCCATGACCACCACCATCCACCCCAGCGCCATCGTCGATGAAGGCGCGCAGATCGGCGACGGCTCGCGCGTCTGGCACTTCGTGCACGTGTGCGGCGGCGCGCGCATCGGCCAGGGCGTCTCGCTGGGCCAGAACGTCTTCGTCGGCAACCAGGTCGTCATCGGCGACCGCTGCAAGGTGCAGAACAACGTCAGCGTGTATGACGGCGTCACGCTGGAAGAAGGCGTGTTCTGCGGCCCCAGCATGGTCTTCACCAACGTCTACAACCCGCGTTCGCTGATCGAGCGCAAAAGCGAATACCGCGCCACCCTGGTCAAAAAAGGCGCCACCCTGGGCGCCAACTGCACCGTGGTCTGCGGCACCACCATCGGCGAATACGCCTTTGTGGGCGCCGGCGCCGTCGTCAACAAGGACGTGCCCGCCTACGCCCTCATGGTCGGCGTGCCGGCCCGGCAAATCGGCTGGATGAGCGAGTTCGGCGAGCAGCTCGACCTGCCCACGCAGGGCCAGGGCGAGGCGGTGTGCCAGCACACGGGCGCGCGCTACACATTACAAGGCACGCTTGTCGTCAAGCGAAATGCATCATGATGCGATAACATCAAGATGTTTAATCATCATGATGAAGGAGCCCGCCATGCGCACCACGCTGGACATTGAACCCGATGTGATGGCTGCGGCCAAGGAGATGGCGCGCCAGGAAAACGTGGCGGTCGGCAAGGTCATCTCGCGCCTGGTGCGGCAGGCCTTGACTCGTACAGACGATGTCACCGTGATGGATACCCCCGAAACCGCGACCTCGGCGTTGACCGGCTTCACCCCTTTCCCGCCGCGCGGCGTGATCGTAAGCAACGAACTCATCGACCGCCTGCGCGATGCCGAGGGCGTGTGAGCATGCGTGCCCTGCTGGACGTCAACGTGCTGATCGCGCTGCTCGACGCCGGGCACGTCCACCATGCCCGCGCCAGCCAATGGCTGGTGCAGGAGATCGGCCACGGCTGGGCTTCGTGCCCGCTCACCCAGAACGGCTGCCTGCGCATCATGGCCCAGCCGGCCTACCCGCAGGCCTTGCCCCTGGCCACCGTGGCCAGCCGCCTGGCCCAGGCCCTGGCGCACCCCGCCCACGCCTTCGTGCCCGACGACTACAGCCTGCTGGACACCGACCGCGTGCACTGGCAGCGCCTGCTGGGCCATCGCCAGATCACCGACAGCTACCTGCTGGGCCTGGCCGTGCGCCACGGCTGCCGCTTTGTCAGCTTCGATGCCCGCATCAACCTGGATGCCGTACCCGGTGCCCGGGCAGAGCAGTACGTCGCCCTCTGAACAGGCCCTGGACACCTAAAATGATTGCATTGCCATCAATGCAAGGACCGCCGCCATGAGCAGCATCACCATCCGAAACCTGGACGACCAACTCAAGGTCAGCTTGCGGCTGCGCGCCGCGCGACACGGCTTGTCCATGGAGCAAGAGGTCCGAAACATTCTGCAAAGCACCCTGGCCGCAGAATCGACCGCGGTCGATGGCCTGGACTTCGCCCTGCGCATCAACCAGCGTTTCAAAGGTCTGGGTGCAGAGGATCTTCCCGTGCCAGCTCGCCAGCCCGCGCGCCCGCTGCCAGACTTCGACAAGCCATGAGCACCGGTTTTCTGCTCGACACCAACGTCCTGTCGGAACTGATGCGTGACAAGCCCGCGCCAGCCGTGTTGGACTGGTTTGCCGGGCAGGCGTCCAGCCTGCTGCATACCAGCGCCGTTACCCAAGCTGAAATACTGGCCGGCATCGCCGTGTTGCCGGCTGGCAAGCGCCGCGACGCGCTGGCACGGGCCGCGCATCAAATCTTCAACGACGACTTTCGCGGGCGCTGCATCGATTTCGACGGCGGCGCCGCCCAGCACTACGCCCTGGTGCGTGCACAACGCAAGCACGCAGGCCAGCCCATCCACACCGAAGACGCCCAGATTGCGGCGATTGCGCTGGCGGCCGGAATGGCGCTGGTCACCCGCAACACCAAGGATTTCGAAGCGATCGACGGCCTGGCCCTGATCAACCCCTGGCAACCGCACTGAACCCCATGGACTTCATCGACCTCAAAACCCAATACCAGCAGCTCAAGGCCGACATCGACGCCGGCATCGCCCGCGTGCTGGCCCACGGCCAGTTCATCCTCGGCCCCGAAGTGGCCGAGCTGGAAGAAAAACTGGCCGCCTACACCGGCGCCCGCCACTGCGTCAGCGTCGCCAACGGCACCGACGCCCTGCAAATCGCCCTGATGGCGCTGGGCATCGGCCCGGGGCACCAGGTCATCACCCCCGGCTTCACCTACATCGCGACCGCCGAAACCGTGGCCCTGCTGGGCGCCAGGCCGGTGTACGTGGACGTTGACGCCCGCACCAGCAACCTCGACCCGGCCCTGCTCGAAGCCGCCATCACCCCCGCCACCCGCGCCATCATCCCCGTCAGCCTGTACGGCCAGTGCGCCGACTACGATGCCATCAACGCCATCGCCGCCAGGCACGGCCTGCCCGTCATCGAAGACGCCGCCCAGAGCTTTGGCGCCACCTACAAAGGCCGCAAGAGCTGCAACCTGACGACCATTGCCTGCACCAGCTTCTTCCCCAGCAAGCCGCTGGGCTGCTACGGCGACGGCGGCGCCATCTTCACCAGCGACGACCAGCTGGCCACCGTGCTGCGCCAGATCGCCCGCCACGGGCAAGACCGCCGCTACCACCACGTGCGCGTCGGCGTCAACAGCCGGCTGGACACCCTGCAAGCCGCCATCCTGCTGCCCAAGCTGGCCGTGCTGGACGAGGAAATCGCGCTGCGCCAGCAAGTGGCGGCGCGCTACGCCCAGTTGTTCTTGTCATTGCGAGGAGCCGCAGGCGACGCGGCAATCCAGCCCGGCGCCCCAATCACCACGGCCGCCCTCATCGCAAGCGCCGTCCTGGATCGCCACGCCCTTCGGGCTCGCGATGACGACCCGAGCCCGTCATTGCGAGGAGCCGCAGGCGACGTGGCAATCCAGAGCGCCACTACCGCCGCCGCCCTGGATCGCCACGCTTCGCTCGCGATGACGGTGGCGATGCCCCCCCACGTCGAACCCCACAACACCAGCGCCTGGGCCCAATACACCGTCCAGGTCGCCCACCGCGACCAGGTGCAAGAGCGTCTGAAGGCAGCCGGCATCCCCACCGCCGTGCACTACCCCATCCCGCTCAACCGCCAGCCCGCCGTGGCCGACCCCGCCGCCCACCTGCCCGTGGGCGACGCCCTGGCGCAAAAGGTGCTGAGCCTGCCCATGCACCCGTATCTGGATGCGGCAGCGCAAGAACGCATTGTGCAAGCGCTGCGCGTTTGAATAACAAATTTGTTATTATCGAGGGCATTCAAGCTTGGAACACACGATCCGCTACGACAGCGATGCTGTGTGAGACGACATCCTTGCCTTGCCCGACCACCTGGCCGCGCGCTACATCGTGCTGACTCGTCGCATGAAAGAGGTGAAACATGGCAACCCATGACGACATCATTCGCCAGCTGCTCGACCGCCCCGGCGTTCAAGCCGAGGTACAGCGTATCGAACGCGAAGAAGGCGAATTGCTCGACGCCTTGCTCCAGGCGCGCCACCAGGCCGGCCTGAGCCAGGCGCAACTCGCGGCCCGCATGGGCACCCAGGCACCCGCCGTGGCACGCCTGGAGCGCGCGCTGGCCACCGGTAAACACTCGCCGTCCATCGCCACGGTACGCAAATATCTGCAGGCCTGTGGCAAGCACCTGAAGTTGCAGGTATGTTGAAACCCGCTACCCACCTGCCCGTGGGCGACGCCCTGGCGCAAAAGGTGCTCAGCCTGCCCATGCACCCTTATCTGGACAAAGGCAGCATCAGCCGCATAGCCGAGGCCATTGCCAACGTCGGCATTTGATGGAAAAAAGAGCGCCCGCATGTTGACTCCAGACAGCATCAGCGCCCTGCTGCGCGCCGGAGAAAGCGAAACCCTGGAGTTCGCGCCAAGCTTTGGCCCCGACGTGATTGAAACCGCCGTGGCCTTTGCCAACACCTACGGCGGCGCCGTCCTCAGCGCACTCCCCCCCGGACAGGAAGAGTGGGCACGAGCCACGCCGCATCCACCTACAAGCCAAATCGGCACCCAGCCCAGGCGGGGCAAGCGTCAGCAGCTATCAATGAAGAAGCAAGCTACCCCCGTTGGTCAACGCAGCCCAGGATGCATGCTGTCATCAGCACACCGTATTTTCATTGACCAAATTGGCCTCCAGCGCTTGTCCAGCAAGCGAGAGAAGCTATAAAAATAATAATGCCATCCAGACTGAAAGCCGCGCTGAGTCGTCTGCTGCCACGGGCATCGTTCGCCCGAAGCGTGAGCATTTTGGTTGGGGGCAGCGCCACCGCGCAAATCATCACCATTGGTGCCATGCCGATCGTGACGCGACTCTATTCGCCCGCCGAGATTGGCGTCATCTCCTTGTTCGTCGCATTTTTTGGCTTTTGGGCATCCACTCTGTCCTTGCGATATGAACATGCCTTATTGATTGCCGAGAATGACAAGGAGTCGCACGACGTCCATCGACTCGCCATCATCCTGGTTGTGGTGATGTCAGTTATTGGACTGCCAATCTTGTGGGGCCTCAAGCATTCGAATACGCTCGAATTCGGGCTGCTGCCTGACTGGGCGCCGATGCTGGCAGCCATCATTTTCATATGCCACGGCACCTTCATGGTAAATCGTTCGTGGGCGCTGCGCGCAGGTTTGATCAAAAGCATTACAAAGGCATCGGTTGCCAAATCGGCCGCCAATGCCACCACCCGTGTTGGCCTTGGACTTTTCGGGGGCGGAGTCGTCGGTTTGTTTCTGGCCGAACTGGCAGGTGCGTGCACATCCATGACTCGACTGACTATTGCGACGCGACGTCATTTTTCACACAGCAGACCAGATGGCTTTGGCATCGACAGACTCAAGAAAATTGCCAAGAAATACAAAAAATATCCCCTGATCGAAACCCCGTCGACTTGGCTAGACAGCCTGACACTCACGTTGCCTGTGCCGATGATGGCGTCGTTGTACGGTGCAACTGCAGCCGGTTTGTTCGGTTTGTCCCGAATGGTGGTTGCAGTTCCAAATTCACAAATTGGTACGGCAGTGGCAGATGTATTTCAGATGGAACTGTCGAAAGCCGTGGTGGAGCGTAATGGCACACAGGCCCGCACCTTGTTTTATTCAATCATGAAAAAAATGGCACTGTTTGGGCTGATTCCGCTCATCGGTGTCCTGCTGTTCGCAAACTGGCTCATGCCATTTATTTTCGGCCAAAAATGGGCTGATGCGGGTCAAATGGCGATGATCGTCGCGCCTTGGTTCTATGCTGCCTTGGTCGTCAGTCCTTTAAGTCGTTCACTTTCGGTGTTGCAAGCCCAAGAATTCAAGCTGATATATGATGGCTTTGTGCTCATCGCCTTGATTGCGGTGTTTTACGTGGCAAAATCGTCAGGCCTTGGCCTCATGTGGTTTCTCTCCTTGATAAGCGTGGTAAATATTATTGGATATTTCATTTACGCCGCTCTCCTGATGCACGTCGTTAACAGGCGGATCGCTTTCGGCTGAACGACAATATTATTTGCGATAATTGAATATGTGCGGAATAGCCGGAGGTTGGTGGACCCAACACGTCCAAGCCGAAGCCAGTCTGCCCCAAGCCCTGCGCGCCATGCGCCGACGCGGGCCGGACGACAACGGGCACAACCTGTTCACCATGGGCGGGGCGACCGTGGGTCTGGCGCAGACGCGCCTGTCCATCATCGATCTGAGCGCAGCCGGCCACCAGCCCATGCACTCCCGCGACGGGCGCTGGGTCATCGTCTTCAACGGCGAGATCTACAACTACCGCGAGCTGCGCGCCGAGTTGCAAGCCTTGGGACACAGTTTTTCGTCCGACTCCGATACCGAAGTGCTGTTGGCTGCATGGGCCAGATGGGGCCACACCTGCCTGCCGCGCCTGGCGGGCATGTTTGCCTTTGCCGTGCTCGACCGTCAAAGCCACAGTCTGACCTGCGTGCGCGACGCCTTCGGCATCAAGCCCTTTTTCTATAGCAGCAGGGCCGAAGGATTTCGCTTTGCCTCCGAGGTGCCCGCCCTGCTGAAACTGCTGCCCGGCAAGCCGCGACTGAACTGGCAGCGTGCCTACGACTACCTGGTGCATGGCGACTACGACAGCGGGCCGGATAGCTTCTTCGCCGGCGTGCATCACCTGCTGCCCGGGCATTGGCTGACGGTCGACATGAGCACCGGACAAGCCAATGCCCCACAGCGCTGGTGGACCCCATCCATTGAAGAGCGCCCCGGCTGGACCTTTGCCGACGCGGTCGAGCAGGTGCGTGAGCAGTTCCTGCAGAACATCCGCCTGCACCTGCGCAGTGACGTGCCGCTGGGCGCGGCCCTGTCGGGCGGCATCGACTCGTCCGCCGTGGTCTGCGCCATGCGCCATGTCGAGCCCGACATGCCCATCCACACCTTCAGCTTCATCGCCGCCGGCAGCGACGTGAACGAAGAGCGCTGGGTCGACCAGGTCAACGCCCACGTCGGCGCCGTCGTGCACAAGGTCGGCGCCACCGGCGCCGAACTGGCGCGCGACCTGGACGACATGATCCTCGCCCAGGGCGAGCCCTTTGGCAGCACCAGCATCTACGCCCAGTACCGCGTGTTTCAACTGGCGCGCGAAGCCGGCATCACCGTCACCCTGGACGGCCAGGGGGCCGATGAAATGCTGGCCGGCTATATCGGCTATCCCGGCCAGCGGCTGCGCAGCCTTCTCGAAGCAGGGCAGCTCGCCCAAGCCTCTCAGTTCTTCAACGGCTGGGCCCAGTGGCCAGGGCGCAGCCGGTTACTGGCGGCCAAATATCTTGCCTCCGAAGTTACCCAGGGCCGCCTGTACGAAGCACTGCGTCGCCTCGACGGCAGAACGTCCGTGCCCGCATGGATACACCCCGGGGCGCTGAGCGACGCCGGCGTTCATTTGATCAAACCACGCCAACGCCCCGAACTGGATGAAAAGCAACGACGCGTCATGGCTGAACTGGCGCTGTCCTTGCATCGACGGGGCTTGAGCGCGCTGCTTCGGCACGGTGACCGCAACTCCATGCGCTTTTCCGTCGAAAGCCGCGTGCCGTTTCTGACGCTGGACATGGCAAACCTGCTGCTCTCCATGCCCGAGCACTTTCTGGTTTCTCCACAAGGCGAAACCAAGCATGTTTTTCGCGCCGCGATGCGCGGCATCGTTCCTGACGATGTGCTCGATCGCCGCGACAAAATCGGTTTTGCCACGCCAGAGAAAACCTGGTTGTTCGGTATGTCCGGCACCGTGCGTGAATGGTTGCGTCCCGATCTCGCCCTTCCATTTCTTGATCAAACCAAGTTGCTTCAAGAGTTCGACCGAATCATGGCGGGCAACAAACCATTTTCCTGGCAGGTGTGGCGATGGGTTAATTTCTGCCGGTGGCACCAGCAATTTATTGGCGTTCAGGCTTGACCCAGCTCAATGGATAAAAGAAATTTTGATCTACCGTCTCGGTGCTGACATAGATATGAAGTTTGGTATTACGAAATTCACGAGGACGGGGTTGGAGCGCCGGCTTGGCTACCTCTTCCTCTTTTTGTTGTTTCCCGGATTTTTCTTTTATCACACCGCCATTGCTCTTGGCGTAATCCCGCCATTTCTTGGGGGATTCTTTTCGCCGGTTTCCGTTGTCGTGGTTTCCAGCCTGCTGCCACTGGTGATTTGGGGAATGTTGCGACGCAAAGAATTTTTTAATATTGACCGCGTTTTCTGGCTCATAATTCTTTATTGGTGCATCACGCTGATTTCATATCAATCGTTCAGTAGTCATTTCGACAGCACCAAGGCGGAGGTTTTGGATTGGAGTCTCCGCGGCATACTGGCCAATATCGCTTGTTACGCTGTGGGGCGCAGTCTTAATATCGAGTCGAGTGGTTTGATGCGTATTTTGATTGCGTCGCTGATAGGCATGCTCCTGATATCGATCACCAACGCAACCGATGGACTGTTCTATCTGCGCGCGATGGCTGGCGACGAAGAGTCGGTCGCCACGTATCAAGGCTTTGCACGGTCTGCGCTGGTTGTCAGTGTGCTTGCCCTGCTTGTCGATAGGCGTTTCTCGCGCGCATCCATCGTCTTCGTCTGCTCCCTTGTTCTGTTATTTCTCAATGGCGCTCGTTCAGAATTCGTATTCTTTCTGGCTGCCGGACTTGTTTTTTGGTGGTTCGTGGTTTTTAAGTCCACGGCAGCTCGCTTGCTATCTGTTCTCGCCATGCTACCGCTTGCGATCATCGTGTTAGTAGACATAAAAGAACTTACGTCCCTTTTGCCCCAGACACGAATGATTCAGCTTTTGGACATCATGCACTCTAGTTCTGGTGAAAGCCGAATGGTATTGTCGAACGAGGCTGTGAATATTATTCGAGAGCATCCGCTATTCGGTTCTTATGCTGCATATGTGCCAAAAGACGGCATTGGCGGTTATGCGCACAACATTTTATCGGCGTGGGCGGACCTGGGAATATTCGGTTTCTTGCTATTTATCTTTGGACTATTTTTTCTGTTAAAAGGCGGGAGAAAATTAATTGCAATCAAATATTCGTATAAAGATGTCGCAATTTATATGTTTGCTGTAATTTTGTTGATTGCATATCTTGCGGCGAAAGATTATACCTACATGATTTTTGGATTTACTGCAGGATTGTATGCTAAAGCGTTGTCACGTCAGAAAATGCTGAAGAATAAGCTAATCATGAATTCCCCGGGTTCCATCGAAAGAGTAGTATTGAAAAGTGGAGCCTGGAGATGATTAAGCTGTGTCATCTCACCTCCGTCCACTCCCGCTTCGACATCCGCATCTTCCACAAGGAATGTGCCTCGCTGGCGCGGAAGGGATTCATGGTCGACCTGGTCGTGGCCGATGGCAAGGGTGATGAGGAGAAAAGCGGTGTACGGATCGTGGATGCCGGCGCATCCAAAGGGCGGCTGGATCGTATGCGCCACGCGCCAGCGCGCGTGTTGGCCAAGGCCCTGGAACTTGATGCGGACGTGTACCACCTCCACGCTCCCGAGTTGATTCCCGTAGGCCTGAAGCTGAAGAAACTCGCCAAACGGTTGTTCTTTGGTACGCACGAGGACTTTTCGCAGCAATTGCGAAGCGAACCATATCCTAGCGCGTCGGCACGCTGGTTTTTGTCGCTGTCTTTTGTGCTGCAGAAATGCTGGGATTGCCGTAGATTTGATGCAATGCTCAATGTTCTGCTGGGAAAAATTGTTCTTTGCTCATACGCGCGAAGAGGCTCGCACAGAGAATTTGTAGCGCATCGGCAACAGAGCGGTTTGGCTAGTTTGTGTCACAGCCAGTGCGGCTCAAGCAAGTAGAGGCAGCGGTATGCTTCAGACTACCTCTGGAATTCTGTACGTGCGTGCGGCGCTCAAACCGGTGGCTCGAAGTATTCGAGATAATGGTGGCGTACTGCCTTTTTTGAGGTCACACTTTGACTTCGAAGAATTGCTTGTGCCACATTTTTACGGAGCACGGCCTTTCTGGCGTGCACCGCCAGACTCATGGCCGCCAAGAACTAACTCAGGTGCACTTGGAAAAACGATTGCGAATCTTCCGAACTCAATCTTAAGCTCTCACCCTACGCACGCTTTCGCTGGGATTGGCAAGCGCGTACACCAAGTGCTTGCGACCCACGACAGTTCTCAACCCTGTTTCATGCCAATTGGCGAGCTTGCCGATCATGATGATTTTTCAATGTTATTGTTTGGATGTGTTGACGAAAGCCCAGGCTTTTCGACCGTCCATGTGGCGCAGTATCGATTGGGTTTGAGCCAGCGCCACATGCTTCGTTTGTTAACTCGCTGGGATAAACAACTGGATGGGAGTTGGTCATCTATCGTTGCGCCAGAATCCCCTGGATGCAGTGCGTCTTTTAGTAAGTTCTACCCATATTATGAGGCGGACTGCAATTTTGTGCGCGGGACATGGGATGGAGTGGAGTGGTTGTTCGTGCCTTCTGCACGTAGGGCGTTAGCAATCGAGATGGAGTTGCTGCGTAAGCGTGGCCGCTTCGTGGATTGTGGTCGTTGGAAATGTCTGAGCTGTCGGCTTCGCCTCTATTGATGTCAACAATAGAAAACCATGCAAGTTTTTTCATCATCAGTTCATATCGAGGCCGACCAACCACT
>MKTG01000019.1:0-1118 GCA_001897615.1 Burkholderiales bacterium 68-10
TGCTCACCCTGCTGGGCGGCGGCGCGCTGGCGCAGCTGCTGCCCCTGCTGCTGGGGCCGTTCATCACCCGCCTGTTCACGCCCGAAGCGTTTGGCCTGTACACCCAGTTCGCCACCGTGGCGGCGGCGCTGGCGGTGGCCGCCAGCCTGCGCTACGAGCAGGCGCTGCCGCTGGCACGCACCGAGGACGAGGCGCGCGCGCTGCTGGCGCTGGCGCTGCGTCTGCTGCTGGCGGCAGTGGGACTGGGCGTGCCGCTGGCCTGGGCATTGCACGCGCTGGGTGTGCTGCCGCTGGCGGCGCTGCTGCCGCTGGCGCTGGCCACGGCCGGCTTGCTGCAGGTACTTATGCTGTGGGCCAACCGCGCCGAACGCTTTGGCGTGCTGGCGGCGAGCCGCGTGCTTCAGTACGGCGGCGCGGCGGTGCTGCAACTGGCGCTGGGTTGGGCGTTGTGGCGCGGCGCCGCCGCCGGTGCCGAGGGCGCCTGGGCGCTGGCGCTGGCGCCGCTGCTGGCGCAGCTGCTGGCCTGCGGCGGGCTGTGGCGGCCGGCGCCGGCTGGCGGCTGGCGCGCCCTGCTGGCGCCGGCGTCCGCCGCGCTGCGTGGGCAGATGCGGCAGGCGGCGCGGCGGCACCGCGACTTTGCCTTCATCAACACGCCGCACGCCTTTCTGGGCCTGCTGCAGGACGCGCTGGCGGTGGCGCTGCTGGTGGCCTGGTCGGGCGAGGCGGCCGCCGGCTTCTGGGGCCTGGCGCTGCGCTACCTGAAGGCGCCAGCCACGCTGGTGGGCAGCGCGGTGTCGCAGGCGCTGTACCCGCGCCTGGTGGCTGCCTCGGCTGATGAGGCGCAGCGCACGGTGCGGCAGGTGATGGCGCTGCTGGGCGTGCTGGCCATCGGCCTGATGGCGGTGCTGCTGCTGGCTGGGCCGTGGCTGTTCGAGCGCGTGTTCGGGCCGCCCTGGCGGGAAGCGGGCGAGCTGGCGCGTGCGCTGGCGCCCTACATCGCGGCGCATTTCGTGGCCGCGCCGCTGGCGGTGGTGACCATGGCCTGGCGCGCGCAGCGCTGGGCGTTTCGCCTCGCGCTGGTGGGGCAGGTGGCGTTTGTCGGCGCGCTGGCGCTGGGC
>MKTG01000019.1:1126-7795 GCA_001897615.1 Burkholderiales bacterium 68-10
GCTGGTACTTCTGGCGCCTGGCGCGCTGGTCGCAAGTCCCCGCTCCGGAGGCGGTCCCATGACCACCGCGCTGCGCGCCGCGCTCAACCGCCTGCGCCGTCGGCGCTGGCGCCTGCTATTCTTTCGCACGCTGTTTGGCGAAGCCAGCGCCGGCGCGCTGCGGCCGGCCACGCGCCTGTCGCCCACCGTGTGCATCGAGCACGAAGGCGCATTGGCGCTGGCCGACGATGTGTTCATCGGCCACTTCTGCTTCATCGAGGCGAGCGCCGGCGTGCGCATCGGGCGCGGCACGCAGGTCACCAACTTCGTCAGCATGGTCAGCCACAGCACGCACCGCGCGGTGCGCGTGGCGGCGGGCCTGTCGGGCGCCGAGCTGGAGGCCGTGGTGATGCGCGCGCCCATCGTCATCGGCGAGCGCTGCTTCATCGGCCCGCACAGCACCATCGAGGCCGGCACCACGCTGGGCCACGGCACGCTGGTAGCGGCGCACGCTCGCGTGCGCGGGGCGTTTGCCGACTTTGCCGTGCTGGCCGGCAGCCCGGCCCGGGTGGTGGGCGACACGCGCGAGGCCGACGAGCGCTGGCTGGCCGCGCACCCCGATCTGCAATCGGCCTACCAGCGCTGGCGACAGGGGCTGGGTTCGTGAGCGTCCCCCAGCCACCGCCGGGCCGCCCCCGGGCGGCCGCGGCCCCCTCGGGGCTGAGGGCTGCGGCTCCGACCTCGGCTGCGCGAGGTCGGACAGCCCGAAGAGGGGCTGACTCTGGCAGCCCCGCGGCCGGCACGGCCAGCGGGCCACGCGCAGCGGGGGAGCGTGGGGCTGCTCATCTTCACCTGTGCCTGCTGGGCGATGCCAGCAGCGTGCACGTGCAGCGCTGGGCGCGCGAGATGCTGGCGCGCGGCTGGCGCGTGTCGCTGGTGACGGCGCGGCCGGCGCCCATCGAGGGCGTGCAGCAGATCGTGCTGCGCCCGGTGCGCCACTCGCGCGACTGGCTGTGGCGCGTGGGCGAGGCGCGGCGCGCCCTGGCGCGGCTGCGACCGGACATCGTGCACGCGCACTACGTCACCTCCTACGGCTACCTGGCCGCGCGCGCCGGCATGCAGCCGCTGGTGCTGACCGCCTGGGGCACTGACCTGCTGGTGACGCCGCGCGAAAGCGCGCTCAAGCGCTGGCTGACGGCCTGGAGCCTGCGCCGGGCGCGGCTGGTGACGGGGGATTCACAGGACCTGCTGGCGGTGGCCCACAGCCTGGCCCCAGGCGTGCCAGCCGCGCTGATCCACTGGGGCGTGGAGCGCAGCCGCTTCGCGCCGGCGCCCTGGGCCGGCAAACCCCGGGCGGAGGCAGTCAGCCTGCGCATCTGGGAGGCCAACTACCGCATCGACCTCATCCTGCGTGCCTTCGCCCAGGTGCACGCGCAGCAGCCTGATGCGCGCCTGCACCTGCTGGGTGGCGGCAGCCAGGAAGGCGCGCTGCGCGCGCTGGTCGATCGGCTGGCGCTGCACGATGCGGTGCAGTTCCACGGCCGGCTCGATGACGCCGGCATGGCCGTCGTGCTGGCGCGCTGCAAGCTGTCGATCAGCGTGCCCGAGAGCGACGCCACCTCGGTCTCGGTGCTGGAGAGCATGGCCTGCGGCCTGGCCGTCATCGCCAGCGACCTGCCGGCCAACCGCGAGTGGCTGCAGGCCGAGGCGCTGGTGCCGGTGGGCGACACCGAGGCCCTGGCGGCACGCTGGCTGGCGCTGCTGCGCGACGACACGCGCGCGGCCGCCTGGGGCGCCGAAAACGCCGAGCGCATCGCTCGCGACGGTGACCGGCGCGTGCAGATGGACGCCATGGACGCGCTGTACCGGCGCCTGCTGCGGGAGCCGGCCCGGTGACCGATACCCGCGCCACGCCACCGCTGCCGCCGCTGGCCGCCCCGGGCCAAGCCGGTCTGGTCAGCATCATCGCGCCCTGCCGCAACGAGCGCGCCCACATCGATGCCTTCTGCGACTGCGCGCTGGCGCAGCGCCTGCCGGACGGCTGGCAGATGGAGCTGCTGGTGGCCGACGGCGCCAGCGACGACGGCACGCACGCGCGGCTGGTGGAGCGGGCCGCCGCCGACGCCCGGCTGCGCGTGCTGGACAACCCCGGCCGCATCGTCTCCACCGGCCTGAACGCCTGCCTGACGCGGGCGCGCGGACAAGTCATCGTGCGCATGGACATCCACACCCAGTTCGCGCCCGACTACGTGGCCGAGTGCATCGCGGCCCTTGAGCGCAGCGGCGCCGACAACGTGGGCGGTCCCTGGGTGGCGCGCGGGCAGGGCGCCTGGGGGCGGGCCATCGCCGCCGCCTTCCAAAGCCGCTGGGTGGTGGGCGGCGCGCGCTCGCGCGACGTCGATTTCGAGGGCGAGGTCGATACCGTCTACCTCGGCTGCTGGCCGCGAGCGACGCTCGCGCGCGTGGGCGGCTTCGACGAGACGCTGGTGCGCAACCAGGACGACGAGCACAACCTGCGCATCCGCCTGGCCGGCGGGCGCGTGTGGCAGAGCGCGCGCATCCGCTCCGGCTACCAGCCGCGCGGCTCGCCGCGGCAGCTGTTCGGGCAGCAGCTGCAATACGGTTACTGGCGGCCATTCGTGCTGCGCAAGCACCGGCAAGCCGGTTCGGTGCGACAATTGGTTCCTATGGTTTTCATAGCTGCTTGCGCTGTCTGCGTGGTGCTTGCGCCGGCTTTTCATCTGGGTCTGGTGGCCTTGCTGGGGCTGTACGCCGCGTACCTGCTGACTGCCAGCGTGCTGGCCGCCAGGCAGGCACGCGAACTGGGTCTGGCGTGGCGGCTGCCCCTGGTGATCGCGGCCTACCACCTGGGCTACGGCCTGGGTGGCTGGCGCGGGCTGTGGGATATCTGGCGCGGCCGCGTGGCACCGGCCGCCGTGACGCGTCTTACACGCTGACGCACCCGCGTCCGCGTGGCGCGGACAATACTTTCCTGCATGAGTGATTCCACCGCTTTCATCCCGTTTGCCCGTCCCGACATCGGCCAGGCCGAGATCGACGCCGTCGCGCGCGCCCTGCGCTCGGGCTGGGTGACGACGGGGCCCGAGACACACGCCTTCGAGCAGGAGTTTGCCGCCTACCTGGGTGGCGGCGTGCAGGCGATTGCCGTCAACTCCGCCACCGCCGGCCTGCACCTGGCGCTGGAGGCGATCGGCGTGGGCCCGGGCGACGAGGTGATCGCACCCACGCTGACCTTCACCGCCACGGTGGAGGTGGCGCGCTACCTGGGCGCCGATGCGCGGCTGGTGGACGTCCATCCAGTCACGCTCAACATCGATCCGGCCGCCGTCGAAGCGGCGATCACGCCACGCACAAAGGCCATCCTGCCAGTGCACTACGGCGGCCTGGCCTGCGACATGGCGGCCCTCTTCGACATCGCGCGCCGCCACGGCCTGCAGGTGGTGGAGGACGCGGCGCACGCGCTGCCCACCACCAGCGGCGGCACGCTGGTGGGTCGCCTGCCCAGCGCGGCGGCGGTGTTCAGCTTCTACGCCAACAAGACCATGACTACGGGCGAGGGCGGCATGGTGGTCACGCATGACGACGCGCTGGCGGCGCGCATGAAGGTGATGCGCCTGCACGGCATCAGCCGCGATGCCTTCGACCGCTTCACCAGCCGCACGCCGGCCTGGTACTACGAAGTCGTCGCCCCCGGCTTCAAGTACAACCTGACCGACATCGCCGCCGCGCTGGGCCGCGTGCAGCTGGCGCGTTTGCCGGCGTTCGTGCAGCGGCGCCACCAGCTGGCGGCACGTTACCTGGAGCAGCTCCAGGGCCTGCCGCTGGCGCTGCCCGCCCAGGCGCCCGCGGGCGATGCGCACGCCTGGCACCTGTTCGTGCCGCGCCTGTCGGATGCCGCGCGGGTGACGCGCGACGAGGTGGTGCAGGCGCTGTCCGAGGCCGGTATCGGCACCAGCGTGCATTTCGTGCCGCTGCATCGCCAGCCCTACTGGCGCGACCGCTACGGTCTGCGGGCCGAGGACTATCCCGTGGCCGAAGCCGCCTATCAGCGCATGTTCAGCATTCCATTGTTCACGGCCATGAGCGACGAAGAGCAGGCCAGGGTCATCGCGGCGCTGAGGGCCTGCCTGCGATGACGGCGGCGCGGGCCGATTCGCCCTGGCCCTGGTTCGGCTGGAGCGCGCGCGCCTGGGCCAGGCCCTGGCGGGCGTTCGCGCGCGACTTCGCTCACTGGCACGGCGAGCGCGGGCTGGAACTCGGCGCCGGGGCGCAGTCGGCGCTGGCCCCGTTGATGCTGGGCCTGGTGCGGCAGGTGGAGTGCTCGGCCCTGGATGCCGCCAGCCTGCCGGCCATCGAGGCGCGCCACCGGGCCCGCTTGGCGCCGCAGGAAGCCGCGCGCGTCGTCCACAGCGTGCAGGATTTGCGGGCGCTGCGAGGTCGGTGGGACCTGATCGTCATGAAGTCGGTGCTGGGCGGGGTGCACCGGCTGGGGCGCTCCTCGGTGGCTGACGCGCAGGCCACGCTGGAGCAACTGGTGGCGGCGCATCTGCGCCCCGGTGGCCTGCTGGTGACGCTGGACAACGGGCGCACGCCGCTGGAGCCGCTGTGGTCGCGCTTCGGCGCGCGCCGTAACGGCTGGCGCTTCTTCACGCGCGCGGACTTCCCGCCCGCCGAGGCGGTGTACGGGTTCGGCCTGCTGGCCAGCTTTTCGGCCGCCACCCGCCTGGGCGCGCCGGGGCGCTGGATCGACGACGCGCTGTACGGCGCCGACCTGCTGCTGTCGCCCTGGGTGCGGCGGCATGCGGTGCTGCTGCACGTGTACCGGAAGCCGTCATGAGCCTGGGCCGACCGTCGTGTGCGGTGTCAGGGGCGTGGCGATGAACCGCGCGCGTTCCGACGCCGCCAAGCGCCTGTTCGACTTGGCGCTGGCGCTGCCGGCGCTGGCCCTGGCGCTGCCGCTGATGGTCGCCATCACCCTGTGGGTGCGGCTGGATTCGGCGGGGCCGGCGCTGTTTCGCCAGCAGCGTGTGGGACGCCATGGGCGGCTGTTTCACATCCACAAGTTCCGCACCATGCGCGTGCGGTCGTCGCAGGCCGGGCCGCTGATCACGGTGGCTGGCGACGCGCGCGTGACGCGCGCCGGGCGCTGGCTGCGCCGCACCAAGCTGGACGAGCTGCCCCAGCTGCTGGACGTGATCCGGGGCGACATGAGCCTGGTCGGCCCGCGCCCCGAGGTGCCGCGCTACATGGCGCTGTACCCGGACGAGGCGCGGCGCCTGATCCTGTCGGTGCGCCCGGGCGTCACGGATCGGGCAACCATCGAGTTTCGCGACGAAGAGCGCCTGCTGGCCGCCGCCAGTGACCCCGAGCGCGCCTACGTCGAGCAGGTGATGCCCATCAAGCAGCGCTACTACCTGGACTACGTGGCGCGGCGCAGCCTGGCCGGCGATGTGGGGATCCTGATCGACACGCTGCGGGCCGTGCTGGGACGCGCCGATTCTTGAACAAATCAGGTCTGGCGCCCGTGCAGCAAGCGCCATAAGCTATCAAAAGAATAGTAAATCGGGCTTCAAGGCCGGCTGCCGTCGATGCCGCCGCGGCTCAGCATGTCGGCCACCAGCTCCAGCCGCAGCAGCGGGCTGTCCAGGCTCATCAGGTGCTGGCGCGTGGCGGTGGGCAGGGGCAGCAGCTCGCACCAGCGGTTGGCCACCCAGCCGCAGTCGTCGTAGTCCAGCGCGTCGGCCGCGGGCAGCGCCGGGCCCCGGGGCTGCCGGCGCAGGCTGTCGTGGGCGCGGCGCAGGGTGCGGGCGGCGGCTTGCAGGTCGTCGGGGATGGTCACGACCGGGTCGGGCGGCAGCAGGCTGACGTCCGCCACCCACAGGCCGTGCCGCAGCTGGTGCGGCTGGTCGATGCGAAAGCGCTGCTCGCCCTGGCACTGGATCAGCAGCAGCCCCGGCTGGGGCTGCTCCAGCGCCGTGATGCGCGCCAGCGTGCCGACCGGCTGCAGCCGCTCCCGCGGGGCGCCTGGCGTGCGAACCTCCTGGCCCTGCGCCAGCGCCACCACGCCGAAGGGCGCGCCGGCGCGGTGGCAGCGGCCGATCATGTCCAGGTAGCGCACCTCGAACACGCGCAGCGGTAGCTGCCCGCCCGGAAACAGCACGGTGCCGAGCGGAAACAGGGGCAGGCAGGTGAGGGTGAGCAGCTGGTGGGCCATGGGGCGGTGTCGGCCGGCGCGGCGGCCAGCGCGGGCGGTGCTCGCTATCATCGCACGCTCGACCCCCGTGGCCACAGTGGCTGCCACGGCTTGACGACCCCGCTGCCCCCTGGCCCGCATGCTCTATCCCATCTTCTCCTTCCTGCTCGAAATCGGCGTCACCCTGGTGGGTGGCGCCTGCCTGCTGCGGTTTTACATGCGCTGGCGGCGAATGAGCTTCGACAACCCGGTGGGTCGCTTCGTGCAGGCGCTGTCGGACTGGCTGGTGCGGCCGCTGCAGCGCGTGGTGCCGCCCGCCGGCGGGCTGGACGTCGCCAGCCTGCTGGCCGCCTGGCTGCTCAAGCTGGTGCAGTACGCGGCGCTGCTGGCGCTGCTGGAGCTGTCGCGCTGGAGCATGCTGCCGGTGCTGGCCCTGCTGGGAACGGCCAGGCTGGCGGTGTCGGTGGCGACGGCGG
>MKTG01000019.1:7856-20728 GCA_001897615.1 Burkholderiales bacterium 68-10
CTGGTGGGCGGGGTGGACCTGTCGCCGCTGCTGCTGGTGGTGGTGCTGCAGGGGCTGGGCATGGTGCTCAGCTCGCTGCAATCGGGCGTGCTGGGGTCCGGCGCGCTGGCGATGGTCGGCTGAGCCGTGCCGAGCGCCGGCGCGCGGCCCCGCGCGTGACCACGCCGGCTTGGCGGTTGCTATTGAACCAATAGCTGCTGGCGCTCGTCAATCGGGCGCTACCGCCCGATTGGGTTACTGAACGGCGTCGGCCGGCTGGCGTTGCAGCATGGCCAGGATGCTGGCGACCTTCTCGCGCAGTTCGCGCCGGTCGCAGATGAAGTCGACCGCGCCCTTGGTCTGCAGGAACTCGGCGCGCTGAAAGCCTTCGGGCAGCTTGACGCGCACGGTGTTCTCGATCACGCGCGGGCCGGCAAAGCCGATCAGCGCCTTGGGCTCGGCGATCACCACGTCGCCCACGAAGGCAAAGCCGGCCGAGACGCCGCCCATGGTCGGGTCGGTGAGCACGCTGATGTAGGGCAGCCCCTTCTTGGCCAGGCGGGTGAGGGCGGCGTTGGTCTTGGCCATCTGCATCAGACTGAACAGGCCCTCCTGCATGCGCGCGCCGCCGGTGGCGGTGAAGCAGATGAAGGGCACCTTCTGCTCGATGGCGGTGTGCACGCCGCGCACGAAGCGCTCGCCCACCACACTGCCCATGGAGCCACCCATGAAGTCGAACTCGAAGGCGGCCGCGACCACGCTGATGCTCTTGACGGCGCCGCCCATGACCACCAGCGCGTCGGTCTCGCCGGTGTTTTCCATCGCCTCCTTGATGCGCTCGGGGTACTTGCGGCTGTCCTTGAACTTCAGCGCGTCCACCGGCACCACTTCCTGGCCGATCTCGTAGCGCCCCTCGTTGTCGAGGAAGACGTTGAGGCGCGCGCGCGCGCCGATGCGGTGGTGGTGGCCGCAGTGCGGGCAGACGTTCTGGTTCTGTTCCAGATCGGTCTTGTACAGCACGGCGTCGCATTCGGGGCACTTGATCCACAGGCCCTCGGGCATCTGGCGGCGCTCGGTGGCGTCGCTGGGCTGGATCTTGGGCGGGAGGAGTTTTTCGAGCCAACTCATGGATGCTCCTGGAGTGATAGCGTCAATTATGCGTCCAGCGCGGCGCGGATCGGGCGCAGGAAGTCGGCCGCAGCGGCGGCCACGCGCTCGTGCGGCTGGTTTTCGATCTGCTGGATCAGCCGGCTGCCGATCACCACCGCGTCGGCCACCTGGCCGATGGCGCGCGCCGTCTCGGCGTCGCGGATGCCGAAGCCCACGCCGACCGGGATGTGCACGTGCTGGCGGATGCGTGGCAGCATGGCGCCGACCTCGGTGGTGTCGAGCGCGCCCGAGCCGGTCACGCCCTTGAGCGAGACGTAGTAGACGTAGCCGCTGGCGATCTCGGCCACCTGGCGCATGCGCTCGTCGGTGGAGGTGGGCGCCAGCAGGAAGATCAGGTCCAGCCCGGCGGCGCGCAGCCGGGCGGCGAAGTCGCGGCATTCCTCGGGCGGGTAGTCGACGATCAGCACGCCGTCGACGCCGGCGGCCGCGGCGTCGCGGATGAAGGCGCCCTCGCCATGCGTCTGGTCGTAGCGCTCCAGCGGGTTGGCATAGCCCATCAGCACCACCGGCGTGAGGTGGTTCTTGTCGCGGAAGCTGCGCACCATGGCCAGCACCTGCGCCAGGCCGATGCCCAGCGACAGGGCGCGTTCGCCAGCCTTCTGGATCACCGCGCCGTCGGCGCTGGGATCGGAAAACGGCACGCCGAGTTCGATGATGTCGGCGCCGGCCTGCACCATGCCGTGCATCAGCGCCGGCGTGATGTCGGCGTAGGGAAAGCCGGCGGTGACGTAGGGGATCAGCGCCTTGCGGCCTTGCGCCTTCAGCGCGCCCAGGGTGGCATCGATGCGGCTCATGCCTTGGCTCCCTTGACGACGTGGCCGCGCATGGAGGGGCGGTCGTAGAACTCGGCGCCATCCAGGTCGGCCACGGTGCCGATGTCCTTGTCGCCGCGGCCCGACAGGCACACCAGGATGGATTGATCCGGGCGCATGGTCGGTGCCAGCTTCATGGCGTGGGCAAAGGCGTGGCTGGACTCGAGCGCCGGGATGATGCCCTCGGTGCGGCACAGGTGGTGAAAGGCGGCCAGCGCCTCGGCATCCGTGGCGCCGACGTATTCGGCGCGGCCCGTGTCTTTGAGCCAGGCGTGCTCGGGGCCGACGCCGGGGTAGTCCAGGCCGGCGCTGATGCTGTGCGTTTCGGTGATCTGGCCGTTGGCGTCCTGCAGGATGTAGGTGCGGTTGCCGTGCAGCACGCCCGGGCTGCCGCGCTGCAGGCTGGCGGAATGCTTGCCACTGTCCAGGCCCTGGCCGGCGGCCTCGACGCCGATCAGGCGGGTGCCTTCGCACGGGATGTAGGGGTGGAAGATGCCCATGGCGTTGCTGCCACCGCCGACGCAGGCGAGCACCGCATCGGGTTGCTGGGCGGCGATACCCTGTGCGGCCAGCATCTCGGGCATCTGTGCCAGGCACTCGGTGCCGATCACGCTCTGGAAGTCGCGCACCATCATGGGGTAGGGGTGCGGGCCTGCCACGGTGCCGATGATGTAGAAAGTGTGGTCCACATTGGCCACCCAGTCGCGCATGGCTTCGTTCAGCGCGTCCTTCAGCGTCTTGCTGCCCGATTCGACCGGCACCACGGTGGCGCCCAGCAGCTTCATGCGGTAGACGTTGGGGCTCTGGCGCTTGACGTCTTCGCTGCCCATGTAGACCACGCATTCCAGGCCGTAGCGCGCACAGATGGTGGCGGTGGCCACGCCGTGCTGGCCGGCGCCGGTCTCGGCGATGATGCGCGGCTTGCCCATGCGCCGCGCCAGCATGGCCTGGCCGATGACGTTGTTGATCTTGTGCGCGCCGGTGTGGTTGAGGTCTTCGCGCTTCAGGTAGATTTGCGCGCCCCCCAACTCGCGGCTGGTGCGGGCGGCGTGGTAGACGGGCGAGGGGCGGCCCACGTAGTGCGCGAGTTCGTATCGGAATTCGGCCAGAAAGTCGGGGTCGTGCTGGTACTTGGCGTAGGCGTCCTTCAGCTCGTTGATGGCGTAGGTGAGGGTTTCGCTGACGAAGCTGCCGCCGTAGCGGCCGAAGTGCCCGCTGGCGTCGGGCTGGTGGTAGTCGGTCATGTCTGGGTCTGCTGGGCAAAAAGCGCGTCGGCCGCGCGCACGGCGGCCACGAACTGGTGAATCTGGGCGGCGTCCTTGATGCCCTTGCGGGGCTGGCCGTCGGGGCCGACGGCTTCGACGCCGGAGGAAACGTCAACCGCGAGCGAGTGCCCGCGACCGCGCAGGGCGCGCAGCCCCTCGCTCACGTTTGCAGGTGTGAGCCCACCAGACAAGACGAGGTGAGCGGGAACGCTTGGTGGCAGCCGTGACCAATCGAATGTCTTTCCACCGCCGCCATAACCGTCGACATGGGCGTCGAGCAGGATGGCTTGCGCGGCACTGAAATCCTGCGCGAATTCTAGCAAGTCAAAGCCTTCCGGCGCTGTCTGGGGGATGCGCGCGGCGCGCCAGAAGGGACGCCCGCGGGCCTGCGCCACGGCGTGGCACTGTCCGGCCGTTTCGTCACCATGAAATTGCAGGATGGCGCCCGCCACGTGTGCGCAAGCAGCTTCGATATTTGTAGCGGTTTCGTTGACGAACAGCAGCACCGGCGTCACCAGCGGCGGCAGTCGCCGGGCCAGCTGGGCGGCGCGCTCGGGCGTGACAAAGCGCGGGCTCCTGGCGTACAGCACGAAGCCGATGGCGTCGGCGCCCGCGGCCACGGCGGCATCCACGTCCTGCTCGCGGGTCAGGCCGCAGATCTTGATGCGCGTGCGGACAGGCGGCAGGCTCATGGCAGCCAATCATAGGCCGACGTGCGCTCGGGCAGGCCCCAGCGCGCGTCGTAGCGCGGGCCGAGGAAATACAGCCCGTCGGGGGAAAAGGTGGGCGCCGCCGCGTCGCGGCTGCGCGCGGCCAGCACGGTGCTGATCCACTCGGGTGGCTGCAGGCCCTGGCCGACCGCCACCAGGCAGCCCATGAGGTTGCGGATCATGTGGTGCAGGAAGGCGTTGGCCTCGAAGTCGAAGCGCCAATAGGCGCCGCGCCGCTGGATGTCGACGCGTTGCAGGTGCTTGACGGGCGACAGCGCCTGGCAGGCGCTGGCGCGGAAGGAGGTGAAGTCGTGCTCGCCTATCAGCAGGTCGGCGGCGCGCCGCATGGCGGTGCCATCCAGCGGCCGGCAGCTCCAGCCGACGCGCCCGGCGTCCAGGCTGGGGCGCACGGGTGATTCGAGCAGCAGGTAGGCGTAGCGGCGGGCCAGGGCGCTGGCGCGAGCGTGAAATTCGGGCGGCACCGGCTGCGCCCACTGCACGGCGATGTCCGGCGGCAGGTAGCGGTTGGTGCCGCGTACCCAGGAGAAGGGCTCGCGCCGCAGGTCGGTATCGAAGTGCACCACCTGCATCAGGCCATGCACGCCGGCGTCGGTGCGGCCGGCGCACAGGGTGGCGACCGGGACGGTGGCAAACTGGCCGAGCGCCGCTTCCAGCCGGTCCTGGACGGTCTGGCCCGAGGGCTGGCTTTGCCAGCCCTGGTAGGGGGTGCCGAGGTAGCTCAGGCCGAGGGCGATTCTCACGATGGCGTGATTGTGGACGAAGTGCCGGGCCCAAATGGCGCGGCGCCCCGAGGGGCGCCGCCTTGCCGCAACGGATGAAGGCCGTTGGCCGGTGATCAGTCGAGCTCGGCCAGGAAGCGCTCGGCCCGCATGCGCAGGCTGCCTTCGGCCTCGTCAATCACTTCCTTGACCAGCGTGCGGGCACCCTCGGTGTCGCCGATGGCGTGGAATTCCTGCGCCAGGGCCAGCTTGGTCGCCAGCGGATCCTCGTCATCGTCTTCGAGCTGTTCGGTTTTTGGTTCGGCGCCCGAGCGCGAGTCGGGGTCGACCGACAGGGCGGCCATGTCGAAATCGATCATGCCGGACTTGCTGGCCACGTAGGGCTCGGGGGCCGGGGGGTCCTTGGCCTCGGTCTTGGGCGGCGGCGCCACCGTGGCGGTGGCTGCCGGTGCCGCGGCCGCAGGCGGTTCGGCCTTGGGCGGCGTGTCCAGATCGAGGTCGATGTCCAGCGGGATGGCCGCTGACGTGGCCGCGGCCACTGCGGCCACCGCGGCGGCCGGGCGCTCGTCGCGGTCGAGCTTCGCTTGGTGCGAATCGATGGGCGGCAAGGTCGAGTCGGTGGAGCCGGCGCGCACCGGCGCATCGTCCAGGTCCAGTTCCAGGTCCAGCGGGATGCTCGAGCTGTCGGGCTTGGAGTCGCGCCTGTCGTTCAGCTGGGCGGTCTGGGGTTCGGTGTCGGCGCCGAAGCGGCGTTGCGGGGCCGCGGCGACCACCGGTCGCACGACGGGGGCGCCACCCGGCTTGTACAGCGGGTTGTCGGGCTCCAGCTCGCTGCCCAGGCTGGTGATGGCCTCCCAGTCCGGGCCTTCGCCCTTGACCACGCCGTAGGCCTCGGAGGCGATCGCTTCCAGGGCACGGGCGTCGCGGCGCTTGGCGTAGATTTCTGCCAGCTTGCGGTGCACGCCGATGCGCGCCGGGTGCGTGCGCAGGGCTTCCTTGAGGATTTCCTCGGCCTGCATGTCGCGCCCGTAGGCCAGGTAGACATCGGCTTCGGCCACCGGGTCGACGTCGCCGGCGGCGTCAAGCTGGCTGGGCGAATAGACCATGGACGAGCTGCCGCCAGCCGATGGCCGGCCGTCGCGGGTGTCCACGCGCTGGCCGCCGCTGGCGCCAAAGAACGAATCGGGCTGCAGACGGCTTTCGATAAAGGAGCTGTCCAGCGGCGCGGCGTCCTTCTTGCGATGGCGCGACCGGTACACGCCATAGCCGGCCAGCAGGGCCAGCAGGCCGGCACCGGCGATCGGCAGCAGGGGGTTGTCGGTCAACGCGTCCAGGAAAGACGGCTCGGCCACCGGCGGCGGCGGGGGTGCCGCAGGCGTGGGCCGTGGTGCGGGGGCGGCCTCCGCGCTGGCGGCGGCCGTCGCCGCCGACGCCGCGTCGGTGGCTACCGCTGCTGCCGAAGCCGTGCCGGCCACGGGCGGCGTCGCGCTGGCCGGGGCGCTGCTGGCCTCGGCGGCGGCGCTGGCCGGGGTTGCCGCGGGCGTCGCTGGCTCTGGCGGCGCGGCCGGGGCTGGTGCGGGCGCTGGCGTGGTTGCCGCCGGCGCACCGGTGGGGACATTGATGGCTGCCGCCGGGGCGTTGCCCGACGCGGCCTGCAGCTTGGCCAGCTCGCTGAGGTTCTTGTTCAGTTCGGCCACGCGCTTGGATTGCTCCTGCGCCTGGCGTGACTGGGCCAGCTGCGATTCGGCACCGCTTTGCGTGCCGCTGCGCGACAGTTTGAGGCGATCCTGGCTGGGCGCCGCGGCGCGGCTGTCCTGTACCTCGGGCTGCACGCCGCCGGAAGCGCTGCCTGTGGCCGCGGCCACGCGCGTGGCGCCACTGCGCTGCGCCACGCCGAGGCGATAGGCCTGGAAGTCGCGCGTCTGCGCCACCACGGCGCGGCGCGCCGCCTGGCGCGACGTGGCGCTGGCCTGTTCGGCCGATGGCATTTGCAGCACGGCGCCAGCGCGCATCAGGTTGACGTTGCCCTTGATGAACGCCTGCGGGTTGGCGCGCAGCATGGCGACCAGCATCTGGTCGAGCGAAACCCCATCGATGGCGTGCGCCCGGGCGATGCTGCCGGCGGTGTCGCCGCGCTGTACCGTGACCGGGGCACCGTCGCCGCCGGGGGCGGCAGCGCGACGCGGCACTTCAGCGGGCTGGATGTCGCGGCGCGGGCGGGCGCCGGCTTCGGTGGCCGGGGCGGGTGCGGGGGCAGCCGCCACCCGGGGTGCCTGTACGGTTGCCGGGGCCGGCGCCACCTGCGAAGGCGTGACGGTGACGGCAGGCGGCGCGGCGCGGCCGGGCGGGTCGACCAGCATGGTGTAGTCGCGCACCACGCGGCCGTTGGCCCAGTTGGCCTCGATCACGATGCCGAGGAACGGTTCGTTCACCGTGCGCTCGCCGGCCACCCGCAGGTAGGCCTGGCCATTGGCGCGCCGCTGTAGGGTGACGCGCGCGCCGGCCAGGGCGGCCGGGTAGTCGACGCCAGCGGCGCGAAACGCCTCGGGCGAGCCGACGCTGGCCTTGAGCGTGGCGGCTTCTTCGGAGGAGATCTGCGGGACTTCGATCTCGGCGCGCAGCGGCTCACCCAGGGCCGAGCGCACCGTGATGGCGCCCAGTGCGAGCGCCTGGGCGTCCAGGCTCGCGCCCAGCAGCGCCAGCGCCGCGGCCGTGGCCAGCACGCCCCTGGGCCATGGCTGGCGTGAGGTGCCCCTTCGATCAAACGACCCGAACACGGTCGGAGCGGTCTTGTTCTGCATGTCTGGTGATGGGCAGGCCGAGCCTCGCCGGAACGAATGTGGAAAACGACATTAACATCAACGTATTAGCCTGACAAGCTGAGGCACTGGTTAATGTGGCTCGCAGCTGGCCGCGCTGCCGGATGTCCACCGAGCTTGTTGCCAAATGACAACGGGCGGCGCCGGGTCAGCGCCGCCCGCTATCGAATTTGCGCCGACGCTCAGCCTTGCAGCAGGATGCGCAGCATGCGGCGCAGCGGCTCGGCGGCGCCCCACAGCAACTGGTCACCGATGGTGAAGGCGCCCAGGTACTCCGGGCCCATGGCCATCTTGCGGATGCGGCCGACCGGGATGTTCAGGGTGCCGGTCACCGCCACCGGGGTCAGGTCGCGCACCGTGGCCTCGCGGTTGTTGGGCACCACCTTCACCCAGTCGTTGTCAGCGGCGATCATGGCCTCGATGTCGGCCACCGGTACGTCCTTCTTGAGCTTGAAGGTCAGCGCCTGGCTGTGGCAGCGCATGGCGCCAATGCGCACGCAGTAGCCGTCCACCGGCACCGCGGGCGCGTCGAAGCCGTCGCCCTGGCCGAGGATCTTGTTGGTTTCGGCCATGCCCTTCCATTCTTCGCGGCTCATGCCGTTGCCCAGGTCCTTGTCGATCCAGGGAATCAGCGAGCCGCCCAGCGGCACGCCGAAGTTGGCCTTTTCGGCGTCGTCCAGCGCGCGCTGCTTGCCGATCACCTTGCGGTCGATCTCCAGGATGGCGCTGGTCGGGTCGGCCAGCAGGTCGCGCACCTCGTGGTTCAGGGTGCCGAACTGGGCCAGCAGCTCGCGCATGTGCTGGGCGCCGCCGCCGCTGGCGGCCTGGTAGGTCTGGGTGCTCATCCATTCCACCAGCCCGGCCTTGTACAGCGCGCCCACGCCCATCAGCATGCAGCTGACGGTGCAGTTGCCGCCGATCCAGTCGCGCCCGCCCTTGGCCAGCGCGTTCTGGATCACCGGCAGGTTGACCGGATCGAGCACGATGACGGCGTTCTTTTCCATGCGCAGGGCCGAAGCGGCGTCGATCCAGTGGCCGTTCCAGCCGGTGGCGCGCAGCTTGGGGTAGACGGCCTGGGTGTAGTCGCCGCCCTGGCAGGTGAGGACGATGTCGCAGCGCTTGAGCGCCTCGATGTCGTGCGCGTCCTTCAGCTTGCGCTCATTCCTGGCCATGGCGGGCGCATCGCCGCCGGCGTTGCTGGTGGAAAAGAAGATGGGCTCGATCAGGTCGAAGTCCCGCTCGGCCTGCATGCGGTCCATCAGCACCGAGCCAACCATGCCCCGCCAGCCGACGAGGCCCACAACGTTACCGGTTTTCATTTGCTATTGCGCCTTTCAAACAAAGTGGATTTGTTCTGACCTGCCGGGCTCGTCTGGCTCCGGAGGCGGCGCGCACGACGAACCGAAGGCTGGTCAGCCCTTCTTGGTGATCGTGGTTTTGGTGTACGTGCACACGCCGCCGGCCGGCGCGGCGGCCGGGCGGTACAGATCGGCGAGATCGGGCGTGTGCATGGTGAGCGAATTCTAGCGCAGGCCAGCGACGCCGCGGCGCGGGTGCGACAGTCGTCGGGCGCTGCCGGTGCCCGTCGTCGGGATCATGGGTCAAATCGGCATCTGGCGCTTATGCAGCAAGCGCCAGAAGCTATCAAAACAATAGTTTTAGGCAGCTCCTGACCGGCTTGTGCGCGCCTGACCCGGGCGCTGCGGTCGGCGGTCAGCTCCGGCCTGCGGGGGCGGCGGTGTTCAGCCCAGGGCCTTGACCACCGCATCACCCATTTCGCGCGTGCCCACCTTGGTGGTGCCTTCGCTCCAGATGTCGGGCGTGCGCAGACCCTGGGCCAGTACCTGCTTGACGGCCGCCTCGATGCGGTCGGCCGCCTCGGGCTGGCCCAGCGAGAAACGCAGCATCATCGCCGCCGACAGGATGGTGGCCAGCGGGTTGGCCACGCCCTTGCCGGCGATGTCGGGGGCGCTGCCGTGGCTGGGCTCGTACAGGCCTTGCTTGCGGTCGTTCAGGCTGGCCGAAGGCAGCATGCCGATCGAGCCGGTCAGCATCGAGGCCTCATCGCTCAGGATGTCGCCGAACATGTTGCCGGTGACGATGACGTCAAACGCCTTGGGCGCGCGCACCAATTGCATGGCGGCGTTGTCGACGTACATGTGCGAAAGCTCCACGTCGGGGTAGTCCTGGTGCACCTCGGTCACCACGTCCTTCCAGAACTGGAAGGTTTCCAGCACGTTGGCCTTGTCGACGCTGGTGACCTTCTTGCCGCGTTGGCGCGCCGCCTCGAACGCCACGCGGGCGATGCGCTCGATCTCGGGGCGGCTGTAGCGCATGGTGTCGAAGGCTTCCTCGGCGCCCGGGAAGTGCCCGTCCACCGCCGTGCGGCGCCCGCGCGGTTGGCCGAAGTAGATGTCGCCCGTCAGCTCGCGAATGATCAGGATGTCCAGGCCCGCCACCAGTTCGGGCTTCAGGCTGCTGGCCGCCGTGAGCTGCTCGTAGCAGATGGCGGGGCGGAAGTTGGCAAACAGACCGAGCGCCTTGCGCAGGCCCAGGATCGCCTGCTCGGGGCGCAGCGGGCGGTCCAGCGTGTCGTATTTCCAGTCGCCCACGGCGCCGAACAGGATGGCGTCGGCCGCCTGGGCCAACTTCAGCGTGGCTTCGGGCAGCGGGTGGCCAGCCGCTTCATAGGCGGCGCCGCCGACGGGGGCTGTTTCCAGCTCGAATTTCAGATCCAAGGCCTTCAGGACCTTGACCGCTTCAGCGGTGATTTCAGGGCCGATGCCGTCGCCGGGAAGGACTGCGATTTTCATGGTTGGGTTACTATTGAAATGATAGCTGATCGCGCTTGATGGGTAAGCGTTAGAGCCTGGTTTTGTTTGAAATTTTGGTTTGATTTTGATGGGGCTGACGGTTAGTGAGCGGCCCTGCGTGTTTTGGGCGCTGACTTCTCCAGCACCTCAGCCATCCGCGTTTGCCAACCCGGCCCGGATGCTTTCCAGCGCGTGACGACTTCTGCCGGCAGGCGCAGCGACAGCAGTTGGCGCGGGTGCGCCAGCTTGGGCCGCCCGCGGCGGATGAGCTTTTCGCCCTGGTACAGGTCGGCACCAGCGATCCATTCGTCGGTGATTTCGGGCAGGTCATCCGAGTCCGGCGAGATGGAGGCGGATTTTTTGAGCTTCGCGTTCAGGGGCAGTACCTCATGCTGATGATGCGTCTTGCGGCACCGCGCGGCGTCCAGGCCAGGACGACAAAGCGGGAATCCAGCAGACCGGCGGTGATGTAGCGCGGCTCGCCGTAGTCGCGGCGGTCATCGGTGCGGGTGAAGTGTGGCCCGGCAAAGACGTCCTTGGCGCGCAGCAGGTCCAGACCGCGTTCGCGCAGCGTCCAGTCGCGTTTGGCCAGGTCGCAGGTGATCCGCACGGTTAAATGTAGCTACGATAAATCGGATCGTCAAGTGGCTGGTGATCCTGCCGATGGCGGACCAAGGGTGGCCATGCAATTTGTGGAACTGCTGTCAGGTGCAGCCCCGCAAGCATTGTCATCAAAACGTATGCGCCAACCAAGGCTTGCTAGCCAGCCTTTGCGCCTCGAAGCTCGCGATCGCGTCCTTGTGCTGCAGCGTCAGGCCGATGTCGTCCAGGCCGCCGAGCAGGCAGTGCTTGCGGAAGGGGTCGATGTCGAAGGGCAGCTCGGTGCCGTCGCCCTTGATGACTACCTGGCGCTGCAGGTCGATGGTGAGCTGGTAGCCGGGGAAGGCGGCCACTTCGTGGAACAGCTTGTCGATGGCCGATTCGGGCAGCACGATGGGCAGCAGGCCGTTCTTGAAGCAGTTGTTGAAGAAGATGTCGGCGTAGCTGGGCGCCAGGATGGCGCGAAAGCCGTATTGCTGTAGCGCCCAGGGGGCGTGTTCGCGGCTGGAGCCGCAGCCGAAGTTCTGGCGCGCCAGCAGGATGCTGGCTCCCTGATAGCGCGGCTGATTCAGCACGAAGTCGGGGTTCGGCTTGCGCGTGGCCGGATCCATGCCGGGTTCGCCGTGGTCCAGGTAGCGCCATTCGTCGAACAGGTTGGGGCCAAAGCCGGTCTTCTTGATGGACTTGAGGAACTGCTTGGGGATGATGGCGTCGGTGTCGACGTTCTCGCGGTCGAGCGGGGCGACCAGGCCCTGGTGGGTGGTGAACTTGTCCATGCTTGAAACCTGCTTTCGGGGCGCCCGTGGGCGGGGCCTGTGAAACGAGTGCGGCGGCTTGGCCGGGGCTGGTCCGGCCTGCCGCCGCGCTGCCAATGTGCTCTGCCCCTGGGGGCGAGGCGGGGCGGCTTACTTGGCGGCCTTCTCGACGGCGGAGCCGGCTTTCTGCACGTCCTTGCCGACACCTTGCACGGTGTTGCAGCCGGCCAGGGCGAAAGCGATAGCGACCAGGAACAGAGCTTTTTTCATGACGATCTCCTCAAGAGGTTGGGGGAAAGAAAAATCATACGCGCCGCGTGTTCAGGCGAACCGGCGAATGTCGACAAAGTGCCCGTGCACGGCGGCGGCGGCGGCCATGGCGGGGCTGACCAGGTGGGTGCGCCCGCCCTGGCCCTGGCGGCCTTCGAAGTTGCGGTTGCTGGTGGAGGCGCAGCGCTCGCCGGGCTCCAGCCGGTCGGCGTTCATGGCCAGGCACATGCTGCAGCCGGGCTCGCGCCATTCAAAGCCGGCGGCGGTGAACACCTTGTCCAGCCCTTCGGCCTCGGCCTGGCGTTTGACCAGTCCCGAGCCGGGCACGACCATCGCCAGCTTGACGCCCGGCGCCACCTTGCGGCCCAGGTGTTTCACCACGCTGGCGGCGGCGCGCAGGTCTTCGATGCGGCTGTTGGTGCAGCTGCCGATGAAGACCTTGTCGATGTGGATGTCGGCGATGGGCTTGCCGGGGGGCAGGCCCATGTAGGCCAGGGCGCGTTCCATGGCGCCGCGCTGCACCGGGTCTTTCTCTTTGTCGGGGTCGGGCACGCGGGCGTCGACGCCGATCACCATTTCGGGGTTGGTGCCCCAGGTGACTTGCGGCACGATGGCCTTGGCGTCCAACTCGACCACGGTGTCGAAGCTGGCGCCGTCGTCGCTGTGCAGGGTGCGCCAGTAGGCCACGGCCTGCTCCCACTCCGGCCCGCCGACGAACTTGCCCGTGGCGCGGTCGGTGCCCGGGGCCATGGGGCGGCCCTTGACGTAGTCGATGGTCTTGTCGTCCACGCCAATCAGGCCGGCGCGCGCGCCCGCCTCGATGGCCATGTTGCACACCGTCATGCGGCCTTCCATGCTGAGGTCGCGGATGGCCTGGCCGGCAAACTCGATGGTGTGGCCGGTGCCGCCGGCGGTGCCGATGCGGCCGATGATGGCCAG
>MKTG01000019.1:20777-23234 GCA_001897615.1 Burkholderiales bacterium 68-10
CCAGTACGTGCTCGACCTCGCTGGTGCCGATGCCGTGCGCCAGCGCGCCAAACGCACCGTGGGTGCTGGTGTGGCTGTCGCCGCACACCACCGTCATGCCGGGCAGGGTGGCGCCGTTTTCGGGGCCGATCACGTGCACGATGCCCTGGCGCTGGTTCATGAACGGAAAGTACGCGGCGGCGCCCAGGTTCTTGAGGTTGGCGTCCAGCGTGACGATCTGCTCCTTGCTGATCGGGTCGGCGATGCCGTCGTAGCCGCGCTCCCAGCCCGTCGTCGGCGTGTTGTGGTCGGCGGTGGCGACCACGCTGCTGGTGCGCCAGACCTTGCGACCGGCCTGGCGCAGGCCCTCGAAGGCCTGCGGGCTGGTGACTTCGTGCACCAGGTGGCGGTCGATGTAGAGCAGGGCGGTGCCGTCTGCCTCGGTGCGGACGAGGTGCTCGTCCCAGATCTTGTCGTACAGCGTTCTTGCGGTCATGGTGGGGTTCTCGTGAACGTCAAATTCTATGCTGCGACTGCGCGGCATGTGGGGGTCGAGGGTGCTGGCTGTGCGCCGTGGCGGACACTCGCCGATGCCGAGCCGTACCGGTGTGGCCATCGCGGCGCGGGCCGCGGAGCAGGTCGTGGAAACTGTGGGTCAAAACAGGTTCTGACGCTTGTTCAGCAAGCGCAAGCAGCTATTAAAACGATAGTGAACTCGAGCCGATCATGAAAAAACCCGCCACGCGGGCGGGTTGGGGTGCGGGCTGGTGGGGCGGGCTGATCAGACCACGTCGCGGCGCGGCGAACCGACGTAGAGCTGGCGCGGGCGGCCGATCTTGTACTCGGGGTCGGCAATCATCTCGTTCAACTGGGCGATCCAGCCGACGGTGCGCGCCAGGGCGAAGATGCCGGTGAACAGCTTGGTCGGGATGCCGATGGCTCGCTGCACGATGCCGGAGTAGAAGTCGACGTTCGGGTAGAGCTTGCGCTGCACGAAGTAGTCGTCTTCCAGGGCAATTTTCTCGAGCTGTTTGGCCAGGGCAAACAACGGGTCCTTTTCCAGGCCCAGCTCGGCGAGCACTTCGTCGCAAGTTTCCTGCATCAGCTTGGCGCGCGGGTCGTAGTTCTTGTAGACGCGATGGCCAAAGCCCATCAGCTTGACGCCGCTGTTCTTGTCCTTGACCTTCTCCATGAACTCGCCGACCTTGGCGATGCCGCCGTTGGCCTGGATGTCTTCCAGCATGTTCAGGCAGGCCTCGTTGGCGCCGCCGTGGGCCGGGCCCCACAGGCAGGCCACGCCGGCGGCGATGGCGGCGAACGGGTTGGTGCCCGAGCTGCCGCACAGGCGCACGGTGGAGGTGGAGGCGTTCTGCTCGTGGTCGGCGTGCAGGATGAAGATGCGGTCCATCGCCTTTTCGAGCACGGGGCTGACCTTGTAGTCCTCGCAGGGCGTGCCGAACATCATGCGCAGGAAGTTGCCGGCGTAGGACAGCTCGTTGCGCGGATACATATAGGGCTGGCCCACGCCGTACTTGTAGGCCATGGCCACCAGGGTCGGCATCTTGGAGATCAGGCGGATGGCGGCGATCTCGCGGTGCTCGGCGTTGTGCACGTCCAGGTTGTCGTGATAGAAGGCCGACAGCGCGCCGATCAGGCCGGTGAGCACGGCCATCGGGTGGGCGTCGCGACGGAAGCCACGCAGGAAGAACTGCATCTGCTCGTTCACCATGGTGTGGCGCAGCACCAGCTTGTGGAAGTCCTTGCGCTGGTCGGCGTCGGGCAGGTCGCCCTTGAGCAGCAGGTAGCAGGTGTCCAGGTAGTCGCACTTGGTGGCCAGCTGCTCGATGGGGTAGCCGCGGTACAGCAGCTCGCCCTTGTCGCCGTCGATGTAGGTGATGGACGACTGGCAGGAGCCGGTGGACATGAAGCCCGGGTCATAGGTGAACATGCCCGTCTGACCGTACAGCTTGCGGATGTCGATGACGTCCGGGCCGATGTTGCCCTGGTAGACCGGCAGATCAACGTCGGGGCTGCCGTTGGAGAAGGACAGCTTGGCTTTGTTGTCGGAGAGTTTCATGCTCTGTTTCCTTGAATTGAGGCAGTCGATGAAGCGGGCGGACGGAGCGTTACGCGGCGCTGGGGCGCAAGAGCGCCAGCATTTCACGCACATCCGGGGTGTCCAGGGGGGCGTCCGGTTCCTTGCGGCGCAGCAGCAGGTCCAGCAGGTCGGTGTCGGGCAGGTCCATCAGCCGTGTCAGCGCGGCGGCGTGGCGCGGCGTCAGTTGCTCGGCATGGCGCTCGAAGAAGCGTTCGATGAGCAGGTCGTTCTCCAGCATGCCCCGGCGGCAGCGCCACTTGAGCATGCCCAGGGTACGCGCGTCAATGCGTTCGCTCTCCATGCGTGTGCCAGTGCGCCGTGATGGTCAGATGCCCCGGCGAACCAGGAGCTCCTTGATCTTGCTGATGGCCGCCGCCGGC
>MKTG01000020.1:0-952 GCA_001897615.1 Burkholderiales bacterium 68-10
CTGGATCAGCATGCATGTCGATCAACACGCTGAGGCGGCATGAAAGCGACCTGTTGGAAGACGAAATTCGATGGGCACCTCAAACCTCGACCTCGGGGTCTTCTTCGCGGCACTGCGCAAGTAGCGCCGGCAAGCGTGATGGCGTGATGCCATCGGACAAGGCAATGCGCAATTGCCCGTGATAACCATTGGAGGCAGACCTGACGCTATCGCGTGCTTGCTCCAGCGCAGCGAAGATGCGCGGTACGTGCTCCAACAGCAATCGACCCGCACGGGTCAATTGCGTGCTGCGGGTAGTGCGAACAAACAGGCGCGCACCAAGGTCTTCCTCCAGTTCCTTGATGGTGCGAGACAGCGGCGATTGGTCGATGTGTAACCGTTCAGCGGCCCGAGCAAAATGAAGCTCTTCCGCGACTGCGGTAAAACATCGAAGGTGGCGTAGCTCCACTTCTGCCCTTCCTAGCGTGTCAGATCGTCCACGTTCCGTGGGATGCAGCCGGATGCTCCACTCATGTGAGAACACCAAGGACGCTGTCCTTCCAAACCGAAAATGTCCAAGGTGCGATGCAAGCGATCCAGTCAAGACTGAGTAGTAAGTGATATGTTACTTACTATTCTTCGAAAAATCAATGACTGAACTCATCGTTGCGCTGGGCAGCTCCCTCTCCGGACGGAAGACGAATCAGCGGCTGTCAACCGATGCTTGGAAATATCCTCGCGCAGGATTCGCCGGATTTCGACGATGGATGCGGCGGTCTCCTGCACGCTGTGTCCGGACACGATGATTTTTTCTGACTTGGCGCCATCCAGATGCGCGCTTCGATAGGGAACCAAACCATCGTCCGATTCAGCGAGAGGACCGTTAGCCTGCCGCCTGGCAATGATCGAGTGATAGGACACCTGATCCGAAATCGGAAGCTCGCTCGTAGCTTTGACGAAGGGATCGTTTTCG
>MKTG01000020.1:1058-2826 GCA_001897615.1 Burkholderiales bacterium 68-10
TACCACGATGCGGAGTGGCAATGAATACCACACGCTCAACACCTGAAAATGGCTGAAAGCGCAAAAGAGGGTCAAGTTGGGAGCGGATGCTCCCAAGGCGATCCAGATCGATCCTGGCGTCCGATGCGGCCCACTTCCACAGTTGCTGGTCTGCCGTGGAGACCATCAGCCGCGCCAGCAGTCCTCCCATGCTGTGTCCAATCAACACCAGCCCGTGGGAAGCCAAGGTTTCCTCATCAGGGTCGAAGTGATGCAAAGCTGCCGCCAGAACTTGGCGGATTGCTGCATGACTGGCTGGTACAGGCATATTCGTGGGGTAATAAATCTCCCACACTTGGAATTCGCATCGCAGCTCCTCATCGGCCAGAAGCTCATTGGCAACGTTGACCCATGCTTCGGGGCTGCTCGCCAGTCCATGCACCATCACGATGATGCGCCGCCGCGGGTCGAACGGCTGCATCAGATACAGATGCGGCTGATCGATGCCACGCTCACGCCCAAACAGCCCTCGCAAAGATTGCTGGTTGAATCCCGAACGCGCCAACCATAAGCCGTAGCCAGCCGTGAAGTTACCAGCCAGTGGAACGCGTTGGCCGTGGAGTTGCAGATAGTCCTGTACCAAGGGGTCATACACACCGACGATGAGTTCATGCGAGGCAAGCAGCTCATCGACGGTGAGTGCATCAAAACGAAGCACTGCTGTCACGTTGGGCGTTGGCATTTCGCTCCAGGCGGGAAATACCCTCGGACGTCCGTTACCGGCGGAAGATTCGCCTGATTCGTCCAGTGACCTCGGTTCTGCATCCGTTACGGCCACCAATTCGGCACCCAAGCCGTCCCTGCGATAGATGCCGCGCAGGCCTTGGAATGCCAGAGCGTTCGCAGGCAGCAACTCGCGTGGCGTGGTCGCATCGTTGGGCAGCCGGGCGTTCAAGTCGACTCGCAAAGCCCAGTCACCCAAGCGCAATGTCGCTTCGGCTTCGCCAGCATGTGCACGAAGTGCTTGGTGCTGTAGGCCAAACAATTGCGTGACCGTTTTTTGCACCGCATAGTTGTACCAATCGCGCACCTGCGTCTGCCGCTCCTCAAACGCGCGCTCGCCGGGCGAGCGCCTGGTGAAAAAGAGATACGCGTAAGCGTGCCGAGCCGTCTCGATCCAGGCGGAAGTAGAAACGATGCGACTATTTGGGACTGCCGTCGAGATCGACATGGCATGCTGCAACCAGAGTTCAGCCAGTGCCGACAGCCTCGTTTCGCCGTCCAAGTCCTTCATCATGGTCAACGCCTCGATGCAAGTGAGCGAGGTGTTCGTTGCGCAAACTCGCTCATCGAGCCCGGTAACGCGGATCGTCTGCAAGGTCGGTGCGCTGAGTTTGCCTCTGCCGAGGAGATCGCCGCGTCGTAGAGCAACGTATTCATCCGGCGTCATCGCGCGTACAGCGACAGAAGGTTTGAACTCACTGACGACCGCGCAACCACCAAGTGCAAACGCGGCGGTGATCACGATCAACCAACGCCAGAGAGATGCAAGGAGCATATGCCTCACGATCGAGAGCTGCGTACCGGCACTGCAGAATCATTACCTAAAACGAACGGAACATTGTCCGTGAAATTGCATTTCATACGCGGCTCCCTTCGCACTGAACAAAAGCACGCTGGCGATGCGCCAAGATCAGCGCAATGGCGCATGAAGCTATTCGCGTGCGGCGGGAGTCCGAGCGACTGGTGAGCACAATCGGCACGCGCGCGCCCATCACGATCCCCGCGC
>MKTG01000020.1:2879-3496 GCA_001897615.1 Burkholderiales bacterium 68-10
AGGTCGGGAACGACCAGGATGTCGGCTTGCCCGGCCACGGCGGACTTGATGCCCTTGACACGCGCGGCATCGGGAGAGACGGCGTTATCAAAGGCCAGTGGCCCGTCGAGCACACCTCCGGTGATCTGGCCACGATCGGCCATCTTGCACAGTGCCGCAGCATCCAGGGTCGAAAGCATGCGCGGGTTGACGGTCTCGACCGCCGCGAGGATCGCCACCTTGGGCTCGGCAATGCCGATGGAGTGCGCCAAGTCGATGGCGTTGCGCACGATGTCGGCCTTGATTTCGAGCGTCGGAGCGATATTGATGGCGGCGTCGGTGATGATGAAGGGCCGAGGGTAGCTGGCCGTCTGCATGATGTAACAGTGCGTCAATCGACGCTCGGTGCGCAGGCAGGCTTCGGGCGCCAGGATGGCACCCAGGTACTCATCGCTGTGCAAGCTGCCTTTCATCAGCGCCTGCACCTCGCCCTTGCCAGCCAGCCGGGCGGCGGTGGCCGCTGCGGCGTGGCTGTGCGGCACATCGACGACCTCGCTGTCTCCCAGTTCCAACCCCGTGTCGGCTGCAACGGCACGCAACTTGGCGAGCGGTGCCACCAATACTGGTGTGATGACGCC
>MKTG01000020.1:3539-13611 GCA_001897615.1 Burkholderiales bacterium 68-10
CAAGGGTGCACCACCGCGGTGCGAACCGGGGCCATGGTTTTGACATGGGCGATAAGACGCTCGACACCGCTTTGAGGGTCGGCGCGAGCACCCTCAGGGGCTTGTTCATGCATGTGATTTCTTTGCCTTGTTTGCGCCAGTTGGACGCCGGCGTGACGTACTGGTGTTGTTGCTGGCCTTGACTGGCGCCCGTGCGGCTGAAGATGGCTGGCCACCATCTCGGCTCGACTGGCGCACCAGCATTACCGGAACTGGCGCAATGCGCGCTACTTGCTCCGCATCGCTGCCCAGCAGCAGCCGGTTCACGCCGCGACGCCCGTGAGTGCCCAGGATGATCAAGTCGCAATCGCTCACCTCGGCCTGCTGCGCGATCTGTTCCGACACGCGTTCGGTGCCGCTTTCAAGCAGCACCGTCTCTGTGGCAATTCCTTCCCGACGGAGCCGACTCGCAGCCTCATCCAGCAACGCCTGGCCGGCTTTGAGGAAGCGTGGGCGGACATCCTTGATGTAGACCTCGGGGCGCTCGAAACCCGTGCTGTGGCGCGTTGGTTCGACGATATGCAGCAAGATCACGGTGGCGCCGCTCAGGCGTGCCAGTTCTGCCGCATGATCGAGGGCCAGGAAGGATGTGGAACTACCGTCCAGCGGCACCAGAAATCGGGAATACATGGAACTCCTCCAGGAGTTGGTGACTGCCGCGTCGGAAACCGCCCGCGAGGGCCGCGGGTTCTCCCAACTCATGACATGTGCTGGCCACCGTTCATCGCCACGTTGCTGCCCGTCATGAAGGCGGCAGCCTCACTGGCGATGAAGGCCACCAGCGCCGCGATCTCGTCCGGATGACCGAGGCGGCCGACTGGAATCGCATCGATGATCTTCTGGCGCACATCCTCACGCACCGCCATCACCATCTCGGTGGCCAGGTAGCCCGGCGAGACGGTGTTGACCGTCACGCCCTTGCGCGCCACCTCCTGCGCCAGCGCCTTGGTGAAGCCGTGCACGCCGGCCTTGGCCGCCGAGTAATTGGTCTGGCCGAACTGGCCCTTGCTGCCGTTGATCGACGAGATATTGATGATGCGTCCCCAGCCACGCTCCATCATCGGGTCGATGAACGGCTTGGTGACGTTGAACATGGAGTCCAGGTTGGTGCGCAGCACGGCGTCCCAGCCGGATTTGTCCATCTTGCGCAAGGTCGCGTCACGGGTGATGCCGGCGTTGTTCACCAGGATGTCAACGTGGTAGCCGTCCGCCTGAATCTGACGCGCCAAAGCCTGGGTCGATTCCCAGTCGCCGACATCGACGCCGTAGGCCACGAACCGGTAGCCTTTGGTGTCCTGCGCGTCGAGCCAGGCAGCGACCTTATCGTTGCCGGGCGTGTGCGTGATGATGACGCGGTGGCCCGCGTCGTCCAGGGCGCGGGCAATGGCCGCGCCAAGACCGCGATTGCCGCCAGTGACCAGGGCGGTTCGTCCGGAACTGCTCATGTGCACCTCCTTACTTTTTGGCCTTGCCCTGAGGCGCGGCGCCTGGCGCGCTCCAGGGCTGCGTCCATTGCTGACAAAACTGCGCGAAAGAGGCTGTGCCACCGCTGGCGCCGAATACTTCGGAGACGGATGCCTGCCAGGTCGTCAGCGCCTCGCGCAGGCCATCAGCGAATGCCGCCTGGCTCTTGGCAGCAGCCTGGCCGACCGCCTGGGTATCGCCCATACGGCCCTGGCACAGGCGCCAGAACACCTCGGATGGCAAGGTGGCAAGCGCCTGCCAGTCCGCCGCCTGTTGGAGGTTCTGGATGCGCGAGGTGGTCTCCAGCACGCCGCCAGCACTGAGCTGTTGCATGGCTTCGAACCAGTGGTGGCCGCTTTCTTGCAGCAAGCGAGTGATCTGAAGCTGCAACTCGGCATTGGCCTTGTAGAGTTGGATGGGCAGTTCGTTGTTCATTTCAATTCTCCACGGTGGTGATGTGCCCCTCTGGGGCGGGTGTGGGCAATGCCTGCGCAACGACCCGATGAAAGTTGAGTGATGTGTTCGTGGACGCGTTTTGCCATGTCATCGCATGGCCACATAGGTTCCCGGCGCATCGCCAAGCGGTGGTTGCGTCCCGCCCATGGCAGGCGGAGCGACGCGCCCGGCCGAGCGCCCGGCCAACCATTGCTGCCATGCCGGCCACCAGGAGCCTTCGTTCAGCGGGGTCTCGGCACGCCACAATTGCGGATCGATATAGCGATCGCCAGCGGCACGGGTCGCAATCTGGAAGCTGCGCCGGGGGTGCCCTGGCTCGCTGACGACGCCGGCGTTGTGCCCGCCGCTGGTCAGCACGAAGGTCAGCTCCGCATCATTGAGCAGATGCATCTTGTACACGGATGGCCAGGGAGCGACGTGATCGCGCACCGTGCCGACGATGAACATGGGCACCTCGATGTCGGCCAGCGCCACGGGTCTCCCGCCGACGCGGTAGCGCCCCTCGGCCAGGTCGTTGTCCAGATACAAGCGCCGCAGGTACTCGCTGTGCATGCGGTACGGCATGCGGGTCACGTCGGCATTCCAGGCCATCAGGTCATTGAAGGTCTGGCGCTCGCCCAACAGGTATTCACGCACCCGTCGCGACCAGATCAGGTCGCGCGAGTTGAGCATCTGGAACGCGCCGGCCATCTGCCTGCCGTCGAGATAGCCCTTGTCCCACATACCGGCTTCAAGCCAGGCCAGTTGACTGTCGTCGATGAAGAGCGCGATCTCGCCCGATTCGCGGAAATCGATCTCCGACGCCAACAGCGTCAGGCTTTGCAGCCGCTCGTCGCCATCGCGCGCCATCGCGGCGGCGGCGATCGTGAGCAAGGTGCCGCCCAGGCAATAGCCCACTGCTTGCACTTTGCGCTCGGGCACGATGGCCGTGACCGCATCCAACGCGTCCATGACCCCCAGCCAGCGGTAATCCTCCAGACCGAGGTCGCGATCGGCCGCCGTCGGGTTCTTCCATGAAAGGATGAACACCGTGTGCCCCTGATCGACCAGGTACTTCACCATCGAGTTGTGCGGCGACAGGTCGAGGATGTAGTACTTCATGATCCAGGACGGCACGATCAGTACCGGCTCCACATGCACATCCGGCGTCGTGGGTGAGTACTGAATCAACTCGATCAGGTGGTTTCGAAACACCACCTTGCCTGGAGTGATCGCCACGTCCTTGCCCACCTCGAACCCTTCGACCCCTGCTGGCGCATCGTCGAGCGCGAGGCGTCGCGCATCGTCAAGGAAGTTCACGGCGCCGCGCCACAGGTTTGCGCCACCGCTTTGCGTGATGGCGTGCAGCACCTCGGGGTTGGTCCAGATGAAATTCGAAGGCGACCACATGTCCAGCCACTGCCGCCCAGCGAACGTGACCATGTTCTCGTGATGGCGCGACACGCCACGCACGCCCGTGGTGGCGTTGTGCCACCACTGCTGCTGGAGCAAAAAACCCTGGTGAATCAGGTTGAAGGGCCACTGCTGCCAAGCCGGGGCGGCAAAGCGCCGATCCTGCTCCAGGGGCTCGATGCAGGTCGGGCAATCGTGCGCGCTGGCAACACGCAAGGCATAGCGCGCAAGGCGTTGCTGTTTGTGCAAGCCCTTTTCGATCAAGCTGCGTTGCTTGCCTGGCGAAAGGCTCAGGTGCAGCGCCCAGTCGTACCAAGCCAGCAGGCCGGCCGCCGGTGACAACCCCCCCGTGCTGCGCGCCCGCCAAGCGTTCGCAAGCGTATCCAGGGCGTCAGGGCGACAGGCTTCGGGCTGCGTCAGATCGGCCCTGCCATGTATTGCGACGTTGCTCATTTCCAGCCTTTCATTTAGCGAGTAACATATTACTATCTTATCGCTTGCAGGAAAAGTTGCAAGCCTTCCGCAGGGGCGCAAAGTTTTTTCAGCCTTCACAAACGCAATCACTGCCGCGGCTGAAGCTCCAGGCCCAACGATCACGCATCTTCCGATCTGCCTGATATGGGATCCAGCTTCTTGAGTTGCATCAAGTTGACCGATCCGCTCTCCGTATGAAAGGCCCGCAGTTCTGTCTCATCCGACAAGTTTCCGATCTTGCGTCATGGTCATTTTGCGTGTTACGATAGTAATAGATCACTTACTACATGGAGTCTGAATCGTGAGCCAACGCCCCCAATACCTGTCCGCCGAAGATCGGCGTGCGGCCACAGTGCAAGCCGTGGTTGATCTGGCAGCCGAGCAGAACCCGGCCGAGATCACGACCACGGCGATTGCCGACCGAATGGGCTTGACGCAGGGCGCGTTGTTTCGTCACTTCCCCAACAAGGAAGCCATCGTGGAAGCCACGATGTCCTGGGTCGGCGAACGCCTTCTGGTCAGCGTGGACAAGGCGGCCGAAGGCGCCGCATCTCCTGGCGCGGCGCTCGAAGCCATGTTCATGACGCACATCGACTTCGTGTCCAAGCACCCGGGCGTGCCACGCATGCTGTTCGGAGAGTTGCAGCGCTCTGGCGAGACGCTCGCCAAGCGCATGGTGCAAACCCTGATCCGCCAGTACGAGCAGCGCCTGCGCCGCCTGATGGAAGCGGGCAAGGCGCAGGGCGAGCTGGATGCGGATCTGGACGTGGATGCCGCCGCCGTGCTGTTCATCGGCACGATCCAGGGGCTGGTCATGCAGTCCCTGCTGGCCGGCAAGGTCAGTCGGATTCGTCGCGATGCGCCCGCCGTGTTCGCCATCTATCGCCGTGGCATCGAAAGCGGCACATGAAGCACCCGTCCAGTCCTCAAACGGCACGACGATCCAGCAAACCCTCCGAAGAACCGGGAGCAATGAACATGACAGCACACAACGGGCGCGGCATCTGGATGCGTGTGATCGCCCTGATTGCCATCGGTTTTGGCCTGATGACCATCCGGGAAGGCGGCGCCGTCCTGTTTTATGACGGTGCAGCGCGTGACGCGGCCGGAAGCTATGTGCCCTTCGTGCTTTGGTTCAACTTTCTGGCCGGGTTCGCCTACGTCATCGCTGGCGTCGGGTTGTGGATACGTCGGCGCTGGGCCACATGGCTGGCCATGGCCATCGCAGTTGCGACGGCACTCGTATTCCTGGCCTTCGGAGTGCATGTGGCGCTCGGCGGCGCCTGGGAGCGGCGCACGGTCATTGCCATGACGCTGCGCACGCTGGTGTGGGTCGGCATCGCGGCCATTGCTTGGCGTCGATCAACGGCGAATGCACCGGCCACGCGCGAGCAGTGAGCATCTTTTTTTAGTGGAAACCCATCCATGACAACTCCGAACCTCTCTACAAAAAAAACCCGTTGGGTCGTGATCATTGTTGCCCTGCTCGTTCTTGGCGGTGCACTGGCGTTCTGGTTCACGCGCGGCCATGACAATCAAGATGCATTGCGCCTCTACGGCAACGTCGACATCCGCGAGGTTCAATTGGCTTTCCGCCAGCCCGGGCGCGTCACGCAGATGGCTTTTGACGAGGGTGATTCCGTCACTGCCGGCGCGCGCCTGGCCACGCTCGACGCGCAGCCATATCAAGACGCCCTTGCAGCCGCACAAGCCCAGGTACAGGTGGCGCAGGCGGAGCTGACCAAGCTGCGCCGCGGCCTGCGACCTCAGGAAATCACCCAGGCACGCGAGGCGCTTAAGAAAGCGCAGGCGCTCGCCCTCGATGCCGAGCGCAACTTTCAGCGCCAGAGCAGCCTGTTGGCGTCGGGTGCAAGCAGCCAGCGCACGGTCGATGCTGCCCGCACCGCAAGAGATCAGTCGGTTGCGGGCGTCGAATCAGCCAAGGCCGCCCTGTCGCAAGCATCCGAAGGCTTTCGCAAGGAAGACATTGCCGCAGCAGAGGCTCGCCTTGCAGCGGCGCAGGCAGCCGCAGCGCAAGCCACTACATCTCTGGCGGACACTGAACTCATGGCACCCAGCGATGGAACCATCATCGCGCGGGTGCGTGAACCCGGCAGCATGGTGGCCAGCCAGAGTGCGGTCTACAGCCTGAGCCTGGACAAGCCCGTGTACGTGCGCGCCTACGTGGGCGAGCGGGATCTGGGCCGCATCGCACCGGGCACGGCGGTGCACGTCAAGAGCGATTCCGGGGAAAAGATCTATCGCGGCCAGATCGGTTTCATCTCGCCGCGCGCCGAATTCACGCCCAAGACAGTGGAGACGACGGACTTGCGCACGGATCTGGTGTATCGCCTGCGCATCGTCATTGACGAGGCCGACAGCGACGCCGCCTTGCGTCAGGGCATGCCGGTGACGATCGCGGTCGATGCCAAGCCGGCCTCCAGCACGCGCGTGGGGGAGCGTTGAGATGCAGGCCAACGCCGCCATGGCCGCCACGCCGACAAGCGCTGTCGCCGCTGCCGCCGTCGTCATCGAAGGTGTGGACAAGCATTTCGGCAAGGTGCAGGCCCTGCGCAGCTTGAGCGCGCACATCCACTACGGACGGTTGACCGGTCTGGTCGGCCCGGACGGCGCCGGCAAGACGACGCTGATGCGCATCCTGACCGGCCTGCTGGTGCCCAATGCCGGCCGCGTCACCCTGGCCGGTTATGACGTGGTCCGGGACAACGACGCCATCCACGTTGCCAGCGGCTACATGCCGCAGCGCTTTGGCCTGTACGAAGACCTGTCGGTGATGGAGAACATGCGCCTGTATGCGCAGCTTCGCGGCATGGATGCGGATCGCAATGCCGATCTATTTGCCGAGTTGCTGGACTTCACGCGGCTGGGACCTTTTACGAAGCGCTTGGCCGGCAAGCTCTCCGGCGGCATGAAGCAAAAGTTGGGGCTGGCCTGTGCGCTCATGGCGCGGCCCAAGGTGCTGCTGCTGGACGAGCCCGGCGTGGGCGTTGACCCGGTCAGCCGCCAGGATTTGTGGCGCATGGTGCAGGCACTGACCGATGAGGGCATGGCCGTGGTCTGGTCTACCGCCTATCTGGACGAGGCCGAGCGCTGCGAGAGCGTGCTGTTGCTGAACCAGGGGCAGCTCTTGTTCGATGGCCCGCCGCAAGCACTGACCGCGCAGCTCGAAGGCCGCAGCTTCCGCCTGGAAAACGTCGGCGCCGAGCGCCGGGCGGTTCTGACCGAGGCACTCGATCTGGAGAGCGTGAGCGATGGCGTGATCCAGGGCGCCGGCGTGCGCGTGGTACTGCGCGAGGGTGCGCAGGCAAGCCAAATCCAGTCGCTGGCTGATCGTGCCCAAGTGCAGCTGGCCCGGGTGCCCGCGCGCTTCGAAGACGCCTTCATCGATCTCCTCGGTGGCGGCCCCGGCGGCACTTCGACACTGGCCGAACGCCTGTCACCGGTCGAACTGGGCTCGGACATTGCCGTCTCCTGCCGCAATCTCACCAAGCGCTTCGGCGAGTTCACCGCCACCGACCAGGTCAGCTTCGAGGTGCGCAAAGGCGAAATCTTCGGTCTGCTTGGCCCCAATGGCGCCGGCAAGTCCACCACCTTCAAGATGCTGTGCGGCCTGCTCAAACCCACCGCGGGCGAGGCGCACGTGGTGGGGCATGACCTGCGCCGCGCCACCGGCGCGGCCAAGAGCCGGCTGGGCTACATGGCGCAGAAGTTCTCGCTCTACGGCCTGCTGTCGGTGCAGCAGAACCTGGAATTTTCGGCCGGCGTCTACGGGCTGGAAGGCAACACCCGGCGCGAACGCATTGCCGAGATGATCGAGACCTTCGATCTGGGGGAGTGGCTGTCCGCCACGCCCGATTCCCTGCCGCTGGGGCACAAACAGCGCCTGGCGCTGGCCTGCTCGCTCATGCATCGGCCTCCCGTGTTGTTCCTGGATGAGCCTACTTCGGGCGTGGATCCGATCACCCGGCGCGAATTCTGGACCCACATCAACGGCCTGGCGCGCAAGGGCGTGACCATCATGGTCACCACCCACTTCATGGACGAGGCCGAATACTGCGACCGCGTCGCCATGCTCTCTCGCGCGCGCCTGATCGCGCTCGACACGCCCGATGCGCTCAAGCGTGCCGCCGCGAATGCCGAACATCCCGACCCGACCATGGAGGACGCCTTCATTCACCTGGTGGAGTCTGCCGACCGTGAGATGGAGGTTGCCGCATGAAGGTCGTTGAGAAACACAAGGACGGCGCCGGCCCGATGCAGGGCGACTTGCGCCGTTTTGACCTGCGGCGCCTGGTGGCCTTGGTCACCAAGGAAAGTTATCAGGCGTTGCGTGACCCATCCACTTTGTTGATCGCCTTCGTGCTGCCGGTGGTGTTGCTGCTGCTGTTTGCCTATGCAGTGTCGCTGGATGCGAAGGATGTTCGTGTCGGTGTCGTGCTGGAGTCGCCCGGTGCGGCAGCGCAGGAACTGGCGGCGGCGTTTTCCGGGACGCGCTTCCTCGATGTGCACTTCGCCCATGATCGCCGCGAAGTGGCCGAGCAGCTCGTCTCCGGTGCGCTGCGCGGCTACGTCGTCATTCCGCAGGATTTCGAACAACGCTTGGCCCAGCGCGGCAGCGAGCCGCTGGTGCAGATCGTCACCGATGGCTCCTACCCCAACACCGCCAACTATGTCGAAAACTACGCTCGCGGCGTGGTGCAGACGTGGCGCGCCGGGCTGGATGTCGCAGCACCCGCGCAGTCCGTCGTGCTGGAGCCGCGCTACTGGTTCAACCCCGAGCTGGAAAGCCGGCGCGCGCTGATTCCGGGCGCGATTGCCATCGTCATGACCATCATCGGCACCATGTTGACCGCGCTGGTGGTGGCGCGCGAATGGGAGCGCGGCACCATGGAGGCGGTGCTCTCCACGCCGGCCTCGGTGGCGGAGATATTGATCGGCAAGCTGCTGCCGTACTTCGTGCTCGGCATGCTGTCCACACTGGGCGCGGCCGCACTGGCCGTGTTCGTGTTCGGCGTCCCGATGCGTGGCTCGCTGGCGGCGTTGCTGCTTTTGTCCGCCGTGTTCATGGTGCCGGCGCTGGGCCAGGGTCTGCTGATCTCGTCCCTGGCGCGTAACCAGTTCCTGGCGGCGCAGATTGCGCTGTTCACGGGCTTTCTGCCGGCTTTCATGCTGTCGGGCTTTTTGTACGAGATCGATGCCATGCCGGCGCCGATCCGCGCCATCACCCGAGCGGTTCCGGCGCGCTACTTCGTCGACTCGCTCAAAACCGTGTTTCTCGCCGGCGACATCTGGGCCGTATTCCTGCCCAATCTGGCAGCCATGGCGGCGATCGGGGCTGTGTTCTTCATCATCGCCAAGCGCGCCACGCGCAAGAACCTGGAGTGAAGCCATGTTGACCTCCGCCTTCTCGTTCACCCGCCTGCGCGCCCAATTCATCAAGGAAGTGCTGAGCGTGCTGCGCGACCCGCGCAGCCGCATGGTGGTGTTCGTGCCGCCCATCCTGCAATTGCTGGTATTCGCCTTTGCCGCGACGCTGGAAGTGCGCAACGTCGACATCGCCGTCTACAACCAGGACGCCGGACGCTGGTCGCACGAACTGGTGCAGCGCCTGGACAGCGCCCGCTTCGTCACCCACGTCCGGCATGTGGACAGCCAGCGGCAGTTGCACGAGATGATCGACCGGGGCGAGGTCATCGCCGCACTCGCCATTCCGGTGGACTTCTCGCGCACCATCGCCGCCGGTGGCAGTGGCAAGGCACAGGTGGTGGTCGATGGCCGCCGCAGCAACTCGGGCCAGATCACCGTGGCCTACCTGTCCACCATTGCCGCCGACGTCGGCGCCGAGGTTGTGCCCGACGCGCAGGCACCGACGCCGGTGGTCGTGCGCCACTGGTTCAACCCGAACCTGGTCTACCGCTGGTTCATCGTGCCCGGCTTGACCGGCATCCTGGCACTGTTCAGCGCGCTGCTCATCACCTCGCTGTCGATCGCGCGCGAGCGCGAGCTTGGAACCTTCGACCAGCTGCTGGTGTCGCCCACCTCCACGCCGGAAATCATTATTTCCAAGTCGTTGCCGGCACTGGCGATCGGCACGCTACTCGGCCTGTTCATGATCAGCGCAGGCGTGTTCCTGTTCGGCATTCCGTTCACCGGCTCGTTCGCACTGCTGCTCGCCAGCCTGGTGCTGTTCATCCTGTCGGTGGTCGGCATCGGCCTGATGATTTCC
>MKTG01000020.1:13718-17511 GCA_001897615.1 Burkholderiales bacterium 68-10
GTCGAAGGCAGCTTTCTCAAGGCCATGCCGCCCAGCGACATTCTTTCCAGCCTGTGGCCGCTGGCGGTCATTGCCCTGGCCACGCTGACGATGGCCACCGTATTTGTCCGAGGACGCCTGCAATGAAGACAAAACCCCACCACCTCTCCTCGTGCACGCTAGCCGCGAAGCCGACGTCCAAGGGCTTGCGCCCGGTCGCGCTGGCCATGTCCTGCGTGCTGCTGACTGCCTGTGCGACTGTGGGCCCCGACTACCGCGAACCGCCACCGGTCGATATTGGCAGCGGTTGGACTCTGCCTTTGGCAAGTGAATCGCAGTCTGCGGATCTGGCCCGCTGGTGGTCCGTGCTGGACGATCCGATTCTCGATCGTCTGATGAATACGGCGCTGGCACAGAACCTGGATCTGCGTCAGGCCGCTGCACGCATCGATGAAGCGCGTGCCCTGCGCGATCGCGTGGCCGGGGAGCGTCTTCCCACCGTCGGCGCTGGGGCCAGCGTCAACCGGCGCCGTCAAAGCGAGAACGGCCCCTTACCCGTTGGCTCCATCCCTGGCCTTGACGCCACCCAGACCATTTACGACGCGGGCTTCGACGCGGCATGGGAGGCCGATCTGTTCGGCGCCAAGCGGCGCGCCCTGGAAGGCGCCAGCGCCCGCCTGCAAGCCACCGAAGTCGAAGCACAGGGTGTGCGCATGCGCGTCGCGGCCGAGGTTGCGCGCACCTGGTTCACTGCCGTTGGCGCTGGATACGAGCTGCATGCGCAACAAGCCACGCTGGACACGCTGCAGCAGACCTTGGAGTTGGTGCGCCTGCGGCATGCATTGGGCGACGCATCCGCCGCCGATGTAGAGGCGGCCTACGCGCAGTGGACCGCCGTCAACGCGCTGCTGCCGGACATCCAGGCACGCCAGCGCGCCGCGGTGCTTGGCCTGGGTGTGCTGCTAGGCTCCCCGCCCGAGCGTGAACTGGCATTGCTCGACGGCCCATTGGCACCGTGCACGCTGCGTGCCTTGCCGGTGGGCGAGCGTGCCGACCTGCTGCGCCGACGCCCTGACGTGCTGGCTGCGGAACGGCGACTGGCAGCAAGTTCCGCTGACATCGGCGTGGCCACGGCCGAGTTCTTCCCCAAGCTCTCCATCGGTGTTGGAGGCGGGTTTCAGGCGCTCAGCACGGGCGATTGGTTCGATGCATCCAGCTCACGTTTTTCCATCCTGCCGCTGATTTCCTGGCGCCTGTTCGACGGCGGCCGCGTGCGCGCTGAAATCCGGGCACGTGAGGCAGCCGAGCAGCAGGCTGCGCTGGCCTATGAGCAGGCGGTGCTGGCGGCGCTGGGCGACGCCGAGCGTGCGCTTGGCGACTATCACGGCGGGCTGGACACATTGGAGCGCCGCGCCATGGCCTTGGACGCGGCACGAACCAGCTACGGCTACGCCAAGGCCCGCTACGCCGCGGGCGATGTTGCACTGGTGGAGCTGCTGGCCGCCCAGCGCAGCCTGCACGAAGCCGAGACTGCGGCCGCACGTGCGCATACCAGCGCCGCCGTGCAACTGGTGGCGCTGTACAAGGCGCTCGGGGGGGGCTGGGAGGTATCCAGCACGATGCCAAGCGCCGCCCATTCGCCTACAGGCGCCGCCGCACCCACGCCTCGTGCAAGTCGCTCCGGCATGCCTGCAAGCGCCGCCGCGATGGAGCACCTCACAAGCCAAAGCGCGGAACGTGAAACCCTTACTCACTTGATCATCAACAGGCCAACCGAAGGAGCCAAGCCATGACCACCACCGCCTTTTTCATTCCGCCCGTGAACCTGATGGGCGCGGGCTGTCTTCGTGATGCAGCCAAGGCCATCCAGTCCTATGGCTTCAGGAAAGCGCTGATCGTGACCGACCTTCCCTTGGTTCGTCTCGGACTGGTCGGCAAGGTGCGCGACCTTCTTGCCAGCCACGGCGTGGATACCCTGGTTTTTCATGGAGTGCAGCCCAACCCGACGACCAAGAACGTGGCCGATGGGCTGAAGCAACTGCGCGACAACGATTGTGATTTCGTCATCTCGCTCGGCGGCGGTTCGCCGCACGACTGCGCCAAGGGAATCGCACTGGTCGCTGCCAATGGCGGAACGATCAAGGACTACGAGGGACTTGACCAGTCGGCCAAGCCGCAGCTGCCCTTGGTGGCAATCAACACCACGGCCGGCACGGCCAGTGAAATGACCCGTTTTTGCATCATCACCGACGAGGCGCGCCACGTGAAGATGGCGATCGTCGACAAGCACACGACGCCCATTCTCTCGGTCAACGATTCCGAGCTGATGCTGCTCAAACCCGCCAGCCTGACTGCGGCCACCGGCATGGATGCCCTTACGCATGCGGTGGAGGCCTATGTCTCGACGATCGCTACGCCGATCACCGATGCCTGCGCACTCAAGGCCGTGGCATTGATAAGCCAATGGCTGCGCAAGGCGGTGGCTGACGGGCGAAACGTCGAAGCGCGCGAGCAAATGGCCTATGCGCAGTTCCTCGCCGGCATGGCCTTCAACAATGCCTCGCTCGGCTACGTGCACGCCATGGCCCATCAACTGGGCGGCTTCTACGACCTGCCGCACGGTGTGTGCAACGCCGTCCTGCTGCCCCACGTGCAGGCCTACAACAAGCAGGTCGCTGCGAGGCGCCTCGCCGACATCGCCCGCGCGATGGGGGAAAAGACCGATGGCCTGGGCGACGAGGCCGCCGCGGACCTGTGTCTATTGGCGATTCGCCAATTGTCCGCCGACATCGGCATTCCCCACGGGCTGTCACAGCTTGGCGTCCAGGCCAAGGACTTCCCCACCCTGGCCACCAATGCGCTCAAGGACGCGTGCGGACTGACCAATCCCATACAGGCGTCGCACGAGGAAATCAGTGCCATTTTCGCGGCGGCCATGTAGCCGTCGGCGTGATTTCCCGAACCCGTTCTATCCCACCATCAAGGAGTGCCTCCATGCAAACGAACGTAGGAAACCTCGATCGCATCGCGCGCGTCGTCATCGGCCTGATCCTGCTCAGCTTGCCGTTGTGGCTGGATTCGCCGTGGCGGTGGCTGGGGCTCATTGGAATCATGCCGCTCGCCACCGGCCTGGCGGGTCGCTGTCCGGGCTATCGCCTGCTCGGCGTGAACACCTGTCCAATGCAAAAGAAGAAACCCGAGTGAGCATCCCATGAAACTGAAATTTCTGGGCGCTGCGCGCGAAGTCACCGGATCGTGCTTTCTGGTGGAGGCGCTCAACCTGCGCTTCCTGGTGGATTGCGGCATGGTTCAAGGGGGATCTGCGGCGGCGGCGCGCAACCGCGAGCCATTTCCGTTCGACCCGGCAGCTATCGATTTCGTGCTCCTGACCCATGCCCACATCGACCACAGCGGGCTATTGCCCAAACTCACCCGCGCCGGGTTCAAAGGGGCCATCTACGCCACTCCCGCCACAGTTGATCTGCTGGGCGTGATGCTGCCCGACAGTGCACACATCCAGGAGAGCGATGCAAAACGCAGTGCCAAGCGGTTCCGCGGAAAGGATCCGCTGCCGCCGCTGTACACGCTGCAGGATGCGCGCGAATGCCTGCAGCAGGTACGAGGCATCGAATACGACCGGGAGTTCGCGCCCCGGGTCGGGGTGCGCGCGCGCTTTCGCGATGCCGGGCACATCCTCGGGTCGGCCATCATCGAAGTCTGGGTCACCGAGTACGGCTACCCGACAAAACTGGTATTCAGCGGCGACCTTGGCCAGCCGGGACGCCCGATATTGCGCGACCCGACACCCATCGAG
>MKTG01000020.1:17605-19285 GCA_001897615.1 Burkholderiales bacterium 68-10
CCTGCACCGTCTCACCAGCGAGGGGCGGCTGCGGCAACCGAGAGTATTCGTTGATTCGCCGATGGCCACGGAAGCCACGCGCATCACGCGCGAACACCTTGAGCTGTTCGACGAACAGGCGAAGCGCCTGGCAGGATGGCACGCGCGCGGCGAAAACCTGCCGTATCTGCATTTCACGGAAAGCGCCGAGGAATCCATGGCGCTGAACCAGATTCGTTCGGGCGCGATCATCATTTCCGCCAGCGGCATGTGCGACGCGGGACGCATCCGGCACCACCTGCGCCACAATTTGCCGCGCAAGGAATGCAGCGTCCTGTTCTCCGGCTTTCAGGCGCAGGGAACACTGGGCCGCCAACTGGTCGATGGCGCGGCGCGCGTGCGCATCTTCGGCGACGACATTCCGGTGCGCGCGGCGATTCACAGTGTCGATGGGCTCTCGGCGCACGCCGACCAAACAGCCCTGATGGCCTGGGCCCGAGGCTTCAAGCAAGCCCCTGAGCAAACGTTCGTGGTGCATGGGGAGTCGTCCGCCGCGCAGGCTTTGGCTGAACTCCTGCAACAGCAGCTTGGCTGGCAGGTCTCGGTGCCCGAGCACGGTCGGGTCGTTCCGTGGCCGGATTTTCTGGTGGTCGAGCGATGACACCGCCCGCTGCTCCTGACGAGCGCCTGCGCGCCATCCTCGATTCACCGACGTACCGCCTTGCGTACGAGGACATAGATTTGCTTGGCCAGGACGATCTGCGTCCGTTGCGTCTCCAACTCGAACTGCTCAAGCCCGAACGCATCTTGCGTGAGCAAGGCGTGCATTCGACCGTGGTGGTGTTTGGCAGTGCGCGCGTAAGCGACGCTGTCACCGCACGCGACCGGCTCGCCGTGCTGGAGCAGCGAGCGGGCGCCATGCCAAGGAATCCGACGCTTGGGCGGGAACTGGCCTTGGCCCGTCGCCGCGTGGAACAGGCGCGCCATTACGAAGAGGCACAGCGCTTCGCCCAACGGATCTCTGCTCGTTTCCAGCAGGAGGGGCGGTGCGACTTCGTCGTCATCACTGGTGGCGGCCCCGGCATCATGGAAGCCGCCAATCGCGGTGCTTTCGATGCAGGGGCTCGCTCGATCGGCCTCAACATCACGTTGCCCCACGAACAAGCGCCGAACCCCTACATGTGTCCGGAGCTGGCGTTCCGGTTCCACTATTTCGCGCTACGCAAGATGCATTTCTTGCTGCATGCGAAAGGTTTGGTGGCCTTCCCCGGTGGTTATGGAACGCTCGACGAACTGTTCGAGGTACTGACCCTGATCCAGACCGGGAAGATGCAACGGATTCCGGTGGTTCTGGTCGGTCGCGACTTCTGGAGCCGAGCCGTTGATTTCGATCTTCTGCTCGACGAAGGCTACGTATCGCCGTCCGATCTCGACTTGTTTACCTGCGTCGACAAAGCCGAGGAAATCATGGGTGCCTTGGAACGCTTTTACGTCGATAGGGCAACAGATGGCGCGCCATCATGATGCGCATCGGCAGCTTTCACGCGCGGCTGTCCAATGCCAATGTGCAATGGTCGATGCGCAGTATCACGCCGCTGATTGCGTGCGTGGTACTCGGCTCGACTGCCGCCCGTGGCGCAGAACCCGCATCCTCGGATGGTATTTCCCGCTGCCTTCCAGAGCACGCCTTGCACTGGAGAG
>MKTG01000020.1:19380-26762 GCA_001897615.1 Burkholderiales bacterium 68-10
TCTGGCGCGACTCCGGCGCCCAGTCGGCATCGCAAAACATCGTCGTGCGCTTCGGTCAGTCCATGTACACGCCCGAGGACAAGACACGCACCGATCTGATTTCCGACGATCGCCCATACGCCGGCCTGCTGTACCTGGGCTTGGCATGGAATCGCCGCGTCCACCCACAGGCCGCCAGCTATGAAATGCTTGACGTGCGCGAACTGACCCTGGGCGTGATTGGCCCCTGGTCGTTGGCGGAGCAATCACAGGGTCTGGTGCATCGGGTGCGGGGCATCGATCGTTTTCGCGGCTGGGACAACCAGTTGCGCAACGAACCCGCGTTCCAGATGGCGATGGAGCGCAAGTTCAAGTCGTACACAGAGGGTGCCGTCCGGCCGGGGTGGAGCGGCGACGTGATCGGCAGCTATGCCCTGCGGATCGGAAACATCGAAACCGCAGCCAGCACCGGCATGGAATTGCGTGCGGGCTGGAATATTCCGAACGACTTCGGCAGCTATCCGATTCGACCCGGCGCGGAGAACCGCCCGCCCTCGGGCGTTTCCGACCTGCGCAGAACAGAGCCTCAATCAGCGCGCGCGCCCAAACCCGGAGCGCATGCATTCCTGAATCTGGAGGCCAAAGCCGTTGCCTGGGATTTCTCGCTCGACGGGAATCTGTTTCGGCACAGCCATCACGTCAGTCGACGGCCCTGGGTCGCTCAGGCAGCCATTGGCATCAGCAGCCAATGGATTGTTGCCGGGCATGGCGTGCGGCTTGCCGTGATGCGCGTCTGGAGAACCCGCGAGTTCGACCAGCAGATCGGCCATCACGCCTTCGGATCGATTGCGCTGAGCATGGAATTTTGAAAGCCCGAAGCCACGCGCCCGCCTGCGAAGTATTCATCAACAACCTCCATGGAGAATCCCGTGAGTCACCTCTTGAACCATCGACAGCTTTTGACGATCGCCTTGTCCGTAGCCTTGGCTACCGCCGCCACGGGACTGGGCGCGCAGTCCGCCGAGGCTGCAAAGCCGATGGCGCTTCGCAGCGTCATGGAGCGACTTGGCCGTGACATGCAAGCCGTCACCGGTGCGATTTCCAAGGAGGAATGGACGCTGGTCGCCGAGCTGGCGCCCAAAATCGCCAAGCATGCCGAGCCACCCCTGGGCGAAAAGATGCGCATTCTTGGCTGGCTTGGCACGGATGCCGGAAAGTTTCGGAGTTTCGACGGGCAGGTTCAGGACGCTGCGAGCGCCATGGGGGATGCCGCCAAGCGCGGCGACGGCCAGGCCGTGATCGCCGCATTCTCCAAGACGCAGCAAAGCTGCCTCGCTTGCCACCAAAGCTTCCGGCAATCGTTCGTAGAGCAGTTTTATGGGAGCCGCTGACACGCACTTGTCCCAGATCGGTTTGCATGGAACATCACGATTGGGAGCGTCACGATGAGCAACTCACAACCGAGCCTCATCCTGGTGCTCAATTGCGGTTCCTCAAGCATCAAGTTCGCCTTGTTCGATGCACAGGCGTGCCCGTTGCCGCGCAAGCCGCTGTGGCACGGCAAGGTGCAAGGGATTGCTGGGCCTGCGCCTGAATACAGCGACAGTGGCACTGCGCAGCAGCGCATCCATCTGGATCACGTACACCCTCACACCGCCGCTCTGGCGTTGATTCAAGCGCGCATCGTGGCCCGACTCGATGGCCGCCGCATCGTGGCCATCGCGCATCGTGTCGTCCATGGCGGCAACAGGTACTTCGAGCCAACCGTGGTGACCGCTGGCACCATCGCGGAGCTGCGGGCCTTGATTCCTTTGGCGCCGTTGCATCAACCCTTTCCCCTGAAGGCCATGAGTTTGCTGTTCGAGCAGTGGCCCGGAATTGTTCAGGTAGCGTGCTTCGATACAGCCTTTCACCGCACGATGCCCAAAGTGGAGCAGATCCTGCCGCTGCCGTACTCGGCCTGGGAACGCGGTCTGCGCCGCTACGGCTTTCACGGCCTTTCATACGACTACATGAGCCACGTCCTGCCCGAGCGCCACGGTGATCTGGCACGCGGCCGCACCATCGTTGCACACCTCGGCAGCGGGGCCAGCCTGTGCGCGATGCAGAACCTGCAGAGCATCGCCACCACGATGGGCTTTTCCGCACTCGACGGCCTGATGATGGGTACCCGCACAGGTTCGCTCGATCCGGGCGCCTTGCTCTACCTGATGGAGATCGAAAAGCTCTCGCTGGAAGAAGTGGGCCGCACGCTTTACAACCAGTCCGGCCTGCTCGGTGTTTCCGGGATTTCGGCCGAACCGCGCGTGGTGGTGAAGCACGAGAGCGATTCCGGCGAAGTCGGCGAACGCGCCCGCATCGCGTTGGCGCTCTACGTGCGCCGTATCGTGCGGGAGATTGGCGCACTGACCGCAGTCCTTGGCGGCCTGGATCTGCTCGTGTTCACTGCCGGTGTCGGTGAGCACAACGCCTTCGTGCGCGAGCGCGTCTGCCGCGACCTGGCCTTTGCCGGCATCAAGCTGGATGCCAATGCCAACGCCATTGATGCCCCGGTCATCTCCACCACCGACAGTCGCGTGCTGGTCGCGGTGGAGCCTACCAACGAGGAATGGATCACCGCGCGCTATACGCAGGAATTGATGGGCGCCGCGTGATGTCCCAGCCAGGCCGAACGCGCTCAGCTCAACTGACTCTGTAGCCACGCAGAGATTCATCGACATAAAAGAGGGGAAATCGCATGACCACCGCTTCCACCATCCGCCAGCGCTGGCTTGCCGGCCACGGCCCCATCGTCCATGGCGACGAGACCGTCGAACGCATGGAAATACTGCTGACCCGTTTGATCGCTGAAGGCCGTGTTGCTGACGAGACGACGGCCTACACCCTGCTTGCCGCCGCTGACCGCCTGAGCTGCGTGGCCATGAACGTGGTTGCGCACATGACCTATGCGCGCCGCATCGATCTTTCCGGCGCAGCGCTGTCAGCCGAAGACTTCAAGCCCACGCCCGAAGGCCACACCGGCGGCTCGCTGAACATGGTGCAGGCCGTCGTCGGCTACCTGCTGGCCAATGCGCTCACCGGCAGCACGCGCGGCTGGATCATGGGCCAGGGCCATTGCGTCGCTGCCATCGAAGCCGTCAATGCGCTGACCGGCGATGTCTCGCCCGCGCAGCGGGGCCGCTACGACCGCAGCGAGGAAGGCCTGTCGCGCCTGTGTGCCGATTTCTATTCCTATGCCATCGATGCGCAAGGCCGCCCGGCCGTTCCGCTGGGCAGCCATGCTGGCCCCAATACCGCCGGCGCTGTGTCTGAAGGCGGCTACCTCGGCTTTGCCGAACTGCAGTACATCCACATGCCGCTGCCTGGTGAATCGCTGGTCGCCTTCCTCAGCGACGGCGCCTTCGAGGAGCAGCGCGGCCCGGACTGGGCGCCGCGCTGGTGGCGCGCGCAAGACAGCGGCTTCGCTGTGCCGGTGATGATCCTCAATGGCCGCCGCATCGAGCAACGTACCCAGATCATGCAGGAAGGGGGTGCGCAATGGCTGGCCGAAGACGTGCGCCACAACGGCTTCGACCCGGTGATCGTCGATGGCCGCGACCCGGCCGCAATCGCTTGGGCGATTGTCGAATCCGAGGGCGCGCTGCGGGCGTTTGCCGCCAGCCCGGATCGTCGGTATCCGGCGCCTCTGCCCTACGTGATCGCCGAGACCGAGAAGGGCTTCGGCTTTCCCGGTGCTGGCAGCAACGCCGCGCACAACCTGCCGCTGGGCGGCAACCCCCACACGGATGCCGCCATGCGTGGGCGGTTCAACGAAAGCGCGGTCGCACTGTTCGTTGCGCCAGCTGAACTCGACGCCGCGCTCGCCGCCTTCGCGACCCACGCCGCCCAGCGGCGCCCGCTGGAAAGCGCGCATCCGATGGCGCACCGCCACCCCGCTGCGCCCAGGCTTCCCGAACCGCGCTGGGAAATATCAGGCAGCGAAGGCAGTGCGATGACGGCGCTGGATCAGTGGTTCGTTGAATTCGCCAAAGCCAATCCCGAGCTGCGCATGCGCATCGGCAACCCTGACGAATTGGCCAGCAACAAGATGGGCGGCACGCTGGCGCTGCTCAAGCACCGCGTCAACGAGCCCGAACCCGGCGTGCCCGAGGATTTGCACGGCGCCGTCATCACCGCGCTCAACGAAGAGGCCGTGGCCGCCGCCGCACTCGGCAACAAGGGTGGATTGAACCTGATCGTCAGCTACGAGGCCTTCGCCGTAAAAATGCTCGGCCTGATGCGGCAGGAAATCATTTTCGCCCGTCACCAGCGTCAGGCCGGCCAGCCCGCCGGCTGGCTGTCGGTGCCACTCATCGTCACCTCGCACACCTGGGAGAACGCCAAGAATGAACAGTCGCACCAAGATCCGACGATCGGCGAGGCCCTGCTGGGCGAAATGTCGGACACCTCGCGCGTGTTGTTCCCGGTGGATGGAAACACGGCCGTCGCCGCGCTGCGCGACGTCTATGCCGGACGCGGGCAACTGGCCTGCCTGATCGTTTCCAAGCGCGACGTGGAGAACCGCTTTGATGCCGAATCGGCGCAACGCCTGGTCCGTGACGGCGCAGCCCATCTGATCGGTGACCCCGCCGAGGCCGAAGTGCAGCTCATCGCGCTGGGCGCCTACCAACTCGACGAAGCGGTCAAGGCGCAGCAGCACCTCGCCAAGATGGGCAAGCGCGCCTGCGTCACCGTCATCCTGGAACCTGGCCGCCTGCGCATCCCGCGCGACGCCATGGAAGCGGAATTCGTCGATGACGACGCCACCGTCAGCACGCTGTTCCCGCAAGGCCTGCCGCGTGTGATCCTCACCCACACGCGCCCCGAGCCCATGCTCGGCATCCTGCGCCGCATCGACAACGGCCCGGCCAAGACGCATGCCCTCGGCTACATCGGCCGCGGCGGCACCTTCGATGTCCCCGGCATGCTGTTCGCCAACCGCTGCACCTGGGCGCATACGGTGGATGCCGCAGCGACCGTGGCCGGCTGGAATCGCGAAGCGCTGCTCGACCATGCACAGCGCGCGGCTCTTGATGGCACCGGTGATCCCAATGATTTATTGAGCCCGTGAGTCAGGTACGCGAATCCTGTGCCGGATATGAAGTGCGCCGACAGCACTGCCCGGTGATATACCACAGAGGCGTCACGATGATCTTTGTCTTGGGGTAGTTTCAGCTGATCGACATCCCACGCCCCCGCCCCATATCCCACGACGCAACGCCGCCGCGCATAGTCGCCGCAATCTGCTGCCCCAGCCGCTGCTCGATCACCGGCTTCCACGGCACTAGGCTGAACCCCATGCCGTCATCGAGCATGGCGTAGCGCCCGCTGGCGAGCATGACACTGCGCCGGTAGATGCCAGCCACGCGCTGGCCGTCGGCAACCGGGCGATGCTCCAAGCCAGTTTCGGCGGCAATGTCCTTGGCGGCCTGTGCCAGTTCCCGGTTGCGCAGCGTGCCCAGCAGGTTGCGCGCCAGGATCACGCGCTGCCCACGCCGCTCGGCCAGTCCCTGTTCGGCTAGGAAGTCGGCGCGCTGCTGCATCGCCTGCTTGGCCTCGCCGCCAAAGCCCAGGTCGCCTAAGCCCGAGCCGCCGCCGATCAGTTGTTGGTCGAGCCAGGTAGCGCCGATGACTCGGGCCTGCCGCTCGATGGGCAGATGCGATTTCAGTTCCACGGCCACGCCGCCCAGGCGCTGCGCGTCGTACTTACGGCCACGCTCGGGCAGATCGTCCGGCACCTTCCATAGACCTTCGGCCACGCGCTCCACGATGCCTGCCCGGCGCAAGGCTTCCAGCCGGCGGACGTGAGTTGCCACAACCTCTTGCGGATCGCGGCCGGGCACGGCCTGGCCCTGGGCGATGGCAAGGTGATGGTCAGTGCGGTACAAGCCACCGCTCGCCAGCGCGGCGATGTTCTTGTCGGCTGCGCGCACGTCGACCGATCCTTTCACCTCCACCACGGCGCCGCTCGGGTAGTTCGCCAGCTCGTCGCGAGCATTGAGCGCGACGTAGTGGGCTTTGCCGTCCACGCCGTCGATGACCAGATAGCCCCGGTCGTGCAGTTCGTCGGCCAGCCCCTTGGCGGCCACGCGGCCGAGGATGGTTCGGCCGTCGTCGCCTGGCTCGAACATCGCCAGTTCGCGCGGTTCGCCGCGCATGGCCCGCTGCATGGTGCGGATGATGTCGCCGCGTTCGCCCAGGGAACGCAGCGTCTTCTCGGCATCGGTATGGACGGCCCAGGTGCCGGACTGCACCTCGTCGGCCAGGCCCAGGCGCTGCAAGAGTTGCAGGCGGCCGATCAGCAGCAGGCGCTGGCGTTGCAGCCGCGGTTCGTTGAAGCGTTCGATCTGCACTCGGCCGTTGTCGCCAGCCTCACGCTTCAAGGTGCGATCCAGGCTCGTCCACCGCTCCTGCCCCACCTCGCGCTGCAAGGTCTGCTGGATCTCCAGCTCAGTGCGCGGCCCCAGCCATTCGGTCGCCAGCTCGGACGCGCGATGCCGGAAGCCATTGGCGATGTAGTCGCCCGCGATGATGAGGTCTTTGCCCGTGTCGTCGCGCCCACGCACGATCAGGTGGGTATGCGGGTTGTCGGTGTTCCAGTGATCCACCGCCACCCATTCCAACCGCGTGCCCAGGTCGGCCTCCATGCGCCCCATCAAGTGCCGCGTGTAGGTGCGCAGGTCTTCCAGCTCCGCGCCATCCTCCGGCGAGAGGATGAAGCGGAAGTGATGCCGGTCATCGGCGCAGCATTCCTTGAAAGCGTCGAGGTCGGCGGCATCGGTCTGCGGCCCGTAGGCTTGGCCCGGCTCGCCATCGCGGCCCACGCCATCGCGCTCGATGTAGCGCAGGTGCTTGGCGAGCGATTGCGGGCTGGCCCGCTGCTGGTTGAGCAGCAGCGTCTTGATGGTCACGCGCCGCGACATGGGTGTCAGCTTCGCCCCGGCGAAGCGTGCCGCTGTGTGGCCGCGTCCCAGGCGCGAGCCGGGCCGCTGGCCTGTACCCCTCCCGCCAGGACGACGCACCGACGACTTGCCGCTGCTGGCCTTGCGTGCCTGCTTGAGCACCTTGGAGACGAAGCCCTGGTCGCGGTTCTTCGGAGCGCTGGGGCGGATGCGGAAATCATCGTCGCGGCGGTTGGTCATGGCTGCGCTCTCCGAAAGCTGCGGCGTGTCCGGTCGTGCGAAGCACGCGGACATGCCCGCATCGGCGCGGGCCACGCGCCACAAGCAGCACGGCGGCGAAGCCGCGTCGTGCCGCGCCACCCCCACGTGCAGACTGGCTTTGCGGGCCGACAGGTGCCGCACCCTTTTGTCTTGCCTTCCGCCTTTGCCCTTCGCTGTCGCTCCGGGCAGCGGCGGCACGGC
>MKTG01000021.1:0-12268 GCA_001897615.1 Burkholderiales bacterium 68-10
GCAGGTGCACCATCAGCTGCGACAACTCGGGTACTGCGGGCAGCGCGCTGGGCGGGGTCTCCACCGGATCGTCTTCGTGCAGCGCGTCGTTCATGTGCCTTTCCCCTGGGCGCTCACCGTCCGTGATCGCCGTCAGCGCGTGAAGATCACGCGGGGCAAGCGCGCCTCGCGAGTCACGGTTTCGCCCGCTGGGTTGCTGCCCTGCCAACGAATCGGCTCGATCACGGCCTCGTCGACCAGGGCGCGCAGGCCACCCAAGGCATCCAGCGCGTCGCTGCCGTCCCCCCCGGCGTGGGCCAACTCCAGGTAGGCCACCAGTTCGGCCAGGCCCTGGTGCAGAGGCTCGGCATCCAGCAGCTCGCGCAGCGTGATCTGTGGCTGGCGGCGCAGTGCGCGTTGCACAGTTGACCGCAGGTGCGCCTTGTCCACCACGATCTGGTCGAACAGGCGCGCGGTGTCGATGTCGTCCTCGTCGGCGACGAGCGCCAGATCGGCCAAGCGCGGCTTCACGCTTGGCGAGAACAGCGGCCGCTCCAGCGGAAGTTCGATGTCCGCGCCCATGGCGTCGATGTGCATCACCGTGCCAGCGGGCGTCGCCCCGCGCAGAGCCAGCGCCTTGCTCTCGATGCCGTGCAGCAAGTCCAGGATGCGGCGGTTCTCCAGAAAGGCCCGGTCGTCCAGGAATCGGCGCAACTGCTGGGACAACTGGGCCACCGTGCGCTGCGTGTGTTCGCCTGCCTCCAGCCAGTCGTGATGCACGCGGCGGGTGCGTGGTTCGGGCTTCAGCGCCGCGACGGCAGGTAGCGCCAGCACTTGATCCAGCCGCTCGGAGAGTTCCTCCTGCCGCCGGGTAGACATCAGGAAGTCCCAGAAGGCGCGGAAGCTGCGGCCCTGGTCCGAGTCGCCGATGGCATCGCGCTCGCCCATGATTTCGTCGAGCAGCGCGCCCTTGGCGCCTTCCCAGAGGGCGATCTTCTCGCGCACCTTGCGATCGAGCAGGCGGAAGTTGTGTTCGACCTCTCGGAAGTCAGCCAGCAGCTCGCGCGCCAGTTGTTGGAACTGCTGGAAACGGTCCTTGACCGCCGTGTCGTCCAACAGCGGCACGTCGCCCGCCAGCACGCGGGCGATCTCGGCGTCCAGTTCGTCGCGCTTCTTGCGCAGGTCCGCGACCCGCTTGATCGGGTCGGCCTCGGTACCGGCGCTGATCTGCTCCAGCAGCGCGAACAGCGTCAGCAAACGCGACTCGGTGCCGACGAACGGCCGCTCGGTCAGCGACAGCAACCAGGCGATGGCCTTCTCGGTGGCCGGCGTCAGGTCGAACTGCGCCTCGTCCGTGCCCGGCTTGTAGAACTTGCGCAGCCAGCCCTTGTCGGGTGCGGCCCAGTCGTTCAGATAGTCCTGCGCGCCCTTGGGGTACGCCTCTGGTCCCAACTGCTCGCGCAGGGCGAACAGCTCGTCCTCCAGCGCCTCCGCCAAATCGGCTTCGCTCATCACGCGCACGTTGGGCGCCACGTACACCCGGTGCAGGAAGCTCGCCACCAGCGGCGCGTGCGGCGAGGCCAGCAGCCGCCAGGCGGGGTGGCGGTCGCGCAGGGTGGCGAGGGTGGCGTGGTCCATGAACCAGGGCTAAGCGTCCGCCGCCGGCGGGTTTGCGGCGGTCAAGTAAGCCAGTGCCGCTGCTTCCGAATCCTCGATGGCAATCTCCACCGCACGCTTGGCAGCATCGAGGAGGCGGGTGGCGCGCTGGCGTTGCGTCACCATCTCACGGACCGCCGCCTCATAGGTGGCTTGGCCAGCGATCAATGCCCGCGGTACCGGAAGGTTCAGCAACTCGCGCTCATCGAAGCGCGGGTGGTTTGAGCCATCCTGCGACCACTTAAAGACGATCTGCGGCAAGCGCAACCGCAGATAGACCAACAGGGCTTCAACGGAGAGAGGCCTTTCCGCCTTCGGCCTAAGGACGATGAACTCGGTCGAAGCGACGGAGGGAACCCCGTCGCTCGGCAAGACAACGGCGATTTCCCGCAGGTATGAGCGCAAGCGCGAAACGACCAAGTCTCCGGTGGCAATTGCCTTCTTGGTGCTGGCGATATCTTCGGGCGCCGTGGTCGGCTTTGATGGATCAAGGAAAGGATCGAGCGCGTCCGTCAGGTCGTAGTTCCGAACTGGCGAACCTCCCGCCCCAGTTGGCTGCCAAAGCTCGCGGATCGAGTCGAACAGATCGCCGACACAGACGTCTGACAGCGCACGCAAGTGCACCAGTGCCTGGGCCTTTGCCGGGTGGAAATACTCCGCGTCGAAGCGCCCTGCTTCGAAAGCCTGGCGACTTGTGCGCACATAGCTCAGCGCCTCTCGTGGCGACCAGGAGTCCAGGCCCAGGACGGCAGCCAGGTGTTGCTCCGCATCGCCGAGCAACTTCCGCGCCCGTCCCTGCGAAGAAAAGATCGACTCAAAGCATCGTTGCAGCTGCCGCTTGAGTTCGTCTGAGACTTGCGGCACTGGGAGCCCGTACAAGTCGTCCTTGGCGATGTATGCAACCAGCAGATTGCTCTTCAGCCTGTCCTTCAGCGCTTGGCCGTAACGGCTGATGAGGTAAGCCGCCAGAAAGTAGCGATCGACCTGAGCCTTCGTCGTGAGCTTGAAGCAGGTTCCGGTGACAAGTGTCTTCTGCGGGAAATCATCGGGGACGAGAGCGACCTTCTCGGCCTTGCCCTTGACCTCAATAAGTAACTCGCCGGGCTTGATGCGACCTTTGGGATATCGAATCCAGTCAGCCTCTGGCACACAGATCATGCCTTCGGCGTGGATGAAGGGAGTTGAAATGTCGGCGGCCTGCAGAAAGTAGGGCAGACCAAGCCGTTCACCTTCTTCGCGGTCAATCGCCTGCGTCGTCTCATACACGACTCTGTATCCGTCGAGCACAAGATCCCCGAGCGACTGTCCCGGACCGATCTTTTTCTGGGCAACGATCGCGTCACGGTTGAAGTACTCCGGGTCAATCCGCGAGGTCTCAGTGCCCCCCATCGCCTCGGAGCAGAGGACCTCCGTTACCTCCAGCCCCTTCAACAAGCGCTCATAGCGCACCTTGTCGAAGGGGCTCATCGAAAAAAACTTAGCCCCTCCTTCTTGGCGAACTCGGCAAACGCTTCGGCAATACCGTCACCCGTCAATCCGTCGTGGTTGAACAGGTCGTGCTTGACGATCAAGTGCCCATGGCTGTCGAGTAGCGGCTTGCCGTCTGGGCCGGCGCGGTAGATCTTGTCGCCCGAGTTGTCCTTGCTCGGCTCGCGCATGGTGGCGAAAAAGATCGGGTAGTCATCCTTCTTCGGGCACAGTGGCCCCTTGGCCGGGTCGTCGTTCCACTTCTGGATGAACAACACGCTGGTCTTGGTACCGGTATGGGGCTTGAACACATTACCGTGCAGGCCCACCACCGCCAGAATGCGGCCGTGTTCAGCGATGTACTCACGCAGAGCCTTATCGCTCACGTTATTGAATCGGCCCTGGGGGAGCACTACGGCCATGCGACCGCCGGGCTTCAGGAACTGTAGGTTGCGCTCGATGAACAGGATGTCGCGCCCCACGTTGGTCTGGTGCTTGACCTTGACCTTGCGGTAGGTGCCATCTGCCATCCTGTAAATGACCTCATGGCTGGCGTGCAGCGCCTCCGGGAAGCTGGGCGCGCGGGCCCTGGCATCGACGATGTGCGGGGCGGCCGGGTCCACCTTGCTCACTTTGTCGAAGCTGACGGTGCGGGCCAGGTCGTACTTGGCGAGGATGCGGGTTTCTTTGATGTCACCCGCAAACGGCGGGTTGGCCATCAGGATGTCGAACTGGAAGTCGCGGTTCTCGTCTTTGGCCGCGCGCAGCTTGCGCAGGCGCTTCCAGCCTTCGCCGTACACATCGAGCCAGGTTTCGTCCTTGGTCTTCTCGTCCCAGCGCTCGTAGTCCAGCGTATTGAGGTGCAGCACGTTGGTCTGCCCGTCGCCGGCGATCAGGTTGAGGGTGCGACCCACGCGCACGGTCTTCTCGTCGAAGTCGATCGCAAAGACCTTGTTGCGCACGTAGTCCTCGCAACGCGCGGGCTTCTTCTCGGTGGTGAAGAGGTGGCTCTTGTCCAAGCCTTCCTCTTTCATGATCTGCTCCCACACGTGGAAGATGGCGTGCACCGGGAAGCCGCAGCTGCCCGCGGCAGTGTCGATCAGGGTTTCGTGCTCCTGCGGGTTCATCATCTTCACGCACAGGTCGATGACGTAACGCGGCGTGAAGTACTGGCCCTTTTCGCCCTTGCTGGACTTGTTGATGAGGTACTCGAACGCGTCGTCGACGACTTCGAGGTTGGAATTGAAGAGCTTGACCTTCTCCAGGGAGGCCACGCACACGGCCAGGTGGCTAGGGGTGAGCTCGATGCGGGCGCCGTCCGGGAAGACGCCTTCCCACTTCTTCTGGGCCTTCTCGAACAGGTCCTGGATCTTGGCCTTGAGCTCGGTTTCGGTGTCGCCGTAGTTCTTGAACACTAGGTGCCGCTTCGTGTCGCGGCCGCTTTCGAGCTCGTCGTAGAGCTTGGTGAAGATGAGCTTGAACAGCTCCTCGAACACGTCCACGCCGGCGTTGGCCAGAACCTCGTCCTCCATTTCGAGGATCAGGTCCTTGAGGGACTTGCGCTCGTTGACCAGCTTGTCGTGCTTGATCAGGTCGTCGATGGTCCAGCGCTCAGAGAGGATGTCCGAGAGCTTTTCCAGGCTGCTCGGAATGCGCGGGATGTCCTCGAAGTAGTTCGGGTCCTTGCGGTGGTAATACGAAATCTGCTGCCCGTTGGTCCACACCCCCATCGGAGCGCCAGTGGCATTGCAGTAGCTCTTGAGCTGCTCCTTGCCGTCCTTGAGCTTGGGCTTCTTCAACTCGACCAGGATGTAGGGCGTGGTGCTCTTGTCCTTGTCGAAGATGCAGATGTCGGCGCGCTTCTTCTCGCGACCGAAGGTGACCTCGTACTCAACCGTCATGCGGGAAATCGGGTAGCCCATATCAAGGTGAAGCACGCGCAGGTAGAGCTGGCGTACAGCCTCTTCCGGCGTGAGCTTGATCGGCTTGCCGCGCGCCAGGCAGGTCACGTAGGGCGCAGCGGCCTTGCCGGCTTCCTTGAGCGTGATGCCTGCTTCCAGTGCGGAGATGTGCTCGGGCTTGAACTGGTCGAGCCGGTAGGCGCTGTCTTTCAGCAGGTCTGCGAGGGTGACGGTCATGTCGGTTTTCCTGAACGCTCGTTGTTCTCTTCATCCGCGCCCCCGGCGCGAACCCAGTCGTCCACTTCGGACAGCTGGAACTTCCACAGGCGCCCGACGCGGTGCGCCGGCAGCCCCCGGTGCTCGCGCCAGCGGTAGACGGTGTCCTTGGCCACGCCCAGGTGTTGGGCGACCTGCTCGACGGAAACCCACGGTTCTGTGGTCATGGCGTCAGCGCTTGCCAATTGGAAGCGTTTCTAGTGGATTAAACCGGATGAAAGTCTAGCAGCGGAAAGATGCTCTCCCAAGCTTGGCTTCGGGGCGGAACAGCGCGTGAATCACTGCATCGGGATCCACCCGGAGCCCCCGATGCGCCACACTGACCCCGGCGCTGCCGGGCGACGCGCGGGCGACGCAGCCCGTCGTTCCTGCTGGCCGGGCTGGTCGTGACTGACCAGAGCGAACGGATGCAACCGTCCTTCACTAAGAAGGGGCGCGGTCAGTACGACCGCTACTACGTGCCGCAGTCGGTGCAGGCCTTCGGTGCCAAGCGCGGGCAACCGATCGGGCGCCTGGCCGCCGGGCCACTGGAGGAACTGGTGCTGGCACAGATCCACGCCGGCTTGCAGGCGCCGGAGCGCATCCAGGACGTGTGGGATGCGGTGCGCGCCCATGACACCGGCGTCACCGAGCTCGAGGTCGTGTTGCCGACGCTGCACAACTTCGCGGCCAACTGGCAGGCGCTGCGCCCGGCCGAGCAGCAACGCATCGCCCGGCGTCTGATCGAGTCCGCGGTGGTCGGCCGGCAGGCGGTGTCGATCGTCTGGTGCGACGCGGGTTGGGCCGAACTGGCGCGGGAGCTGCGTCCGGACGGGATCGGGGCCGAGTTGCAGGAACTGGAAGCGGAAGGAGCCGGCGCATGACCAAACTGCTGCAGACCGGCGCCCCGCAGGCCGGGCCGAAACCGACGACGGTGATCCCGGTGCGCATCAAGCGCAGCGGCGGGCGCAAGTGGATGATCCCGGCGGCCGGGCCAGCGGACGGCGGCACGGATGCCCCGAAGCATGAGGCGCCGATCCTCACCGCCTTGTCGCGCGCCTTCCACTGGCAGCGGTTGCTCGACGAGGGCCGGGTCGCCAGCGGCAGCGAGATCGCGCGGCGCGAGGGGTTGCACCCGACGACCGTCAACGAACTGCTGCGGCTGACGCTGCTGTCGCCGACCGTGGTGAAGGGCCTATTGGCCGGCAGGCAGCCGCGCACGCTCAGCCTGATCTGGCTGAAGAACCACGAGGTGCCGGCGTCCTGGGACGATCAGGCGACGCTGTTCGGGCGGATGGACCGCTGAACGCGGTTCGATGCTGTGCCGGTGCCCGGCGTTGACCGCGAACCACCGCGCGCAAGTGGTTGATCTGCCAAGCCGGGGTGCCCAGGCCAGCCACCGGACCGATGGAGGAAAGAGAGGCCGGCGACCAGCGAAGGGCGCCGAAGTGGCGGCGTAACGGCCTGGCAGGGCACCGGATGACGCCGCAGAAGCCCGCGCACACGCGCAATTCGGGCAAAAAGAAAGCCGGGCGAGAGGCCCAGCTTCTGGATTGGTGGTGGAGAGGAGGAGGATCGAACTCCCGACCTCCGCATTGCGAACGCGGCGCTCTCCCAGCTGAGCTACCCCCCCACGCGAGAGTGAAATTTTAGCGCCTTTTCACCCCATGGGGACGAACAGCGACTCCATTTCCTGGCGGATGCGAAACGCCCGCGTGCCGGTATCCAGGGCCACGTCGTCCCAGCTCAGGCAGCGGCCCTTGGCGACCGGGCGCAGCACCTTGACGTCGTGCGCCAGGCCCAGCGGCAGGCCGCCGGCGGCCACTGATTTTGTCGCCGGTTGCAGCTTGCCCCACACCGTGTGGCCGCCTTCGCCATCCAGCCGGTCGCCCGGCAGCAGGTCGCGCTTGGCGGTGGCCACCACGTCGGCGTGCCAGCCCTGGGCGACGCCGGTGGCCTCGCCGCGCAGCGCCACGCTGGCCACGCTCAGGCCCACTTCCAGGCCGATCAGGTGCCAGCGCTTGTACAGCGTGAAGTAGCGCCCGCTGTCGTCGGTGTGGGCGTTGTATTCCTCGAAGCAGTGCCGGATGTAGTCGGTCTCGGCCTCGACCGTGACCCACACGCCCATGCGGATGTCGTAGTCGATGGGCGTGCCGTCGGGGCGCAGGCTGGAGATCACCTCGACCATGCCCTTCTTCTCCAGCACGCCGCCCTCGCTGCACGGACGCGTCAGCTTGGGGATGTCGGCGATGCTGCCGAGCGGGTATTGCAGGCCGTCGGCCGGCACGGCCAGGCCAGTGGCGTTGGCCACCGCCGTGCTTTCGATCGCGGGCTTGCTGCCGTCCAGAAAGCTGTTGAACATCTTGGGGTTCAGGCCGCCGCGCGCGGCCTGCTCGGGGCTCAATCCGTAGTAGCCCCAGACGGTGTCGGGCGTCGATTCGCAAAAGTGCGGCTGCCACTTGTGGCCCCGCCCGGCCGCGACGACGGGAAAACCGCAGGTGCGCGCCCAGTCCACCAGGTCGCAGATCAGCGCCGGCTGGTCGCCAAAGGCGAGCGAATAGACCACACCGGACTCGGCCGCGCGCCGCGCCAGCAGCGGGCCGCAGAAGGCGTCGGCCTCGACGGTGACGTTGACCACGTGCTTGCCGTGCTCGAAGGCGGCCAGGCAGTGGTCGACCGCGGCGATGGGGTGGCCCGTGCATTCCACCACCACGTCGATGGCCGGGTGGCGCACCAGGGCCTGCCAGTCCTCGCCGACGTGGGTGCTGCCGTGCGCCAGGGCATCGTCGATGCTGGTCGCGGCCGAGCGCTCGGCCGGCCAGCCCACGCGCGCCAGGTTGGCGCGGGCGGCCGATGGCGACAGATCGGCGATGGCCGCCAGGTGCACGCCGGGCGTGCGCGGCACCTGCGCCAGGTACATGGCGCCGAACTTGCCGGCCCCGATCAGGCCGACGCGGATGGGGCGGCCGGCGGCGGCGCGCTGTTGCAGTTGCTGGTGCAGGCTCACGGGTTCATGTCCGGCGTACAAAAGTGCAGTTTGTATCACCGTGTCGATCGGCGCCGGGCCACCGACTGAATCAAGAAGACGGCGCCCGCCCTGCCGGATAATCTTCGCCATGCATTTTTCGCGTCCTGCCCATGGCCTGCCGGTTCGCGCCGCGGCCCTCGCCACTGCTTTGCTGGGTCTCGCCCCGGCGTTCGCCGCATCGGTGGCCCAGACCGCCTCGCCAGCGGACGACACGGCGCCCGCGGCTCGCGTGCTCGCCGGGGCGGCGCGGCCCTTCAGCACCCCGGCGCCGCTCAGCCAGTCGTTGCGCTACCGCATGCACTCGCCGGACGTGCGCGAATTGCAGATCCGGCTGCGGCACGCCAGGTACCTGGCCACCCACGACGCGCACGACGAGTTCAACGTGCTGACGCGCGAGGCGGTGCGCAAGTTCCAGCAGGACCGCGGCCTGCGCGCCACCGGCGTGGTCGACCAGCAGACCTGGAACGACTTGCGCACACACTCGCACGAGCCCACCGCCGCCGAGCTGAACAACACCGACGTGGGTCCCTGGTTCGTCGCGCCCACGCAGCCGGGTTACGTGATGGAGCTCAAGCACCGCCTGCGGCAGGTCGGGCTGTACAGCGGCGCCCTCAGCGGCGAGTTCGACGACGCCACGCGACAGGCCGTGGCGGCGTGGCGCAAGCGCATCGGCCTGCCCGCCAGCGAGGTGATGGACGAGCGCACCTGGACACCGCTGCTGCGCCGCACGCGCAACCCGCGCTACGCCGATCTGTTCGGGCAGCCGCCGGCCAGCACCACGACGCAGCAGCTCGATGCGCGCTGCGGCACCGGCAAGGTGGTGTGCATCTCCAAGCGGGAGCGCAAGATGTCCTACGTGGTCGACGGCCAGGTGCGCTTCACGCGCGAGGCGCGCTTTGCCATGCCGGGCTGGGACAGCCCCGAGGGCGAGTTCCGCATCTGGTACATGAACAGCGACACGGTGTCCAAGATCTTCGGCGAGCGCACGCCCATGCCCTACGCCATCTTCTATCAGGGCAACGTCGCCATCCACTTCTCGCAGGACTTCGCCGACAAGGGCTACGGCGGCGGCTCGCACGGCTGCAGCCAGCTGCGCGACTACCAGGTCGCCAAGTGGTTGTACGAGCAGGTCAAGGTGGGCGACCGGGTGGTGGTGTACTGAGCTTTGGCACGCCCGGCGGCGCTCAGAGGCTGAGCGTTTTTTGTTCGTGCCCGAAAGGCGCGTCAAAACGCCGCTGATCCAGGCTGCACAAGCACAGCCATGGCCCGAGCCATGGCGAGCATTTGCTTGCGACGAGCAGCGGTGTTTTGGCGTGCAAGGCGGGCATGGGCAAAAGCCTCTCAGCCTCAGCCCATGCCGTTGCGCCGCGCCAGCTCGACGAACAGGCCCGAGTGATCCAGCTCGCTGTCACCGTGCGCGACGCCGTCGGCGTACAGCTGCTCCAGCGCGGCGGTGATGGGGGCTTCAAAGCCCATGGCCTGCGCCGTGTCCAGCGCGTTGCGCAAGTCCTTGAGCTGCACCGTCATGCGCGCGCGCGGGGCAAAGTCGCGCTGCACCATGCGCTCGCCGTGCAGCTCCAGGATGCGACTTTGCGCAAAGCCGCCGCCGATCGCTTCGCGCACCTGGGCCGCGTCGGCGCCCCCCCTTTCGCACAGCAGCAGCGCCTCGGCCACGGCGCCGATGGTGATGCCGACGATCATCTGGTTGGCCAGTTTGGCCAGTTGCCCGGCGCCGTGCGGGCCCACATGGGTGGCCCGACCCAGCACCTGAAGCACCGGCAGCGCACGCGCGAAGTCCGCCGCCTCGCCGCCCGCCATGATGGCCAGCGTGCCAGCCTCGGCACCCACCGTGCCGCCCGACACCGGGGCGTCCAGGTGGCGCACGCCGCGCTCGGCCAGGCGCGCGGCATGCTCGCGCGCTTCGGCGGGCTTGATCGAGGCCATGTCGACGAACAGCGTGCCCGGCCGCATGGCCGCCGCCGCGCCTTGCTCGAACAGCACGGAGGCCACCACCGGGCCGTTTTCCAGCAGGCTGATGACGATGTCACCCGCCGCCACCGCGGTGGCCAGGCCGGCGTGCACCGTGGCCCCGTCGGCCACCAGGGGCTGGGCCTTGTCGGCGCTGCGGTTCCAGACATGTACCTGGTGGCCGGCCTGACACAGCCGACGCGCCATCGGCAAGCCCATGCGACCGGTGCCCAGCAGGGTCAACTTCATCATGTATGCTCCTTGTTTTGTAGCTGCCCGCGCTCACCCCGCAGGCGTCAAGACCGATTGTAGAGATCTGAACACAGTGCGGCCCGGCCTCTGGCGAACCGGCCGGCCGGTTTGCGACAATAGCGCTCCACCATGGCCCGTCCCAACGATTCCAGCCGCCGCGACCTGCCCGACATCCAGTGGCTGGAGCGCATGTACAACAACCGCCAGCGGGTACCTGATCATGACGACTACTTCGCACGCTGGGCGGCCGAATCGGCGTTGGTGCGACGCAGCCTGCCGTGCCAGCTCGACGTGCGCTATGGCGACGGGGCGGGCGAAACGCTGGATGCCTTTGCCGCCGCGCGGCCGCGCTCGCCCATCGTGGTGTTCATCCACGGCGGCTACTGGAAGGCGATGGACAAATCGCAGCACAGCTTCGTCGTGCCGGCGCTGCGCGATCTGGGGGCGGCGGTGGTGGTGCCCAACTACGCCCTGGCGCCCAAAGTCGGCATCCCCGACATCACGCTGCAGATGGTGCGCGCCGTGGCCTGGAGCTGGCGCCATGCGCGCACGCTGGGCGGCGACGCGCGCCGCATCGTGGTGATGGGCCATTCGGCCGGCGGCCAGTTGGCCGCCATGATGCTGGCTTGCGCCTGGAACCGCTTCGAGCCTGCCCTGCCGCCGCGCCTGGTGCGCGCCGCCCTGGGCATCTCGGGTCTGTACGACCTGCAACCGCTGCTGCACACGCCCAGCCTGCAGGAAGTGCTGCGCCTGACGCCGCGCCAGGTGCAGGCGGCCAGCCCGGCGCGCCTGCCCGCGCCGGCGCATGGCCGGCTGATCAGCGCGGTGGGCGGCGATGAAAGCAGCGAGTACCTGCGCCTGAACCGCCTGATCCAGCAGGCCTGGGGCCGCGAGCGCGTGCCGGTGGCGGCCGTGCTGCCGGGGCTGAACCACTTCAGCATCCTCGACGCGCTGGCCACGCCGCGCAGCCGATTGCACCGGCTGGCGGCAGGTTTGTTGAGCTGATTACTATTGATTAGATAGCTGCTGGCGCTTGCTGGTCGGGCGCGAGAAGCCAGCAACGCATTCAGGCGCACCGGCCCGCTCACATCAGCAGATGCTCGCCCGCGTTGTCGCCACCCAGGATCACGTAGTTGACCTTGCGCACGTCCATCAGCTTGCGCCCGCCGGCGTAGCTGATCGAGCTTTGCACGTCCTGCTCCATCTCGATCAGGGTGTCGGCCAGCTTGCCCTTGATGGGCTCCAGGATGCGCTTGCCCTCCACGTGCTTGTACTCGCCCTTGTTGAAGTCGCTGGCCGAGCCGTAGTACTCCTTGTACTGCACGCCGTCGACCTCGACGGTGCGGCCGGGCGATTCCTCGTGGCCGGCGAACAGCGAGCCGATCATGATCATGGTGGCGCCAAAGCGGATCGACTTGGCGATGTCGCCGTGGTGGCGGATGCCGCCGTCGGCCACGATGGGCTTGGTGGCCACGCGCGCGCACCACTTGACGGCGCTGAGCTGCCAGCCGCCGGTGCCAAAGCCGGTCTTCAGCCGTGTGATGCACACCTTGCCCGGCCCCACGCCGACCTTGGTGGCGTCGGCGCCCCAGTTTTCCAGGTCGATCACCGCCTCGGGCGTGGCCACGTTGCCGGCAATGACGAAGCTGCCCGGCAACCGGGTCTTGATGTGGCCGATCATGTCGCGCACCTGGTCCGAATGACCGTGCGCGATGTCGATGGTGATGTATTCCGGCGTCAGCCCCTCGGCCGCCAGGCGGTC
>MKTG01000021.1:12304-19466 GCA_001897615.1 Burkholderiales bacterium 68-10
GTGCATGACGTAGAAATAGCCGTGCTCGGCCAGCCAGATGCACAGCTTTTCGTCGACCACCGTCTTCATGTTGGCCGGCACCACCGGCAGCTTGAAGCGCCGCCCGCCGAAGTCGATGCCGGCGTCGCATTCGCTGCGGCTTTCCACGCGGCACTTGCGCGGCAGCAGCAGGATGTGGTCGTAGTCGAAGATTTCCATGGTGTCCAGGCTCCTTGTGCAGTGTGACGTGAAGGGCGCTTGGCCTGGCACCGGACTTTTGTGGCGGGCACAAAAAACCGGGCCAAGAAATCCTGGGCCCGGTGATTGATTCTATGGCAGTCGGGCGGCCGGCGCCGGCCGCTGCCTCAATCCCCCCACGTCACCCAGCCCGTCCACCAGGTCAGCAGCACCAGCGCACCGAAGCCCAGCCGATACCAGGCAAAGGGCACGAAGCTGTGGTTGGCGATGTAGCGCAGCAGCCAGCGCACGCACAGCCAGGCGCTGATGAAGGAAAACAGCAGCCCGATGCCGAACAGCGGCAGGTCGGCCCAGGACAGCAGCGCGCGCTCCTTCCAGAGCGAATAGGCGCCGGCGCCGATCAGCGTCGGGATGGCCAGGAAGAACGAAAAATCCGTCGCCGTCTGGCGCGACAGCCCCAGCAGCATGCCGCCGATGATGGTGGCGCCCGAGCGGCTGGTGCCCGGAATCATGGCAAAGCACTGCACCAGGCCGACCTTGAGCGCGTCCAGCGCCGTCATGTCGTCCACGCTGTGCACGCGCGCCGCGCTTTGCGGCCGTCGCTCGGCCCACAGGATGACGAAGGCACCCAGGATGAAGGTGCTGGCCACCACCTGCGGCGTGAACAGGTGCGCCTTGATCGCCTTGCCGAACGCCAGGCCCAGCACCACGGCGGGCAGGAAGGCGATCAGCACGTTGAGCGCAAAGCGCTGCGCCGGCCGGCTGGCGGGCAGCGCCACCACGGTGCCGCGGATCTTCTGCCAGTACACGATGATCACCGCCAGGATGGCGCCGGTCTGGATGGCGATCTCGAACACCTTGGCCTTGTCGCCGGTGAAGCCCAGCAGGCTGCCGGCCAGGATCAGGTGACCGGTGCTGGAGATCGGCAGAAACTCGGTCAGGCCCTCGACCACGCCCATCACGGCGGCCTGGAACATCAGCAGGGAATCGAGCACGGCGGGCTTTCTGGACGCTACCGAAATCGTAGCTTGCGGCGCGCATTCTAAGCCGTGCGGGGCGCGCTTTGTGCCCCATTCCTGATGCGGGCGCGCCACGCTGGCGGGCGGGCGGGCCGGCCGCCGGTGGCGCCGGTGCGCCGCATTTCGTCGCCCCGCAGGGCATCTGGCGCCGCCCCGGGGCACTTCGTCGCACGGCGCTGGCGCGCCCGGCGCGCACCGGCCACCATGACGCCATCGCCACCACCGCCTGCCGGAGACCGTCATGCTGCTCACCCAACTGCTCGCCGAACATCCCGACGCCATCGTCGACATCGTGCGCCAGACCCCGCTGTGGGTCGGCGGCCTGCTCGCGTTCCTGCTGAGCCTGGGCCTGTCGGCCACGCGCCAGCGCAACGTGGCCCTGGCGCGCCTGGTGCTGCTGCCCCTGGCCATGCTGGGCCTGGCGCTGTGGGGCGTGCAGTCGGCCTTCGCCGCCAGCGGCCGGCTGGGCGCGCTGCTGGCCGTGTGGGCCCTGGGCTACGCCGCCATGCTGGCGCTGGCGGCGCGCCTGCCGGTGCCCGCCGGCACGCGCTACGACGCGGCGCGCCGCAGCTTCCAGCTGCCCGGCAGCTGGGTGCCGATGGGGCTGATCCTGGCCGTGTTCCTGATGAAGTACGGCATCGGCGTGCAACTGGCCATGGCGCCCGAGCTGGCGCGCCACACGGGCTTTGCCTACACCGTGAGCGCCTTGTACGGCCTGCTGTCGGGCCTGTTCGGCGCCCGCACGCTGCGCCTGCTGCGGCTGGTGCGCGGCCAGCCCCGCCTGGGCACGGCCTGAGCCCCGCCCCCTCGCTCTCCCCCAAACCCTCACGACCATGGCCGACTTCCCCACCCATCACTCGCCTGCCGCCGCTTCGCTGGACGACGCCGCAGCCCGTCTGGAACGCCTGGCACGCAAGCGCGCCGGCGCCAAGATGGGCTGGTACATCCACGCGCTGGTCTACGTCTGCGTCAACGCCGGCCTGGCGCTGATCGGCTGGGGCAGCGGGCGCCCGTGGTTCCTCTATCCGCTGGCCGGCTGGGGCCTGGGGCTGGCCATCCACGGCCTGGCCGTGTGGCTGGCCACCGGCGGCGCCGGCCTGCACGAGCGCCTGCTGCAGGCCGAGCGCGACAAGCTGCAGCGCCGGCCGCACTAGGGCGACCGGGTGTGGGGGCGCCCGAATTCATGATCAAATCGACCCGCAGCGCTTTATGGGAAAGCGCAAGCAGCTATCGTTTCAATAGTTCATGACGACTCGCCACTTCGTCCTCGATGCCGGGCGCCACGCCATTCAGGTGCTAGCGTTCTGCTGCGTGGTGGCGGTGCTGACGCAAACCATCTGGCCGCAGGAAGCCTATTCGACCCACCTGGTGAAGTCGCTCAGCATCGGCCTGGTCATCTGGCTGGTGATCGAGTTCGGGCGTCTGCTGGTGCCCCAGCGGCACTGCTACCCGGGCAGCGACGGCGGCCACGGCTGGCCCCGGGGCTGGCGCGGCGGCCTGCTGGCGGCGGTGGGTACGTCGGGCGGCTTGCTGGTCGGCGCACCGCTGGGCGACTGGCTGACCGGCACCGGGCAGCTCGCCTCGCTGCGCGACAGGCAGGTCGGCCTCTTGATCACCATCGCCGCCGGCGCCGTGGCCACCTACTACTTCTACGCCCGCGGCCGCGCCGCCGCGCTGGAGGCGGGCAAGGCCGCCGCCGAACGCGACGCCAGCCAGGCGCGCCTGATGCTGCTGCAAAGCCAGCTGGAGCCGCACATGCTGTTCAACACCCTGGCCAACCTGCGCGCGCTGATCGGCGTGGACCCGGCCGCCGCGCAGGCCATGCTGGACCGGCTGAACGACTACCTGCGCGCCACGCTGGCCGCCTCGCGCGCCACGCAGCACCCGCTGGCGGCCGAGTTCGATCGCCTGGCCGACTACCTGGCGCTGATGGCCGTGCGCATGGGCCCGCGCCTGGGCTATGTGCTGCAACTGCCCGATGACCTGCGCGCCCTGCCCGTGCCCACGCTGCTGTTGCAGCCGCTGGTCGAAAACGCCCTGCGGCACGGGCTGGACCCCAGGCTGGAAGGCGGGCGCATCGAAGTCAGCGCGGCGCGCCAGGGCCCGCGCCTGCGGCTGGCGGTGCGCGACACCGGCGTCGGCTTTGACCCCGCGCGGGCGCCGGACGCCAGCCGCTTCGGCCTGACCCAGGTGCGCGAGCGCGTGGCCACGGCCTACGGCGGGCGCGGCCAGGTCAGCGTGCAGACCGCCCCGGGCGCTGGCTGCACGGTGAGCATCGAGCTGCCACTGGAGCCGATCCCATGACCACCCCCACCGCCCTGATCGCCGAGGACGAGCCCCTGCTGGCCGCCGCCCTGCAAGCCGAGCTGGCGCGCGCCTGGCCCGCGCTGCGCGTGCTCGCCACCGTGGGCGACGGCGTGAGCGCCGTGGCGCAGGCGCTGGCGCTGCGCCCCGACGTGCTGTTCTTCGACATCCGCATGCCCGGCCAGAGCGGGCTGGACGCCGCCGCCGAGTTGATGGACGCCTGGGACGACACGGCGGCGCCCTTCCCCGCCCTGGTGTTCGTCACCGCCTACGACCAGTACGCGGTGCAGGCCTTCGAGGCGCAGGCGATCGACTACCTGCTCAAGCCCGTGCAGCCGACGCGGCTGCAAAAATCAGTGCAAAAACTGCGTCTGGCGCTTGCGCAGCGAGCGCCAGCAGCTATCGTTTCAGAAGTAACCGAGAACCCTGAAACCGCCCCCCTGGCCGAGCGGCTGCGCCAGTTGCTGGCCGCGCTCGAGCCCGCCGCCCCCGCGCCGCTGCGCCAACTGGTCGTCAGCGCGCCCGGCTCCAGCGGCCAGCGGGTGCGCATGGTGCCGATCCGTCAGGTGCTGTTCCTGCAGGCGGCCGACAAGTACGTGCGCGTCGTCACCGCCGAGGGCGAACACCTGCTGCGCACGCCGCTCAAGGAGCTGCTGCCGCAGCTGGACGCCGCCGAGTTCTGGCAGATCCACCGCGCTACCGTGGTGCGCGCCGACGCCATCGACCACGTGCAGCGCGACGAGCACGGCCGGCTGCACCTGCACCTGCGCGGCTGCCCCGAGCGGCTGGCGGTCAGCCGCCTGTACGCCCAGCGGTTCCGGGCCCTGTAGGGCCGCGCCAGGCCGGCGCGCCGCCCAAGAAAAAAAACCCGCTCGCGCGGAGCGGGTTGCAAGAAACTGCCCTTGGAAAACCGGTGTGCGCGCCGCTCCGGTCGGGGGGCGGCTCGGCGCCGCGGGTGCGTCAGGCGCGCAACCCGCGTCAATCCCAGTCGCCGTGGCGCCGATGGTGCTTGCGGGGCTTGCGATGGTGCCCGTCACCCCAGTAGTGGCCCGGGCCCGGGCGGTACACCACGCGCGGCGGCGCGTAATACGCCGGCGGCGGGCCGTAATACACCGGGCGCGGCTGCACGTACACCGGACGCGGCTGCACATAAACCGGCGGCGGCGCGACATACACGGGCTGCGGGGCCACATAGACCGGCGGCGGCAGGTTGCCCACGCCAATGGCCACACCGGGCGAGCCCACGCCCACCGACCAGTACACGTCGCTGCGCGCCTGTGCCACGCCAGCGGCGCCCAGGGTGCCCGCGGCCAGCAGGCCGGTCACCAGAATGCGTTGCAGGTTTGTCATCAGAACTCCTCTCATGCCGCCAGTCACGGCGAACGATGTTGATGCCCGATACCTTAACGCAGCAAGCAGCCTGTCGGCGTACCGGACAAGCGTGACAGGGGTATCGACACGTAACCCAAAAGACCGCGAACCCCCGCCCCGCGCCGCCCTCGCCGCCCCTGCCCCACCCGCGGCGCCAGCCCTGCCGGCCCACCCCCGCCGCCTAGAATCTGGCCCATGAACGCCCCCGACAAGACCGCGGCCGCCGACGCCGCCAAGCCCAGCCACTTCATCCGCCAGGCCATCGAGCACGACCTGCAGGCCGGTACCTATGCCCAGCGCCGCTGGGGCGGCCAGCCCGGCGACGGCCCCAGCCACGCCGCCGGCATCCCAGACCCGGCCCGCATCCGCACCCGCTTTCCGCCCGAGCCCAACGGCTACCTGCACATCGGCCACGCCAAGAGCATCTGGCTGAACTTCAGCCTGGCGCAAGAGTACGGCGGCGTGTGCCACCTGCGCTTTGACGACACCAACCCCGAGAAGGAAGAGCAGGAATACGTCGATTCCATCCGCGACATGGTGCGCTGGCTGGGCTGGGACCATCACTACGCCGACGACCCGGCCCGCCCTGGCATCCGCCAGCCGCACGAGTACTTCGCCAGCGACTACTTCGACTTCATGTACCGCGCGGCCGAGTACCTGATCGAGGCCGGCCACGCCTACGTCGACGAGCAGACGCCCGAGCAGATCCGCGCCACGCGCGGCGACTTCAACACGCCCGGCACCGACAGCCCCTTCCGCAGCCGCAGCGCGGCCGAGAACCTGGCACGCTTTCGCGAGATGCGGGGCGGCCAGCACCCCGACGGCGCCATGGTGCTGCGCGCCAGGATCGACATGGCCAACCCCAACATCAACCTGCGCGACCCGGCCATCTACCGCATCCGCCACGCCACGCACCACAACACGGGTGACAAGTGGTGCATCTACCCCATGTACACCTTCGCGCACCCGATCGAGGACGCGCTGGAGCAGATCACCCACAGCATCTGCACGCTGGAGTTCGAGGACCAGCGCCCCTTCTACGACTGGCTGCTGGAGCGCCTGTGCGAAGGCGGCCTGCTGACGGCCCCGCCGCCGCGCCAGTACGAATTCGCGCGCCTGAACGTCGGCCACGTCATCACCAGCAAGCGCAAGCTGCGCCAGCTGGTCGAAGAAGGCCATGTGTCAGGCTGGGACGACCCCCGCATGCCCACCCTCGCCGGCCTGCGCCGACGCGGCTACACCCCCGAGGCCCTGCGCCTGTTTGCCGAGCGCAGCGGCGTCACCAAGACCAGCAACGCGTGGACCGATTACGCCGCGCTCGACGCCGCCCTGCGCGAAACGCTCGACCCCGTGGCCCCGCGCGCGATGGCCGTGCTGGAGCCCATCAAGCTCGTCATCGAGAACTGGGCCGAAGTGTTTGGCAGCGACGACCACCTGGAGCCCTGCGAAGCCCCCGCCCACCCCCACCACCCCGAAATGGGCCAGCGAAAGTTCAACCTGGGCCGCGAAGTGTGGATCGAGCGCACCGACTACGAAGAAACGCCGCCCAAGGGCTTCTTCCGCTTGTTCCCGGGCAACAAGGTGCGGCTGAAATACGGCTACGTCATCGAATGCCTGGGCGCTACCAAAGACGAAGCTGGCCGCGCAAGCGTGGTGCGGGCCAACCTCATCAAAGACACCAAATCCGGCACCCCCGGCGCCGACAGCGTGAAGGTCAAAGGCGTCATCACCTGGGTCGGCGTGGCCGACGGCCAACCCGCCGAAGTGCGCCTGTACGACCGCCTGTTCACCGAAGAACAACCCGACGCCGGTGGCCGCGACTTCCTCACCGTGCTGAACCCCAACAGCCTGACCACCGTGCAAGCCATCGTCGAACCCAGCCTGGCCAAAGCCGCCCCCGAAGACCGCTTCCAGTTCGAACGCCACGGCTTCTTCGTTGCCGACCGGCGTGAGCATGTGCCGGGCGAGAAGTTGGTGTTCAACCGGGTGACAGGGTTGAAGGATTCTTGGGGGAAATGAGTGACAATTAATTTTTTTCCTTCAAGCGTCAATATTCACACGATAAATATACCAAGCCGCCTTGGAGAATCCTCTCTCAACATATTGTTAGAAAGCGCGAACCGCTCCATGAGCAGCGGCAGATTAATTACTTTCGATCTAGGAAATTTGAATTTTATCGAGCCGATAGGGGTGGCCGCCCTAACGTCAATGGCATTAAGTTAAGCCCCTTGTGTTAGAATATATCCCGTAACTCTTTGATTTATAAAGGTTTTCCAATGACCATCGAAGAG
>MKTG01000022.1:0-11991 GCA_001897615.1 Burkholderiales bacterium 68-10
GGACATCAACAACTTTCCGCTGCTGGGCGAACTGGTCACGAATACGATCGACTGGACGCACAAGAAGTCCCAAGTGTGCTACGTGGGCGTCATTGCCAAGATTCGTGGCATTTTGGAAGTGGTGCAGGCCATGGCACTGGTGCAATCGGGCGCGCGCCTGGAACTGGCGGGGCGGTTCTCTGAAGTCGAAGTGCAAGCCAGCGCGCAGGCGGCCCCTGGCTGGAAGCGGGTGGACACTCGGGGTTGGCTGGATCGAGGCGGGGTGCAAGATGTGCTGCAACGCTCCATGGCAGGCTTGGTCACCTTGCACCCGGTGATCAATTACATCGATGCCTTGCCGGTCAAGATGTTTGAGTACATGGCAGCAGGTGTGCCCGTTATCGCTTCGAACTTTCCCCTGTGGCGCGAGATCGTCGAGGGCAACGACTGTGGCGTGTGTGTCGATCCGCTCGACCCGGTAGCGATAGCGCGTGCTATCGACTACCTGGCCACGCATCCGCAGGATGCCGAGCGCATGGGACGCAACGGCCAGCGCGCGGTGGAGTCGACCTACAACTGGGGCATTGAAGAAGCCAAGCTGCTGGACTTGTATGCCGGACTGTCAAAAATATGAAGCATATTGGTCTCCAGCCATTGAACAGCAAGCGCAAGGAGCTATGAGTATTGGAGTATTTTGCGTGCCATGGTCGCCCACGAAGGGTGTGGCGGCGTGGTGATGGGGTGTTTGTGGCGCTGGGTGCGCTGCGGCTGGATTGCCGCGTCGCTTCGCTCCTCGCAATGACGAGAATCAAACCTAAATCTTCACCATGACACTCAAACGTCGATCCTGCCGCGGGTTGTTGACTGCGTTGCTGGCGCTCGCCCTGGGCGCCTGCACCTTGCCGCCGCCCGTGCAGACGGTGAGCCCGGCACCCAAGCTTGCCGAGGGTTCATTTGCCTGCGGCGGCGCGCTGGAGGCTGACACCTGGGCGTTGTGGCAGCAGCGCGGGCTGCCGTTTTTGCGCGATCAGTTGATTGCCAAACGCTTGCAGGGCAATGGCGATACCTATGCGCTGTATGACATGCAGACGTTCTTCGACAACCTGGCCGCGCTGGCCGAGCGCTGCCAGCGGCCCGAGCGCATGCGTCAAATGGCCGATGCCCTGATGCCGGTGTTCGACCAGCTGGGGCCCCTGCCCGGTGACAGCGCGCAGCGCGCCTGGGTTTGCCGCGGCGGCGCGGTTTGCAACACGCAGAACCGGCTGGTCAACACCGAGGTGATGCTGGTCAGCGCGCAAGGCCTGGGGCTGATGAGCCACCTGGCACAGATGATGGCTGCCAGCAGCGATGCCGCCACGCGCCAACACCCCTTCGTGGCCACCACGGCACAAGTGGCAGCGCAGCATTTGCTGCGCTGGGGCGACGCCAAGGCGCGGGCCGACTGGCTGCGCAACGCTCGCGCGCAGCCTGGCGACGTGAAGGACGGCAGCTCGGCCTTGTTCTTTACCGACAAGCCTTTGTGGATGATCGACATCTACGCCAACCTGGCTGGCATCGATGCACGCCGGCCCGTGCTGACCAACGCGCAACGTCAGGCCCTGGGCGGCGCCTTGCGCGATGCGTTGGTGTTCTTCAAGGCCCGGATCACCTTGCACGCCACGCCGGTCGCGCGAACCGGCGGGGCGCTGGGCGCCGACATCGACAGCGGTTATTGGCGCCTGTTGGCCGACAACCGTTACGCGGGCTACGACGGAGCCACGCCGCCGGCACTGTGCGCCGTGCAGCCAGACGGCAGGCGCAAGGCCCAGTTGCAGGTGAGCCCGCGCGACGTCCCTGTGGTGCCCGGCCTGGGCTGGGACATCAGCCATGCGCGGCGCTTGGTGCATGCGTTGGCCGCGCTGGATGACAACCGCCAGGCGATCCAAGCTGTGTATGCCCTGGCGCTCGATGTGCTGCCCGCGCAGAACCTGCCGCAGGCTTTTGCGGCGCAGTTGGTGGGCAAGGTGTGGAACGGTGACCGGCAGCACCCCCTGTTTGCCAATTACTGGAGTGGTGCCAACGGCTGGTATCGCGTGGCGTATGACAACGGCACGGCGTATTGCGAAGCGGGCCGTCCGCCATTTGGCCTGTCGGATTCGTTTGCCACCGGCGGCTACATCAGTTGGGCGCGCTATCGGCCTGTTTTGGGCGAACTGGGCCGCCAGCTGTACCACATGGCCCAATCGGGCAGCGGGGCCGATCAGGCATTCATCCGCCAGTACTACGGCGGCCTGCTGGCGATATCAGCCGATAGCCGCATGCTGACGCAGCTGATGTTTTGGCCCAGCTTGATAGGCGCATGAAGCACGTCTGGATCCTCAACCACTACGCGCAAGAACCTGGCGGGGCGGGCGGCACGCGGCATTTCCATCTGGCCGAGCATCTGCAGGCCCATGGCTGGCAAGGCACGATCATCGCTGCCAGCGTGGACCATGCCTCGGGCCAGCAACGCCTGGCCGCGCACCAGGCGCAGCGGCTTGACACCTTGCAGGGCGTGCCCTTTCTGTGGATCAACACCCCCGGCTACCGTGGCAACGGCGGCGGGCGGGTGCGCAACATGCTGGCCTACACCTGGGCCGCGCTGCGCAGGCGCACCACGGCGGGGCTGCCGCGGCCCGACGTGGTGATCGGCTCCAGCGTGCACCCATTTGCTGCCGTTGCCGGGGCGCTGCTGGCGCGGCGCTACAAGGTGCCGTTTGTCTTCGAGGTGCGCGACCTGTGGCCGCAAACCCTGGTGGACATGGGGCGTCTGCGCGACGACGCGCCCGCCACCTGGGTATTGCGCAGACTGGAGCGCTGGCTGTACCGGCGCGCTGCACGCACCGTGGTGCTGCTGCCCCAGGCCTGGCAATACATCGTGCCGCTGGGCATTGCCAAAGAGCGGGTTGTTTGGATTCCCAACGGGGTCGATCTGTCGCTGTTTCCCCGGGCGGCCCCGGCCACGCAGTCGCAAGACGGTGTGTTTACCCTCATGTACTTCGGCGCCCACGGCCAAGCCAACGGCCTCGACAACGTGCTGCAGGCCATGGCCAGGTTGCGGCAGATGCCGGCCGGGCAACACATTCGCCTGCGCTTGATCGGCGATGGCCCGCTCAAGCCCGCGCTGGTGGCGCAGGCCGAGGCCTTGGGGCTGCGCAATGTGGTTTTTGAGCCGCCCGTGCCCAAGGCACAGATACCGGCCTTGGCGGCGCAGGCCGATGCGTTCGTGATTGCGGTGCTCGACTTGCCAGGGCTGTACCGGTTTGGCATCAGCATGAACAAGTTGTTCGACTATTTGGCTGCGGAGCGGCCGACGGTCATGGCGTCCAGCGCTTCCAACAACCCCATTGCCGAAGCCGGCGCCGGCCTGACCGTCGCCCCCGGCCAGCCCCAGGCCTTGGCCGAGGCGATCGCGCAAATCGCCGCCATGCCCCTGGCCGAGCGCCAGCGCATGGGCCGCGCCGGCCGCGAGTACGTGGAGCAGAACCACGGTTTCGACCAGTTGGCGGGGCGACTGGCGGCGGTGCTGGATGCGGTGTGCGCGGAGCAGAGGCGGTGAGCGTGAAGCGCCTGTTCGACTTCATCCCAGCTCTTTGGCCGGCCCGCTTGTCGGTTCAAGCGGCGCTACCGTTTGTCAGCTTGATTGCGGTGATCCAGGGCGCAGCCAAATCATCGGTCTGTCAACTGGGCACGCGACTATTGGGGCTTGCTGGAGGGGTGGGGCTTTCAGGCTGCGCTCACCGTGCTTGATATTGGGCGTCAAAACAGCTGCTAGCGCTGATGTGGCAAGTGCTGGCAGCTACCAATTTTGATATGAATCAAACCCTGTTGGTCACCGGCGGCGCCGGCTACATCGGCTCGCACACCGTGCTGACGCTGTTGCAGGCAGGCCACGACGTGGTGGTGCTGGACAACCTGTGCAACAGCTCGCCCGAGGCATTGCGCCGCGTGGCGCAGATCGCCGGGCGCGCGCCGGTATTCGTGCAGGGCGACGTGCGCGACGCCGCGGTTTTGCGCCAGTTGTTCGGCCGGCATCGCATCGATGCGGTGCTGCACTTTGCCGGCCTCAAGGCCGTGGGCGAGAGCGTGCGCCAGCCCTTGCGCTATTACGACCACAACGTGGCCGGCACGCTGGCGCTGTGCCAGGCCATGGCCGATGCGGGGGTGTTCCGGCTGGTGTTCAGCTCGTCGGCCACGGTGTATGGCGACGTGGCGCACATGCCCATCAGCGAGGCCACGCCCACCGGGCGGCCGACCAACCCCTACGGCCGATCCAAGCTGATGGTGGAAGAACTGCTGGCCGACCTGGCCAACGCCGACCCGCGCTGGCGCGTGGGCGTGCTGCGCTACTTCAACCCCGTGGGTGCGCACCCCAGCGGCCTGATTGGCGAAGACCCAGGCGGCATCCCCAACAACCTGCTGCCCTACATCAGCCAGGTGGCGGTGGGCAAGCTGGCCGAGCTGGCGGTGTTTGGCGGCGACTACGCCACGCCCGACGGCACCGGCGTGCGCGACTACATCCACGTGCTGGACCTGGCCGAAGGGCACCTGAAGGCGCTGGACGCGCTGCAGACCCGCACCGGCTGGCAGGTGTGGAACCTGGGCACGGGGCAGGGCTACAGCGTGCTGCAGATCGTGCGCGCGTTCGAAGCCGCGTCGGGCCGCCGCGTGCCCTACCGGCTGGCCCCACGCCGCGCGGGCGACATCGCCCAGTGCTGGGCCGACCCGGCCAAGGCGCTGCAAGAGCTGGGCTGGAAGGCCGAACGCGGCCTGCCCGAGATGATGGCCGACGCCTGGCGCTGGCAGTCGCGCAATCCGCAGGGGTATGCCTTGTGCGAATCGGGCGACTTCGCTCGTTACTCATGAATCAATCTTCTTGAATGAGCATGGAACAGAGAAAAATACTGATCACCGGCGCCAACGGCTTCGTGGGCCAAAACCTGCAACTGCACCTGGCCGAGCGCAAGGATGTGGAAGTGGTGTGCTTTACCCGCGACCACGCGGTGGCGGCGCTGCCCGCCATGCTGCAGGGGGTGGATTTCGTGTTCCACCTGGCGGGCATCAACCGGCCGCAGGATCCGGCCGAGTTCGTCACCGGCAACGCCGACTTGACCCGCGCGCTGTGCGACGCGGTGGCGGGCGTGGCGGCCACCACGGGCCGCAAGGTGCCGGTGGTGTACACCTCGTCCACCCAGGCCGCGCGCGACAACCCCTACGGGCAAAGCAAGCGGGCGGCAGAAGATGCGCTGTTGGCCCTGCAGCGGGCGCATGGCGTGCCGGTGCATGTGTTTCGGCTGCCCAACGTGTTCGGCAAATGGTGCAGGCCCAACTACAACTCGGCGGTGGCCACGTTCTGCCACAACCTGGCGCGCGACCTGCCGATTCAGATCAACGACCCGGCGGCCCCGGTGACGCTGGTGTATGTGGACGACGTGATCGATCGCTTCGTGCAGTTGATTGACGGTGCCGACGCGGCGCTGGACGCCGAAGGTTTTGCCACCGTCACGCCGCAGTACACCGCCACCGTGGGCCAATTGGCGCAGCACATCCAGGGCTTCAAGGACAGCCGCAGCACGCTGACGACCGAGCGCGTGGGCACGGGCCTGCTGCGGGCGCTGTACGCCACCTACGTCAGCTATCTGCCGGTGGAGTCGTTCGCCTACGCCGTGCCCATGTACGGCGACCCGCGCGGCGTGTTTGCCGAGATGCTCAAGACGCCGGATTGCGGCCAGTTCAGCTACTTCACGGCGCACCCGGGCATCACGCGCGGCGGGCATTACCACCACAGCAAGACCGAGAAGTTCCTGGTCATCAAGGGGCAGGCGCGCTTCAAGTTTCGCCACATGCAGACCGGCCAGGTGCACGAGCTGCTGACCAGCGGCGACAAGGCCGAAATCGTCGAGACCGTGCCCGGCTGGACGCACGACATCACCAACATCGGCCAAGACGAGATGGTGGTGATGCTGTGGGCCAACGAGGTGTTCGACCGGCAAAGGCCGGATACGTTTGCGTGCCCGGTGTGAGCGCGGGATATACTCAAGGCATATCCCGTGGCGCATCCTTGCTCGGGGCGTCGCATTGAATGGAGGTCGCGCATGGAACAAGCCAGTGTTTTTCGCAGCAACCGCAGCCAGGCCGTGCGCCTGCCGGTTCAGGTGGCGCTGCCGGATTCGGTCAAGCGGGTGGACGTGATTGCCCTGGGCAACGCGCGGCTGCTGGTGCCGGCCGGCCAGGCGTGGGACTCGTGGTTCGACGGTGAGGGCGTGAGCGACGATTTCATGGCTGAGCGCGATCAGCCAGCGCCGCAAGAGCGCGAGGCGTTGTAGGCATGCTGCGTTATCTGCTCGACACCAACATCGTCATCTACGTCATCAAGAATCGCCCCCAACAGGCGCGCGAACGGTTCACCAGCCACCAGGGCAGCTTGGCGCTGTCGTCCGTCAGCTTGATGGAGCTGTTCTACGGTGCCGAAAAATCTGCCCAGCCGCAGCGCAACTGGCGCGACGTGGAAGGCTTCGCAGCACGGCTGCAGGTGCTGGACTACGACACCGCTGCGGCCGCGCACACGGGCCAGATCCGTACCTACCTGGCGCGGTCGGGTACCCCCATCGGCCCTTGCGACGCCATGATCGCCGGCCATGCGCGCGCCAGCGGCCTGGTGCTGGTGACCAACAACCTGTCGGAGTTTGCGCGTGTGCCGGGCCTGCAGCTTCAAAACTGGGTCGAATAAGGCGCCAGCCCTTTGTTGACAAGCGCGAGCAGCTATCAAAAAAGAAGAATCGGCGGACCTTGGTGCCGCCTTCCAGGACTTCCATGAAAAAACTCAAAGTCATGACCGTGGTGGGCACCCGGCCCGAGATCATTCGCCTGTCGCGCGTGCTGGCGCGGTTGGACGAGCATTGCGAGCATGTGCTGGTGCACACCGGGCAGAACTACGACTACGAGCTGAACCAGGTGTTTTTTGACGACCTGGGGCTGCGCAAACCCGACCACTTCTTGAACGCCGCGGTGGGCAGCGCGGCAGAAACCATTGGCGCCATCATCGCCAAAATGGACGGCCTGCTGCTGGCCGAGGCGCCAGAGGCCATGCTGGTGCTGGGCGACACCAACAGCTGCCTGAGCGTGATTCCGGCCAAGCGGCGCAAGGTGCCGATCTTTCACATGGAGGCCGGCAACCGCTGCTTCGACATGCGGGTGCCCGAAGAAATCAACCGCCGCATCGTGGACCACACGGCGGACATCAACCTGACCTACAGCACGATCGCCCGCGACTACCTGCTGCGCGAGGGTCTGCCGCCCGACCAGGTCATCAAGACCGGCAGCCCGATGTGCGAGGTGCTGGCGCACTACCGCCCGCAAATTGATGCCTCGGACGTGCTGCAACGCCTGGGGCTGGCGGACCAGGGCTACTTTGTGGTCAGCGCCCACCGGGAAGAAAACATCGAGAGCGAGCGCAGCTTTGCCAAGCTGGTGGCGGTGCTGAACGCTGTGGCCCAGGACCACGGCCTGCCGGTGGTGGTGAGCACCCATCCGCGCACGCAAAAGCGCATCGACGCCACGGGCGCTCAGTTCCATCCGCTGGTGCGGCTGATGAAGCCACTGGGCTTTCACGACTACAACCACCTGCAGCTGCATGCGCGGGCCGTGCTGTCGGACAGCGGCACCATCAACGAAGAGGCGAGCATCCTCAACTTTCCGGCCCTGAACCTGCGCGAGGCGCACGAGCGGCCCGAAGGCATGGAAGAAGCCGCCGCCATGATGGTGGGCCTGGAGGTCGACCGCGTGCGCCAGGGCCTGGCCATCCTGGCCACCCAGCCGCGCGGCGACGACCGCAGCGACCCCCATGGCATTCGCCCGGTGGCCGACTACAGCATGCCCAACGTGAGCGACAAGGTGCTGCGCATCATCCACAGCTACACCGACTACGTGAACCGGGTGGTGTGGAAGAAGTACTGACCGATGGCCACCCGTGTGTTGCTGCTGACGCAGTGGTTCGACCCTGAGCCGACGCTCAAGGGCATGGTTTTTGCGCGCGAGCTGGTGCGCCAGGGTTTCGAGGTGGAGGTGGTGACGGGCTTTCCCAATTACCCCGGGGGCAAGCTGTACCCCGGCTACAAGATCAGGTGGCTGCAGCGCGAGCGGATCGACGGCGTGCAGGTCACCCGCCTGCCGCTGTACCCCAACCACGACCAGTCGGCCATCAAGCGGGTGCTGAACTACGCCAGCTTTGCCGCGTCGTCGCTGCTGTATGGCTTGTTCATGCTGCGCCGGCCGGACGTCATCTATGCCTATCACCCGCCGCTGACGGTGGGCGTCACGGCCAGCCTGATCCGACTGCTGCGGCGCGTGCCGGTGGTGTACGACATCCAGGACATGTGGCCCGACACCCTGCGCGCCACCGGCATGCTGAACAACGCCCGCGCCCTGGGCGTGGTGGCGGCGGTGTGCCGCTGGGTGTATCGGCGGGTGGACCAGATCGTGGTGCTGTCGCCCGGCTTCCAGCGCCTGCTGCGCCAGCGCGGCGTGCCGGCCGGCAAGCTGGAGGTCATCTACAACTGGGCCGACGAATCGGCGCTGGCGGCGCCCCAGGGGGCTTTGCCGGCGGCCTTTCCGGGGCCGGAGCGCTTTCGCATCCTGTTTGCCGGCAACATGGGCAAGGCCCAGGCGCTGGATGCCGTGCTGGAAGCGGCGGCGCTGCTGCGGGTGCGCGCGTCGCGGGTGTGCTTTGTCATGCTGGGCGGCGGGGTGGAGGCGGCGCGGCTGCAGGCGCAGGCCGCGCAGCGCCAGCTGGACAACGTGCTGTTTCTGCCACCCGTGCCCATGACCGAAGTGGGCGCCTACCTGAATGCCGCCGACGCGCTGCTGGTGCATCTGCGCAAGGACCCGCTGTTCGAGATCACCATCCCGTCCAAGACCCAGGCCTACATGGCGGCCGGCCGGCCGTTGCTGATGGGGGTGGACGGCGACGCCGCCGAGCTGGTGCGCCAGTCGGGCGGCGGCGTGGTGGTCGAATCCGAAAACGCTCAGGCCCTGGCCGACGCCGCCGAGCGCCTGGCCGCTGCCGGCGCCCAGGAACTGGCCGCCATGGGCCGGCAGGCGCGGCGCTTTTACGACGAACACCTGTCGCTGGCGGCCGGGGCGGCGCGGTTTGGCACCATCTTCGAACGCCTGGCGGCGGCCCGCCGGCGGGGGGGTACGCGCGGCGGCAGTTGAGGGTGTTTTTGGGTTCCAGCGCTTGTGGGGCGAGCGCCAGCAGCTATGGTTTTTGAATGTCGCCAGCACTATTCATCGTCGCCGATGCGCCCACCCCCATCCCGTCATCGCGAGGCCGCAGGCCGTGGCGATCCAGGGTGGCGCTTGCCGTCGGTCACCGTCGTCTTGCAGGCGCGCGCCGCGCCCCAGCCCGCCGCCGCACTGGATTGCCGCGTCGGCCTTCGGCCTCCTCGCAATGACGCGCCAAAAAATGCGCGCCGCGCCAGCCCATCAGCGTCATCGCGAGGCCGCAGGCCGTGGCGATCCAGTGCGGCGCTTTGCCAGACACTGCCGTTAGGCTGGTGCGCGCCGTGTGCCCGTCCACCGCCGTACTGGATTGCCACGTCGGCTTCGCCTCCTCGCAATGACGGGATGGGACGTGGCGGGGCGGGGCGGGACTGGCCGGGACTGGGCAGGGCGGCACGGGCCCCCGCGCCGCCATCCATCGTCACCGCCGCATCCCCACCCTCGTCATCGCGAGGCCGCAGGCCGTGGCGATCCAGTGCGGCGCTTCGCCAGTCACCGCCTCACCCCAGCCCCGCCCCGCGTAAAATCACAACCAAAACCGCCCACAGCGCCCGCCCAACCAGCGCCAGCAGCTATCGTTATTGCAGCTTCATGAAACGCCTGTTCGACCTCACCGCCGCCGCCCTGGGCCTGCTGCTGCTGGCCTTGCCGCTGCTGGTGCTCACCCTCCTGGTGCGCCGCAAGCTGGGCCGCCCGGCGTTCTTCCGGCAGGTGCGCCCCGGCCGGCACGGGCGGCCGTTTCAGATGGTCAAGTTCCGCACCATGACCGACGCCCGCGGCCCCGACGGCGCGCTGCTGCCCGACGCCGAGCGGCTGACGCCCTTTGGCCGCTTTCTGCGCAGCACCAGCCTGGACGAGCTGCCCGAACTGTGGAACGTGCTGCGCGGCGACATGAGCCTGGTGGGGCCGCGGCCGCTGCTGATGGAGTATCTGCCGCTGTACACGCCCGAGCAGGCGCGCCGCCACGCCGTGCGCCCGGGCATCACCGGATGGGCGCAGGTCAACGGGCGCAACGCGCTGAGCTGGGAAGAGAAATTTGCGCTGGATGTCTGGTACGTCGATCATCAGTCGCTGGCGCTCGACATCAGCATCCTGTGGCGGACGGTCAGGAAGGTGCTGGTGCGCGAGGGCATCAGCGCGGCGGGCGAGGCGACTATGGGAAAATTCACCGGCAATCCCTGACGCAGCAGGCAAGGAGCACATGCCATGGCACCGACCACAAGCATTCATTACGAGAACGCCAATTTTCTGCGCGAGCTCGCCGAGAGCCTGCCGCAAGGACATAGCGCGCGGCAGGTGGTGCTGTTGCAGCGCCTGGCCGACGAGGAGTTGGCGCAGGCGCAGCACGGCGAATGGATCCGCCGCAAGGTGGCCGCCGCGCGGGCCGATCGGCGCCCGCGGATGACAACACAAGAGGTGCGCGCCAGCCTGCAAGCGCGGTTTGACCGGCTGGGTGATGTACCGCGTTGAATGGAGCGCTTGCGCCCACGAAGACATTGCAGCCCTGTTCGACTATGTGGCCGAACAGGCGACGCCGTTTGAGGCGCTCGACTTGTGCGAGCGTTTGCTCGGCAGTACGGAAAAGCTGCCCCCTTTATCCTCGCCTGTACGAAGCCGCCCCCGAATACGGCGAAGGCGTGCGCCGCATCAGCTTGCTCGGGCAGCATGTGCTGTATGAGGTTCATGACGAGCAGCGCGCTTGTACTGTTTTGGCTGTGGTCGGGCAGCGTCAGCAAGCTCGGTCTATCTGCTGATCGAGGGCTGGTGCGCGAGGGCATCAGCGCAGCGGGCGATGCCACCATGCCGCGCTTTGCCGGCCACCTGCAAGAATATGTATGAAATCGGCCTCTGACGCTTGCGTGGCGAGCGCCAGCAGCTATCAATAACGGAGTGATTCGACCCCCATGAACCCCCACGACCTGTATGCCGTCTACGGCGCCAGCGGCTACGGCCGCGAAGTGATGCCGCTGGCGCGCCAGCAACTGGCGCAGGCCGGCGTGGCGGCCGAGCGGCTGGTGTTCGTGGACGACGCGGCCGGCGGGCCGGTGCAGGTCAATGGTCAGCGCGTACTCACTTACGCGCAGTTCCTGGCCCAGCCGGCCGCCGCGCGCCACGCCGTGCTGGCCATTGCCAACAGCTGCGTGCGCGAAAAGCTGGCCGCACGCTGCGCCCACGACGGCGTGCGCGCCTGGAGCGTGGCCGCCGCCAACGTGGTGCGCATGGACGAGGTGCGGCTGGGCGAAGGCGCCATCCTCAGCCCCTTCGTCACGCTGACCAGCAACCTGCGCATCGGCCGGCACTTTCACGCCAACATCTACAGCTATGTGGCGCACGACTGCGTGGTGGGCGACTTCGTCACCTTTGCGCCGCGCGTGTGCTGCAACGGCAACGTGGTGATCGAGGACCACGCCTACATCGGCACCGGCGCCGTGCTGCGCCAGGGCCAGCCCGGCCAGCCGCTGGTGATCGGCCGCGGCGCCGTGGTGGGCATGGGCGCCGTCGTCACCAAAAGCGTGCCGCCTGGCGCCACGGTGGTGGGCAACCCGGCGCGGGTGATGGAGCGCTGACGCGCTGCGCGGTGGCGCATCCGACTGGATCGCCACGGCCTGCGGCCTCGCGATGACGGTGATGGGGTGACGCGGCGCGCATCTTTTGGCACGTCATTGCGAGGAGGCCGAAGGCCGACGCGGCAATCCAGTGCGGCGGTGGGCTGGG
>MKTG01000022.1:12181-13275 GCA_001897615.1 Burkholderiales bacterium 68-10
CCGCCCTGGATCGCCACGGCCTGCGGCCTCGCGATGACGGTGATGGGGTGGCGCGGCGCGCATCTTTTGGCACGTCATTGCGAGGAGGCCGAAGGCCGACGCGGCAATCCAGTGCGGCGGTGGGCTGGGGCGCGGCGCGCGCCCGCAAGACGACGGTGACCGACGGCAAGCGCCGACTGGATCGCCACGGCCTGCGACTGCGCAGCCCTGAGCGCGGAGAGAGCCGGCTGACGTTGCCATATACTTTGTGTATCTGGCGCCAGGCCAATTGGCGTTGCGGAGGCTTTGATGACAACCCCCATCGGTTCCATTTTTGACAACAACCGCACCCAGGCGGTGCGCTTGCCGGCCGAGACCCGCTTTCCGCCCGAGGTGCGCAAGGTGGTGGTGCGCGTGTGCGGTGTCGAGCGCATTCTGGCGCCGGCCGACCGCGCCTGGGACAGCTTTTTCCTGTCCGATCAGCAGGTGACAGACGACTTTCTGCCCCAGCGCGCCGACCAGCAGCAAAGCGAGCGCGAGGCGTTTTGATGCTCCGCTACCTGCTGGACACCAACATCGCCATCTACGTGATCAAGCGGCGCCCGCCCGAGCTGCTGGGCGTGTTCAACCGGCACGCGGGGCAAATGGGCATCAGCGCGGTCACGCTGGCCGAATTGCTGCACGGAGCCGAAAAGAGCGAGCGCCGCGAGCACAACCTGGCGCAGGTGGAGGACTTCAGCGCGCGCCTGGCGGTGCTGGACTACACGCCCAAGGCGGCGGCGCACTATGGCGACATCCGCGCCGAGCTGGAGCGCAAGGGCACGCCGATCGGGGTCAATGACCTGCACATCGCCGGCCACGCGCGCAGCGAGGGCCTGATCCTGGTGACCAACAACGCGCGCGAGTTTCAGCGCGTGGCGGGCTTGCGGGTGGAAAACTGGGTGGCCTGAGGGCGTCGGGCGGCTGGGCGCGAAGACGCCGTAGGGGCGCGCGATGCGCCGCACTGGATCGCCACGGCCTGCGGCCTCGCGATGACGGTGATGGGGTGACGCGGCGCGCATCTTTTGGCGCGTCATTGCGAGGAGGCCGAAGGCCGACGCGGCAATCCAGTGCGG
>MKTG01000023.1:0-11941 GCA_001897615.1 Burkholderiales bacterium 68-10
CCCAACAAGACGCTGGAGACGCCGCACTACAAGCTCGAGCGCCTGAAGCACGACGACCCGCGCCTGGACGACATCGACAGCAGCTACAAGCTGGCCGAGGAGTTCGAGGACCCGACCCACGTCACGCGCCGCAGCCAGGAGCCCACCAACCGCCAGCAGCCCATGATCAAGGGCGTGCTGCCCGACGTCCCGGCGCCGCAGCCGGTGCCCAAGCCGGAACCGGCGCCGGTGGTGGCCGCCGCCGCGCCGGCCGTCGCCGTGCCCACACCCACGCCCGCGCCGCAGGCCGGCGGCCTGATGGGCTGGCTCAAGAACCTGTTCGGCGTGGCCCCGCCGCCGGCGCCCGTGGCGGCCCCCGTGCCGGCACCGGCAACCGCCAGCGAAGACCGCAAGGACGGCCGCGCCAGCCGTGATGGCGAGCGCCGCGGTGGCCGCGGTGGCCGTGGCGGATCGCGCGGCAGCGACAGCCGCGACGGCAGCGCGCGCCGCCAGGAAGGGCGCGGCAACGGTCAGGGCGAGAGCCGCAACGGCCCGCGTGACGGCAGCCGGCGCACCAGCGAGCGCGGAGAGCGTGGCGAACGCCAGGGCCCGCGCGAGCGCCGCGACGCCGTGGCCGCCGATGCCGGCGCCAGCACCGCCGTCAGCGACGCCGCCACGTCCGACCACGGCAGCGCCGCCAGCGCCCGTCCGCCGCGTGGCGAGCGGGGCGACGGTCGCCGGGGCCGCCACGAGCGCGGCGACGCCCCGCCGCAAGACAGCGCCGCCAGCGCCCAGGCCGCGCAGGCGGCGGCCAGCCTGCCAGCCGATGCCGCCCCCGGCACGACGCAGGACGCAGCGCCCAGCGAAGAGCGCCGTGAGCGCCGCCCGCGCGGTGAGCGTGGCGGCCGCGGCGACCGCGAACGCCGCGAACGCCCCGTCGAGCGCGACGGCGAATCCGCCGCGCCGCGCGCCGCCGAGCTGCCCGGCGCCATGGCGGCCGACGGCAGCGTGACGACCGCGGTCGGCGCGCCGAGCAGCGACGCTCCGGCGCCCCGCTCGTACTTCGCCCGCCCTGCCGAGGCGCCAGTGGTTTCTGACTTCAATCCGTTGCCAACACTTGCCCAACCTGCGCCAGCAGCTATCGAAGTTGCAGTAACCGAGACGTCGCCGGCACCCGCCGAGGCACAGGCGCCGCGCCACCATGGCATGCCGCAGGTCACGCCCTTCCGCCTGCCCCTGGGTGATCTCGACGCCCTGGCCCAGGCCGCCGGCCTGCAATGGGTCAACTCGGACGCCGACAAGGTGGCCAGCGTGCAGGCGGCCATCGCCGCCGAGCCGCGGCCCATCCACGTGCCGCGCCAGCGTCCGCCGCTGGTGGTGCTGGACGAAGGCCCGCTGGTGCTGGTGGAAACCCGCCAGGATCTGCGCCAAGTCCACCTGCCGTTCGAGACCACGGCGCCGGGCGCGTCCAGCGCGGCGTCCGGCCACGCCTGAGCGCCAGCGATCGGCGGCCGCCGCGGCGCACGGCGGCGGCCGATCGGCAGACCCTGATTGACCAGAGACACTTGGCATGGCCCGATCCACCGTACTCATCGTCTCGCCCACGCACACCCGGTCGCTGGAGATCGACGCCCGGTTGCTGGCCTGGCTCAGGCCGTCCTTGATCGGCCTGTCCGTCGCCACCGTGCTGCTGACCGGTGCGCTGGCGGTGGTCGGTCAGAAGTACCTGAGCGAGGGCGCCACCAGCCAGCAGCAGATCGGCCACCTGCAGCAGGAGCTCGGTCACCTGCGCCAGCTCACCTCGGCCGAGATCAACGCCAAGCTGGCATCGCTGAAGAAATCCGAGCAGGTGATTGTCGAGCTGCAGACGTATCTGCAGGCACGGGGCGTGCATGTCCGGCCGGTCTCCATCGAGCCGCCCGCTGGCCAGCCGAACCCGGCGGCCGGCGGTCCGGCGCTGCCGATCGCGCGCAGCGTGCCCTTCACCGGCAGTTTTGCCCACGACGCGCACAGCCTGCTGCAGGCCATCCAGGCGGTGCCGCTGGGCTTGCCGCACGCCGGGCCGCTGTCGTCCTCGTTCGGCGCCCGCTCCAATCCGTTCACCGGCCGCGGCAGCGAGCACCATGGCGGGCTGGACTTCAAGGGCACGTCCGGCGAGCCGGTCCAGGTGACGGCCAGCGGCAAGGTCAGCTTTGCCGGCTGGCGCGGCGGCTACGGCAAGGTGGTGGAGGTTAGCCACGCCCATGGCCACGCGACGCTGTACGGTCACCTGTCACGCGTCGACGTCGAGGCCGGCCAGACCCTGGCGGCGGGCGACGTCGTCGGGCTGCTGGGCTCCACCGGCCGCTCGACCGGGCCGCACCTGCACTACGAAGTCCTGTCCCGGGGCAACCGGCTCGACCCGCAGCAGTTCCTGGCCCTGAACGCAGCCCCGATCAAGCCCTGGATGGAGTGACGCTCGATGTTCGGTTCGACCAAGGACAAGTCCCCTGCCCTGCCAGCGGTCGCGGGCAAGCAGATCGACACGCTGATCGCCGAGCAGTGCACGCTCGAAGGCGACCTGACGGCGCAGAACTCGGTGAAGATCGACGGCCGCATCAAGGGCACGCTGCGCGCCGAAGGCCGGGCCATCATCGGCACCACCGGCGTCGTGCAGGGTGACGTGCATGCCCCGGACCTGCTGGTGCTGGGCCGCCTGGAAGGCAATGTCTTCGCCCAGCGCCTGCACCTGCAGGCGTCGGCACGCATCCTGGGCAACATCGAAACGCAGTCCCTGCAGGTCGATCCCGGTGCCCACTACCAGGGCAGCGTGACCATGGTCGACCCCCACGCGCCGCGCCTGGCATTGCCCCAGGCAGACAAGCCGGCGAACGTCGATCCACCGGCCGACGCCTGAGGCGGGGCCCGGCGCCACCGCGCCCCCCGTGTCCGTCACTGCCCTTGCCGACGACCCTTGCCGGCAACTGCCCGCCTTCTGCGGTAAGCTGCTTGCGACGCCGCGCTCGGGGGCTTCATGGCGCGCCCCGTCCAACGACCACACCGACGAGCAGCGATAGGCACGGCCTAAATATAGATTAGGTAAAATGAATTGCAAATTCAATAGTTTTGCTCTATAGTTCAGTCCATTGAATCGTTTCATCAACCAAGGAGAACCCGCATGTCCCTGATCAACACCAAGGTCCAGCCGTTCAAGGCCCAGGCATTCCACAACGGCAAGTTCGAGGAAGTCACCGAGAAGAACTTCTCCAACGGCAAGCAGTGGTCGGTCGTGATCTTCATGCCCGCCGCCTTCACCTTCAACTGCCCGACCGAGATCGAGGACGCGGCCGAGCACTACCCTGAGTTCCAGAAGCTGGACGCCGAGGTGTTCATCGTCACCACCGACACGCACTTCAGCCACAAGGTGTGGCACGAGACCAGCGACGCCGTGGGCAAGGCCAAGTTCTTCCTGGTGGGCGATCCCACGCACCAGCTGACCAACGCCTTCGGCGTGCACATCCCCGAAGAAGGCTTGGCGCTGCGCGGCACCTTCGTGATCGACCCGAGCGGCACCATCAAGACGATGGAAGTGCACTCCAACGAGATCGCCCGCGACGTCGCGGAAACCGTGCGCAAGCTGAAGGCCGCCCGCTACACCGCCGAGCACCCGGACGAGGTCTGCCCGGCCAAGTGGAAGGAAGGCGAGAAGACGTTGAAGCCCTCGATCGACCTGGTTGGCAAGATCTGATGACCGGCGCCGCCTGACGGCGCCGCGATGAGCTCGCTTGGCTTCGATGACGTGCCCGATGGCGCAGACGGCAAACTTCATGGCACGCCAGCGCCGTCATTGAAGCCGAAGGCGAAGTCATTTCGTCATCCAAACCACCCGCCGAACGGCGATGGGGCGCGCGCCCTGCCGTTCGGTTTTTTTATGCACTGAATCAGCCTACAGCGCTTGTACATCAAGCGTTAGCAGCTATCAAACAAGGAGTAACCACCATGTTGGACCAAGACATCAAACAACAACTCACCGCCTATCTGGAGCGTGTGCAGCAGCCGTTCGAGATGGTGGCGACCCTGGGCACGGACGCCAAATCCGACGAGCTGCGCGAGCTGCTGGAAGAAGTGGCCTCCATCCGCGCCGACAAGATCAGCTTGCGCACCGACGGCAGCGACGCGCGCGTGCCCTCATTCACCCTGGCGCGACCCGGCAGCGGCACGCAGCTCACCTTTGCCGCCATCCCGATGGGGCATGAATTCACTTCGCTGATTCTGGCCCTGCTGTGGACCGGTGGTCACCCGCCCAAGGTCGAGGCGGACGTGCTGGAGCAGATCAAGGCGCTGGATGTGGACCTGGACTTCGAGGTCTACATGAGCCTGTCCTGCCACAACTGCCCGGACGTGGTGCAGGCGCTGTCGCTCATCAGCATCTACAACCCGCGCATCAAGACCACCATCATCGATGGCGGCATGTTCCAGAAGGAAATTGAAGCGCGCGAGATCATGGGCGTGCCCGCCATCTATCAGGGCGGCCAGATGTTCCACAGCGGCCGCATCACGCTCGAAGAAATCCTGCAGAAGATCGACACCGGCGCCGCCAAGCGCGACGCCGCCAAGCTCAGCGCCAAGGCGCCCTACGAGGTGCTGGTGATCGGCGGCGGCCCGGCCGGCGCGGCGGCGGCCATCTACACCGCGCGCAAGGGCCTGCGCACCGGCATCGTGGCCGACCGCTTTGGCGGCCAGGTCAACGACACGCTGGACATCGACAACTACCCCGGCGTGCCCCACACCACTGGCCCCGAATACGCGGCCCAGCTGGCTGCGCACGTGGCCGACTACGACATCGACGTGATGAACGCCCAGCGCGCGGCCGAGCTGGTGCCCGCCGCGCAACCTGGTGGCCTGGTGACGGTGAAGCTGGACAACGGTGGCCAATTGCAAAGCCGCACCGTCATCCTGGCCACCGGCGCGCGCTGGCGCAACGTCGGCGTGCCCGGCGAGGACGAATACCGCACCAAGGGCGTGGCCTACTGCCCCAGCTGCGACGGGCCGCTGTTCAAGGGCAAGGACGTGGCGGTGATCGGCGGCGGCAACTCGGGCATCGAGGCTGCGATCGACCTGGCCGGCGTGGTGAAACACGTCACCGTGCTCGAGTTCATGCCCGAACTCAAGGCCGACGCCGTGCTGGTGAAGAAACTGCACAGCCTGCCCAACGTGACCGTGCACACCAACGCCCAGACCACCGAGATCACCGGTGCGGATGGCAAGGTCAACGGCATTGCCTTCAAGCACCGCAGCGACGGCACCGAGGCACGCGTGGACCTCGAAGGCGTGTTCGTGCAGATCGGCCTGGTGCCCAACACCGAGTGGTTGGGTCAAAGCGTCGAGCGCACCAAGTTCGGCGAAATCGTGGTCGACGGGCGCGGCGCCACCAACGTGCCGGGCGTGTTTGGTGCCGGTGACTGCACCACCGTGCCCTACAAGCAGATCGTGGTGGCGGCGGGCGCCGGCTCGACTGCCGCGCTCAGCGCCTTTGACTACCTGATCCGCACGCCGGCGCCGGCCGAGCCGCGGGCCGTGGCCGCCTGAGCACCGCGGTCGGACCCGGCCTTCCAGCCCGCTGCATCAGCGGGCTTTTTTGCGCCCCGGGGTCGGACTCATGACCGCGAACGCGGCAGCGCGCCCAGCCGCTCGGCCACACGCGCGCGGTCGCTGGCGTCGCTGGCGTGCTGCAGGTACAGGTTCAGGTCGGCCTGGGCGCGTGCAGTCTGGCCCAGCTCGGCCAGGGCCAGGCCGCGTTCTCGGTATTCCGGCCAGGCGTCGGGCAGCAGGGTCACCAGCCGGTCCTGCACCTGTACCAGGCGCGCCCAGTCGCGCTGGGTACGATGGATCTCCTGCAGGTTGCGCAGCATGCGCGCCAGGATCTGACGCGGGCGGGCCGGGCGCAGATGCATGGCCAGCGGCAGCACGTCGCCGGGCCGCGCGCCCCCCTGCGGCTGGAATTCGTCGATGCGGGCACGCAACTCGACCAGGCCCAGCGACTGGCCAGTGAAAGGATCCAGCACCACCAGCCCGTCGGGCAGTTCGACCTGCACCAGGAAATGCCCCGGAAACCCCACCCCATGCGCCGACAGCCCCAGGCCCCGAGCCAACTCCAGCCACAGCACGGCCAGTGATATGGGGATGCCGCGCCGCGTGTGCAGCACCCGGTGCAGGTAGCTGTTGTCCGGGTTGTAGTAGTCGTTGACGTTGCCTGCGAACCCCAGCTCCTCGAAGAAGAAGCGGTTCAGCCCGCGCAGCCGCTCGATTTCCCCAGCGCCGCGCGTCACCTGCCGGAGTAGCCGCTCGGCCAGCCGATCGACTTCATGGAGCACCTGCTGCACGTCCAGTTCGGGGCTGGCGTCCTGTGCCAGACAGGCCGCCGCCTCCAGCAGCGGCAACTCCGCGTCGCGCTGCACCAGGCTGGCGAAATACGCCAGCGGCGTGGGAACGGACAGATCAATGCGCATGACGATCTTGTAAGGGCGCGACGCGGGCCACGTCAAGGCCGCCGGTCAAGCGCCTCAGCGTCGCAGCAACTGCCGCAGGCGCACGCCGCTGACCGCGAGGGCGCCGAAATAAATCAGTGCCGCCCCGGCGATCCACGCCGCCAGCAGCCCGACACGCGGCAGCGCCGGCGTGGCCAGCCAGTCGAAGCGCCGCGCACCCCACAGCAGAAAGGCGCTCATCAGCAGCGTCGCGCCCAGCACCTGGGCCACGAATACGCCCCAGCCGCGCGCCGGCCGAAAGCTGCCGCGGCGCACCAGCCCGGTCAGCAGCCAGCCGGCATTGACCAGCGCGCCCAGGCCGATCGACAGGGTCAGCGCCGCATGCTGCAGCAGCGGCACGAAGATCGCGTTCAGGATCTGCGTCAACACCAGCACCATCACCGCGATCTTCACCGGCGTGCGAATGTCCAGGCTGGCGTAGTAGCCCGGCGCCAGCACCTTCACCGCCACCAGACCCAGCAATCCGACACCGTAGCCGGCCAGCGCCAGCGCCACGCGCTGCACGTCATCGCCGGCGAAACGGCCATGATGAAACAGCGTGGCAATCAGCGGCGTGCCGAACACCAGCAGCGCCGCCGCGCAGGGCAAGGCCAGCAGCAGCACCAGGCGCAGGCCCCAGTCCAGCAGCTGCGAGTAGCGCGCGGCGTCGCCGCTGGCGTGCGCCGCCGCCAGCTGCGGCGTCAGCACCACCCCCAGCGCCACGCCCAGCAAGGCGGTGGGAAATTCCATCAACCGGTCGGCATACCACACCCAGGTGACGCTGCCGGCCGCCAGGTACGAGGCGATCTGCGTGTTGATCAACAGCGACAGCTGCGCCACGCCCACCCCCAGCAGCGCCGGCAGCATCAGCCGCAGCACCTGGCGCACGCCGGCATCGCGCCAGGCCGAGCGCAGGCGCGCGGGCCGCAGGCCGATGCGCGGCAGCAGGCCCCGCCGCTTCAGCGCCGGCACCTGCACACCCAGTTGCAGCACACCGCCCAGCATCACGCCAACGGCCATGGCATAAATGGGTTCAATCCCCAGGCGGCCAAACCAGGGCGCGCCCCACCAGGCGGCAGCGATCATCGCCAGGTTCAGCAGCACCGGCGTGGCCGCCGGCACGGCAAAGTGCTTCCAGGTGTTCAGGATGCCGGCCGACAGCGCCACCAGCGACATGCAGGCGATGTAGGGGAACATCCAGCGCGTCATCAGCACGCCGGCCTCGAAGCTGGAACGATCCAGCCCGCTGGCCAGCATCAGCACCAGCAGCGGCGCGGCGACCACGCCGACCACGCAGGTAGCCAGCAGCACCCAGGTCAGCACCGTGGCCACGTCGTCGATCAGCACCCGGGTGGCCGCTTCGCCGTCACGCGCCTTGCTGGCAGCCAGCACGGGCACGAAGGCCTGGCTGAACGCTCCTTCGGCAAACAGCCGCCGCAGCAGGTTGGGAATGCGAAACGCGACGTTGAAGGCGTCCGTCAGCCCACTGACCCCGAAGGCCGACGCCATCAGCAGATCGCGCACCAGGCCGGTGACGCGGGACACCAGGGTCAACAGGGAAACGGTGGAAGCGGCTTTGAAAAGGCTCACGATGCACTCAGACTAGTACTGCAACCCGGAAGTAGAGGAACAAAATGAAATCGATGCATTCGCCCGCAGGGCAAGGCGCAAATCGCAGCAATAGCCGCAGCTATTGCGAGGATTTGCAACGCTGCCATGTGGGCGAAGGCGCGATTTCATGTTTCGATATTTCCGGGTTGCAGTACTAGGGCGCGAGTGTAGTCGCCGCAAGCACTCAGTGGCCTAGGCATGGCGCAGCAAACCGTCCACTGGTAGAATGCTTGGTTTTGCCGACAACATCCACAAACCCCAAAGGAATACTCTCATGGCCGCTGGAAAGCCCAAGAAAAAGAACCCTCGCCTGGCATCGGGTCGCAAACGCGCCCGCCAGAACGTCAAGCTCAACGCCGCGAACACCTCGCTGCGCTCCAAATACCGCACCGCGGTGAAGAACGTCGAAAAGGCGGTCCTCGCCGGCGACAAGGAAAAAGCCAGCAGCGCCTTCGCGCTGATGCAATCGGTGGTCGACTCGGTCGCCGACAAGGGCATCTTCCACAAGAACAAGGCCGCTCGCGACAAGAGCCGCCTGTCGGCCAAGGTCAAGACCCTGGCCCTGCAAGCCGCCGCCTGACGGCCCCATCAGGCAAACCGCCCGGTCGGGGCGGATGGCAGCATCCACCCCGCCGCCGTTTGTATCGGGTGCGCTGTCGGCAAAAAAGCAAGAAACCGCCTTCGGGCGGTTTTTTGTTGCTTCAAGCGGCGTCGTCAGGCGTTTCGGGTTCACCGCCACCCCCCAGCGCCTGCAGGAGGGCCGCGCTGTCAAGCAGCCGCTGCGCCTGCGCGGCAATCAGGCCATTCTGGCTCTGCTGCACCTGTTGTCGGGCGATCAGCACCTGGACGTAGCTCACCGCCCCGAGTCCATACTGGCGCTCGATCGACGTCAGCGAAGCACGCGCCGCGCCATCCGCTGCCGCCTGGGCCGCGATCGTCTGCGCATCATGATCGAGTGCCCGCAACGCGTCCGCCACATCACGCAAGGCATCAAGCACCACCCCCTGGTAGTTGGCCGCCGCGGCATCGAACGCCGCCAGCGCGGCGCGCTTTTCCGCCGGCAGGCCGGCGTCGAACAGGGGCTGAGTCAACTGGGCCAGCAAGCCCCATGCGGCGGAGCCCGCGCCGAACAGTGACCCCACGGTCAGTGCCTGCGTGCCCAGACTGGCGCTCAGATCCAGGCGCGGATACAACCGGGCCACAGCAACCCCATACTCGGCGTTGGCGGCATGCAGCAACGCCTCGGCCGCTCGAATATCTGGACGGCGCCGCACCAGTTCGGACGGCAGCACCAGCGGCAAGTCGGTGGGCAGCACAAAATCGGCCAGCCTGAACTCCGGCACCGTTGCCGCGCCCGGGGCCTGCCCGGCCAGCACAGCCAGCAGGTGTTCGCTGTGCTCAAGTTGCTTGCGCAGCGCAGGCATACCGGCGCGCATCTGTTCCAACTGGGCTTGCAGCGCCAGCACCTCATCGCCCGCCGCCTGCCCCAGTCGCACACGTTGGCGGGTGAGGTCGAGTTGCTCCTCCTGCATCTGAACCAGAACCTGCATTGCCGCAACCTGACCCGACAGCCGGGCACGTGCGATGGCGGTTTGGGCAATGGCCCCAGCCAGACTCAGGCGCGCTCCCTCCAACTGGTAGCGCCGATGCTCGCTGCGCGCGGCCAACGCCTCGAGCGCGCGCTGATTGCCGCCGCTCAGATCGAGGCGGTACCGCACACCGATGCTGGCGCTGAACAGGCTGAACTCGTGCCCCGCGCCCGCCTGGCCCTGCGCGCTGGGGTTGGTGCGTTGCCGCTGGGCGCCCGCATTCGCGTCGACGCGCGGATACAGTGTCGATCCAGCCTGCGCCGCATGCCACTCCCGCGCCTGTCTCAGCGTGGCTTCAGCAGAGGCCAGCGTCGGACTGCTCTTCAAGGCCTGTTCGATCAGCGTATCGAGTCGGGGCGAGCCCAGAGCCTGCCACCATGACGCGCCGATATCCCTCCCGACGCCAACGCGCTGCGGCTCCCCGTGCAGGGTTGCCGCCGACGCCGTCTGCGCGGGCAAGGGAACACTCGTATAGCCGGTCACATGGGGTGAGGCGGGCGCGAGGAAATCCGGCCCGGCGGCACAGCCTGTCAGCACCGCCGCCGCGAGCCAGGAAGTCACTGCACGATTCAAGCGCCAGTGACCTGCGGAGCGTATCCGTTCAGCGACGGCCATAAAACTGCTCCACGAAGGCCTTGCGATAGCTCTGGTGGCATGCCAGGCAGCTGTGCTGGATCTTGCCAAATGCGGCAATGACCGCGGGGCCGTCGCCGCGCCGAGCCGCCTCCCCCAGCGCCATCGCGGCGTGCTCGACCTCGCCATCGAGGCTGCGGAACCTGGCGGCATCACTGCCCAGCCAGCCCAGGATGCGAACCTTTTCGGCAGCAGGGGGCTGTTCGTGCTGGGCAATCCGGGGGGCCAGCTCGGCCACCAATGCCCAGTCTTCCCTGGATATGGCGCCGGTGACGGCCTGCATGTCGCGCCCGAGCTTTTCCATCACGCCGCGCAGCGCCATGGGCTGTTCCGGCTGCGCGGCCTGCGCCCGGGCGGGCGTCGCGACGTGGACTGTCGCCAGCACCCAGGTGGCGGCGAGGATCGAGACCAATGTGGGCGAATGATTCATGTCATCCTCGGCAATGTCGCGCACGCAGCGCGGGGTTTTGACAGGCCACGGCCCAACGCCTGGCTTGCGCGATAAGTCGATTCTGACCGCTCATGAGGCGCTCACGAGTCGTGGTGGTCATGAGCTCGCGCGGGGCACCCAGAAAGCTCAGTTTCATGAGCGGTCGCTCCCGTGCGCCAGGTCGTCCGCGGCGCTCATTCGAACCCCCTTCCCTCGCCAGCTTCCTCGTGCGTGACGCCGTCGCGGATGTGGTAGATGCGCTTGAAGGTCGGGATGATCTTCTCGTCGTGCGTGACCACGATGACGGCGGTCTGAAAGCGCCGCGCCATGTCGTTGAGGATGCGGATCACCGCCATCGCGCGCTCCGAGTCCAGCGGCGCCGTCGGCTCGTCGGCCAGGATCACGGGCGGGCGGTTGACCAGCCCGCGCGCGATGGCCACGCGCTGCTGCTCGCCGCCCGAGAGACGCGAGGGCATGGCCTGCGCCCGGTGTTGCACGTCGAGCGCGGTGAGCAGCTCGAGCGCGCGCTGGCGAGCCTCGCCATTGGGCACGCCGGCCAGCATGGGCAGCAGCGCCACGTTGTCGGTGGCGTCCAGGAACGGGATCAGGTAGGGTGCCTGGAACACGAAGCCGATCTTGTCGCGCCGCAGCGCGCGCAGGTCACGCACCTTCCAGCCGTCGTCGAAGATCACCTCGTCGTTCAGGACCATGCGGCCGGCGGTCGGGTCGATCACCGCGCCCAGGCACTTGAGCAGGGTGCTCTTGCCCGAGCCGGAGGGGCCGATCAGGCCCACCACCTCGCCGGGCGCGACCTCCATGTTCACGTTCCTGAGCGCCAGCACGGCGGTGTCGCCCTCGCCATAGCGCTTGCTCAGGTTTTCGATGCGGATGCCTTGCGTGCTCATCACGTCACCCGATCGCATCGGCCGGATCGACCTTGAGCGCCACGCGGATCGCCACCACGCTGGCCAGCACGCAGATCGCCAGCACGGCGGCAAAGCCGGCGATCGAGTCCGCGGGCACCAGCAGCACGTACTTGGGGAAGATCGGCGCGGCAAAGGTGGCGCTGATCTTGCCGACCACGAAGCCGATCACGCCCAGCACCAGCGCCTGCTGCAGGATCATGGCAGCGATGGTGCGGTTGCGCGTGCCGATCAGCTTGAGCACGGCGATCTCGCGGATCTTGTCCATCG
>MKTG01000023.1:12043-12713 GCA_001897615.1 Burkholderiales bacterium 68-10
ATCTGCGCGCGGTCGTACACCGTCAGGCGCTTCCAGCGCCGGATCGGCTCGGCCACCTGCTCGGGCTCGAAGCCCGGCCGCAGGCGCACCAGCACCGCATTGACCGAGCTGTTGCTGGTCTGCGTGGCGATCACGGCGTCCAGCAGCCCCGGCACGCCCGGGCGGTTGAAGGCCGGGTTGGCCTCGGTGCGGCGGCGCTGCATCAGAATGGCGTCGTTGTCCTTGAGGAACTGCGCCTCCTGAGCGTCCTTGAGCGGGACGAAAACCATCGGATCGCCCGAGGACGACACCATGCGGCGCGTCAGGCCGACGACGGTGTAGTGATTGCGCCGGATCTTCAGCACGTCGCCCAGCTGAAAGCCCGCAGCCAGGTCAGCCACCGCCTCGTAATGCCCGCGCGTGATCTGACGCCCGGCCACCAGCTGGGGCGGCCAGCCCGGGGTACCCGGCTCGCCGGCCGCCACGCCCACCACCATGGCGCGCACGTCCTCGCCGCCCTTGCGCACCTGCATGGTCAGGTAGGTCACGTTGGCCGCCTGCGCGACGCCGGGCATGGCGCGGATGCCGCGCCACAGGTCGTCCGGAATGCTGGACGATTCGGCGTAGGGACCGAGCGTGTCCTTCTGCACCACCCACAGGTCGGCGCTGCTGCTGTCCAGCAGCACGCGCC
>MKTG01000023.1:12744-14129 GCA_001897615.1 Burkholderiales bacterium 68-10
AGGCCTGCAGAATGTCGCGCCCGGCCAGGCTGATCATGGCGAGACCCCGGCAATGCGCTCGACCACGTGCGTGCGGGTGCGCGCGCCGAGCGCCTTCTCGCTGTAGACCACCACCCGATCGCCGGCGTCCAGCCCCTTGAGCACCTGGGCTTGTCCATCCAGGTCGGTGCGCCCGATCTCGACCGACGCAAAGTGAAGGTCTGCATCCGCGAGTTTCCACACGCCCAGCTTGCCGCCCACGGTGCGCAGCGCCGCGTTCGGGATGGTGGGCGCGGCCGGCAGCTCGGGCAGGCGCACCGTGATTTCCGCCAGTTCACCCACCGGTGGCAGCGGCGTGGGCGGCTGCTCGAACACGACCTTGACCAGCGTCTCCTCCGTCACCGCATCGGCCCGCGGCTCGATGCGCAGCACGCGGGCGGCCAGGGCCTGGTTGCGGCGCGAGCGCAGCACCACCTGCGCCGGCAGGCCGGCGGCCAGGCCCTGGGCACTGATCTGGTCGAAGCGCGTGTCCACCCACAGGCTGGCCGGATCGATCAGTTCCACCACCGCCTGTCCGGCCACCACGGTGGTGCCGGGATCGGCGTCGCGCGATGCCACCAGGCCGTCCACGGGCGTCACCAGTCTCAGGTTGCCGCGTTGCGCGTGCATGGCCTGCAGTTCGGCGCGCAACCGGGCCCCGTCTTCGCGAACGGCCGCCAGCGCGGCACGGGCAACGGCCAGGTCCTGGCGCTTGATGGCCACCGTCTCTTCGCTGACGCCACGCACGGCCAGCAGTTGCTCGTACCGGCTGGCCTGGGTCTGGGCAAAGCCTTCGCGCACTTCGGCCTGGCGCAGCGCGGCGTCGGCGCTCTTGATGCCCGCCTGCTGGGCCTTGATGCGCTGGTCCAGATCGACCGGATCCATCTCGCCCAGCACCTGGCCGGCCTTGACCTGCTCGCCCACATGGACCTGAAGGTGCTTGACCCGTCCGGGCACCGTGGGACCGATCCTGTAGGTGTAACGCGCCTGCACCGTGCCGATGCCGAACAGCGAAGGGGTGATGGGCCGCGACTCGACCGTGGCCACCGTCACCGCCACCGGCGCCAGCGGTCCCGAGCGCAGGGCGACGTAGACAAACAGCACGAGCATCGGCACGACGACGGCCGCCAGCGCCAGCGTGCGCCGTTGAAGCGTGGGCAATTTCATGATGCGCTCCCGATGCCGCGACGGTAGATCGCAAACGCACGCGGCGCGTCGCGGCGAATGCGGGTGGCGCTGCCCGCCAGCAGGGACTGCATCACCAGGCCCTGGATGGTGCCGATGAACAACGTTGCAGCGGCGTCAACGTCAAGACTGTGATCGAACTCGCCTTGCAACCGGCCGGCTTCCAACTGACGGTGCAGGCG
>MKTG01000023.1:14152-17188 GCA_001897615.1 Burkholderiales bacterium 68-10
TGTCACCCGCGCGCTGCAATTCACCGAACAGCATGCGCGGCACACCCGGATGCCTGGCCACGAAGTCAACGTGTGCCATGAACATCGCTTGCAGCGCTGCAGCCGGTGACGGTGCCCGCTCGGCCGCCTTGTCCACGCTGGCCAACAGACGTTCGCTGACCCACGACATGGTCGCCTCCACGATCGCATCCTTGGTCGGAAAGTGCCTGAACAGCGCGCCTTGGGTCAGGCCCATGTGATCGGCAATCGCAGTGGTCGTGATGTCGCTGGGGTTCTGCTGCGCCGCCAGTTCTATCACTGCCTCGACGGTAGCCGCCCGACGCTCCTCGGCCGGCAGGTAACGCGGTCGCTCAATGGCCATGACGAAACTCACAAAGAAAGTAATTTGTCACTATCTTATCGACACGCAAATCCCTGTCAATGCAAGGGTCGAGCACACCGATGTCCGAACACCAGAACATCCGCGCGCCACGACCAGCAATGGCTCATCAACCCGCGCCAGCAGACAGAATCAAAGCACGGCGGCGCGGCAAATCAGGCCGAAGATGCACAAGCCGCAGCGGCTTCAGTCAACGCACTGCCGCAAGCAGGACCGTGTCCTAAGCGTTGGATAGTCCGACGTCACTCCGAATCTGCACGCCGAGCTCGGTCAAGGGCAAGCACAGGCGCATCCGCAGTCCCCCCAGTGGCGATTCAAGGGCCTCGACGCTGCCGCCATACGTTTCAGCCAGTGTGCGCACGATGTCCAGCCCCAGTCCGGCGCCGGGGCGTCGCTCGTCAAGCTGCACGCCGCGCTCGAACATGCGGGCGCGCTCGGAGTCGGGAACACCAGGGCCATCATCGTCCACCGTGAAGCACAGCAACCCGCCTTCGCGTCGCACGTCCACCCGCACGCGCGAGCGCGCCCACTTGGCGGCGTTGTCGATCAGGTTGCCCAGCAGCTCGAACAGGTCCTGCTCTTCGCCTCGGAACGCCAGATCCTCGGCGTCGGGCGCCAGCTCGAAATGAAGTTGGCGCGCCGCGTGCAAGCGCGCCATGGTGCGCAGCAAAGCGCCGAGCGGCTTCAGGACAGGCGTCGCCAGGCCGGTGGCGCGCACGGCCGCGGCAGCGCGTGCACGCGCCAGGTGGTAATCAACCTGGCGGCGTGCGCTGGCCACCTGCTCGCCCACCAGCCGGGCCAGCGCGCCGCCTTCCTCAGCCGCGGCGTTGGCCAGCACCGTGAGCGGGGTGTGCACGGCGTGCGCCAGGTTGCCTGCCTGCGCGCGCGCCTGCTGCACCATGGCCGCGTTCTCAGCCAGCACATGATTGAACTCGACCACCAGCGGCTGCAATTCCTGAGGGAAACTCCCCTCAAGCCGTGTCGCCTGGCCGGCACGCACGGCGGCCAGGCGCCGGCGCAACAGCGCAAGCGGTCTCAGCCCGTAGTGCAACTGCAGCACCACCCCAACCGCCAGCCCGACCGCCAGGACGCCCAGAGCAGTCCACAACAGACGTGTGAAACGGTGCAGCGGCTCGGCAATCAAGGACGTGTCAGCTGCCACCACCAGCCGCAGGCGGGGAGCGTTCTCCTCAGGCAGCTCCAGCGGACGCACGACGGCCAGCAATGCGCCCCCCTGGTTGTCGCGCAGCTGCAGCACGCGATAGCCCTGCTCCGGGTAATGGGTCGGCGGCGGCGGCATCGTGAGCACCTGGTCCCACAGCGAACGCGAGCGCGCGACCGCCGCCCGCGGGGCCTTGCCCACCTTGGGATCCAGCTCGTCGATCTGCCAGTACAAGCCCGACAGCGGCTGCTCCAGCCGTGCATCGGCGGCCATCGGCCCGATGCTGATCTTGCCGCCAGGCTCCCAGTCGACGGCGGCACTCAGGTGGTCGAGCTGCATGACAAGCTGGGCCTGCAGCTGCTGCGTGATGTGCTCCTGGAACAGGCTGCGCAGGCCCCAGGCCGCCAGCGCGATGGCGATCGCCATCCAGGCCAGCGTGCCGACCAGCAGGCGCAGCCGCAGGGAGGCCCCGGTCATGGAGCGACGGCGCCAGGATCGACCAGCCGATAGCCCAGCCCGCGCACGGTCTCGATGCTGCCCGATGGCAGCTTCTTGCGCAGGCGGCCGACAAAGACCTCGATGGTGTTGGAGTCGCGGTCGCTGTCGAACGCATAAAGATGCTCGGACAGCTCGGTGCGCGACAGCACCTGGCCCTTGCGCTGCATCAGCTGCGCCAGCAACTTGAACTCGTGACTGGTCAGGGAAAGCGCCTGACCAGCCACCAGTACGCGGGCCTGGCGCGTGTCGAGCGTGATCGACCCGCACTGCCATTCGGCACTGGCGTGTTCGCCGCCCCGGCGCAGCAGCGCGCGCAGTCGCGCCAGCAACTCTTCCATGTGAAACGGCTTGGCCAGATAGTCGTCGGCGCCAGCGTCGATGCCCGCCACCTTCTCCTGCCAGGCACTGCGCGCCGTCAGGATCAGTACCGGCATGTTGCGTCCGGCGGCGCGCCAGCGGCGCAGCACCGTCAGCCCGTCAAGCACCGGCAGGCCAAGATCAAGAACGACGGCATCGAACTCCTCCACCTCGCCCAGGTAGTGCGCTTCACGGCCATCGTGCGCGCGCTCCACCGTGTGGCCGGCATCCGCGATGGCCTGAACGAGCTGGGCGCTCAGCGTCGGCTCGTCCTCGACCACCAGGATGCGCATCAGTGCCTCTTGCGCTTGATCTTCAGCACCTGCCCGCTGCTGGCGTCCACCTCGAGCTTGACCAGCCGCCCATCCTGCTGCAACAGGCGGATTTCGTAGATGAAGCGCCCGTCCTCTTGCTCGAATTCGATCTTCAGCACCTGACCTTGGTGTTCACGCTCGACCTTGTCGAGCACGGTACGCAGCGGCAGCACCTTGCCCTGCTGCAGCGCCTGGCGCGCCAGATCATGGTCGTTCGGCTCGGCGTGCAGCGGCGCACCAGCCACAAGCCCGCCTGCGAGCAGGCCCAGCAGGGCCAGGCGGCGCGGATGGCGAGTGGCGGGCACGGTCATGGTGGAATTTATAGC
>MKTG01000023.1:17221-25456 GCA_001897615.1 Burkholderiales bacterium 68-10
CCGGCACGGTGCCGGCACAAGCCACCCTCAGGAGTCCCATCATGCAAGCCGTCAAATTCACCAGTCAACGCACCCTGATCGCCCTCTTCGCCGCCAGCGCGGTCGGCCTGGGCATCGCGCAGGCGCAGACTGCCGCGCCTGCCGCCGCGCCACCCCACACCACCACCATGGCGTCGGCCGGCACCCAGCTCACCATCCGCGACATCTACGACCGCCTGGAAGCGGCCGGCTACCGCGAGATCCGCGAAATCGAATGGGACGACGGCCGCTATGAGGTGAAGGCACGCAACGCCCAGGGCGAACGCGTCAGGATCTACGTGAGCGGCCACAGCGGCGATGTGGAGCGCGCCCGTCCGGGCAAGTGAAAATCATGTGGCACCGGAGCCGATCGTGACCCTCTCCATCACCACCCCGGCCCGCGAGCGCTTTCATCCACTATCCATCGGCGCGCACTGGCTGACCGCCCTGCTGCTGGTGGCGGTCCATGCGCTGATCGAGCTGCGGGGCATCTATCCCAAAGGCAGCGCCGGGCGCGAGCTGATGAAGACCTGGCACGAGATGCTGGGCTTGGCAGTGTTCGCCATCGTCTTCGGGCGCCTGGCGCTGCGCGCCATCTATCCGGCACCCGCCTATCCAGCCGCCTCCGCCAGCCTGGCAGGCGTGGGCGGCCAAGACCATGCACATGGCCCTCTACGCCTTCCTGGTCTGCATGCCGCTGCTGGGTTGGCTGGTCGTCAGTGCCAAGGGCAAGCCAGTTCCGTTCGTCGGAGCACTCTGGCATCACTACGTCATGCGCGACGACACGCTGCTGCACATGCTGCCGGGCGTTAGCGACTCCCTCGGTGCCGATGTGGTCCGGTCGCTGCCCCGCGCCTGAATCCGCACGCTGCATCGCCCCGTCCTGTCCATCCACGCCTCGGAGATGTCCATGAAACCTCGCCACCAAATCCTCGGCAGCGCGCTGCTGGCGCTTGCCACCGTGCTGTCCGTCTCGCCAGCGCTGGCGAGCGACGATTGCGACGCGCCGGCGTCGCGCTGGCAGTCGCGCGAATCGGTGCGGCAGATGGCCGTGCAAAAAGGCTGGGAGATTCACCGCCTGAAGATCGACGACGGCTGCTACGAGGTCCGCGGCACCGACGCCGAAGGTCGCGGCTTCAAGGCCAAGATCGATCCGGAAACGCTCGAGGTGGTCAAGCTCAAGCAGCGCGACCGCAAGCGTGAGCGCAACCGGGAAAGGGACCGCGAGCGTGAGCCCGGTGCAAACCGCAGCGGCTCCTCGCCCGCCGCCGGCCCGCTGTTCAACCCAGGTACCGCACCGCGCGGCCAGATCGAATGAAATCCACCTTTCAACGGAGCATCACCATGAACAAGAAACCCGCCCTGACCGCCCTCGCCGCTGCCTGCGTACTGGCCCTGCCGGCACTGGCGCAGAGTCGCACCGTCACCCTCACCACCCAGCTCAAGAACTATGGTGGTGACGGTGCCTACCTCGCCGTCTACCTGACCGACGCCAAGGGCGCGTATGCCGGCACCCTGTGGGTCGCCGGCGGCAAGGCCAAGTACTACAAGCACCTCGCCGACTGGAATCGCCTGTCCGCCGGCGACGCCAAGCGCCTGGCCGGAGTCACCGGTGCCAGCGTCGGTGCCGGACGCAAGCTCACCGTGACGGCCGACCTGGCCGACGCACTGATCGACGCCGGCTACGAGATCCGCGTGGACGCCGCGGTGGAGGACATGCGCGACAGCCCCTCCGAAATCCGTGTGCCGCTCACCAGCGCCGGCGCCGGCAAGGGGCAGGCGGGCAAGCAGTACATCCAGGCGTTCACCTACCAGCTTCAGTAAGCCGCCCCAGGGAGAAGAAGAATGAGCATGGGCTGGAAGGCCATCCACCGATGGCTGGGGTTGACGCTGGGCGCGCTCGCCCTGGTGCTGGGCCTGAGTGGTGCCCTGCTGACCGTGGACCCGGTGCAACAGGCCTGGCAGGCGCCCGGCGCTGCAGACGACCTGCCGGTGGCGACCGTGGTGGAACGGGTGGATCGGACCATCCCAGGCATCGAAGAACTGCGCCGCCTGCCCTCCGGCGTGGTGGTGGTCTATGCCTTCGATGGGAACAAGGCACTTGCCGTGCGCGTCGACCCAGCCAATGGCGCCATCCTCGGTCCCTACCAGCCCACGGCGCTGCCACGCTGGGTGAAAAACCTGCATCGCCAGCTGCTGCTGGGCGACGCCGGGCGCTGGGGCGCCGCCGCCACGGCGCTGGCCATGCTGTTGCTGAGCCTCTCCGGCCTGGTGCTGCTGCTGCGTCGCATGGGCGGCTGGCGCCACGTCGCCGGACACGTGCGCGGCACGCTGGCGCAGCGCGTGCACGTGGTCAGCGGCCGCATCGTGCTCGCGGTGCTGCTGCTGAGTTCGGCCACCGCGCTGTACATGAGCGCCACCACCCTGGGGCTGATCGCACTGGACGCCGCGCAGGAGCCGGAAGTAACTTCCGTCGTGGACGGTCACGCGCAGTTACCGGCGGAGCGCATCGCCCAGTTGAAACAGGTCCGTCTTGGCGAGCTGCGCGCGCTCAACTTCCCGGACGCGACCGATTCCGAGGACACGTGGAAGCTGACCACACGCCAGGGCGAAAGCTGGCTCGACCGCTATTCCGGCGAGGTGCTGGCCACGCAGCCGGCCAGCACGGCGCAGCGTCTCTACGACTGGGCCCTGCTGCTGCACGCCGGCGAAGGCGCCTGGTGGACCTGGGCCGTGCTGCTCGGCCTGACCGGCGCCAGCATCCCGCTGTTCTTGATCTCCGGCCTGCTGATCTGGTGGCGCACGCGCCAGGACCGGCCGCGCATCATCAACAACAGTCCGCTGGCGCAGGCCGACATGCTGATCTTCGTCGCCAGCGAGAGCGGCAGCACCTGGGGCTTTGCCGAGACGCTGCACGACGCCCTGGTGCGCGCTGGCCACCGCGTGCACAGCGCGCCGCTGGAGCACTTCGGGCTCGGCCCGGCCGCGCGCCAGGTGTTCGTGCTGGCCGCCACCTATGGCGAGGGCCAGGCGCCGGCGCACGCCGGCGGGGCGCTGGCATACCTCGCGGCGCTGCCGGGGAACCACGTCCCGGTCACCGTGCTCGGCTTTGGCGACCGCCAGTTCCCGGCGTATTGCGCCTACGCCGAGCAGGTCGATGCCCTGCTGCGCGAGCGTGGCTGGCCCGCGCTGCTGCCGCTGGAGCGGATCCACCAGCAGTCGGCGCAGCAGTTCGCGCGCTGGGGCGAGGCACTGGCCGCGGCACTGGGCGCCCCCTTGGTGCTGGACTACCGCCCGCGACTGCCCGCGACCACCGAGTTGCGGCTGGTGTCGCGTCAGGACTACGCCGGGCGCGAAGGCCAGCCCGCCGCCATCCTGCGCTTCGCCTGGCCGGCGCAGGGTGCGTGGGATCGGCTGCGCGGACGCGGCCTGGCCCGCTTCGACGCGGGCGACCTGATCGCCATCGTGCCGCCCGGCTCGCCTGTGCCGCGCTACTACTCGTTGGCCTCGGGCAGCGCCGACGGCTTCGTCGAAATCTGCGTGCGCCACCTGCCCGGCGGCCTGTGCTCGACCTGGCTGCTCGGCCTGCAGTCGGGCGACCACGTACCCGCCTTCATCCGCGAGAACCCAGGCTTCGCCCTGCCGGCCAGCCGGCGCCCGGTGCTGCTGATCGGCGCCGGCACCGGCGTCGCGCCGCTGGCCGGCTTCATCCGCCGCAACGAGCGGCGCGTGCCGATGCACCTGTGGTTCGGCGCGCGCGACCCGGCGCGCGACTACTACTTCAGGCCGGACATCGAGCGCTGGCAGGAGGAAGGCCGCGTCGCCAGCGTGCAGACCGCGTTCTCGCGCGTGCCGGACGGCGGCGGCTATGTGCAGGACGCGCTGCGGCGCGATGCCGAGCGCGTGCGCCGTCTCGTGGCGCAGGGCGCCCTGGTGCGCGTGTGCGGCAGCCGCCCGATGGCGCACGGCGTGGCCGAGACGCTGGACCAGATCCTGGGAGCGCTGCGCCTGAGCGTGGCGCAACTGAAGGCCAAGGGACGCTATGCCGAAGACGTGTTCTGACTCGGTGGCACCCGCCGCGCGCCGCACGCTGCACGGCCCTACCATGGGCACGCGCTGGTCGGTGACGCTGGATGGGCAGCCTGCTCTGGACGGCGACGCGCTACAGCGCGAACTCGCCGCCGCCGTGCAGCAGGTGGACGACCAGATGTCGCCCTGGAAACCGACCAGCGACCTGGTGCGGCTGAACCGCGCGCCGGTCGGCACCTGGGTCGAGCTGCCGCCGCGGATCCTCGCGGTGTTGACGCGGGCGCTCGAAATCGCGCGCCTGAGCGGCGGTGCCTTCGACCCCACGGTGGGGGCGCTGGTCGATGCCTGGGGCTTTGGAGCGGAGCGGGAGCAACCCGATCCGGCGGCGATCCAGGTCGCGCGCAGCGCCACGGCAGCCGCCGGCCACACCCGGCTGGAGTTGGACCTTGCAGCCGGCCGCGCGCGCAAGCATGCCGCGCTGCAGGTGGACCTGTGCGGCATCGCCAAGGGCTATGCGGTCGATCGCATGGCTGCCGTGCTGCAACGCCACGGCGCGGCACATGCCTTGATCGCGCTGGACGGCGAACTGCGCGCCCCCGGGCCGCAAGCCGATGGCCAACCCTGGGCCGTGGCGCTGGAAAGCCCCGTGCCCGGCCGGCGCGCGGCGCATGGCGTGATCGAACTGCAGGACCTGGCGGTGGCGACCTCGGGCGACTACCGTCGATTCTGGGACGTGGGTGAGGCGCGCCTGGCCCACACCATGGATCCCCGCCGCGCGGCGCCGCTGCACAACGCAGTGGCCTCGGTCACGGTGCTGGCCCGCGACTGCATGGACGCGGACGCCTGGGCCACAGCGCTGCTGGTGGCGGGTCACCGCGATGGGCTGGCCCTGGCTGCACGCCTGGGCCTGGAAGCCCTGTACCTGTTGCGTCGCGACGAGCGGTTGGTGGAACTGGGACTGGGCCGCTTCGCCCCGGCGGCAGCCGACGCCAGCCGCGCCTGACCGATGCGCCTCGGCCGACTGCGCCCGGGCCGTGCCGTACCAGCTGCAGTTAACTGCGCCAGATCATTCACGCCGCAAACCCAGCTGCGTAAAGTCAAGACATATCAACCAACCACCGACCCAAGGAGTCACACCATGAAAACCATCCTGCGCAGCGACGAACTGAGCTGCCCTTCCTGCATTTCCAAGATTGAAAAAGCCCTGAAAGCCCTGCCGGGCGTGCGCGAGGCGACGGTGCATTTCAACTCCGGGCGCATCGACATCGAGCATGAGCCCGCGCAGGCGAGTGCCGAGTTGTTGCAGGAGACGGTGCGCAAGATCGGCTACGGCTCGCGCATCAGCGCCTTCTGAACCGCCGTCCGGTCGCTGTCGGGCGCGTTCGCGCACGGCCCCTTCCAGTCTGCATTCCAGAGGTTCATCATGTCCAACTCCCATTCTGTTTCCCGTCTGCAAACGCTGCGCGCATCGCCAACGCAGCGGCGCGGCCTGCTGACGCTGGTCAGCGGAACTCTGGGCCTGGGCGGCGTGCTGAGCGCGTTCCTGGACGGACCGGCCGCGCTGACGGCCACGCTGTGGATCGCGGCCGCGCTCATCGCCGGCTCCGACATCGCGGTGCGCGCCTGGCACAGCCTGCGCGCGCGCAGTGCCAGCATCGAGCTGCTGGTGACGATCGCCGCCGTCGGCGCCATCGCCATCGGTGAATACTGGGAAGCCGCCGCCGTCACCTTTCTGTTCCTGCTGGGCGGCTACCTGGAGGCGCGCACCATCGCCAAGACGCGCAGCGCGCTGAAGGACCTGATCGACCTGGCGCCCACCGAGGTCACGGTGCGCCGAGACGGCACCGAGCTGGTGCTGGCGCCACATCAGGTGCTGCGCGGCGATACCGTGATCGTGCGCCCGGGCGGACGCATCGGCGTCGACGGCACGGTGCTGAGCGGACGCGCCGCCGTCAATCAGGCCGCCATCACCGGCGAATCGATGCCCGAGGACAAGTCCGAAGGCAGCTCGGTGTTTGCCGGCACCGTCAGCCACGACGGCTACCTGGAGATACGCGCCGAGGGCGTGGGCGCCGACACCACGTTGGCGCACATCATCCAGCGCGTCGAGCAGGCGCAGGAGGCCAAGGCGCCGATCCAGCGCTTCATCGAGCGCTTTGCCCAGTGGTACACGCCGGCCATCATCGTGCTGACCATCCTCACTTACGCGCTGACGGGCAACATCGAGTTGGCGCTGACGCTGCTGGTCGTGGCCTGCCCGGGTGCGCTGGTCATATCCACGCCCATTTCGGTGATCGCCGGCATCGGCCAGGCGGCGCGCCAGGGTGTTCTGATCAAGGGTGGCGAGCACCTGGAGACCGCCGCGCGCATCCGTGCCGTGGCCTTTGACAAGACCGGCACGCTGACCGTGGGCCGGCCGGCGGTGACCTCGATCGTTCCGCTGGCGGCCTTGCAACCCGTGCCCGGCATCGAGCAGGACGACCGCAAGCAGCAACTGCTGCGCTGGACGGCGGTGGCCGAGGGCGGCTCCGAGCACCCGCTGGCGCGCGCCATCCTGCGCGAAGTCAAGGGCGACGAGCCGATCGCTGCCGCCGACAACTTCGAAACCTTTGCCGGCGGTGGCATCGGCGCCGGCTGGCAAGGCCGCCGCATTGAAATCGGCAGCCCCGACTGGCTGCGCCAACGCGTGGCCGACTGGCCGACAGATGCGCAAGCGGCGCTTGAGGAGATTCGCCAGCGCGGTGAAACGCTGGCTGCAATCAGCGTCGACGGCAAGGTGTTCGGCTTGCTCGGCTTTGCAGACCAGGTTCGCCCCGAGGCCGCCGCGGCCCTGCAGCAGCTGCGCGATGGCGGCGTGCGCCGCCTCGTCATGCTCACTGGCGACCACCTGGCCAGCGCCCAGCGCGTGGCGCGCACCTTGGGCATCACCGAGGTGCAGGCGGGACTGTTGCCCGAGCACAAGCTGAAAGCCATCGAGCGCTTGCGCGCCGAGGCCGGCGTCACGGCGATGGTGGGCGACGGCATCAACGACGCGCCGGCGCTCGCCGCCGCCGATGTCGGCGTGGCCATGGGTGCTGCCGGCACCGACGTGGCCATCGACACGGCCGACATCGCGCTCATGACCGATGACCTGGAGCGCGTGGCGCGCGCCATCACGCTGGCCCGCGCCACGGTACGCAACATCCGCCAGAACACCGGCATTGCACTGCTCACGGTGGCCGGGCTGCTGGCGGGCGTGTTTGCCGGCGAAGTGCACATGGCCGGCGGCATGTTCATTCATCAGGCCTCGGTGCTGCTGGTGATCCTGAACGGCATGCGCCTGATGCGCCCACGCGGCGGCAACAAGGCCCCGCGCGCCACGGCAGGCGCCGACATGGCCGCGTCTCGCGCCTGACGCCCAACCCGATCAAGCCAGGAGACGCACCATGAACGCGGCACCCCGCACTCCGCCGTCCACCATGGATCCGGTGACGCCGAAGCACTGCTCCCCGCAGCTGCGTCATCGCATCCTGAGCCAGGCCCGCTATTTCAGCGGGCTTTCGGCCGAAGACCTGGAGCAGGTGAACCGGCACTTTCGCGAGCTGCACTACCCGGCCGAATCGATCATCTGCCACGAGGGCGGCAACGCCGAGCGCCTGTTCTTCGTCGCCCGTGGCAAGGTCAAACTATTGCGCCATAGCTCGGGTGGCGACGACGTGCTGTTGGACCTGCTGCCGCAGGGCGCGCTGTTTGGCGGCCTGGCGCCGCTGGGCACCCGGCATTACCCGGAAACCGCGATGGCACAAACCGACACCTGCGTACTGGCCATCTCCGACGGCGACTTTCAGCGGTTGCTGGAGCAGCACCCGCAGGTGACCCTGGCCGTGCTTGCCAGCGTTGCACGCAGTCTGGATGATGCGCGCGAAGTGATCCGCCAGATCAGTACCTCCGACGTACGCACCCGCGTCGCCACGGCCCTGCTCAAGCTGGCCGAGCGCTTGGGCGACGCCGATGAACAGGGCATCCTGATCCGTGCGCCGCTGTCACGCCAGGACCTCGCGGCCATGGTCGGTGCCACGCCTGAAACCGTGAGCCGCGTCATGGCAGATCTGAAGCGCGAGGGCCTGATCGACACCGGGCGCCAGTGGGTCCGCGTTCTGGATTCGGAGGCCCTGCGCGCCATCGATGCCTGAGGTCCGGCCGTCGCGC
>MKTG01000023.1:25491-27668 GCA_001897615.1 Burkholderiales bacterium 68-10
AACGCACGCAAACCGTCATTTTCTTGATATTTCCGAAGACCGCCGGAACTTGATCGAACCCCGCCCCGGGCACAGCGTCAATAAGCGCAGGCGGGTGATCGGTACCCGTCGTTTCACTGGAGAGACCTCTATGAAGACATCGATTCGCAACATCTTGATCCCAGCGCTGGCTGTCGCCGCACTCACGGCAGGGCTTGGCGCAACCGCCATGGCACAGACGAAGGGGCACGACCACGGCCACGACAGTGCCGCACCGCACGTGCTCAGCCTCAACAACGGCAGCAAATGGCGGACCGACGCACCGCTGCGCGCCGGCATGAAAAAAATCCGCAACCTGGTGGCGCCCGAGCTGAACGCGGCCCACGCTGGCAAGCTGGACGCGGCGCGCTACCAGCAGCTCGCAACCCGAATCGAGACCGAGGTGGCTGGCATCGTCGCCAACTGCAAGCTTGAACCCGAGGCTGACGCCATGCTGCATTTGGTGATCGCCGACATCACCCAGGGCACCGACGCCATGGCTGGCAAGGACCACCAGTCGCGTCCGGTACTCGGCCTGACGAAGGTGGCACGCGCCGTCAACCAGTACGGCAGCCATTTCGATGACCCCGGCTTCAAACCCCTGGCCGATGGACACTGAGCCACGGGCGGCCATTGTGAACCCCACCTTTTCTTGGTACCGGGCCACGGCGATGCGCACCCCCGCTTTCTACGATGAGGTGGAACCGATCGTGCTGGTCGATCCACTGGCTGCCCTGCTTGGCGCGGTTGATGGAGGCCTGATCGAATATCGCTACCTGGATGCTGTCAAGCTGGCGGGGCACTCCTGCCCCACCGTGGCCTGCGCCTGGCTCATGACCGGCACGGCACTGGCACGCCTGTACCCGGATGGCCTGCCCGAACGCGGCAACGTGCACGTCGAACTGCGGCAGGCCGCCGACCTAGGCGTGACGGGGGTCATCGCCAGCATCGCCAGCCTGGTCACAGGCGCCGCAACCGAAAGCGGCTTCAAGGGCTTGGCGGGCCGCCACGGGCGCCGGAATCTGCTGCGTTTCGAGGTACCGATGCAAGGCGAAATTCGCTACACGCGACTGGACAACGGACAGACGGTGGAACTTATCCACCAGCCACAGGCCGTGCCTCGACCGCCGGGGCTGACCGAGCAGATGCGCATGGCACTCGCACCTGGTGCAGATGCAGCGGTTCGCGCGGCCTTCGCCCAGTCGTGGCAGGAATGGGTACGCACGATGCTGATCGACCATGCCCATGACCCTGCATTGATCACGGTGCTTCATTCCGGCCGATGAATCGCCCCACCGTCCCTACCATGGCGTTGCTGGCACGGACGCCGCTGTTCAGTAGTTTGTCGCCCCCTGCTCTCGAGCGCCTGGCTGCCGCAACCCTCACCCTGCGGCCCAGGTCAGGCGAGGTACTGTTCGACCAGGGTGAGCCGGCGCGCGGCATCTATCTGGTGGTCTATGGCGACATCAAGCTGATCTCGACCACCCCGTCACGAGGCCGTCGCCTGACCGGGGTGGCGCACGCCGGAGAAAGCTTTGGTGAACCAGTGCTGTTTCTCGAGCGGCCGACGCTGGTACGCGCACAGGCAGCATGCGATGCCCTTGTGCTGATGGTGCCAGGCGAGGCCGTGTTCTGTGAACTGGATTGCAATCCGAAGTTCGCGCGGCAGATGATCGCCGGCCTGAGTCGGCGCGTGCAGTCTCTCGTGAGTGAGCTCGACCAGCAGGCCATCGGCAGTGGCAGCGCGCGTTTCATCGCCTACCTGACTCGCGAGGCACATGGCGCGCAAAGCCTCTCCTGGACACTGCCGGCCACGAAAAGCCAGGTCGCGTCGCAACTCAACGTGACGCCCGAACACTTCTCGCGCATTCTGCGCGACCTGGCCACCGCCGGCCTGCTGCAAGTCCAGGGTCGCCGCATCATCGTGCCTGATATGGAGCGGCTGCAACAAAGCGTCTGGTGAGTTCGAGGGTACCTGCAGGCCACGGAATGAACAGCAAGGTCCAGGCGCGCGAACGTGCCCTGCGCGGTCTGGGGCCGCGCGCTCCAAGCCGGTCGAGCCTGCATCCCGGGCTTGGCACCGGCAGCACGATGAACACAACCTATTGAGCTTTTCCAAACTCATGACATTACCAGAGCGTAGCCTGCATCCAGCAAGC
>MKTG01000024.1:0-13047 GCA_001897615.1 Burkholderiales bacterium 68-10
CACCCAGACGCCCGGGCAAGACCCGTTGGCGGCCGGTCGCCGACGCCCCCTCTTAAAATTCATCCGTTACTGCGGGTGCCGGCACTGAGCCTCGGTCCGGCACCTGCCCGCTTTCACGCTTTGCCCGCGAGTTCTGACCATGACCCACGTCGTCACCGAAGCCTGCATCAACTGCAAATACACCGATTGCGTGGACGTGTGCCCCGTCGACTGCTTCAAGGAAGGCCCCAACTTCCTCACCATCGACCCCGATGAATGCATCGACTGCGCCGTCTGCATCCCCGAGTGCCCGGTCAACGCCATCTTTGCCGAGGAAGACCTGCCCAAGGACCAGCTGCACATGACGGCGATCAACGCCGAGCTGGCGCGCTCGCCCAACTACCGGACGCTGACCAAGCGCAAGGACCCGCTGCCCGACCACGAGGCCTGGGCCAGCCGCACCGACAAGCTGGGCCAGCTGGCCCGCTGACGGGCTGCCGCGACCCCCACCCGGGTTCTGCATCAAAATGCCGGCTGGCGCAGGATGGACCTGCGCCAGCCGCTCTGTTTTTTGAAGCACTCATGTCCCACGCCGCCCATGACCCGCCGCTGGAAACCGACGTCGCCGTGATCGGCGCCGGCCCGGTCGGCCTGTTCGCGGTGTTCCAGCTCGGCCTGCTGGGGCTGAGCGCCCAGGTCATCGACGCCCTGCCCCATGTCGGCGGCCAGCCGGCCGCGCTGTACGCCGACAAGCCGATCTACGACATTCCGGCCGTCCCGGTGTGCAGCGGCCAGGCGCTGATCGACGCGCTGATGGCGCAGATCGCGCCGTTCGCGCCGCCACTGCACCTGGGCCACCTGGTCGAGCAGTTGCAGCGCCAGCCCGACGGCCGCCTGCTGCTGCAAACGCAGCGCGGCCTGCGCCTGCTGGCGCGCGCCGTGTTCATCGCCGCCGGCGTGGGCGCCTTTGTGCCCCGGCGCCTGAAGCTCGCCGGCCTGGAGGCGTTCGAGCCGCGGCAGCTGTTTCACCACGCGCCCGACGACGCCCAGCTGGCCGGCCAGCGCGTGGTCGTGGTCGGCGGCGGCGAGCCGGCGCTGGCCCAGGCCATCCGCCTGGCCACGCTGGCCGCGGGCGGCCCGGCCCGCGTCACCCTGCTGCACCGGCGCGACGGCTTTCAGGCCGACCCCGCCACCGAGGCGGCCGTGCGCGCGCTGCGCGCCGCCGGGCGGCTGGGCTTCGTGGCCGGCCAGGTGACGGGTTTCGAGCAGGCCGGCGGCTGCCTGACGGCGCTGCTCGTCATGGGCCCCGACGGCGCCACCACGCCGCTGGCGCTGGACCGGCTGCTGGTGCAGCAAGGCCTCAGCCCGCGCCTGGGCCCGGTCGCCGACTGGCAGCTGGCGCTGGAGCGCAAACAGCTGGTGGTGGACACGGCCCGGTTCCAGACCAGCGCGCCGGGCATCTTCGCCATCGGCGACATCAACACCTACCCGGGCAAGAAAAAGCTCATCCTGTGCGGCTTTCACGAAGCCACGCTGGCGGCCTGGGGCGCGCGCGCGCACATCCACCCGCGAACGGACGAGCCGCCACTGGAATACACCACCAGCAGCACGCGCCTGCAGCGCCTGCTGGCGGGCGCCGGCGCCGCCGGCGGCCAGGCCGGCTGAACCGTCGCCACCGCGACGGGCTGGCGGCCGGGGGCGCCGGGCATGCGCTCCATAATTCCGGCCTGCCCCCTCTTTCTTTCCCCCTACCGACACAGGAGCACGCCATGCAGATCAAGGACAAGGTATTCATCGTCACCGGAGGCGCCTCGGGCCTGGGTGAAGGCACGGCGCGCCTGCTGGCGGCCAGCGGCGGCAAGGTCGTCATCGCCGACATGAACGCCGAGCGCGGCCAGGCCGTGGCGCGCGAGATCGGCGGCGCCTTCGTCCGGTGCGACGTCACCAGCGAAGCCGATGGCAAGGCCGCGGTCGAGCAGGCGACGGCCATGGGCAAGCTGATGGGCCTGGTCAACTGCGCCGGCATCGCCACCGCCGAAAAGACGGTGGGCAAGAACGGCGCGCACGCGCTGGCCGCCTTCACCAGGACGGTGACGATCAACCTGATCGGCAGCTTCAACATGATCCGCCTGGCGGCCGAGGCCATGAGCAAGAACGAGCCCGAACCCACCGGCGAGCGCGGCGTGCTGATCAGCACCGCCAGCGTGGCCGCCTACGATGGCCAGATCGGCCAGGCGGCGTATTCGGCCAGCAAGGGCGGCATCGTCGGCATGACACTGCCGATCGCGCGCGATCTGGCCCGCACGGGCATCCGCAACATGACCATCGCGCCGGGCATCATGGGCACGCCGATGCTGTTTGGCATGCCCAAGGAGGTGCAGGACGCGCTGGCCGCCGGCGTGCCCTTCCCCAGCCGCCTGGGCACGCCCGAGGACTACGCCAAGCTGGCGTGTCACATCTTCGAAAACGACCTGCTCAACGGCGAAGTGATCCGCCTGGACGGCGCCATCCGCCTGGCGCCCAAGTGAAGAACGCTATTGATTGAGTAGCTGCTGACGCAGGACGGGCATGGCCTGCAACCCGATTAGGTCTGAATTCGGCGTGTGGCGGCGGACCGCCATCCGGACGGCCGCCGCCCACCCCCACGCCGCCCCGCCATGTCCACCCGCGCCGAAACGCTGGACTTCCTGCTCGACCAGATCGGGGCGCTGCCGGGCGTGCGCACGCGGCGCATGTTCGGCGAATATTGCCTCTACCTGGACGACAAGCCGACGGCCTTCCTCTGCGACGACCAGTTGTACGTGAAAATCACCGAGGCCGGCCGCGCCCTGCTGGCCAGGCCGGTCTGCGGCCGACCCTACCCGGGCGCCCGCGACCACTTCCTGCTGCGGCCCGACGAATGGGAAGACCGGCAGGCCCTGTGCGATCTGCTGGCGGCCACCAGCCGCGCCCTGCCCATGCCCCGGCCGCGCCAGCCACGCCGCGCCAGGTGACCCATGGCCCTGGCTCCTGAACTATCATTTACATAGCTGCTGACGCACGCCCTGAAAGCGCTGTCGCCCTGTTCTGGGCTCTTCTCGCGAATGATGGCGATGGCCTGCAAGACAAGGCTTTGAATGGTGGTTTATTGGAAACCGCCAACCTCCGAACGCAGAGGACGCAGAGATTTCGCAGAGGACGCAGAAAGCCAGAAGATCCATCGGTTTTCTTAGCGTCCTCTGCCAATCCTTGGCGTTCTCTGCGGTGCGGCACTGATCGAGTACCTCACCATCATTCGCGAGTAGCGCCCTGTTCGGCTTGCAAACACGGATGGCGGGGGAGGCGCGTCCGGACGTGGGCGACGCCGAGCAGGCCCAGGCCCGGCGCCGCGCTGCCTTAGGATGCACATCCTGCGCCCATCACCCCAAGGAGACACCCCATGCCCACGCCACGCCTGTTTGCCCTCGGCGCCCTGGCCGCCGCCGCCCTGCTGGCCGGCTGCGCCAGCGGCTTGCGCTACACGCCACCCGCGGCTGCGCCGGTGACGCCGGAAGGCGGCTCGGGCTGGACCGACAAGCCTGGCTGGGCAACGCAGAAGTTCGCCGTCGCCGCCGCCAACCCGCTGGCCACCGACGCCGGCTACCAGGTGCTCAAGGCCGGCGGCAGCGCGCTCGACGCCGCCATTGCCGTGCAGATGGTGCTGACCCTGGTCGAGCCGCAATCCAGCGGCATCGGCGGCGGCGCCTTCCTGCTGCACGCCGCCGGCAGCGACGTGACGGCCTGGGACGGCCGTGAAACCGCGCCGGCCGCCGTCGACGACAAGCTGCTCCTGGGCGCCGACGGCAAGCCGCTGCCGTTCCACGACGGCGTGGTGGGTGGCCGCTCGGTCGGCGTGCCCGGCACGGTGCGGATGCTGGAGCAGGCGCACCGCCAACACGGCCGCCTGGCCTGGGCCGAGCTGTTCAAGCCCGCCATCGTGCTGGCCGAGCAGGGCTTTGCCGTCAGCCCGCGCCTGAACACCCTGCTGAAGAACGAGCAGCACCTGAAGACGGACCCGGTGGCCGCGGCCTACTTCTACGACGCCGCCGGCAACCCCCGGCCGGTCGGCCACGTGCTGAAGAACCCCGAACTGGCCGAGGTGCTCAAGGGCATCGCCGCGCGCGGCTCGGCGGCGCTGCTGGAAGGCCCGGTGGCGCAGGCCATCGTCGACAAGGTGCGCAAGCACCCCGGCAACCCCGGCAAGCTGACGCTGGCCGACCTGGCCGGCTACGCCCCAAAGCGGCGCGCGCCGCTGTGCCACGACCTGCGCGTGCCCGCCAGCGGCAAGGCCTACGAGGTCTGCGGCTTTCCGCCGCCGTCCTCGGGCGCCATCGCGGTGGGCCAGATCCTGGGCATCCTGGCTCACACCCCGGCCGCCAGCATGCCGCTGGGCGCCGACGGCCTGCCCACGGCCGACTGGCTGCACTACTACATGGAAGCCTCGCGCCTGGCGTTTGCCGACCGCGCGCTGTACGTGGCCGACCCCGACTTCGTGCAGCCGCCGGCGGGCAGCTGGATGAGCCTGCTGGAGCCGGCCTACCTGAAGAGCCGCGCCGCGCTGATCGGCGCGCAAAGCCTGAAGGTGGCCCAGCCCGGCCAGCCCGGCGCCGTCAAGACCAGCCTGGCGCCGATGGCCGACCAGCCCGAGTACGGCACCAGCCACATCAGCATCGTGGACGCCTTCGGCAACGCGCTGGCCATGACCACCACCATCGAGGACCAGTTCGGGGCGCGCCAGATGGTCAAGGGCTTTCTGCTGAACAACGAGCTGACCGACTTCAGCTTTGCCCCCACCGACGCCCAGGGCGCGCCCATCGCCAACCGCGTGCAGCCCGGCAAGCGCCCGCGCTCGTCGATGGCCCCCACCCTGGTGTTCGAGAAAACCGCCGACGGCCGCCGCGGCCCGCTGGTGATGAGCGCCGGCAGCCCCGGCGGCGCGCTGATCATCCACTACACCGCCAAGACCCTGCACGGCGTGCTGGGCTGGGGCCTGCTGCCGCAGCAGGCGATCAACCTGCCCAACTTCGGCTCGCTCAACGGCCCCAGCCTGCTGGAGGAGAAGAAGTTCCCCGTCGCCACCGTCGAGGCCCTGCGCACGCGCGGCGCCGAGGTGCGCGAGATGAACCTGACCAGCGGCCTGCAGGCCATCACGCACACCAACGTGCATGGCAAGCCGATGTGGCTGGGCGGCGCCGACCCGCGGCGCGAAGGGGTGGTGATGGGCGACTGACCCGGGCGTCGCCGAGGACGGGGTGGCGCCCGCGGCGCACTGTGGCGCGCGGGCTGCAACATAGCTTACATAGGGTTTGCCTGAGTGAGTGACCGCCCCGGGGCCCCATAGACTCCCCCTTGATGCATCCCGGGCGGCGTGCATGCCGTCGCGGGCAAGGCATCCCACAAGAGGAGACTGCCCCATGGACATGAACCGGCGCCAGTTCTTCCGCGTCAGCGGAGCTGGCTTGGCCGCGTCCAGCCTGGTCGCACTGGGTTTTTCACCCAGCGCCGCCCTGGCCGAGACACGCGCCTTCAAACTCACCCGCGCCACCGTCGCACGCAGCATCTGCCCCTACTGCTCGGTCAGCTGCGGCATGCTGATCTACAAACTCGGCGACGGCTCCAAGAACGCCAAGGATCACGTGATTCATGTCGAGGGCGATCCGGACAACCCGGTCAGCCGCGGCTCGCTGTGTCCCAAGGGCGCGGGCGTGATGGACATGATCAACTCCCCGGCACGCATCAAATACCCCATGGTGCGCGAAGCGGGCGGCAAGGAATGGAAGCGCATCGGCTGGGCAGAGGCGCTCAATCGCATCTCCAAGCACATGAAGGACGATCGCGACGCCAACTTCCAGACCACGAACGCCGCGGGCACCACCGTCAATCGCTGGACGAGCACCGGTTTTCTGGTGTGCAGTTCCTCCAGCAACGAATCGAGCTATCTCACCGTCAAGGTCGCGCGCGGCCTGGGCATGGTCGGGATCGATACACAGGCACGCGTTTGACACGCACCGACGGTGTCCAGTCTGGGCCCGACTTTCGGTCGCGGAGCGATGACCAATTCATGGACCGACATTAAGAATGCCGATCTGATTCTCGTGATGGGCGGCAATGCCGCGGAAGCACACCCGGTGGGCTTCAAATGGGTGGTCGAAGCCATGCAAAAGCGCAAGGCCCGGCTGATCTCGGTCGACCCACGCTTCAACCGCACCTCGGCGGTGGCCGACCTGTACGCGCCGATCCGCAACGGCACCGACATCGCCTTCCTGGGCGGCGTCATCAACTGGCTGCTGAGCAACGACAAGATCCACCACGACTACGTCAAGTTCAACACCGACGCCACCTTCCTGACCAAGCCGGGCTTTGCGCTCAACAACGGCATCTTCAGCGGCTACGACGAGGCCACGCGCAAGTACGACAAGTCCACCTGGGGCTACCAGCTGGGCGAGGACGGCTACGTCAAGGTCGACGAGACGATGCAAGACCCGCTGTGCGTCTACCAGCAGCTGAAAAAACACTACAGCCGCTACACGCCCGAGATGGTCAGCAACATCTGCGGCACGCCGCAGGACAAGTTCCTGAAAATCTGCGAAATGCTGGGCGAGATGTCCGCGCCCGACAAGACCAGCACCATCTGCTACGCACTGGGCTGGACGCAGCACACGGTGGGCAGCCAGAACATCCGCACCATGGCCATGATCCAGCTGCTGCTGGGCAACATGGGCCGCCCGGGTGGCGGTGTGAACGCGCTGCGCGGCCACTCCAACGTGCAGGGCGTGACCGACATGAACGCCTACGCCGAGGTGTTCTCGGGCTATCTCAGCGCGCCGACCGACAAGGACGACACGTACGAGAAGTACCTCAAGCGCTGCACGCCCAAGGCCATGCGCCCCAACCAGTTCAACTACTGGAGCAACTTCCCGCGCTTCTTCAACAGCCTGATGAAGTCGTACTACGGCAAGGCCGCCACGCCGGAGAACAATTTCTGCTACGACTGGGTGCCCAAGCTCGAAGGCGGCTACGACGTGCTGCACATGTTCGAGCTGATGCACCAGGGCAAGATGAACGGCTTCATCTCGCAGGGCTTCAACCCGCTGGCGACGGTGCCGAACAAGAACAAGCTCTCGGCCGCGCTCTCCAAGCTCAAGTACCTGGTCATCATCGACCCGCTGGAGACCGAAACCGGCGAGTTCTGGAAGAACTACGGCCCGCTCAACGACGTCAAGACCGAGAGCATCCAGACCGAGGTCTTTCGCCTGCCCAGCACCTGCTTTGCCGAGGAAGAAGGCTCGCTCACCAACTCCAGCCGCATCGCGATCTGGAAGGAGCGCGCCGTGGAGCCCCAGGGCGAGGCCAAGCCGGACTCGGAGATCATGGCGCTGCTGTTCATGAAACTGCGCCAGATGTACGCCAAGGACGGTGGCGCCTTCCCCGACGCCATCCTGAACCTGGCCTGGGACTACGCCCAGCCGCTCGAGCCGTCGGCGACCGAGCTGCTGCGCGAGATCAGCGGCAAGGCGCTGTCCGACGTGCTGGCGCCACCCGACCCGGCCAACCCGTCGGCCCCGCGCGCGGTGCTGGTCAAGGCCGGCCAGCAGGTGCCGGGCTTCGCCATGCTGCGCGACGACGGCTCCACCGCCTGCGGCAACTGGCTCTACTCGGGCTGCTGGAGCGAGGCGGGCAACCTGACCGCGCGCCGCGGCCTGGAAGACCCGACCGGCCTGGGCGTGTACCAGAACTTCGGTTTCGCCTGGCCGGCCAACCGCCGCATCCTCTACAACCGCGCCAGCGCGGACAAGGACGGCAAGCCCTGGGCGCCGAACAAGAAGTACGAGTACTGGAACGGCAAGGCCTGGACCGGTGCCGACATCCCGGACATGCTGCCGACGGCAGCGCCCGAGATCGGCATGGGTTCCTTCATCATGAACCCCGAGGGCGTGGCGCGCCTGCACGCCATCGGCATGGCCGAGGGCCCGTTCCCGGAGCACTACGAGCCGTTTGAAACCCCGATCGGTGTCAACCCGCTGCACCCCGACAACCCCAAGGCCATCAGCAATCCCGCGGCCCGGGTGTTCAAGGGCGACATGGAGGCGTTCGGCAAGAAGGAGGAGTTCCCGTACTCGGCCACCACCTACCGCCTGACCGAGCATTTCCACACCTGGAGCAAGCACGCGCGCCTCAACGCCGTCTTGCAGCCCGAGGCCTTCGTGGAAATCAGCGAGGAACTGGCCAAGGAGAAGGGCATCAAGCACGGCGACAGCGTCAAGGTCAGCAGCAACCGCGGTCACATCGTGACCAAGGCCGTGGTCACCAAGCGCATCAAGCCGTTCCCGGTCAATGGCCAGAAGGTGCACCTGGTAGGCATTCCCTTCCACTGGGGCTTTACCGGCCAGACCAAGCCCGGCTACATCGCCAACACCCTGACCCCCTTCGTCGGCGACGCCAACTCGCAGACGCCGGAGTCCAAGGCCTTCCTCGTCAACGTTGAAAAGGTGTAAACCATGTCAAGTCTGCAATCGCAAGACGTGGTCGCCCGATCGGCCACGACCACCCCGCCACCGCAGGCACGTGCCCACGTGCCCGAGGTCGCCAAGCTCATCGACGTCTCCAAGTGCATCGGCTGCAAGGCCTGCCAGGTGGCATGCATGGAGTGGAACTACCTGCGCGACGACGGCGGCAGCAATATCGGCGTCTACGACAACCCGACCGACCTCACGCCCCAGTCCTGGACGGTGATGAAGTTCTTCGAGGTCGAGCCGGAGGCCGGCAACCTCGAATGGCTGATCCGCAAGGACGGCTGCATGCACTGCGAGGACCCCGGCTGCCTGAAGGCCTGCCCCTCGCCCGGTGCCATCGTCAAGTACGCCAACGGCATCGTGGACTTCATCAGCGAGCACTGCATTGGCTGCGGCTATTGCGTCAAGGGCTGCCCGTTCGATGTGCCGCGCATCAGCGAGAAGGACAACAAGGCCTACAAGTGCACCCTGTGTTCCGACCGCGTCGGCGTGGGTCTGGAGCCAGCCTGCGTCAAGACCTGTCCGACCGGCGCCATCACCTTCGGCACCAAGGCCGACATGGTGGCCTCCGGCGAGCAGCGCGCCGGCGAGCTGCAGGAACGCGGCTGGAAGAGCGCCGGTCTGTACAACCCGGCCGGCGTCGGCGGCACGCACGTCATGTACGTGCTCAAGCACGCCGACCAGCCGGGCCTGACCGCGCTGCCAACCAACCCCAGCATCAGCCCCTGGGTCTCGGTGTGGAAGGGCTGGAGCAAACCGGTGGGCCTGGCCGTGATGGCCGGCGCGGCCCTCACCGGCTGGTTCCACTACCTGCGCAAGGGTCCGCTCGAGACGCCTGAGGAGGAGACCACCGCAACCGACGACGGCAGCAGCACGCAAGGAGAGCAGTCATGAAGACACTGCAACGCTACAGCGCGGGCCAGCGCTCCAACCACTGGGCCACGGTGCTGTGCTTCGTGCTGGCCGCGGTGTCGGGCTTCGCGCTCTTTCACCCGGCCCTGTTCTGGCTCACCGCCCTGGTCGGCGGCCCGCAGTGGGCGCGCATCCTGCACCCCTACCTGGGGCTGGCGATGTTCGTGCTCTTCCTGGGCATGTTCTTCATGTTCGCCAGCGCCAACTGCTGGCGCAAGGAGGACTCCGAATGGCTGGGCAAGGCCAGCACGCTGATCAGCCAGGGCAACCAGGCGAAGATGCCGCCGGTGGGCAAGTACAACGGCGGGCAGAAGCTGATCTTCTGGCTCTTCGCCCTCAGCCTCGTCGTGCTGCTGGTCACCGGCCTGCTGTTCTGGCAGGCCTGGTTCGCCCCGGCGGTGCCGATCTGGCTGCAGCGCATTGCCGTGGTGCTGCATGCACTGGCCGCGTTCGGGCTGTTCCTGGCCGTCGTCGTGCACGCCTACGCCGCCATCTGGGTCAAGGGCACGCTTGGCGCCATGGTGCGCGGCACGGTCAGCAACGCCTGGGCCAAGCACCATCACCCGCTGTGGTGGCGCGAGCAGGTGCAGCCACGGGCCACCAAGAAGTGATTTGTTCCCTCCACTAGAGACCCGGCTGCCGCGCGGCACCCGCCGCCGGCAGCCGTTTTGACACCTTGACCGATACCAAACCCACCCGCCAGATCAACACGCCCGAGGCCATCCAGCTGCGCTCGGGCCTGGACATTCCCCAGCTGCTGCTGCCCGACCCGGCCCGCGTCTTCGCCGACCGTGCGCTGCGCCTGCGCCAGCAGGCCGCCGGCCACGCGATGCGCGACTACCTGATGCTGATGGCCGTCGTCTGCGAGGCCCAGCACCAGCGCCTGCGGCACTACCCCGCCGTGCCACTGCCCACGCCCGCGCAGATCGGCACCGCCACCGCCGAAGGCACGCCGCTGCTGGCCTGTGAGCACTGGCCGCGCGCGCCCGAATGGCGCACAGAACTGCGCGCCCTGCTGGCCCTGGTACTCGACCAACTGCCCGCCGACAGCCCGGCGCGCGCTGGCGTGCAGGGCGTGGCGGCCCTGCCCGACGAGGCGCTGGAGCAGCAGGCCAGCCGCCTGCTCGCCGGCATCACGCTGGGCCTGGACCTGGCGGCGGCGCCGCTGATCGCCGCCGGGCTGCAGCTGTACTTCACGCACCTGGTGGCGGCCACGCGCGCCGCCAGCGGCGAGGTCTTCACCATGGCCGAGAACGCCACGCGCTGCCCCTGCTGCGCCAGCCCGGCCACCGCCAGCATCACCCGCCTGGGCGGCGCGCAGGAAGGCCAGCGCTACCTGTACTGCGCGCTGTGCAGCAGCCAGTGGCACATGAACCGCGTGCAGTGCACGCACTGCCTGGCCACGCAGGGCATCCACTACCAGTCGCTGCAGCCCATCGACCAGGACCAGCCCGCCGCCACCAAGCCGGCCGTGGAGGCCGAGACCTGCGACGCCTGCCACCACTACCTTAAGGTGGTGCACCTGGAGAGCGACGTGCACGGCGAGCCCGTGGCCGACGACCTGGCCACCGTGACGCTCGACCTGCTGGTGTCGGACGCCGGCTTCGAGCGCCATGGCGTCAATCTGCTGCTGCTGTTCGGCGACGCCGACGCCGCGCTCGAAGCCGAGGCCGGGGCGCCCTGATGGCCGCGCCCAAAGAATCCGTGGTCCACGGTTCGCAGGCCTCCCAGCATCCCTCCGACACCCCCGACCCAGACCACGAGCTCGTCCAGCCCCAGCAGCTGCCGGCGCTCGACCGGCTGCTGCGCCAGCACGGCGTGGCCGCGCTGGTGCAAGAGCATGGCCACACCCTGGTCGCCGCCGAGGCGCGCGCCCTGCTCGCCGCGCTGCGCGCCCAGGCGCTGGCGCGCACGCTGGGCGCCGCGCGGATCACCGCCGGCAGCCTGGCGCAGCAGTTGGAAGATCGCCTGCGCCAGCGCCTGGCACCCGCCCTGCGCCGCGTGCTCAACCTCACCGGCACGGTGATCCACACCAACCTGGGCCGCGCCCTGCTGCCCGAAGCCGCGCTGGCCCACGTGCGGGCCATGATGGCCGGGCCCAACAACCTCGAATACGACCTCGCCAGCGGCGGCCGGGGCGACCGCGACAGCATCGTCGAAGGCCTGCTGTGCGAGCTGACCGGCGCCGAGGCCGCCACCGTGGTCAACAACAACGCCGCCGCCGTGCTGCTGGTGCTGGCGGCGCTGGCGCGCGGGCGCCAGGTGATCGTCTCGCGCGGCGAGCTGGTGGAAATCGGCGGCGCCTTTCGCATGCCCGACGTCATGGCCAGCGCCGGCGCGCGGCTGGTCGAGGTCGGCACCACCAACCGCACCCACCCGCACGACTACGAGCACGCCATCACCGGGCGCACCGCCCTGCTGATGAAGGTGCACACCAGCAACTACGCCGTGCAGGGCTTCACCCGCGCGGTCGACGAAGCCGCGCTGGCGCCGATCGCCCACGCGCATGGCCTGCCGCTGGTGACCGACCTGGGCAGCGGCGCGCTGATCGACATGACGGCCCATGGCCTGCCGGCCGAGCCGACGCCGCAGCAGATGCTGCAGGCCGGCTGCGATCTGGTCACCTTCAGCGGCGACAAGCTGCTGGGCGGCCCGCAGGCGGGGCTGATCGTCGGCCGCAAGGCGCTGGTCGACCGAGTGCGCAAGCACCCCATGAAGCGCGCCCTGCGCATGAGCAAGCTGCCGCTGGCCGCGCTGGAAGCCACGCTGCGCCTGTACCTGCGCCCCGAGCGGCTGGCGCGCGAGCTGCCCACGCTGCGCCTGCTGACGCGGCCGCTGGCCGACATCGAAGCCGCGGCCCGAGCGGTGCAACCCGCGCTGGCCGCCACGCTGGCGCCGCGCTACACGGTCGAGCCGGTGGCGCTGCAGGGCCAGATCGGCTCTGGCTCGCTGCCCGTCGAGCGCCTGCCCTCGGCCGGCCTGGCCATCGCCCCGGTCGGCAAGACCGGCCGCGGCCGCGCGCTGGAGCAGCTCGCCGCCGCGCTGCGCGCGCTGCCCCTGCCGGTGCTCGGGCGCATCGCCGACGACCGGTTGCTGCTGGATCTGCGCTGCCTGGAGCACACAGACGAATTTGTGAATCAAATCGGGCTTTTGCGCCCGACTGGCGAGCGCCAGCAGCTATCATCTAAATAGCAAAATGGCTGGCTACCAGGCCCATCAGAAGTCCCACCCCACCCGGAGATACCGCCACCCTGACACACCCCACCCACCAACATCCCCGCAAAAATTGGCTGGTCAGCTATTCGCACAGGAATTCCCCATGACCCTCGATCGTCGTCACTTCATCGCCGGCCTGGCCGGCAGCGCCGCGCTGGCAGGCTGCGCCAGCGGCACGCCACGCCCCCCATCGGGCAGCACCGGCGCGCCGCACCCGGCCTTCATCGGCACATCCACCCAGACCCTTCTGCCACGCGGCAAGGCGCCGCGCGTGGTGATCGCCGGTGGCGGCTGGGGCGGCCTGACCACCGCCGCCAACCTGCGCCAGCTGGCGCCGCAGGCCGAGGTGGTGCTGATCGACCGCAACCCGCAGTTCTTCTCCAGTCCGCTGTCCAACATGTGGCTGGTC
>MKTG01000024.1:13127-24731 GCA_001897615.1 Burkholderiales bacterium 68-10
ACTACGACTGGCTGGTGCTGGCGCCGGGCATTCGCTACAACTACGAGAGCTGGTTCAGCAACGACCGCGCGGCCGCCGACGCCACGCGCATGCGCTTTCCGAGCGCCTACGCCAGCAACGGCGAGTTCCTGGCCATCAAGCGCTCGCTGCAGGGCTTTCAGGGCGGCGAGCTGGTCATGAACCTGCCGCCGCCGCCCCAGCGCTGCCCGCCCAGCCCGTATGAGCGCGCCTGCCTGATCGCCTGGCATTTCAAGACCCACAAGATCAAGGGCCACATCACCATCCTCGACCACAAGCCGGCCATCACGCCCATCGGCCCTGGCTACCGCGCGGCATTCGATGAGCTATACAAGGACTACATCACCTACGTGCCCAACGCGCACGTGCAAGAGGTCGACCCGTTCAACAAGCGCATCCGCACCGCCGCCGGTGACCAGCGCTTCGACCACGCCATCCTGATGGCGCCGCACAAGGCAGGCGAGCTGGCCTGGCTGGCCGGCACCGTGACCAATGGCAGCGACGGCTGGGCCGACGTCGACGAGGTGACCATGCAGGTCAAGGGCGACGAACGCACCTTCGTCATCGGCGACGCCATCCGCGCCGTCTCGCCATTGCCGTTCCGCTACTACCCCAAGAGCGCCCACGTGGCCAACCGCCTGGGCCGCATCGTCGCCTACCAGATCAGCGAGCGGCTGGCTGGCCGCGCGCCCGAAAAGCGCCTGCCCGACAACCTGTGCTACATGGTCGTCAACGGCTCGCCCGGCCAGGCGCTGAACGTCCAGTTCGATTACGACTTCGACGCCGAAGGCCGCGTGCGCCAGGTGCAGCGCGACTACAACGAGCGCACGCCAGCGCTGTTCCGTGACGACTTCCGCTGGGCCGACTTCATGTTCGCCGAGCTGTTCGGCGGCATCGCGCCGCCGGTGCTGCCCCGCCCGGCGTATCGCGCCTGAGCGCCCAGCCATCACCGCCCGTCCATGATCGTCGGCACCGCAGGCCACATCGACCACGGCAAGACCACGCTGGTGCGCGCGCTCACCGGCGTGGACACCGACCGCCTGCCCGAGGAGAAGCAGCGTGGCATCAGCATCGAGCTGGGCTACGCCTTCCTGGACACGCCGGACGGCCAGCGCATCGGCTTCATCGACGTGCCGGGCCACGAACGGCTGGTGCACACCATGGTGGCCGGTGCCAGCGGCATCGACTTCGCGCTGCTGCTGGTGGCCGCCGACGACGGACCGATGCCGCAGACGCTGGAGCACCTGGCCGTGCTCAGCCTGCTGGGCATCACGCGCGGCGCGGTGGCCATCACCAAGACCGACCGCGCCACGCCCGAACGCCTGCGGGCGGTGCAGGCCGAGGTGGCGGCGCTGCTGCGGGGCAGCGGCCTGGCCGGTGCGCCCATCGTCGCCGTGTCGGCCCACAGCGGGGCCGGCATCGACGCCCTGCGCGCTCTGCTTTTTGAAGCTGCCGGCGCTGGCCAGTCGAGCGCTGAGGGCCGATTTGATTCAGAAGCCTTTCGCCTGGCGATCGACCGCGCCTTCAGCCTGCAGGGCACCGGCACCGTGGTCACCGGCACCATTCACGCGGGCTCGGTGCGCGTGGGCGACGAGCTGGCCATCGTGCCCGGCCGGCTGCACGCCCGCGTGCGCAGCCTGCACGCGCAGAACCGCGCCGTCGAGCAGGCCCACGCCGGCCAGCGCTGCGCCGTCGCCCTGGCCGGGCTGGCGCGCGACGCCGTGGCGCGCGGCCAGTGGCTGTGCGCCCCCGGGGTGGCGCTGGCCAGCGAGCGCATCGACCTGCGGCTGACCCTGTGGCCCGGCGAGGCGCGGCCGCTGCGCTCGGGCACCCGCGTGCAGGCGCACCTGGGCGCGGCCCACGTCAACGCCACCGTGGCCCTGCTCGACGCCGACGCGCTGGCGCCCGGCGCCAGCGCCCGGGCGCAGCTGGTGCTGCATGCCCCGGTGGGCGCCTGGCATGGCGAGCGCGTGCTGCTGCGCGACGCCGCCGCCAGCCGCACCCTGGCCGGCGGGCGCGTGCTTGACCCGCTGGCCCCCGTGCGCTACCGCCGCACGCCGCAACGCCTGGCCGAGCTGGACGCCCTGGGCCTGCCGGGCGCCGCCGGGCGCCTGGCCGCCCTGCTGGCGGTGGCGCCGCACGGCGTCGATCTGCGGCGCTTTGCCGCGGCACAGGGCCTGGCCGCCCTGCCGGCCGATGCCCTGCCCGGCGACGCGCTGGTGCATGACGGCCTGGCCCTGGGCGCCGCCCAGGCGCAGGCACTGGAAGCCGCCACGCGGCACGCGCTTCAGGCTTTCCACGAACGGCAGCCGGACGAGCTGGGCCCCGACAGCGCCCGCCTGCGCCGCCTGAGCGCGCCGCGCGTGCCCCAGGCCCTGTGGCAGGCCCTGCTGGCGCGGCTGGCCGCCGACCAGCAGCTGGTGCTGCACGGGGCCGTGGTGCACCTGCCCAGCCATGGCGCGCAGCTGTCGGCCGTGGAGACGCGCATCGCCCAGAAGGTGGCCCCGGCGCTGGCGCAGGCCGGCCATCAGGGCGCCTGGGCGCGCGACCTGGCGCGCGACGCCGCCGAGCCCGAGCCGCTGGTGCGCACCACGCTGGCGCGGCTGGCGCGCCGCGGCGAGTTGCACCAGGTCGTCAAGGACCTGTACTACCCGCCCGACACCCTGCGGCGCCTGGCCGCGCTGGCGCGCGCGGTGGGCGCCGCGCACGACGGCGTCGTGCTGGCGGCCGAGTTTCGCGACGCCACCGGGCTGGGCCGCAAGCGGGCGATCCAGATTCTGGAATACTTCGACCGTATCGGGCTGACGCGCCGCATCGGCGACGAGCACCGATTGCGCAACGACTGCACGCTGTTTTCGTAGATCGACGGAAGGGCAACCATCCTGGTGGGTGGGCCGGGCTTCAAACCCGGTGGGTGGCGCCAAGCGCCGCCGGGTGGGTTCGACTCCCATGCCCTTCCGCCAGTCCCGGCCCGGGCCCTGGGCGCGCCGGCCCCGGCTCAAGGCCCGGTGCGATTCATGGCTTCAGCGGAATCGGCGTGGCGCGGTCGATCGGCACCGCGGTGATGGCGTTCTGCGGCGAGCCGTCGATCAGCTTTTCCGAGTAGGTCAGGTACACCAGCGTGTTGCGCGGCGCGTCCACCATGCGCACCACGCGCAGGCGCTTGAACAGAATGGACATGCGCTCGCTGAACACCTCGTCCTCGCGCCGCAGCGGCTCGCTGAAGTGCACCGGCCCGACCTGGCGACAGGCGATCGAGGCCTCGGCCCGGTCCTCGGCCAGCCCCAGCCCGCCCTTGATGCCGCCGGTGCGGGCGCGCGAGACGTAGCAGGTCACGCCCTGCACCAGCGGGTCGTCGTAGGCTTCGACGACGATTTTGTGGTTCGGCCCGACCCACTGGAAGGCGGTGCTGACATCGCCGATCTTTTGCGCCAGCGCCGCCGTGCCGGCCACGCAAGCCAGCGCCACGAGGCCGATACGAATCCCTTGTTTCATTGCCAAATTCCCATTCAAAAACGCCAATGACGCAAGTGTAGCTTGCGCCAGCAGCTATTGTTTTGATAGTATTTTTCACCCTGCCAGAATACGCCCCATGGCGATCGCACCGCTGCACCACCCTGCCGATCTGCACTACCTGATGGAGCATCAGGTCTGGGCCCGCCTGCACGGCGACGGCACGGCCACCGTGGGCATCACCGAGCTGGGCATCCGGCTGTCGGGCGAGATCTACATGTGCCGCGCCAAGCGCCTGGGCACCGCCATCGCGCAGGGCGGCACGCTGGCCGTGGTGGAGCTGGCCAAGGCCATCATCGCGGTCAAGTCGCCGGTCGCGGGCACGGTGGTGGCGCTCAACGGCGGGCTGGACGAGCGTCCTGAGCTGGTGCACCGCGACCCCTACGGCGAAGGCTGGATCGCCCGCCTGCGGCTGGCCGACTTCGGCGCCGACCAGCCCGCCCTGCTGCACGGCAACGCCGTGGCGCCGGCCATGGCGCGCCACGCCTGGGACCACCGCACCGAGCTGGTGCCGGCCACCAGCGGCGGCGCACCGTCATGAGCTTCGTCGAACACGGCGCGGCCGGCGTCGCCATCCTGCTGTGGGCGGCCGACCCGGCCCAGCCCGAGCGCCTGGCCACGCCCTTCTTCCACGCCGCCGCCGCGGCCGCCATGGACGTGCCGGTGGAGATCTACTTCAGCGCCGCCAGCGTGCGCCTGCTGGTGCCCGGCGTGGCCGCCGGCCTGCGCGCCAGCCCGCGCCACGACAAGACCATCGAAGACGCCCTGCGCGAGGCCGTGGCGCACGGCGCGCGCCTGCTGGCCTGCACCGACGCGCTGCATGCCCACGGCATCGACCCGGCCGGCCTGATCCCCGAATGCCAGGGCCACGGCGGTGCCGTGCAGTTCATGGCGCGCGCGCTGGACACGCGCTGGCGCACGCTGGTGTTCTGACCCTCGATCCGGGTTCAGACGCGCCCGACAACCGGGCGTCGCAGCCGTCACACAGGCCAGATGCCCCGATCTGGTGCGCTCACACCGGTCACCATGCACCAGACCAGTGCAGCGCGCACGCCAACGGGCGTCCCGCATCGGCCTTGCACGGGGCACGGCGGGATCGAGGGCGCCTGGCACGGTTTCTGCATGGATGAGTTCATCTCAACCTTGATGGAGCCATCCAATGACCCAGACCGCCGCCGACGTCATGACCCTGATCCAGGATCGCCAGATCCGATTCGTCGACCTGCGCTTCACCGACACGCGTGGCAAGGAGCAGCATGTCACGGTCCCCGTGTCCGCCTTCGATGAAGACAAGTTCAGCGCCGGCCACCCGTTCGACGGCTCGTCCATCGCCGGCTGGAAGGGCATCCAGGCCTCCGACATGCTGCTGCTGCCCGACCCGGCCACCGCCAACGTCGACCCGTTCTTCGACGATCCGACGCTGATCCTGACCTGCGACGTGCTGGAGCCCGGCGACGGCAAGCCGTATGACCGCGACCCGCGCTCGCTGGCCCGGCGCGCCGAGGCCTACCTGAAGGGCAGCGGCATCGGCGACACCGCCTACTTCGGCCCCGAGCCCGAGTTCTTCGTCTTCGACGGCGTGCGCTGGCAGGCCGACATGTCGGGCTGCTTCGTGCAGATCGACTCCGAGGCGGCCGCCTGGAACAGCGGCACCGCCTATGAGCACGGCAACCGCGGCCACCGGCCGGGGGTCAAGGGCGGCTACTTTCCGGTGCCGCCGGTCGACAGCTTCCAGGACATGCGCTCGCAGATGTGCACCCTGCTGGAATCGCTGGGCATCCCGGTCGAGGTGCACCACCACGAGGTGGCCACCGCCGGCCAGATGGAGCTGGGCACCCGGTTCAGCACCCTGGTGCAGCGCGCCGACTGGCTGCAGCTGCAGAAGTACGTGATCCACAACGTCGCCCACGCGCATGGCAAGACGGCCACCTTCATGCCCAAGCCAATCGTCGGCGACAACGGCTCCGGCATGCACGTGCACCAGTCGGTGTGGAAGGGCGGGCGCAACCTGTTTGCCGGCGACGGCTACGCCGGCCTGAGCGATTTCGCGCTGCACTACATCGGCGGCATCATCAAGCACGCACGCGCCCTGAACGCCATCACCAACCCCGGCACCAACAGCTACAAGCGGCTGGTGCCCGGCTTCGAGGCGCCGGTCAAGCTGGCCTACAGCGCGCGCAACCGCTCAGCCTCGATCCGCATCCCCTACGTGGCCAACCCCAAGGGCCGCCGCATCGAGGTGCGCTTTCCGGACCCGACGGCCAACCCCTACCTGGCGTTCTCGGCGCTGCTGATGGCCGGCCTGGACGGGGTGGAAAACCGCATCCACCCCGGCGAGGCGATGGACAAGGACCTCTATCACCTGCCGCCCGAGGAGGACGCGCGGATCCCCACCGTGTGTCACAGCCTCGACCAGGCGCTGGAGCACCTGGACAAGGACCGCGGCTTCCTCACCAAGGGCGGTGTGTTCTCGAACGCCATGATCGACGCCTACATCGAGCTCAAGATGGCCGAGGTCACGCGCTTTCGCATGACCACCCATCCGATCGAGTTCGACATGTACTACAGCCTGTGAGGGTGAGCCGCCATGAAGTTCACCAAGATGCACGGGCTGGGCAATGACTACGTCTATGTCGACACCTTCGATCAGTCGGTGCCCGACCCCGCCGCCATGGCGATCGCGGTCTCGCGGCCGCACTTTGGCGTCGGCGCCGACGGCCTGGTGCTGATCGGCCCGTCGACCGAGGCCGACTACGCCATGCGCATGTTCAATGCCGACGGCTCGGAGGGCGAGATGTGCGGCAACGCCGTGCGCTGCATCGGCAAGTACGTGCACGACCGCGGCCTGACCGCCAAGACCCGGGTGACGCTGGCCACGCGCGGCGGCATCAAGACGCTGGAGCTCCGGTTGCAAGGCGGCAGCGTCGAGCAGGTGACGGTTGACCTGGGCGAGCCCGCGCTCAGCCCGGCAAGCCTGCCGGTCACGCTGGCGGGCGCGCAGGTGCTGAACCATCCGCTCTCGATCGACGGCCAGACCCACCACATCACCTGCGTCAGCATGGGCAACCCGCACGCCGTGATCTTCGTCGACGACCCGCGGGCCGTCGACGTGCACGGCATCGGCCGCCAGATCGAGCACCACCCGCTGTTCCCCAAGCGCACCAACGTCGAGTTCGTGCGCGTGTGGCGGCGCGACCTGCTGGAAATGCGGGTGTGGGAGCGCGGCAGCGGCGAAACGCTGGCCTGCGGCACCGGCGCCGCCGCCAGCCTGGTAGCCGCCGTGCTGAACGGCCTGGCCGACCGCAGCGCGGTGGTGCAACTGACCGGGGGCGAGCTGCACGTGCACTGGGACGCCCGCGACAACCACGTCTATCAGACCGGACCCGCGACCTTCGTGTTCGATGGCGTGTGGCTGGGAGCTTGACATGAGACTGAACCCCCATCTGGCGGCCATGCCCGGCGGCTACCTGTTCGCCGAAATCGCGCGCCGCGTGCAGGCCTACGAACCGCGCGCCCCGCGGCCGATCATCCGCCTGGGCATCGGCGACGTCACGCAGCCGCTGGCACCGGCCATCACCCGCGCCCTGGCGCAGGCGGCCGAGGAAATGGGCACCGCCCAGGGCTTTCACGGCTATCCGCCCGACCAGGGCTACGCATTCCTGCGCCAGGCCATCATCGACGCCGACTACGCGCCGCTGGGCGTGGCGCTGGAGCTGGACGAGGTGTTCGTCAGCGACGGCGCCAAGACCGACACCTCGGCCCTGCCCGAGTTGCTGGCGGCCGACGCGCGCATCGCCGTCACCGATCCGGTCTATCCCGCCTACGTCGACGCCAACGCCATGGCCGGGCGGCTGGGCGACTACGTCAACGGCGGCTGGAGCCGGCTGCTCACCCTGCCCTGCCGGGCCGACAACGGCTTCGTGCCCGAGCTGCCCACCGAGCCGGTGGACATGCTGTACCTGTGCTATCCGAACAACCCGACCGGCACGGTGCTCACGCGTGAGCAACTGGCACGCTTCGTCGACTACGCGCTGCGCACCGAAACGCTGATCCTGTTCGATGCCGCCTACAAGGCCTACATCACGGACCCGGCCATTCCGCGCTCGATCTACGAAATCCCGGGCGCCGACCGGGTGGCAGTGGAGTGCTGCTCGTTCTCCAAGTCGGCCGGCTTCACCGGCACGCGCTGCGCCTACACCATCATCCCGAAGGCGCTCACGGCCCGGCTGGACGGCCGGGCCGTGTCGCTCAACGCCCTGTGGGCGCGCCGCGTGGCCTGCCGGCAGAACGGCGTGTCCTACCCGATCCAGCGCGCGGCGGCGGCCGCCCTGTCGGCCGAAGGGCAGGCCCAGGTGGCCGCGCAGGTGCAGGCCTACATCGACAACGCCCACCACATCGTGGCGGCGCTGCAGGGCGCCGGCCTGGAAGTGTTCGGCGGCGTGCACGCGCCCTATGTCTGGCTGCGCATCCCGGGCGGCCAGAGTGCCTGGGACTTCTTCGACCGGCTGCTGCACCAGGCCCAGGTGGTGGGTACGCCGGGTTCGGGCTTCGGCCCGGCCGGCGAAGGCTACATGCGCCTGACCGCCTTCAACACGGCGGACAACACCCGCGAGGCACTGGAGCGCGTGCTGGCGGTGCTCTGAACCTCACCGTGACGCACGTCCGCGGGTTCAGCCGCCCGACCGGGTGCGTGTTGCACCACAATGGTGCACACGCACCCACCGCCGACTACACTGAAACCCCTGCCGTCCGCGTATCCCGCACGCCGCCGATGTCCGCCACCCCCGCCGTCCCCACGTCCAGCCCGAGGGCCTCGCGCCCGACGGGCCAGCGCGGCGCGCCGGCGCCTGCCGCTGGTGCGCCGCAGGGGGCGCTGGACCCGCAGGGCCAGGAGGCCTACGACCGGCTCACGGCGATGGTGGCCATCACCCGCGCCGACGGGGCCTGCCTGCTGGCCAACTCGGCACTGGAAAACGCCATCCGGCAATCGCGCCGCAAGCTGGTCCACGGCCGGGTGCTCGACTGGTTCACCGATCCCACGGCACTGCAGGGCGCCCTGGATGGCGTGGCTCACCAGCACCTGGGCGTGCATCGCTTCGATGCGACGCTGCGCTGCCAGCCACCGGGAGCCGCCGAATTGCCGGTGCATGTGATCGTCACACCGGTCGGCCGCGGCGGGCCCGATGCGCTGGTGGTGATCGAAATGTTCGAAATCGAGCGGCAGGTGCAGCTCGACCGCGAGCGCCGCCTGCACGAACTGGTGCAGGCCCACCAGGAGCTGCTGCGCAACCTGGCGCACGAAGTCAAGAACCCGCTGGGCGGCATCCGGGGCGCGGCCCAACTGCTGGGGCTGGAGCAGCGCACGCCCGAGGTCACCGACTACACCGACGTCATCATCCGAGAGGCCGACCGACTGCAGGGGCTGGTCGATCGCCTGCTGGCGCCACACCAGCGCGCGCCGGCCTGGACCAACGTCAACATCCACGAGGTCTGCGAGCGCGTGCGGGCGCTGGTGCTGGCCGAGTTCCCGCGCGGCCTGACGGTGCAGCGCGACTACGACACTTCGCTGCCCGAACTGCAGGGCGACCCCGAGCGGCTGATTCAGGCGCTGCTGAACATCGCGCGCAACGCGGCGCAGGCGCTGGGCGGCCGCATCGCCGCGGGCGACGCCCGCATCGTGCTGCGCACCCGCGTCGCGCGGCAGGTCACGCTCAGGGGCCAGCGCTTTCGGCTGGCGATCGACCTGCAGGTCGAGGACAACGGCCCCGGCGTGCCTGCCGACCTGCGCGAACGCATCTTCCAGCCGCTGGTGTCGGGCCACGCCGGCGGCCACGGACTGGGGCTGATGCTGGCCCAGGCCTTCGTGCAGCAACACGGCGGCACCCTCGAATGCGACAGCGAACCCGGCCGCACGCGCTTCACCCTGCGGCTGCCGGTGTCGCAGGCCATCGAGGCAGCCAGCCCGGAGCGCGCGCCATGAAACCGGTCTGGATCGTCGATGACGACCCCTCCATCCGCTTCGTGCTGGAACGCGCGCTGGCTCGCGCGCAGCTGCCAGTGCGCGCGTTTGCCGGCCCGCACGAGGTCATCGCCGCCCTCGACGCGGGCGCGCAGCCCCAGGTGCTGGTCACCGACATCCGCATGCCGCAGGGCAGCGGCATCGCGCTGCTGGCCGACGTCAAGCGCCGCCTGCCCGGCGTGCCGGTGATCATCATGACCGCCCACACCGACCTCGACAGCGCGGTCGGCGCGTTCCAGGGCGGCGCGTTCGAATACCTGCCCAAGCCCTTCGACGTGGAAAAGGCGGTCGAGCTGATCCGCCGCGCCGCCAGCGAGAGCCTGCGCGAGGAAGGTGCCGCCACCGAGGCCAGCGACTGGCCACGCATGCTGGGCCAGGCGCCGGCCATGCAGGAAGTGTTCCGCGCCATCGGCCGGCTCAGCCAGAGCGATGCCACGGTGCTGATCACCGGCGCTAGCGGTACCGGCAAGGAGCTGGTGGCGCACGCCCTGCATCGCCACAGCCCGCGCGCCGACGGCCCCTTTGTCGCCATCAACGCGGCCGCCATACCCAAAGACCTGCTGGAAAGCGAGCTGTTCGGCCACGAGCGCGGCGCCTTCACCGGCGCTCAGGCGATGCGGCGTGGCCGCTTCGAGCAGGCGGCCGGCGGCACCCTGTTCCTGGACGAGATCGGCGACATGCCGCTCGAGCTGCAAACCCGGCTGCTGCGCGTGCTCAGCGACGGACATTTCTATCGCGTCGGCGGCCACCAGCCGCAACGCGCCGAAGCCCGCGTAATCGCCGCCACGCACCAGAACCTGGCGGAGCACGTGCGGCAGGGCACGTTCCGCGAAGACCTGTACCACCGCCTGAACGTGATCCGCCTGCACCTGCCGCCGCTGCGCGAGCGGCGCGAGGACATCCCGCTGCTGACGCGCTTTTTTCTTGCCCGCGGCGCCCGTGAACTGGGCGTCGAGCCCAAGCACATCAGCGACGCTGCGCTGGAGCGCCTCAGCCGGTTCGACTTTCCTGGCAACGTGCGCCAGTTGGAGAACCTGTGCCGCTGGCTGACGGTGATGGCGCCGGGGCAGCGCGTCGAGCTGGAAGACCTGCCGCCCGATGTGGCCGGCGCCGACGCCCATCCAGCCCGCAGCGCCACCGGCGACGCGGCGGCCGCCGTCGACTGGAGCGTCGCGCTGGGCCAGCAGGCCCGCGACTGGCTGCAAGCGGGCGACGCGCAGGTCTGGGAGCGCCTGGCCGGCCAGTTCGAAACCGTGCTGCTGCGCACGGCGCTGCAGCTGACGCAAGGACGCCGCGCCGAAGCGGCGCAGAAGCTGGGCATCGGGCGCAACACCCTCACCCGCAAAATCCAGGAGCTGGGTCTTGACGATTGAACAGACCGCGCCGGTTTCATCCGCTTCGCCAAACCCCATGCCGCGACGCCGTCTCGCCGGCGCGCGCTGAACGGACAGCCGATGGCCCGCCTGCCACGCCTCGTGCTGCCCGGACAGCCGCACCTGCTGGTCCAGCGCACGCTCGATCGCCGACCGCTGTTTGTCGACGAGGAGGATCGCGCGAGCCTGACGGACGCGCTGCGCCACGCGCTGGAGACCGAACCGGCGCAGCTGCACGCCTTGGCACTGCGCGAGCGGGAGCTCCAGTTCCTGGTCACGCCAACCGAAGCCGACGCGCTGGCGCGCCTGATGCAGGCCATCGGCCGCCGCTATGTCGTGGCGTACAACCGGCGACACGGCCGGCGTGGCCCGCTGTGGGACGGCCGGTTTCGCGCCTGCCCGGTGGAACGCGGCGAGCACACGCTGATCGCCATGGCCTGGGTCGAGCAGGCGTTGCAGGCTTCTGATGTGACCAGCGCGGCACACCACAGCGGAGGCCCGCGCATCCCCTGGATCACCGACCCGCCCGAATTCTGGAGCCTGGGCAATACCCCGTTCGAACGCGAAGGCGCCTGGCGAGAGCGCCTGGCGCAGGGCGTATCGGACGCGGCAGCGACCCAGCTGCGCGCCACGGTGCTTGGTGGCTGGGCCTTCGGCTCGCCCACGTTCATTCACCATGCC
>MKTG01000024.1:24744-28311 GCA_001897615.1 Burkholderiales bacterium 68-10
GCGCCGCCCGACTGAACTGCGGCAAGCTTTTTCCGACCCGAATCAGATTTCCAACCACCGAATTGTTATGTCCCCTATTAATTTGCATATTTGAAATTAGGCATTTAAATTTGTTCTGACCCTATTTTATTTTTGTTGTGATCAGGGTTTTCGCGTGCTAGCCTCGCTCTCCCCATCACGCAAGCGCTGGAGTCAAGCCTTGAGTCACCTGCCCTCAGTTCAGCACCAGGAAGTGCTCGCCGCCGTCACCGGCGGCCTGTATCGCCCCACGCACGAGCACGATGCCTGCGGCGTCGGTTTCATCGCCCACATCAAGGGCCACAAAACCCACGACATCGTCGAGCGGGGACTGCAGATCCTGCACAACCTGGACCACCGTGGCGCGGTGGGCGCCGACAAGCTGATGGGCGACGGTGCGGGCATCCTGATCCAAATTCCCGACGAGTTCTACCGCGCCGAGATGGCAGCCCAGGGCGTGAGCCTGCCGCCACCGGGCGAGTACGGGGTGGGCATGATTTTTCTGCCCAAGGAACACGCCTCGCGCCTGGCCTGCGAGCACGAGCTCGAGCGCGCCGTGCGCGCCGAGGGCCAGGTGCTGCTGGGCTGGCGCGACGTGCCGGTGGATCGCCAGATGCCGATGAGTCCCACCGTGCGCGACAAGGAGCCGGTAATCCGCCAGGTCTTCATCGGCCGCGGCCGCGACGTCATCGTGCCGGACGCCCTGGAGCGCAAGCTGTACGTGATCCGCAAGACCGCCAGTGCCGCCATCCAGAAGCTCAAGCTGACGCACAGCCGCGAGTACTACGTGCCCAGCATGAGCTGCCGCACCGTCATCTACAAGGGCCTGCTGCTGGCCGACCAGGTCGGCCAGTACTACCAGGACCTGGCCGATCCGCGCACCGTCTCGGCACTGGCGCTGGTGCACCAGCGCTTTTCGACCAACACGTTCCCGGAGTGGCCGCTGGCCCACCCCTACCGCTTCATCGCGCACAACGGCGAGATCAACACCCTGAAGGGCAACTTCAACTGGATGCGCGCGCGCGAAGGCGTGATGCGCTCGCCGGTGCTGGGCGATGACCTGAAAAAGCTCTACCCGATCTCCTTCGAGGGCCAGAGCGACACCGCCACGTTCGACAACGCGCTGGAGCTGCTGGTGGCCGCCGGCTACCCGCTGGCCCAGGCCATGATGATGATGATCCCCGAGGCCTGGGAGCAGCACGAGGCGATGGACGAGCGCCGCCGCGCCTTCTACGAGTACCACGCCGCCATGCTGGAGCCCTGGGACGGTCCGGCGGCCATGGTGTTCACCGACGGCAAGCAGATCGGCGCCACGCTCGACCGCAACGGCCTGCGGCCGGCGCGCTACATCGTCACCGACGACGACCACGTCGTCATGGCCAGCGAAAGCGGGGTGCTGCCGATTCCCGAAAGCCGCATCGTCAAGAAGTGGCGCCTGCAACCCGGCAAGATGTTCCTGATCGATCTGGAGCAGGGCCGCATCGTCGACGACGAGGAGCTCAAGACCCTGCTGTCCAACGCCCGCCCGTACCGCCAGTGGATCGAAAACGTCCGCGTGCGGCTGGCCGACACCCCGAGCGATGGCGCGCGCCCCAGCGCCACCGAAGCCCTGCTGGATCGCCAGCAGGCCTTTGGCTACACCCAGGAAGACATCAAGTTCCAGCTCTCGCCCATGGCCACCCAGGGCGAGGAAGCCATCGGCTCAATGGGCAACGACGCCCCGCTGGCGGTGCTGTCGGACAAGAACAAGCCGCTGTACAACTACTTCAAGCAACTGTTCGCCCAGGTGACCAACCCGCCGATCGACCCGATCCGCGAGGCCATCGTGATGTCGCTGCACAGCTTCATCGGCCCCAAGCCCGACCTGCTGGACATCAACGCGGTCAACCCGCAGATGCGGCTGGAGGTCGAGCAACCCATCCTCGATTTCGACGACATGGCCCGGCTGCGCTCGATCGAGCGGCACACCGGCGGCAAGTTCAAGACCTACACCATCGACATCACCTACCCGCTGGCCTGGGGCCGCGAAGGCGTGGAGGCCAAGCTGGCCTCGCTGTGCGCCGAGGCGCAGGACGCCATCCGCAGTGGCCACAACATCCTGGTCATCAGCGACCGCCAGGTGGGCCGAGACCACGTCGCCATCCCCGCCCTGCTGGCGCTGTCGGCCATCCACCACCACCTGGTGCATGAAGGGCTGCGCACCACCGCCGGGCTGGTGGTGGAAACCGGCAGCGCGCGCGAGGTGCACCACTTCGCGGTGCTGGCCGGCTATGGCGCCGAGGCGGTCCACCCCTACCTGGCGATGGAAACCCTGTGCGCGCTGCATGACGAAGCGCCGGGCGACATCACGCCCGCCAAGGCCGTCCAGAACTACGTGAAGGCGATCGGCAAGGGCCTGTCCAAGATCATGTCGAAGATGGGCATCAGCACCTACATGTCGTACTGCGGCTCCCAGATCTTCGAGGCCATCGGCCTGAAGGAGGACTTCGTCGACAAGTACTTCCGTGGCACGGCCACCCAGGTGGGCGGCATCGGTGTGTTCGAGGTCGCCGAGGAGGCCCTGCGCCTGCACCTGGCGGCATTCGGCGACGACCCGACGCTGCGCACCATGCTGGACGCCGGGGGCGACCTGGCCTGGCGCACGCGTGGCGAGGAACACATGTGGACCCCCGACGCGATCGCCAAGCTCCAGCACAGCGTGCGCGGCGGCCAGTGGGACAGCTACAAGGAATACGCGCAGATCATCAACGACCAGAGCCGCCGCCACATGACGTTGCGCGGTCTGTTCGAATTCAAGGTCGATCCGTCCCGCGCCATTCCGATCGAGCAGGTCGAACCGGCATCCGAAATCGTCAAGCGCTTTGCCACCGGCGCCATGTCGCTGGGCTCGATCAGCACCGAGGCCCACACCACCCTGGCGCTGGCCATGAATCGCATCGGCGGCAAGAGCAACACCGGCGAAGGCGGCGAGGATCCAGCGCGCTACCGCAACGAACTGAAGGGCATCCCGATCGCCGCCGGCACCCGCGTCAGCGAGGTGATCGGCAGCCGCGTCATTGAGGCCGACTACGAAATGCAGGCCGGCGACAGCCTGCGCAGCCGCATCAAGCAGGTGGCCTCGGGGCGCTTTGGCGTGACGGCGGAATACCTGGTGTCCGCCGACCAGATCCAGATCAAGATGGCCCAGGGCGCCAAGCCGGGCGAAGGCGGCCAGCTGCCCGGCGGCAAGGTGTCGGAGTACATCGGTTTCCTGCGCTACAGCGTGCCCGGCGTGGGCCTGATCAGCCCGCCACCGCACCACGACATCTATTCCATCGAGGACCTGGCGCAGCTCATCCACGACCTGAAGAACGTCAACCCCCAGGCGTCGATCAGCGTCAAGCTGGTGAGCGAAGTCGGCGTCGGCACCATCGCCGCCGGCGTGGCCAAGTGCAAGGCCGACCATGTGGTGATCGCCGGGCACGACGGCGGCACCGGCGCCTCGCCCTGGTCGAGCATCAAGCACGCCGGCACGCCGTGGGAGCTGGGACTGGCCGAGGCGCAGCAGAC
>MKTG01000024.1:28352-29566 GCA_001897615.1 Burkholderiales bacterium 68-10
CCGACGGCCAGATGAAGACTGGTCGCGACGTCGCCATCGGCGCGCTGCTGGGCGCCGACGAGTTCGGTTTTGCTACGGCGCCGCTGGTGGTCGAAGGCTGCATCATGATGCGCAAGTGCCACCTGAACACCTGCCCGGTGGGCGTGGCCACGCAAGACCCGATCCTGCGCAAGAAGTTCTCCGGCAAGCCCGAGCACGTCGTCAACTACTTCTTCTTCGTTGCCGAAGAAGTGCGCCAGATCATGGCCCAGCTGGGCATCCGCAAGTTCGACGACCTGATCGGCCGCGCCGACCTGCTCGACATGCGCAAGGGCATCGAGCACTGGAAGGCTTCGGGCCTCGACTTCAGCCGCCTGTTCGCGCTGCCGAACGTGCCGGCCGACGTGGCCCGCTTCCATGTCGAAAACCAGGACCACGGCCTCGACAAGGCGCTGGACGTCAAGCTCATCGAGAAGTCGCGTCCCGCCATCGACAAGGGCGAGAAGGTGCAGTTCATCGAGGTGGCGCGCAACGTCAACCGCTCGGTGGGCGCCATGCTCTCAGGAGCGCTGACCAAGGTGCATCCGCAAGGCCTGCCCGACGACTCGATCCGCATCCAGCTCGAAGGCACGGGCGGCCAGTCGTTCGGCGCCTTCCTGGCGCGCGGCATCACGCTGTACCTGATCGGCGACGCCAACGACTACACCGGCAAGGGCCTCTCGGGCGGCCGCGTGGTGGTTCGCCCCAGCCTCGACTTCCGGGGCGAAGCCGTGCGCAACACCATCGTCGGCAACACCGCGCTGTACGGCGCGACCACCGGGGAGGCTTACCTGTGCGGCGTGGCCGGCGAGCGTTTCGCGGTGCGCCTGTCGGGCGCCACGGCGGTCATCGAAGGCACCGGCGATCACGGCTGCGAATACATGACCGGCGGCACGGTGGCCGTGCTCGGCAAGACGGGCCGCAACTTCGCGGCCGGCATGAGCGGCGGCGTGGCCTTCGTCTACGACGAAGACGGCCAGTTCGCCTCGCGCTGCAACCTCGCGATGGTGTCGCTCGACAAGGTGCTGACCTCGGCCGAGCAGACCGCAAGCGTGCACCGCAAGATCTGGCACGGCGGCGAGACCGACGAAGCCCAGCTCAAGAAGCTGCTTGAAGACCACCACCGCTGGACCGGCAGCAAGCGCGCGCGCGAGCTGCTCGACACCTGGGCGGTGTCGCGCACGAAGTTCGTGAAG
>MKTG01000025.1:0-1290 GCA_001897615.1 Burkholderiales bacterium 68-10
TTCCCGCTGCAGCGTCTCTATGTCTGTGGGGAGCCTAGTATGCGGTATTACTTCGACATTTTCACTGGCGACCACTGGCGCGCGACGACCGCGGGTGGGATTGTGCGAGTGATGGCGCCGCACGTCGTCACGCGCTCCTGGCGCTGACAGAGCTTGCCTACGAACTGCTGCAATTGGATGGCCAATCGACGGAGATGGCCATCAGTGTGCGGCTGGGACAACAGCCCGCTTTCATCTTCCAGTTGACGTTCGAGAGGTTCTTGGAGCCCTCACCCATAGACAGTCAGTAGCTCATTGGCCTCACTCGGGAACGGTTTGCCTCGGATGAACCACCGTCCTACTCAGAGCCATGGCCCACTACTACTTCAATGTTCGACGCGATGAGAACGTCTTCGTGGATCAGGTCGGCGTAGCGCTGTCGAGCCTGGAAGAAGCCTGGATGTGGGCGCTGGATGATGCCGCGCAGCTTCTGCGCGAGGGCGAAATCGACATAACTCGTCACCGCTGCTGGATTGAGGTCTGCGATGAGCACCGATGCGTTGTGATCTCGGTTCCTGTCGATCGGACGGCCGTCCAGTAGCGCCCCATGGTCTCGAGCTCTGTTGTCAAGCGTCACTCGGCCTCTCATTCCCGCACATGTCAAAGTTAAGTGCTCCCACCGACGACCGTGCCTATTCTGCGGTCTGACCGGGCGCGCAGATGCAAAGCATTGCTGCAACCGGGAGTCCTGGCAAAACTCATTGAGCCTGCCGATCCACCATCCGGTGGGATCATCCTCCAGCGTTTGCAACAACATGACCGACAAACCAACCAGCGCCACGGCCATGGTCGTGGAAACGAACTATCTTATTGCCTCGGTGATCGAGGCGCCGTTGCTTCAGTCCGGATTCGCGGTTGTTATCGCGACCAGCTCTGAAGAGGCGCTGCAGGTGTTGGCAGCTGGTCAGGTGCACCTTGCGCTGATCGACTTCCGTGTTGAGCACGGCGGTTCAGACGGCCTCGTTGCGCGACTTCAGCAACTTGGTGTCCCGTACATTTTCTGCACGGCCGCCTCGTTTGAGGAGGTGCACGAGCATTTCCCCAATGCGCGGGTGATGGCGAAGCCGTTCAGCGACGATGACCTGCTGGCGGCTGTTGCAACGATGATTTCAGCGCCGGACGCGCGCCTTGGAAACTGACCGCTACCTTCGAAAGGAGATCTATCCTTGCAGAACTCGTTCTCTGCGACGCGCCGGAATACAAAGCTCGATGTGCAGGAGCTTCGTCGTGCGCAGCTGACGTTGAAGCCTT
>MKTG01000025.1:1468-3238 GCA_001897615.1 Burkholderiales bacterium 68-10
GTATCAGCGACGTCGACGCAGCATTCAGGCGACTGATTGACCAGTTGCGTCTGGTGGCGAATGGCAACCAGCAGTAACTAGCCCTGCTCACCGTCGGTGTCGACTTCGCGAAAATAGGCCTCAGTCCATGTGGCCGGTGCTTCACGGCCGGTGAGAGCCAGCCACATCAACTGGCAGATACCTTCCACCTGGAGTTTGCGCATCGCGTGTAGCCGGTGGACCTCCACGGTCCTCGATGCAATTCCCAAATTTTCGGCAATCTCGTCGTTCTTCAGACCGAGGACAGCGAGGTCGACAACTTCCGCCTCTCGTGCGGTCAGGCGATCCGCGAACCTGACAGAGGGCGCTATGATCATTTGGGAGGTATCGCTGCGAAGAGAGAACGGTAGCATCTTCTGATAGTCGGTACCTCGCCCTGCTACCAAGGTCCCCTCGGGCTGTTTCAGAGGCTGTTCACAATTCTCGTCCAAGAGTTCAGATCCGATGAGGATCAAAGATGATCGACGTAAGAAGCAAGAACGCGCAAAAGGCCATCCAACTGCACATCGATAGCAGGGACCGCCTGTTACGTGTTGCACTTCTCGTAAGCGATCACCCTCCCCTCGCTCAGAGCGCCATCCACGACGCCGTCGCGGCAGAAAACGAAAAGATTGCATCGGTGGCGGATAGTCTGCGACAAGGCAACAAGTTCCCGAACTTAAACAACTAAATAGATGCGGCGCCTGACTCAGCGCCGCATCTCCTTTGGCTCTAGGCAGCCTTGCGGTTGACGTTGCTTTCGGCCACCTGGCTCAGTTTCTTGTCCGTGGCGACTTCTTCCTTGAGCGTCGCATCGAGCAGGCTCACCGCCTCAGTCATGCCAAGCTGTTGGGCCCAGGTCTTGAGGGTGCCATAGCGGGCAATCTCGTAGTGCTCGACGGCCTGCGCTGCTGACACCAGGCCCGCATCCAGCGCCGGCGTGCCCTTGAAGTCTTCGATGATCGACTTGCCTTCCTCGATAATGCCGAGGATGGCGTCGCAGGTCTTGCCGCGGGCAGGCTTGCCGATAAGCTCGAAGATCTGTTCCAGCCGCTCGACGTGCCCCTCTGTCTCCTCGAGGTGCTTTTCGAATCCGGCCTTCAACTCGGGAGCCGTAGCTGCTTTCGCCATCTTGGGCAGCGTTTTCACGATCTGCTTTTCGGCGTAGTAGATGTCCTTGAGGGTATCGAGGAACAGGTCGTCGAGCGTTTTCTCGTTAGGCATGTGAGTTCCCTCTTCGCTTGATTGGCGCGAGCCGCGCTGAGGGTTCTCAACTTACTGAATGTGACTAGGTTCCGAGCTACTTCAGCGGCCCGCGGAAGATGAAGAAGGCCCCGACAAAGATCAGCCCGAAGCCGACCGCATGGTTCCAGGTCAGCTTCTCTCCCAGGACGAGCACGGCAAAGCCGGCGAATACCGTGAGGCTGATCACCTCCTGGATGGTCTTGAGTTCCGCCGCCGTATAGGCGCCGTAGCCGATGCGGTTGGCCGGCACCGCCAGCCAGTATTCCACCAGCGCGATGCCCCAGCTGGCCATCACCGCCACCCACATCGCCATGCTCGGGAACTTCAGGTGTCCATACCAGGCGATGGTCATGAACACGTTGGAGCCGATCAGCAAGAGGATCGGCATCACCGTCTGGAAGGTGAAGGGCATCGGGGCACCGCGGATGAATCAATTCGCCCCGCCATTGAGGTGCCTCCGCAATACGGGGTAATCCTAGATCGACCACTGCAACCAGGCCAATAAGT
>MKTG01000025.1:3279-5075 GCA_001897615.1 Burkholderiales bacterium 68-10
GGACATTGAGGGTATCGAGTGCGACGGAATTCTCGCTGCTCGACACGAAGCGCTGCGGGTCATCGCCGAGCTTATTGACTCGGGATTGTGGGCGCCGAACTCGCACAGCGGCCGGCTGATTACCATCGCCGACGAGCTGGGAAACGTGATGGACATCGTCGCGTCGTGGGAGATCACCAGCCGGTTGGTGTTGTGAACCGAGCCAGCAGTCCTGCGCACACTTCCGTCGCGAAGCCGCAGTCGATCAATTCTCCATATCCATGGAAACCCTAACCCGCCCAAGTCATTAGGATGCGGTCACGTGGGTTTAGAGAATGCGATACTACTTCGATATCTTCAACGGAAGTGTTTGGGCGCGCGATGATTTCGGAATGGACTGCCCCAGCGAACGGCTGGCCCGGCAGCAGGCGATTATGGCACTGCTCGACATGGCCAGGGAAGAGCTGCCCGGCAACGGTGAGGTTGCTGACTTTCGCATACGCGTCAGGGAAGGAAAGGCGCACCGATTTACGGCTAAGCTGAACTTCGAACTCGTCATGTTAGGGCGGCCTTGAATCGGCGCAGGGGAGAAGCAAGGCAATGGCTTTTTGTTGTTGGGGTACTGGCCATGGAGCTCGGCGCCTCGATCGGCCTAGCCTGGTTGATATGTTCGGGCTCCATGCCTTGGTAGCCTGGATGTGGCATGCCGAAGCGCTGGAAACAAAAGCCCCGGTCCTTATGGAGCCGGGGCCAGTTGGAGCCGATCTAGGTCAATGGCGAAGTCTAGATCAGGCAGATGCCAGCTAGCAAGGCCACACCGAGTAGCCGTACCTTCACGTTCTTTGAGAAGTAGGCTGTGGTGGTTCGGAAAAGGCGGGTCAGGCGATTAAGCCGCGCCGCTGTAGCCAGTTCTTGCCTCGCTGCGTGATGTGGACGCGCTTCTTGTCGCCGCCCATGATCAGGCGTTCGTCCCACAGAATTTTGAACTCGGGCCGGTCCTCTATCGGTGTCCCGGCCTCCTTGACCAAACGGACCATCTCATCGATCGCGATCTGGGGAAGGTCGTAGTCCTGCATGGCACCAGCTCAAATCTACTCCCGGCCCCTTGGGGGCCGGGAGTGCTTCACTCTGGTTCGTCAAGCGAACCCAGCATTCGGAGGACGCGTTCTACGCGGGATTTCCAGCTTCGTAGCTCAATGATGCTGTCCGACACCTGCCGAGGATCACGCCCCCGTAGTGCAACCAGTTCGGCCTCGATCAAGTCCAGTGAACACTCTGCTTCGATGGTGGTCCACGGGTCGCGCCGGCCGGCAGCTAAGGCCGCCTTGGCTTCTCGCTCGAGCCTCTGAACGTCAAGCTGCCAGTCAAAAAGGGGTGCCGAGCTTGCCCCGCTGGACTGCTGGTCCATAGTCTGCATCTGGCCCTCCCTAAGCGGCTTGGGCCGCGCCCAGAGGCGGAGTTTTAGGTAGCTGGTCAGCTACTGGGGCAGCAGGGGGGGCGTCATCGTCGTCATCGCTCCACAGCCGCTTTAGCAAACGCCGACGGCGCTTCTCCCGCTTCTGCTCCAGTTCGTAACTGTCGTATTCGTCGGATGGGTAGTATGTTCTGCTCATGCTCATGCTCCGCAAAAGCGCCCCCCGGTGTCACCGGGAGGCTACCTATGGCGGTTCCTGCGTCAGGCGGCGGACTTGAGGTCCTGACCGATCTGCTTCTGCTCCCCGGGCCTCGTTCCGACCGAGGGTCCAATGGCGATACGCCGCGGCTTCAGCTGCTCGGGTACCTCACGGAACAGGTCGATGGCCAGCAGCCCGTTCTCC
>MKTG01000026.1:0-6900 GCA_001897615.1 Burkholderiales bacterium 68-10
CAGGCAGCGGCCGGTGTCGTCGGTGCAGGCATCGGGGGCAACCCACTGCGCGGTGAAGGACTGGCCGCCTACGGACAGGGACACGTCGATGGCCCAGTACGGCAAGGACACGAACGCCGCGATCTCGCGGTCGCGGTCCACCACGAGCTTCAGCGTCGGGGTCTGGACCCGGCCAACCGACAGCACGCCGTCATAGCCGGCCTGCCGCCCGAGCACGGTGAACAGCCGGCTGAGGTTCATGCCGACGAGCCAGTCCGCCCGCGAGCGCGCCAATGCCGAGTAGTACATCGGCAGCGTCTCGGTCGAGGCCCGCAGCTTGGCGAGCGCCACCCGGATGGACGCATCGTTGAGCGCCGACAGCCACAACCGCTCGATGGGGCCGCGGTAGCCGCACAGGTCGATGATCTCGCGGGCGATCAACTCGCCCTCGCGGTCGGCGTCGGTCGCAATGACGAGGTGGGTCGCCTTCGCCAGAAGCGCCTTGACGACCTTGAATTGCGTGGCGGTCTTGGGTTTGACCTCGACCCGCCACTGCTGGGGAATGATGGGCAACTGCTCCAGTGACCAGCGCTTGAGCGCCGCGTCATAGACCTCGGGTGCTGCCGCTTCTACGAGATGGCCGATGCACCAGGTAATCGTGACGCCGGCGCCGTTGAGGCAGCCTTCACCGCGCTGTGTCGCGCCGAGAATCCGACCAATATCCTTGCCCTGGGAGGGCTTCTCGCACAAGAACAGCCGCATATCCGTCCATCCGATTTCCGTGGTTCATTGAGTTGCTGGAATCGAGGATGCCGGGCACCGCCAGGGGCAACAGCAAACAAGTCGCAAGCGGTGGCGACCACTTTCACTGGATGGAATGGCTCGGGCGGAGATAGCGTGCAGCCGGGGTGTGCGGGCCGGGAGCCCTGATTTTCGGGAGCGCGTGGAATCCGGTGGACGTAGATGGAGCTATCCCCTGGGGATAGCTCGCGGGTGCATGGAGCGGCGAACAGTGGCCTGCTTATACCGGGTCACTTCCTACGCCGCGGCTCTTTTGGCGCAGCCGGTTCCTGGGCGGCCTGGGACTTTGCCTCCGCATCCTGCGGCTTCGGGCTGAGGGTCACGGACTCGATGCGAAACGGCAGGATGCCGACGCTGCGCGCGTTGATCTGCCAGGTTTCGCGCGGCTGATCCTCGTTGTCCGTCCAGGGTTCGCGCTCCATGCGTCCGACGACCAGGACGCGCATGCCCTTCTGGTAGAGGTTCTTCCAGTGCGCGGCGTCGCGGTGCCAGATTTCCACCGGTGCCCAGAAGCCGCCGCGATCCTCGAAGTCACCGCCTTTGGTGGGAATGGGGTTGTCGAAATACACGTTCAACCGCAGCAAGCGCCGCGGCTCGTCGTTGCCGTTGGGGAACTCCCGGTACTCGGGCGGGGAGCCAATGTTGCCTTCGCCCCAAAAATGCGTGCTCATGTTGCAATCTCCATGGTGGTTGAAATACCCGTGCCACGTCGGTGCCGGGCGTGTACTGGGGTGTCCGGTGCCATCACCGATCACGCATTCCAGGTGGGATGGACTTGAGCAGCCTGCGCAGGTAGGCGTCTTCCGCCTTGGCGGCCTTGCTGGCGCACTCCTGGGCCTGCCTGCCCAAGGTGTGCAACAGGCTGATCTGCATGTTCAGCGTGATGCGCTGAAGCTCGATCGCGTGCAGCTCGGCCAGCAAGTTGACCGGCGTGCCGGTGCTCGCCATCAATTCCTGCCACAGGGCTACGCCCATGGCTGAGCGGTCGTGCTTGCGCCAGCGCAAAAACGCCGTGCCTGCGCCAGTGGTTTGCTGGGCCAACTCCACGGGCAGCAGGTGGAAGGGATGCCCGACTGCCTGTTGCAGCACCTGCCGCTGCGTCAAGCTAATCAACTCGTCGCGCATGGCGAAGCACTGGCTGGCCCAGGCCTCAAGATCCCCCTTACCCTTAAAAGGCTTCAAAAGGCCTTTTAGAGAGGCAGCGTGTTCCAGCTTCATGAAGGCAGCCTGTTGCAGGCCCTGGAAGTAACGGGGTTCGCGGTTCGGATCGCTCATGCCTGCTCGCCCTCGACCTCGCCGGCGCCGACCTCGGGCGCCACGTCGGTGGCGGCCTCGTCGTTAAGGGCAGGCGCTGCAGCAGGACTCTCAGCACGCTGTTGCAGGCCACGGCGCACGATGGGCGGCGCGAACTTCGAGCGGCGCGTGCCTTCCAGCACGTCCTGCGGCAGTTCGCCGAATTTCTCCAACGCCGCCCGTGCTGCAGCGTTCTTCGACACGAAGTCGTCGCGCGTGCAGCCCGAATAGCGGTATTGCTGGGCCAGCGAGAACAGGCTGCGCAGTGCATGGGCACCCTCGTTAAGCCAGAGCTCCAAGGTGCTGCGGTCGATGAGCGCCGTGTGGTGGGCGAGGATCAGTTTGCGGGCGATGTCGTCGTAGTCGGCCAGCAGATAGACCGCCGCGAAGCCGAGCTGCGCATTGACGAACAGCGGCAACTTGACGGGTTGCACGTTGAGGTTCTCGCCCAGGCTGAGTGCCGGCGGTACGCTTGCCAGCGCCTGATCCACCTGCTCGCGCAGCGATTGCAGCCTGGTCTTGGTCTGGTCGAGCTTGACCTCGATGCGCAGCATCCACCAATCCGAGTACGGGTCGTCCTGCTCCGAACCGCGCCGCATCTTGTTCATTTGGGCGATGTAGCCGTTCAGGCCGACGATGCCCGGTCGCCCCTCGGCGGCGGCACGGCCATGCCAGATGCGCGAAGCGTGGTGGGTGTGAAGCGTCAGCGACATCGCGCTGCGCAGGGAGCCGAGATTCAGTTGCAGAGGTTCATTGGTTGCCATGGTGTCCGCTCGTTGTGGGGAAAGGAGCGGTCAGCTTCGGCAGGAAGCGGAAGGCAGTCAGTCAACAAACCGAAACCTGCCAGACCCCGGTTCAGGGCGTGGTGGCCGCCTGCGGCACGAGCTATCCCCAGGGGATAGCTCCATGGAGCGCCAGCGAACGCTGCGCGTCGGGATCAGGGTGGGCCACGCCGATGCTGCGGCAGATGTTCGAGGCGAGGCCTGCGACTGCACGGCATCCGCCCCAACGGTGGAACTATCCCCAGGGGATAGCTCTACTGACATCCATGGGTGTCCACTTCACCGCCTTGCCGGTCGGCTCACTTGCTGGCGAGCAGATCTCGAAGCCGCTCGATGTGCTGCCTGGCGACTTCTGGTGGCACCGGCTTACCCTGCGTTTGGGCCGGCGGTGCGGGTGGTGGCCGTTCGTTTGGTTGAGTGGGTGCCGGTGGCGGGTCTTTCTTTGCCCAGGCATTGAACTCACCGTGGATGGCCCGCTGGATGATGCCGAACAGATACCCTGCGGGATTGCGGATGCCGTGGTTGCTACAACGCGCGGCCCATTCGTCCAGCACGTCCTGCCTCAGCGAGGGATCAACTTGCTGCAATGCCACCTTGGCACCCGCCTGCTGTTCCGCCTTCAGTTGTGCAAAGCGCTTGGGCCATTGCAGATCGCCCAGCGCGCGCGCCTGCGCAGTAGTACGTATTTCATTAATACAACTACTACGTACTGTACGGGCCTGCTTCGGATTCCGAAGAGAGACGTCTGGCGCGGGTTTCAGCCCTGCTTCGGAATCCGTAGCGGGTCGTTCACGATTCCGAAGAAGGCTCGGAGCCCCTTCTTCGGAATCGTGAATGGCGTCTTCCTGTGGATAACTGTCGCAGGCCGTGGGGTTCTGGTTGGCGAGACGTTCGGCCATCACCTGCAACCGTGACGGGAGGGTGCGTCCGGCCAGTAATGGGTCTTCGCCGATTTCCTTGAGCGTGTGCAGGCCCACGATCTGCACGGCCTTGGCAGAATGGCCGAGCGCCTGGCTGACGAGTTGCAGGTAGTCCGGGTCGAGCTGCATGGCCTCGAACGGTGTCAGGGGTTCGTCGTGCAGCACGTACAGATTGCCGAGGATGCGGCCGGTCTTGGGGTCACGCCGTCGCCGAACCAGGCTCAGCCAGCGGGTCAGGCGCATCAGTGTCAGCGCCCGTGCCACGGTTTCATGCGAGGCCTGGCCTGCGCAGGGCATGGACGCCAGCCAGGGGCGCAACTGCTCGTAGGTGGGAAATGCGGTCACGCCATCGTCGTTGAGCATCAGCCGGAATACTTGCCAGGCGTTCCGTTCCAGCGGCGTCAGGCGGCGGTCGAGGAACAACTTGCGTGGCACCGTCTCGTGCCGGTTGCCACTGAACAGGAAAGCATCGCCGGAGGTGGGCGTGGGCGACTGTGCAGGTGTAGACGCAGGTGCGCTGGGGGCGGGCTTGGGCGCAAGGTCTTTCAGCGCAGCATCGAACAGCTCTGCGAGTGCGATGGGGCCTTGGCGTCGGACTCGTGGTGCGGGTTCGTCCACGGCCATGACTCAAGCCAATCCCTGATCGACCCAGCCCTTGATCGAGGCCCAGACCACCGACAGAGGCAGCGACATGCCTTCGGCCAAGTCCATGGAGGCATCGAGGATGGAGGTTTCGTCTTCGAGATCGACGGTCCTGCTGTTGGTCACGGCCTTCCATTGCCGCCACAGCTCCGTGTCCTGCTCCTCGTCCAGCACGGGGTGCCGACCCTTGCGCTTGGGCAGACCGAGGATTTCACGGCGAAGCGCTACTTCCTGATGCGTCAAGCCATAGAACTTGCTGACCATCTCCGTACTCGCGCCCAGCCTGAGCATGCGATCGACTGTGGCGATTTCCTTCTCCACGTCCTGCGCCTGCTGGAGCAGCCGCCGCAGCACTTCGCGGTTGACCGTCACTGAGCACCAGGAGACGTTGGCGTTGGCCAGCACGCTGATCAGCGCAGGATGCTTGAGGGCGTCCAGCTCTGCCTCGCCAAACCCCATCAGTTTGCAGCGGCGCAGTTGCCCATTGCGCAGGTCATAGAGGGCCTGGGCGATGACAGCCTGGTTGAGTGGGTGTGCTGTGGACATGCTGGCCTCCCTCGCTTAGGTTCCAGAGTCCGCAGCGCCGGCTTCGAGATCGAGCAGGCGGCGGGCCAGTCGCAGCTGGCGGAACAGCTTGACCAACGCGGTGTCGCTCAATCGTCGGGTTACGTCGCCCTGGCCGTGCAGCAGCGCCGGCAGGTCGATGACGAGTTGCCCGTTGTCCAGACCGACGTCGGCGGGCTGCTGACCAGCCAGGCAAGCCAACAGCGCATGGACGGCACGGCCCAGCGGCGCTGGGTTTGTGGTGCGAGCACGGCAGGCGAAGCCGATGCCGTCTGGGCGGTCATCGATGCACTCGCCCAGCTCTGCCTCGACCGCAATCTCGCGGGCAAACTGCGCGACGTGGATGCGCAGGTGCTCGGGTGTGTCCAGGCCGGGGGCGATGTACCAGACATCCGAGATCGGATAGAGCCCGCCAGCCTGCACCGGGATGGACTGCAAGACATTCGCCGAGAAGTCGTGCGGCAGTGGATCGCCCAACTGGTCGGCGACCATGCGCTGGATGGACTCAAGCCGTTCGGTCGTCGGCGCTGGCGAGACGATGTGCTCCCGAAGCAGGTCGCCATCTGCCGCCGTGCTGACCGTGCCCGGATGACTGGCATCCGCGTCGCTCTCGCCCGTCGAGGGAGTTGCCGTTGGCCTCGCAGCAGGTGGCGCAGTATCGGCAGGTGGGCGCGCGATGGCTTCTGGCTCTGGCAAGGCAGGCGGCGTCGAGGGCGGCGTCGGCTCGCTGACCAAGGCACGCTGGCGACTCTCGGATTCGGTCATGTCCAGAGCGAGCACGTCGTAATCAACACCCAGCAATTCGGTCATCTGGCCGATCAGTTCGTCCTGTACACGCTGCGCAGAGAACTCGTCGGCCTGGACATCGAATTGCGACAGCACTTCCTGAAAGAACTCGTCGAAGTCCTGAACCAGTGAGCGGCCTTTGGCGTAATGCTCCCAGGTGCGCTCGCAGGCCTTGCGCATGACCGACAACCGCTCGACCTGGTGACGCCCCAGGCCGGCGTAGAGCACGGTCGGGATTGCGGGCAACAGGTAGCGTACGGCGTCGGCCATCCGGCTGATGTGCGACTGCTGCACGGGGTATCCGTCGGCGGCCAGGCGGCGGGCCAGCTCGGACTGGCTCAGGGTGGAGCGGATTTCCAGTTCGTAGAACTCGCGCGCTTTCTCGACGCCCAAAGCGCGCTCGATGAAGGTGAGGCCACCGCGCAGTTCGTTTTCCGCAAGATGTCCGGTGAGCGCGACGATCTCGCCACGCTCGGGCCATGGGCGGAACAGGCATGAGACCCGAAAAAAACGTTCGTCCTTGGTCTCCGACCAGAGTTCGCGCAGGATTGCCAGTCGCGTGTTGCCGCCATTGCGGATGATGTAGTAATCGTCGCCGGGCCGCCGGGTGATGGCCGGTGCCGCGTCCAGACCACGCTCGCGGATGGATGCCTTGATTTCCTCGTACACCGGATTGCGCTTCTTGCGCGGGTCGTGGTCGTAGGGGCGCAACTGGTCCAGGGTCACGACCATGGGCGTGTCGGCGATCGGGTCGCTCAAGGACGTTGCTGACGGGCCGCTGCGCTCGAACCCGGATGCAAGCAGTTTGCCGGCCATCTGCTGGGAGGTGATCTCAGTCATGGCCGCCCCCCTGCGCTTGGGATCGGGTCTCGCGCTCGGCACGACGGATCTGCGCACGGGCGTTGAGGGCTGCCCGGTGATCGCTGGCCGTCGAACTGGTGTAGATCGCGGCGCAGCCTGCCTTGGTGAACTTGAGGTGACCGCCCGCCGTGCGCTTGACGTGCCAGCCTTCGCCGACGGCGAACTCGATCAGGGCGCGCAGCCGATTGTGGCCGCGGGCCAGTTCATGTGCGTTCGCCATGGGGCCTCCTGATATCAAGAGGCTGTGGCGGACGGCCGGACACTGCGGCCAA